>JARRJP010000019.1:0-25096 GCA_037389025.1 Reinekea sp. | reverse complement strand
TGATGCTTTGAAAAAAGCAGAAGCATCTGGTAAACTATACGCGTATCATTTTAATATGTTAAGAAATGTATTGGAAAAGACATCTACATTTTTTGGATTTAAGGATTTTTCTGATTGCATAAAGGGAATCAAGGATGAAGCATTATACTCAAGAGCTTTAAACCTACTAAGTCACGGTAAGTATTCTATCTATGAGCCAAAAGAGATGGTGGAGGATAATAAAAAACTATTTAAAAATATTTTAGATGCATTTTTAGGTCGATATAAATTTGATCTGCCTGATTTACATCAAGAAGCGAGCAACAGATGAGCGAAGAAGAACGCCGTCAACTTGCACGCAAAAGTTTTATCGCCTCGGCGATGTCGCTGTTTGAAGGCGTACTATCAAGACTTCTTGATAATGGATTCAACAATGTTCATTGGGGCCTCTTTGTATGCACCAAATTCCATTGTGTATGAAGCACGCCCTTGAGACATGGAACGCAAGTCGGTTGCATAACCAAACATCTCAGACAGTGGCACTTCAGCATTAATTACTTTGCCAGATGGGCTGTCGTCCATACCCGACACAGTACCGCGACGACGGTTCAAGTCACCCATAACGTCACCCATGTAATCTTCAGGAGTAACGACTTCAACTTTCATGACAGGTTCCAGCAGAGCAGGATTACCTTTTTCTGCCAGTTTCTTAACCGCCATGGAAGCAGCAACTTTAAATGCCATCTCGTTAGAGTCGACATCGTGGTAAGAACCATCGTACAGAGTCGCTTTCAGACCCAACAATGGGTAACCGGCCAGAACACCATTCTTCATCTGTTCTTCAATACCTTTCTGAACAGCTGGAATGTATTCCTTAGGAACCACACCACCGACAATTTCGTTAACAAATTCCAGACCTTCGGCATTTTGATCTTCCGCAGGCTCAAATTTGACAACAACATGACCGTATTGACCACGACCACCAGACTGACGAGCAAACTTGGAGTCAACATCAGCAACGGCACGAATACGCTCGCGATATGCAACCTGAGGCGCACCTACGTTACATTCAACTTTGAATTCACGCTTCATACGGTCAACAATGATGTCCAGGTGCAATTCGCCCTGACCACCAATAATGGTTTGACCGGTTTCTTCATCAGTATGTACACGGAAAGATGGATCTTCCTGGGCCAGTTTACCCAGTGCGATACCCATTTTTTCCTGATCAGCCTTGGATTTAGGCTCAACTGCAACCGAAATTACCGGCTCAGGGAAATCCATACGCTCAAGGGTAATGATGTTACTCGGGTCGCAGAAAGTGTCACCGGTTGTTACATCCTTAACACCAATCAAAGCGCCGATATCACCAGCCGACAGCTCTTTGATTTCTTCACGGTTATTAGAATGCATTTGCACCATACGACCAACACGGTCTTTTTTACCACGAACAGAGTTATAGACTGAGTCGCCAGACTTAAGAACACCGCCGTAAACACGCACGAAAGTCAATGTACCAACAAATGGGTCGGTTGCGATTTTGAATGCCAGCGCCGCGAAAGGAGCGTCGTCATCTACCTCAACGGCATGCTTGGAACCATCTTCCAGCTCACCTTCGATCGCTGCAACTTCTGTTGGTGAAGGCATGTATTCAATAACACTGTCCAATACCGCCTGAACACCTTTGTTCTTGAATGCTGAACCACAGTGAGTCA
Source organism: Reinekea sp. (assembly GCA_037389025.1). Lineage (GTDB taxonomy): Bacteria > Pseudomonadota > Gammaproteobacteria > Pseudomonadales > Natronospirillaceae > Reinekea. Next base: position 23,402 of record JARRJP010000019.1, on the reverse strand, counting down.
AAACGATTTCACCAGCCAGAGTACGAGTACGCAAACCAATCTTGACTTCGTCTTCAGTCAATTCTTCGGTTTCCATGTACTTTTCCATCAACTCATCGTTTGCTTCTGCAGCAGCCTCAATCAGGTTGAGACGATACTCTTCTGCCAGGTCTTGCATGTCCGCTGGGATATCGCCGTACTCAAAAGTCATACCCATGTCATCTTCATTCCACAGGATGGACTTCATCTTGATCAAGTCAATAACACCTTTGAAGTCCTCCTCAGCGCCGATAGGCAGCTGAAGCGGTATTGCATTGGCACCCAGACGTTCTTTCATCTGTTCGACAACACGCAGGAAGTCGGCTCCGGCACGGTCCATCTTATTAACAAAAACCATACGAGGAACCTGGTATCTGTCTGCCTGGCGCCATACGGTTTCGGTCTGAGGCTGAACACCCGAGGAAGCACACAGTACAACAACAGCGCCATCCAGTACGCGCAAAGAGCGTTCCACTTCGATTGTGAAATCAACGTGTCCCGGAGTATCAATGATGTTGATGCGATGTTGATCGAACTGCTGACTCATACCCTGCCAGAAACAGGTTGTTGCAGCAGACGTAATAGTGATACCACGCTCCTGCTCCTGCTCCATCCAGTCCATTACAGCTGCGCCATCATGGACCTCACCGATCTTGTGAGACAGACCGGTATAGAAAAGAATACGTTCTGTAGTCGTTGTTTTACCAGCGTCTACGTGAGCAACGATACCGATGTTTCGGTAACGTGCCAAAGGAGTTTTACGAGCCACGACTCAGTCTCCGTTTTAGTTAAATTAGAAGCGATAGTGAGAGAATGCTCTGTTGGCTTCTGCCATTTTATGTACGTCTTCACGCTTTTTAACCGCTGCACCTTTACCGTCAGCTGAATCAAGCAGCTCTCCGGCCAGACGCTGACGCATGCTCTTCTCGCCACGTTTACGCGAATATTCAACCAACCAGCGCATAGCCAGGGCTTCACGACGAGAAGGACGTACCTCAACAGGAACCTGATAGGTTGCACCACCGACACGGCGAGATTTGACTTCCACCAGCGGTGCGATACTTTCAAGAGATTTTTCGAACAGTTCGATAGGATCTTCATGACCCTTTTCTTTTACGATGTCTAATGCACCGTAAACAATTTTCTCAGCGATAGATTTTTTACCATCAACCATTACGTGGTTAATGAATTTCGCTAGAGTAACATTGCCAAACTTAGGATCTGGCAAAATTTCACGCTTCGCAGCGACGCGTCTTCTTGGCATTGATAAGCCCCTTAAATTAGGTCTTCAGGCAGATCTGAGATTTGATACACGCGCCTGATAACAGGATTTTGTATCGAACTCAGCCTTACTGCTTATTCTGAGACTATTAAATTAAACAAAGATTACTTCTTAGGACGTTTAGTTCCGTATTTAGAACGACCATTTTTACGGTCATTCACACCAGAGGTATCCAACGCACCGCGAACAGTGTGATAACGAACACCTGGCAAGTCTTTAACACGGCCGCCACGGATCAGTACAACGCTGTGCTCTTGCAGGTTGTGACCTTCACCGCCGATATAAGAAGAAACTTCATAACCGTTAGTTAAACGAACACGACATACTTTACGTAGTGCCGAGTTAGGTTTTTTTGGAGTAGTCGTGTAAACACGAGTACAAACACCGCGGCGTTGAGGGCACTTTTCAAGTGCTTTTACCGCGCTTGGGTCCACTTGACGCTTACGCGGCTTGCGAACCAGCTGATTAATAGTAGCCATTTAAGCCTCTTTCTCTCTATTTCACTTCTCTTGAAACTAACAGTACCCGGCAGGCTAAGCCTGCCGGGTACTGAAAGGTGCGCGATTTTAAGGCATCGCACATTTCTTAGTCAATAGCGGGAGATTTACTGTCTTTAGCAATTACCCACTGATTTACTATTTGTTTAACGCCTGACTCAAGGCCGCTTCCACTTCCTGGGCGCTGATAGATGGTTTTTCAACACCACGATCCAGACGTTTACGCTTACGTTCCGCGTGATAAGCCAGACCTGTTCCTGCGGGAATCAAACGACCTACTACGACGTTTTCCTTCAAGCCTCGCAAGTAATCACGTTTACCTGTCACAGCACCTTCGGTCAGAACCCGAGTTGTCTCCTGGAACGAAGCAGCAGAAATAAACGATTCAGTTGCCAGCGATGCTTTGGTAATACCCAACAATACGCGCTCAAACTTAGCCGCCTGCTTGTTTTCCGACACGGCTGTGTCGTTACCTTCCAGCAACTGCATGTACTCGACCTGGTCACCCTTGATGAACTCGGTGTCACCACTATCTGTAATCAGTGCTTTACGCAACATTTGACGACAGATAACTTCAATGTGCTTGTCGTTAATGACAACACCCTGAAGTCGATAAACTTCCTGGATCTCTTTAACGATGTACTTGGCCAGCGCCTCAACACCCAGAACTCGAAGAATATCGTGTGGATTCATAGGTCCATCAGACAGGACTTCACCTTTTTCTACCTGCTCACCTTCAAAGACGTTCATCTGACGCCACTTAGGAATCAGCTCTTCATAGGCCTCGGAGCCATCAGTCGGGGTAATAACAATGCGTTTCTTACCTTTAGTTTCTTTACCGAAGGTAAAGGTACCGCTGACCTCCGCCAAAATTGCAGATTCTTTCGGCTTACGTGCTTCAAACAAGTCAGCAACCCGTGGCAAACCACCGGTAATGTCTTTGTTACCACTGGATTCCTGAGGAATACGTGCCAATACATCACCAACTTTCACGTCCGCAGCGTCAGACAGGCTTAACAGTGCACCATCAGGCAGGAAATACTGAACCGGTTGATTGCTATTACCGACCATGATGTCAGAACCATTTGCGTCAATCAGTTTGATGAGCGGACGAATCTCTTTACCGGCCGCATTTCGTTGCGCCTGAGGAATCACTTCCGTGGTGCTGACACCGGTCAGCTCATCCACTTTGCGGTTAATGGTTATTCCTTCATCCATGCCGATAAACTGAACCTTACCGGTCACTTCAGAAACGATCGGATGTGTGTGAGGATCCCAACGAACAACAACTTCTCCCGATTCAACAGCAGCACCATCCTTAACGCTGACTACGCTGCCGTATGGTAACTTGTATCGCTCACGTTCACGGCCATGCTCGTCAGAAACGGCCAACAAACCAGAACGGCTGACAACAACCAGAGTTCCGTCCTCACGGGTTACCGTTTTCACATTGTGCAAGTGAGCCGTACCGGTCTGCTTGACCTGAACGTTATCCACTGCTGAGGAGCTTGAGGCCGCACCACCAATGTGGAATGTACGCATGGTCAGCTGAGTACCAGGCTCACCAATTGATTGAGCAGCGATAATCCCAACAGCTTCACCAATGTTAATGCGGTGACCGCGAGCCAAGTCACGACCGTAACACTGAGCACATACGCCATAACGGGTTTCGCAGCTGATAGATGAGCGTACTTTAATTGTATCAACACCAACGCTGTCGATCAGCTCGGCCAATCGTTCGTCAATCATCTGGCCGGCAGGGACAACTACATCATCAGTCGCTGGATTGATAATATCTTCGGCTGGCACCCGGCCTAATACTTGTTGACTTAGTGCGACAACGACATCACCACCATCAATAATGGGCTCTAAAATCAAACCATCATCGGTGCCACAGTCTTCTTCTGTAATAACAACGTCCTGGGCAACATCGACCAATCGACGAGTCAAGTAACCGGAAGAAGCAGTTTTCAATGCGGTATCAGCCAGACCCTTTCGAGCACCGTGGGTCGAGATGAAGTATTCACCAACGGACAAGCCTTCGCGGAAGTTCGCTTTAATCGGGTTTTCGATAATCGAACCATCCGGCTTGGCCATCAAGCCACGCATACCTGCGAGCTGTCGAATCTGAGTAGCACTACCCCGAGCTCCAGAGTCAGCCATCATAAAAACTGCGTTAAAGGAGTCTTGCTCGACTTCTTTGCCTTCACGATCGATAGTAACTTCTTTGGATATGCCTTCCATCATCGCTTTAGCGATCTGGTCGTTGGCACGAGACCAAAGGTCAACGACTTTGTTGTACTTCTCACCTTGAGTAATCAAACCCTGAGCGAACTGTTCTTCAACTTCCTGAACTTCAGCTTCAGCAGAACCCAGAATGTCGTACTTCGCCTGTGGAATAACAAAATCATTTACACCAATAGACGATCCGGATTTGGTTGCATAAGCAAAGCCCATATACATGATCTGGTCGGCAAAAATAACAGTTTCCTTCAAACCAACCGAGCGATAACACTCGTTTAGCAAGCCGGAAATCGCTTTTTTCTTCATTGGATTATTAACCAACTCAAAAGCCATTCCGTCTGGTGCAATCGAATAAAGGATGGCGCGACCGACCGTTGTGTCCTGAAGGGAAACCGTTTCCTGGCGTTCACCCAAACCATTAAAGGAAACTTCAGTAATTCGAACCTTCACCATTGCCTGCAATGCGACCTGACCAGCACCGTATGCTCGCTGAACTTCTTCGATGTTAGCAAACACCATGCCTTCACCTTTGGCATTGATACGTGCACGAGTCATATAGTAAAGACCCAGGACAACGTCCTGAGACGGTACAATGATCGGCTCTCCAGAGGCTGGTGACAGAATGTTATTGGTTGACATCATCAGAGCACGAGCTTCCAACTGAGCTTCCAGTGTCAGCGGAATATGAACCGCCATCTGGTCACCATCAAAGTCGGCATTATAAGCAGCACAGACCAGGGGATGCAGATTGATTGCCTTACCTTCAATCAGTACCGGCTCAAACGCCTGAATACCTAAACGGTGCAGGGTTGGCGCACGGTTCAGCATCACTGGATGTTCGCGAATAACCTCATCGAGGATATCCCATACAACGGGCTCTTCTCGTTCAACCATTTTCTTGGCGGCTTTGATTGTTGTCGCCAAACCGCGATGTTCCAGTTTGCTAAAAATAAACGGTTTGAACAGCTCCAAAGCCATTTTTTTCGGCAGACCACACTGATGCAGGCGCAAAGTAGGGCCAACCACGATAACCGAACGACCGGAATAGTCTACGCGCTTACCCAATAAGTTCTGACGGAAACGGCCCTGCTTGCCTTTGATCATGTCGGCCAAAGATTTTAGTGGGCGACGGTTGGAACCGGTAATTGCGCGTCCACGACGACCGTTATCCAGCAAGGCGTCGACTGATTCCTGCAGCATTCGTTTTTCGTTTCGAACAATGATGTCCGGTGCCGCCAGCTCCAACAATCGCTTCAAACGGTTGTTACGATTGATAACCCGACGGTACAGATCGTTCAGATCCGAAGTCGCAAAGCGACCACCATCTAGCGGTACCAGAGGTCTCAGATCAGGTGGCAAAACCGGCAGGACGGTCATGACCATCCATTCAGGGTTATTGCCTGATTTATAAAACGCTTCCAGTAACTTAAGCCGCTTGGACAACTTCTTGATCTTGGTTTCTGAATTGGTCGCAGGGATTTCTTCGCGTAACTGAGCGATCTCACCTTCCAGGTTTATTGCTTCAAGCAATTTCTGGACAGCTTCAGCCCCCATACGGGCATCAAAATCGTCACCGAATTCTTCAATCGCTTCGTAATACTCTTCGTCAGTCAGTAACTGACCTTTGTCTAAGCTGGTTAACCCAGGATCAATAACGACAAAGCTCTCATAATAAAGAATACGTTCAATATCACGTAGTGTCATATCCAGCATCAAGCCAATACGGGATGGCAAGGATTTCAAAAACCAGATATGAGCTACAGGCGCAGCTAACTCGATATGACCCATACGCTCGCGACGTACTTTAGCCTGAGTCACCTCGACACCACATTTTTCGCATATCACACCGCGATGTTTCAAACGCTTGTATTTACCACACAAGCATTCGTAGTCCTTGATCGGACCAAAGATACGAGCACAGAAAAGTCCATCCCGTTCTGGCTTGAACGTTCGGTAATTGATGGTTTCTGGCTTTTTCACTTCACCATATGACCATGAACGGATCATATCCGGTGAAGCAAGACCAATTCGAATAGAGTCAAATTCTTCAGACTGGCCTTGAGATTTAAGCAGATTCAATAAATCTTTCATGTTTCAGCTCCACAGGGAGTTGGCAACCGGGCAGCCCTCAGGCTGCCCACCGTTCAATCACTCTTCGTTTTCCAGCTCAATATCGATACCCAGTGAGCGAATCTCTTTCACAAGTACGTTGAAAGATTCTGGCATACCAGGTTCCATACGATGATCACCATCGACGATATTTTTATACATTTTGGTACGACCATTCACGTCATCGGATTTCACTGTCAACATTTCCTGAAGGGTATAGGCAGCACCGTAAGCTTCCAGTGCCCAGACTTCCATCTCACCGAAGCGCTGACCACCAAACTGTGCTTTACCACCTAATGGCTGTTGAGTAACCAAACTGTACGAACCGGTTGAACGGGCATGCATCTTGTCATCAACCAAGTGGTTCAGCTTCAACATGTACATGTAACCGACTGTTGTTCTGTTTTCGAACTGATCACCGGTACGTCCATCCCACAATTGAATTTGGCCGGAATCATCCATGCCTGCCAGTTTCAGTAGACCTTTCACTTCCGACTCTTTGGCACCATCGAAAACGGGGGTTGCGATTGGCACACCCTTACACAGGTTTTTAGCCAACTCATGAATTTCTTCATCGCTGAAGTCACCTAGAGTTTCGTTGCGAATACCGGCACCAGACTGGTTATAGATCTGATCCATGAACTCACGCAGCTCTGCAGCACTTCGCTGTTCTTCAACCATTTCATTGATGCGATCACCAAGACCCTTGGCTGCTGCCCCTAAGTGGGTTTCGAGAATCTGGCCGACATTCATACGCGACGGTACACCCAGCGGATTCAATACAACATCGACTGGATTACCCTTTTCATCGTATGGCATGTCTTCAACTGGCATGATCACCGAGATAACACCTTTGTTACCGTGTCGGCCGGCCATCTTGTCACCCGGTTGGATACGTCGTTTCACAGCCAGATAGACTTTGACGACCTTCAACACTCCAGGCTGTAAATCATCACCAGATTGCAGTTTGCGCTTCTTATCGTCAAAACGCTCTTCCTGATCCTGCTTGCGTTCTTTTAGCTGGGCTTCGGAAGCTTCTAACAATGAAGCCGCTGACTCATCCTGCAAGCGAATTTTGAACCAATCGCCACGTGGCAGATTTTTCAAAAACTCGACAGAAAGCTCATCACCTTTATTAAGACCCGGACCTCCGGCAACGGTTTGACCCACTAACGCATTGGACAGTCGCTCAAAGACGGTGTCTTCAACAATGCGGTATTCAGCATTCAGATCTTTACGGAACTCCTCCAAAGCCTGACGCTCAATATCTTTCGAACGTTGATCACGTTCAACACCATCACGAGTGAAGGTTTGCACGTCAATAACAGTTCCACGCATCCCACCTTTAACACGCAACGATGTATCTTTCACATCAGAGGCTTTCTCACCAAAGATTGCGCGTAGCAGTTTTTCTTCCGGTGTCAGCTGGGTTTCGCTTTTCGGCGTGACTTTGCCAACCAGAATATCCCCAGGGCCAACTTCAGCACCAATATAAACAATACCGGAGTCATCCAATTTGCTCAGCGCGGATTCACCAACATTTGGGATATCGGCAGTAATCTCTTCCGGTCCCAATTTGGTATCACGAGCAATACAGGTCAATTCCTGAATATGGATTGAGGTAAAGCGATCTTCCTGAACAACTTTCTCAGACACAAGAATCGAGTCTTCGAAGTTATATCCGTTCCAAGTCATGAATGCGATGCGCATATTCTGACCTAAAGCCAGCTCACCTAAATCAACTGACGGACCGTCAGCCAACACATCACCGCGAGCGATGACATCACCCTGACGGACAATAGTACGCTGGTTAATACAGGTATTCTGGTTAGAACGGGTGTATTTGGTTAAATTGTAGATATCAACACCGGCGTCGTCCTCACCGATTTCATCATCGGAAACCTTGACGACAATTCGTGAAGCATCAACATATTCAACAAGACCACCACGATCGGCAACAACACAGACACCGGAGTCAATAGCAACGTTGCGTTCAATACCAGTGCCAACCAGCGGTTTGTCCGCATTCAGGGTCGGCACAGCCTGACGCTGCATGTTTGACCCCATCAGGGCGCGGTTTGCGTCATCGTGTTCCAAAAACGGAATCAGTGAGGCGGCAACAGAAACGACCTGGCGAGGAGATACATCCATCATGTCCACTTTTTCCAGTGGTGCCATGGTAAATTCACCCTGGTGCCGTACCTGAACAAATTCGCCTTCGATCATGCCATCGTCATTAACCGGCACGTTTGCCTGAGCAATGGTATGACGAGTTTCATCAATGGCGGAGAGATAGACGATCTCATCGGTCACCTTACCGTTTTCAACTTTACGATAAGGCGTTTCGAGAAAGCCGTAACTATTGGTTCGCGCATAGGTAGACAGAGTATTGATCAAACCAATGTTCGGACCTTCTGGTGTCTCAATCGGACAAACTCGACCATAGTGAGTAGGATGCACGTCGCGAACCTCAAAGCCGGCACGCTCACGCGTTAAACCACCAGGTCCTAAGGCCGACACTCGGCGTTTGTTGGTAATACCAGACAATGGATTGTTTTGATCCATAAACTGGGACAATTGAGAAGAACCAAAAAACTCTTTAATAGCAGCCGCTACAGGCTTGGCGTTGACCAGATCCTGAGGCATTAAACCTTCATTCTCAGCCATGGACAAACGTTCACGTACGGCTCTCTCCACTCGAACAAGACCGACACGGAACTGGTTCTCTGCCATCTCACCAACAGATCGAACCCGTCTGTTACCCAAGTGATCAATGTCATCAACCTGACCGCGACCATTACGGATATCAATCAGAGTTTTGAGCACATCGACTATATCTTCGCGAGACAGAATTCCTTCGCCTTCGTCATCCTCTCGGCCAAGCCGACGGTTAAACTTCATCCGACCGACAGCGGAGAGGTCGTAACGATCAGCAGTAAAGAAGAGATTTTGGAACAGGGTTTCTGCGGCTTCTTTAGTAGGTGGCTCACCTGGGCGCATCATACGATAGATTTCGACCAGTGCCTCCAAAGGAGTACTGGTTGGATCATTACGCAAGGTATCAGAGATAAAAGGCCCACAATCGAGGTCGTTTGTATAAAGAGTCGAAAACTCTTCAATCCCGCTATTTTTGATCTGTTCGAGCAGATCAACGGTGATTTCATCGTTGCAACTGGCAATAATTTCACCAGTACTGGAGTTTACAACATCAATAGCCAAAGATTTGCCATAGACGTATGAATCCGGGATAACAACAGATTCCAGATTTGCTTTTTCAAACTGGCGAATATGACGCGCGGTTATACGACGGCCTTCTTCAACAATGATATTGCCTTCATTGTCTTTAATCTCGAAAGCAGCGGATTCACCTTTCAACCGTTCTGGAACAACGGCCATCTCGATAACATCACCCTGAATTTTGAACGAAACCCGCTCAAAGAATATATCCAGAATTTCCTGGTTTGTGTATTCCAGAGCACGCAGCAAAATAGTCGCAGGTAATTTACGACGACGGTCAATACGAACAAACACCTGATCTTTAGGGTCGAATTCAAAGTCCAACCATGAACCACGGTAAGGAATTACGCGAGCCGAATGCAGCAATTTACCAGAACTGTGTGTTTTGCCCTTGTCATGATCGTAAAACACACCTGGTGAGCGATGAAGCTGAGAAACAACAACACGTTCAGTACCATTAACAATGAAGGTACCGTTATCAGTCATCAATGGGATTTCACCCATATAGACTTCTTGCTCTTTGATATCTTTAATTGCCTTGCTTGGGGAGTCTTTATCATAAATGATCAGACGCACCTTCACACGCAATGGCGCAGCATAGGTCACACCACGCAACTGACATTCTTTAACGTCAAAAGATGGCTTACCTAGTTTGTAACTTACATATTCAAGAGCAGCATTGCCAGAATAACTGACAATTGGGAAGACAGATTTGAAAGCTGCATGCAAACCAGTATCCTGGCGTTCGGCGGCGCCAGCATCTGCTTGCAGGAAACTCCGGTAAGAGTCTAATTGAATTGCGAGCAAGTATGGAACATCCATTACAGGCTCTAATTTGCCGAAATCCTTACGAATTCGCTTTTTCTCGGTGTAAGAGTATGCCATCAGCAATCCCCAGCTTGTTCACCAACGGTGTGTCTGTGTGGTCAAACCGCGACATGCGGCTAATCGGAATACAGTCATTAGCAGACAGATCTAACAACCCCGACATTTCACTTCCTGTGCGCTCAAACAATGAGCCCCAGCGCTATTGCACTTATCCATGAAAGGTAAAAATAACCCTTCAAAAAAACTGATCCCTGTAAGACAGGAAAAGGCCGGTAACCTGACGGGCTACCAGCCATAAGCAGCGGAATGGTCTTTACCCATTCTAATGCACGTAGATTATTTCAATTCTACGCTAGCGCCAGCTTCTTCCAGCTTAGCTTTAATTTCATCAGCTTCGGCTTTCTCGATGCCTTCTTTCAATGGAGAAGGAGCACCATCAACCAAACCTTTCGCTTCTTTCAGGCCAAGACCTGTAATTTCACGAACAACCTTGATCACGTTAACTTTCTTATCACCAGCCGAAGTCAGAATGACGTCAAAGTCGGTTTTCTCTTCTGCAGCAGGGCCAGCAGCAGGACCGGCAGCCACAGCGGCGGCGGCAGATACGCCGAATTTTTCTTCCATTGCTTCGATCAGTTCAACAACATCTTTTACAGACATCTCAGCAACAGCATTGATGATATCGTCTTTAGTCAGAGACATGACTTAATTTCCTATCTGTTGAGGCTAAGCCTCATTAAACCGTTAATACACTACGCAGCCATTAAACTGGTTACGCAGCTTCCTGTTCTTTCTGGTCGCGCAATGCAGCCAAAGTACGTACCAATTTGCCTGCTGCAGCTTCTTTCATCGTCGCCATCAGCCTGGCAATTGCTTCGTCGTAAGTCGGCAAGTTTGCCAATGTTTCAACCGGAGTAATATCTCCTTCGAACATTGCTGTTTTCAGTTCCAGCTTATCGTTCTCTTTAGCGAAATCCCTTAGGATTCGCGCACCCGCACCGGGGTGATCCATAGAGAAAGCGATCAGCGTTGGGCCAACAAACGCGTCAGCCAGGCCTTCAAATGAAGTACCTTGAACCGCACGGCGAGCAAGCGTATTACGTACAACCTTGAGCCATACGCCATTGTCACGGGCTTGCTTGCGCAAGGTTGTCATATCATTTACTTCAACACCACGTGAGTCGGCGATGACGCATGACAGAGCACCCTGTGCTTTCTCAGCAACCTCAGCAACAATTGCTTTTTTGCCTTCGAGATTCAGTGCCACTGAAAAATCTCCTGTTAATAGCCCTAGCGGGCCCACCTCTATTTCAATCCTTACGGATTGACCTGTTTTAACGGCAACAGAGTAAGCTCATAAATATGTGCTCGGGTTACCGTCTGCGTAGGAAATTAAGAGCAGTCAACTCACCTACGGTCTTTGACTGTGCAGCCACGATAGATAAAAGCAGCTACACCCCAAAGTTCAGTTAAACATCCAAAGAGCTCTGATCAACAGTTACACCTGGCCCCATAGTTGTAGACAGGCTAACTTTCTTCAGATAAACACCCTTGGCAGAAGCTGGCTTCAGCTTCTTCAGATCAGCAATCAAAGCTTCAGCATTGGCTTTGATTGATGCTGGTTCAAATTCGATTTTACCGATACAAGCATGAATAATGCCATTTTTATCAGTACGGAAGCGAGCCTGACCCGCCTTGGCATTCTTTACAGCAGTCGCCACATCGGCAGTAACCGTGCCAACTTTCGGGTTTGGCATCAATCCGCGAGGACCTAACAACTGACCCAACTGACCAACAACGCGCATGGCATCCGGGGAAGCAATGACAACGCCAAAGTTCAGATCTCCGCCCTTCATCTGCTCAGCCAGATCTTCCATACCAACAGCTTCCGCACCTGCAGCCTTGGCAGCTTCTGCATTATCACCTTGAGCAAATACAGCAACGCGCACGTCTTTTCCGGTCCCGTGCGGCAACACAGTCGAACCACGTACATTCTGATCAGATTTACGAGCATCAATACCCAGATTGACAGAAATATCAACAGACTCTTTGAACTTCGAAGTTGCCAACTCTTTCAATACTGAAATTGCGTCATCAATCGCATAGGCTTTAGTCGGTTCGACTTTCTCTTTCGCCAGCTTAGCGCGTTTAGTTAACTTAGCCATTACTCAACACCCTCTACATTCAAGCCCATGCTACGCGCAGTACCAGCGATGGTACGAACAGCAGCATCCAGATCAGCCGCAGTTAAGTCAGGCTCTTTAGTGTTGGCAATCTCTTCCAACTGAGCGCGAGTAACAGTACCGACTTTCTGGGTGTTTGGACGACCAGACCCACTCTGAACACCTGCCGCTTTCTTCAGCAGAATGGCTGCCGGTGGCGTCTTGGTAATAAAGGTAAAGCTTCGGTCAGCATAAACAGTAATGACAACAGGAACAGGAAGACCTGGCTCCATTTTCTGAGTTTCTGCGTTAAACGCCTTACAAAACTCCATAATATTCACACCGTGCTGACCCAATGCAGGACCAACCGGAGGACTTGGATTGGCCTGACCGGCCTTCACTTGCAGCTTGATATAAGCCTGAACTTTCTTAGCCATTTATAGCTTCCTCTTCACGGGTCTATCGCCTTTCGGCTCCCCTTTAACACTAAAAGACAGAAAAACCCGAAAGTATCGGGTTAACTCCATCTTGAATAAATTAGGATTTTTCTACCTGAGTAAACTCAAGCTCAACCGGTGTTGCACGCCCGAATATGGACACAGACACCTGCAGCCGGCTTTTCTCATAGTTCACTTTCTCAACGGTCCCATTAAAATCAGCAAATGGGCCATCAATAACTCGAACGACCTCACCGGGTTCATATATGGTTTTCTGAGTAGGTTTATCGACACCGTCTTTAACTCGCTGCAGAATCGCCTCAGCCTCATGACTTGATAACGGCGCCGGTTTCTCGGCAGTACCACCGATAAAGCCCATGACCCGCGGAGTATCTTTGACCAAATGCCAAGTATCATCATTCATCTCCATCTCGACCAACACATAGCCAGGATAGAATTTACGCTCACTTTTGCGCTTCTTGCCATCGCGCATTTCAACCACGGATTCAGTCGGAACAAGGATCTCTCCAAATTGATCCTGCATCTCGCGCAGCTCAACCTGTTCCTTCAAGGAGTTTGCCACTCGCTTTTCGTAACCCGAATAGGCATGAACCACATACCAGCGCTTAGACATCTAATGATCCCTTATCCAATTATCTGCGATACAACCCAACTCAGCAGCATATCTATAAAAAACAGAATAAAAGCCACCACCAACACAAATGCAACCACTATCAGCGTAGTCTGCAGTGTTTCCTGGCGAGTTGGCCAGACAACCTTACGAACCTCAACCCACGCTTCTTTACGCAGGCGATTCACATCTTTACCTTTTCTAGTTGTTAACGCCAACGCGCCAGCAGCTACTAACACAACAAGAACACCGACGAATCGAACAATGAGCGACTCAGTCGAGAAATAATAATTCCCACCGACGGCCGCAACAATCAGCGCTACAACTACAAACCATTTTACGTAGTCAAACACGGAGTTTGACGGACTCGCTTGTGCATTCATTCAGCAAAATACCCATGCTGTTAAGATTGAGGTAGTGGCAGGCCAGGAGGGACTCGAACCCCCAACTTTCGGTTTTGGAGACCGACGCTCTACCAATTGAACTACTGGCCTAATGCTCTTTAGGGCGGCGGATTCTAAGCCACCGACCAGCGCTTTTCAAGCGCTTAGCAATGCTTTTTCGATATTTCTTCGAAAAAGAAGAGATGTGTCGTTTTGGGACCGGCTATGTTATTGAATTTTAAAATTATTTCCATCCTTTTTAAGAAAATACTTTAAATATTTTCTGCTTGCGGGGTTGCCGCTGAATATTAGAGGTTTGCCGGGATCAGGGAGGACGCTAAGAAGCAGCAAGGTTTGTCATAAGGATTCCTGAATCGACGCGATCGAGTTGTCTCAAAGTAATACCTGAAGTCACGGATTCAGGTCAAAGTAACGAACTGCTATCAACCATATCGCACAGCCACAATTCCAGCTCGAACAACGCCCTGCTAACATCAAGCGGATTAGCGATGATTTTACAGGACATAAACATGCTGAACCCGAGAACACATTCTAGCGATTACCCAACGTCCTATTACTTCGCAACCAAATCTTATCATTTGCAGTACCCGGTATTGGAAGGTCACCTTAAAACTCAGATTTGCGTAATAGGTGGTGGTTTCAGCGGTGTCAACTGTGCTCTCGAACTTGCCCAAAAGGGTTACAAAGCGGTATTGGTAGAAGCTCATAAAATCGGTTGGGGCGCTTCAGGGCGCAACGGAGGGCAGTTAATTCGAGGGCTAGGGGAAGATGCAGAGAAATTTAAAAATCAGATTGGCGAAGAGGGCGTGAAAAGCCTCCGATTGATGGGGCTAGAAGGCGTCGATATCGTTAAGGGTCGTATTTTAGAATACTCAATCAATTGCGATCTACAGTTGGGGTTTTGTGACTTAGCGAATAAACCTCGTCACGTCAAAGCCTTTATAAAAGACAAAGCCTGGCTCGACGAGATTGGCTATTGCCACGAAACCAAGTTGCTGCAAGCTGAGGACATGCATCAGGTAGTCGGCTCAGACAATTACATCGGCGGCTTAATCGATATGGGCAGCGGTCACCTTCATCCATTAAATCTGGTTTTGGGCGAAGCTGAGGCCGCAAAATCGCTGGGAGTAAAGATATTTGAACAGTCAAAGGTAATTCGGATTCAGTATGGTGCAGTCAATACTGTATTTACAGATCAAGGATCCATCACTTGCGACAAACTCATTATTTGCGGTAACGCCTATGTCGCTGGGTTAAATACCAAACTGGAAAGCCGGGTATTGCCGGCTGGCAGCTATATAATCGCTACACAGCCACTGTCAGAGGAGCTTTGCCAGCGATTGTTACCGCAAAATATGGCTGTTTGTGATCAGCGTGTCGCACTGGATTATTACCGACTCAGTGCTGACAATCGATTACTCTTCGGTGGCCTTTGCAATTATTCAGGAAGAGATCCCAGATCCATCATTGATAAACTGAAGCCCCATATAATCAATCTATTCCCTTATTTAAACGATGTGGGAATTGAATATCAGTGGGGCGGCATGATTGGCATTGGCGCTAATCGCATGCCTCAGATTGGCCGCTTAAATGAGAACACATACTACGCACAGGCTTATTCAGGTCACGGTCTGAATGCAACCCATATTGCAGCTAAAGTCATTGCAGAGCATATCCATGATGAAAGTGATCGAATGGCAATTTTTGAACGTATTCATCACATTCGTTTTCCTGGCGGACGCCGACTACGCTCTCCCTTACTGGCAGCAGGAATGCTCTACCACAGAGCCAAAGATTGGTTTTAAGCATGCTTTATACCTGAATCCGCTACTCCATTGCGGTAAAGGTACATAGTCAAATTTGCCTTTCCAAGGCATGGAATGCATCAGGATATTGTTATTTCAGAGCCAACCCTTTCGCTTAGTTTTTGAGTAAAAAAACCAGCAGTAACCAGACGCTCTACTGCTCTCTTGGAGAGTTGGCAATGCCATATGCCGACGGATGATATTCTTGTTTTACTGAGCTTCTTTTGTTACACGGCCGAGAGTAGAAATTCTCGCTCCCAGGAACTGATCACTCTTTTAAATCCTTCATACTCAGCCCAACGAGTGCCAACGAAACCATCAACAAAGGCATCACCCAAATAGCTTCTTATTTCTTCACAATTAGCCATATTTTCCAATGCGGCTTCCAGATTCCATGGCATTGTATCGTCCGCTTCCTCACCGACACGGCCAGTCACTGGTTTACGTGGATTGAGTTTTTCTTCAATACCAATAAAGCCGCACAACAGATTAGCGGCCATAACGAGGTATGGATTGGTATCAGAACCAGGCAAACGGTTTTCGACTCGACGTGCGGCTGGCGGAGCACTTGGAACTCGAAGGCCAACCGTCCGATTCTCCTCTCCCCATTCGATATTGACTGGTGCATTCCCGCTAGAACCGGGCAAATAGCGACGATAGCTATTAACGTTTGGCGCCAGCATCGGCATGGCATATGGAATAAAGTTCTGGAGTCCACCAATATAATTATGGAAGATTTTTGATGCAGAACCATCTTCATTGGAAAACAGATTATCACCCGTTTCAACATCTATTAGCGACTGATGAATATGCATTGAGCTACCTGGTTCGCCGGAAACCGGCTTGGCCATAAAAGTAGCAG
The DNA here is from genome assembly GCA_037389025.1 of Reinekea sp. Classification (GTDB taxonomy): domain Bacteria; phylum Pseudomonadota; class Gammaproteobacteria; order Pseudomonadales; family Natronospirillaceae; genus Reinekea. Next base: position 6,886 of record JARRJP010000019.1, on the reverse strand, counting down.
CGATGTTATGCTTCAAAGCCGCCTCGCGTACTAAACGCTTAAATATAAATACCTGATCCGACAACTTCAGAGCGTCACCATGACGGAAGTTGAATTCTAACTGAGCCGCTCCTTCTTCATGAATCAAGGTGTCGATATCCAACCTCATTTCTTCGGCCCAGTCATAAATATCTTCGATGATCGGATCAAACTCATTGGCAGCATCAATACTGAAACTCTGACGACCACTTTCTTGACGACCGCTTCTCCCAGGAGGGGGCTCTAACGGCAAATCAGGATCCGTACTACGCTTTGTTAAATAAAATTCAACTTCTGGAGCGACGATTGGCTGCCAGCCTTTTTCTTCATACAGTTTCAATACCTTCTTCAGAACGGCACGCGGTGACAATTCCATGGGATTGCCCATTGAATCGTAACAATCATGAATAATCTGTGCCGAAGGCTCCAACGCCCACGGGATGGTAAAAACGGCACTTTCGTCAGGGCGTAAATGCATGTCGATATCTGCTGGGTCAAGCAGGCTGTAATAGAGGTCGTCGTCCGGGTAGTCGCCGGTAGCAGTCAGCAAAAGCACACTTTCCGGCAGACGAATACCTCGCTCCGCGATAAATTTGTCCGTTGGCATAATTTTACCCCGGGCAATACCGGTTTGGTCAGGGGTTATGCATTCAATTTCAGTGATTTTGTTTTCAGTTAACCACTTTTTCAGTTGTTCCATAGCACCTACTTTGACTGCCGCGCGCGACACGCATCGCCAAAGGCCTCAAAGAGTCGTTTTTGTTGTGGGTTATTATTCACTTTCCATTCAGGATGCCATTGAACTGCTAGTGCAAAGGTCATTTGTTCGATTCTGACCGCTTCGATCAAGCCATCAGGTGCAGTCGCTTCAACAACCAATCCATTGCCAAGGCGATTAATTCCCTGCGAATGCAGCGAATTAACAGCGATATCCAGAACGCCCAGTATGTTATGCAGAAGTCCCCCTTCTGTCAGGGTTACGCTGTGCGCTATGTCATATTGCTCATTGAGCGGTGCCGATTTGTCCTCCTGATGATCCATCATATCAGCAACATTCTGTACTACCTGATACAAAGAACCTTCCAAAGCGACGTTAATATCCTGAAGACCCCGACAAACAGCAAATAACGGCAAGTCCAACTTAATAGCAGTCGTGACAATGGAGGTAGCAAGCGCATCACGACCGACATCATAGCTGTATTCTCTATCGATACGAGCTTCGTTATAAAGTGCGGGATCAATCATTGAGTAGGCTCCGGTCAAAAATACGCCGTCAAGGTGAGAAAGCCATTGTTCAATGGGTTGGTCGGGTAATATGGCAGGGATAATGACCGGAATAACATCGGCAGACTGAGCCAGCGCACGCAGATATTTATCACCGACAGTATGAAAGGCGTGAGGCTCGATGCGCTGTATATCACTGACCACACCTACGAGTGGTTTCCTTGATGACAAACTCATAACTTGGCTACACTCAATTTTTAATTATTCTCAGCATACACAACCATAAAATATTTAAAACACCTTGGCGAAAGAGAATGGTATTTCGCACATCAGGTGCAATCTTCATCAAACACACAAAAAATCTTTTTTTACACCGTAAAACGCCACCTAAAAGCACTGTATCGAATTACAGTATAGTTTGCTTGGTATATTTTAAGCAGTTACATTAGCGTTCAATATTTAACCTGAATCCGTGACTCCTTCAGTGAAGGCAGAGTGTAAGTGCTTGATTTCTATTTGTTGTTCAAAAATTGCCGGTGCACCCATAGGTTCACCCCAATTTTTGGGAAGCAAAGAGGAATCAATGGCTTGCGCACTGCGCCGCTATGGAGTCACGGATTCAGGTTTTATTTAGGACGCTACACTAGATCCATACTCGGCCATTTGTGTGGTCGACTAGTTAAAGGCGAGAACCGATATCATGCACGATAATCTGGCAATCCAATTCCTGGAACAAAATCCTGAAGTCACTACCATTGAGCTACTGATCAGCGACTTAAATGGCGTATTAAGAGGAAAACGGATTGAACGCAGCCTATTGGAAAAAGTCATTAATCAGGGGTTCTATCTTCCTGGCTCAGTCATGTCTCTGGACGCTACTGGTACAACAGTGGAAGCAGCAGGCCTTGGTATGGCGACAGGTGATTCCGATCAGCTCTGTATGCCTATCCCAGAGACGTTAACCATGGTGCCATGGGTTAACGATAACACTCGCGCTCAAATGCTTTGCACTATGTTTGGTGACACTATTACCGAACCATTCTTTGCAGATCCCCGCCATATTCTAAGTAAAGCTATTGATCGCTTTAATCAGCTGGGATACCAAACCGGTTTTGCAGTTGAACTGGAGTTCTATCTGGTCGACCCTGAACGAACAGCCGACGGCGCATTACAGCCTCCCTTATCGACACAAACCAACCAACGTCTGACATCCTGTCAGGTTTATTCCATTGATGATCTGACTGAGTACGATGATTTTATTCAAAATGTGATTCAATCTGCACGAGCACAAAATATTCCCGCTGATACGGTTATTGCTGAATACGCACCTGGCCAGTTTGAAGTGAATTTGAAATATGATACGAACATTCTAAGGGCCGTTGACCATGCAATCCTGCTGAAACGAGTCATCCGCAATGTTGCTCAGCAAAATGGTGTAGAAGCTACATTCATGGCCAAGCCGTATTTGAATGAGTCCGGTAACGGTATGCACCTTCATCTGAGCTTGATGCGTGATGGTAAAAACGCTTTTTCTGCAGACGATCCTACGCAGAATACTCTCATGCAACATGCCGTTGCGGGCATTCTGAGCCTGACAGATGGCAGCCAAGCATTCCTTGCACCAAATATTAATTCTTATCGACGATTAGCACCAAACGCTTTCGCGCCAACGTCAAAAACCTGGGGTTACGATAATCGAACCGTTGCGCTTCGAATCCCTGCTGGCCCGGACAAGGCAACACGCATCGAGCATCGAATGGCCGGAGCGGATGCCAACCCTTATCTGGCAACAATCTCGTTATTGGCTGGCATTTTCGAAGGTATTCAACACAAACTAATGCCACCAGAACCGATCGCTGGCAATGCCTATGAGCAAGCTACAAATTTCGTGGCAGATAACCTGCGTGATGCGTTACGGAACATGGAGCAGGATGACCGCTTGATCGACTGGTTTGGCGAATTTTGTTTTTCAAAAATTGCAGGTGCACCCATAGGTTCATTGAAATTTTTGGGAAGCAAATAGGAATCAATGGCTTGCGCACTGCGCCGCTATGGAGTTATGGATTCTGGTTAACCTGAATCCGTGACTCCAAAGTGGATGCAGGGTGTAAGAGCTTGATTTTTATTTGTTTTTCAAAAATTGCAGGTGCACCCATAGGTTCATTGAAATTTTTGGGAAGCAAATAGGAATCAATGGCTTGAGCACTGCGCCGCTATGGAATCACGGATTCAGGTTAAAGCTTTCAGATACCTAATTTATCGCGCAGACCATAATAGAAGGCACCCAATGCGGTGTAGGGAACACGGAACATTCTGCCGCCAGGAAATGGCAAATGTTTTAGCTGCGCAAAAGCATCAAAGCGCTCTGCCTGGCCCTTGATCGCTTCAGCGACAAGGCGCCCGGCAAGATGCGTCGTCGTCACTCCATGTCCGCTGTAACCTTGAGCATAAAAGATTTGCGGTGTCAGCCGACCAAATTGCGGCAAACGACTGAACGTCAGCAAGAAGTCTCCTCCCCAGGCGAAATCAACTTTCACGCCCCGCAACTGTGGAAAGGTACGCTCCAAATGACTTCGAACATAAGTTTCGATGGATGCAGGATCCCCACCACCATAGGTAACACCACCACCATACAACAGGCGGTTATCACCCGTCATTCGGTAATAATCGAGCTTGTAATTACAGTCTTCCACGCAATATCCGTTAGGAATCAACGAATTTGCCATATCATCATCCAGTATTTCTGTTGCCACCACTTGCGTTCCACACGGCATTGTTTTGGTACTTAGTTCAGGGACGAGACTTCCCATATAGGCATTTCCCGCGATAAGAACAAACCTTGCAGTAACCTGACCACGTGCGGTTTTGACAATCGGAGTTTCGTCGCGCTGGAGACTAACGACTCGGGAATCTTCAAATATCTGACCACCTAGCTGCTCAAACGCTCGCACCTCACCCAACAGCAAATTAAGTGGATGGATATGACCTCCAGTGGCGTCCAATAATCCGCCAACATAAAGGTTGGTATTAACCTGTTCGCGAATAGCTTTTTCATCCAGCAGCTGAAGAGCTGAATGCTCAAAATGCTCCCATAAAACCTTTTGTTCAGTTAATTCGTGCATTTGTTTTTGGGTGAAAGCAGCAAAAATACCGCCAGATTTATAATCACACTCTATTTCGTACTGCTTGATACGCTCTCGAATAATATTGCCACCTTCAAAAGCCATATTACCCAGTATTTGTCCAACTTCGGTGCCATAACTTTTTTCAATGGTATCAATATCGCGACTATAGCTGTTGACCAACTGACCACCATTACGTCCGCTCGCACCAAATCCGATACGAGCGGCTTCCAGAACCACAACACGAAAACCAGCTTCTGCCAGATGCAACGCGCTGGATATTCCCGTAAAACCCGCACCAACAATACAAATATCCGCCTTAATATGCTCAGTCAGTTCTGGTCTATTCTGTTTATCAATACGTGTCGCCGCATAATATGAGGAGGTATGTTGAATCTTCTGGGCCATCACCATCTCACTCCAGGCGTTCTGAATTTTGCACAATTTTAAGCGAGTGTATGGCATCACAATGAAACATCAAGCTCAGGCGTAGGGGAAAGAACTCTTTAAAAAGCAACGTCTCACGAATCAAACAGAAAGAATGGCTCATGTTACAGCTAAAAAATGTTCAAAATATTGAATGTCCGACTTAAATTGCAGTATGTTGCCCTAAACCTGAATCCGTGACTCCTGAGTGGATGCAGGCTAAATTCTTTATCATGATGATGAGGCTCCTTATGCCAGATCTGACTTCTCTTTCTTATTGGCAGTCACTTGCCTCCGAACTGAAGCCCGAAGGTCGCGCTTTCGTTAATGGGCGATATCAGAACGCTGCAGATAGCGATACCTTTGCCTGTATTTCACCCATTGATCAAAGAACGCTTGTTCACATCGCTCATAGAGGAGCACGCCAAAGAACTGGCATTGCTTGAAACTCTGGATATGGGTAAACCCATCAGTGACGCATTAAACGTTGATATTCCCGCTACAGTACGAGCAATCAAGTGGACTGCTGAGGCCATTGATAAAATCTATGACGAAATTGCGCCAACAGCGCAGGATGAGCTGGGCCTGATTACTCGTGAAGCGGTGGGTGTTGTCGCGGCTATTGTGCCGTGGAATTTTCCAATGATCATGGCCTCGTGGAAGTTGGCGCCAGCATTGGCAATGGGTAACTCGTTGATATTGAAACCATCAGAAAAATCCCCTCTGACGGCCATTCGGCTGGCAAAACTTGCTTCTGAAGCCGGAATTCCAGATGGCGTCTTTAACGTACTACCGGGCTTCGGTCACACAACAGGCAAAGCACTCGCTCTGCATATGGACATAGATACGCTTGTGTTCACTGGTTCAACGGCAACGGCGAAACAGCTGATGATTTATTCGGGTCAGTCCAACATGAAACGGGTCTGGACTGAAGCTGGCGGTAAATCAGCCCATGTTGTCTTTGCTGATTCACCGGATTTGGAGAGGGCAGCTAAGGACGCTGCCAGTGGTATTTGCTTTAACACCGGTGAAGTCTGTACTGCGGGTTCCCGATTGTTAGTGGAAGACAGTATTGCAGATGAGTTTATGGCTCTGGTAAGAAAACAAGTCGCATCGTGGAAACCTGGCCATCCTCTTGATCCAAAAACCAATGTAGGAGCCATTGTCGACGATTCTCAGTTGCAACGCGTTTTAAACTATATCGAAAAAGGCAAGCAAGACGGTGCTGCATTGACCACTGGTGGTACTCAGGTCAACCCCGTTGATGGCGGCTTGTTTATCGAGCCGACAATCTTTGAAAATGTGCGCAACGATATGAGCATTGCACAGGAAGAAATTTTCGGGCCTGTCTTATCTGTTATCCGCTTCAATTTTGAAGAAGAGGCACTGAAAATCGCCAATGATTCAGTTTATGGTCTGGCGGCTGGTGTCTGGACGTCAAACCTGAGCCGGGCACATCGCTTTGCCAAAGGATTAAGGGCAGGTTCGGTCTGGATTAATCAATATGATGGTGGCGATATGACCGCGCCTTTCGGCGGTTTTAAGCAATCTGGGAATGGTCGGGACAAGTCACTCCATGCCTTCGACAAATACAGTGAAATCAAAGCAACCTGGATAAAACTCTAATCTTGAACTGTTCGCGGTCGACATCTATCGACCGTTCATTACTTGAGTCTCGCATGTCTGAAGCAGGTGCATCGTCATACTATTCTACCGCGTTCTATTCCGACTTATGGTCATATTCATGTTGCATACAAATCTTCTGATTTCAGTCTTTTCAAGAGCGAATTCGCACTTCCTTGCAGACAGTGTGTTAGTTGCAGGTAATGCTTACCACCGATTGGAGCAAAGCAAGTTGAGTGGGAAGGTATTCCCTATCGCTGAAGGAATTATTATCACCGAACCGTTATCCGATGAATGCTGCAGTCTACGACAGTCATGTCGTGCCGGATTGCTATCGTTTAACTCTACATCGACATAAAGGATTGCGCTGTCGACATAAAAAAAGGCCGCCGAAGCGACCTTTCTCCTGTAACCATTTCATGGCTCACTTACGCAGGCAAATCACCTTACTCGATGATCTTCGCTACAACGCC
>JARRJP010000018.1:0-49144 GCA_037389025.1 Reinekea sp. | reverse complement strand
CTACCAAAATTAGTACAATTGAAATTATCAGATCAAGGTGTAAGTGAATATTCTGTATTTACTCTAGACAACCGAAGACTATACGCAGCAAGGCAAGCAGAGGTAAATGTCAATTCTAGATGGGCTACACCAGATGAATTGGCCCAAATAGACTTGGATAAACGATTTAGTCCGAAGGGGTGGCATTATCCAGCCGATCTTATGGGTCAACCTGATCACAGGGAGGAGCCGATGAGTAAGGCAAAGTCGTTTGAAAAGACGGCAGGATAATGGGAGCCGTATGATGCGAGAGTATCATGTACGATTCTGCGAGAGGCTAAGGGTGAGATTCCTTTGGCCTGCTCTCCTTGATTTCTACGATTTCGATTAGTAAAGGTCAAAAATAGAATCAAACGACTCTGACCCCATCGATTTGACCCCATCGATTCTTTACGATCAGACAACTGAAGAACGTACAGAAAAAATTCAGCTATTCCTTAAAATTACTTATGGGTGGACTAAGGATGGGAAGCAGATGAGTAAAAAGTGGATTACAGCCAAATTAAGAAGACAAGTGTCTGTTGAGAGGACTTACACCCTGCATCCACTTTGGTGTCTCGGCTTCAGGTTTAAATACAGAAGTGCTGCCTGTTCCTGCTAATCCTTTAACCCGTTGCTGCTGCCTCCCCGGCCCTGCCGAAACCGCTCAATACAGTGTGCACAAATACAAGCCTTGCCCCGATACTCAACCGGTAATTGTTCGATCAATGCTTGTGGTACAGGATCAATGTTACAGCACCAGCACGAACCAGTGCCGCTCTGGCACTGGTTGGGCTGCTTGCAAAGTGGGCAGTGTTGGGTGTTGATCTGGTTCATCGCTGGAATGGGTAGATGGCGCCAAGGCCGGTTATCTGGGTCAGTTCATCGAGTGCGGTGCGTGATTCAATCAGCAGTTGCGGGTCAGCCAGGTCGTTTTGGGTTAAGCGGTCACGGTAGTGGGTGTCCAGCCATTGGTTCAGGCGTTGGTACAGGACATCGGTCAGCAGGACTCCCGGATGCATGGCTTGCAGCTCGTTGTGATTCAATGCGACACGCAGGCGCAAGCAGGCCGGGCCGCCACCGTTGTTCATCGATTGTTTCAGGTCGAACACCTGCACGCTGTTGATCGGGTTATCGCGCTGGCTGACGAGCTTGTCGAGATAATCGGAAACGCTGGCCACTTCGCGGCATTCGCCGGGGACGATCAATGCCATGCTGCCATCCGGCAGGCTTAATAACTGGCTGTTAAACAGATAGGTGCGCACTGCATCGTCAATGCTGACCTCGGCGCTGGGTACGCAAACCGGAATCAGTTCGGTGCCGGTCAGTTTGCGGTTGAGTTCATCCAGTACCTGCTCGGTATCGACAAAGGCCTGCTCGTGATAGAACAGTACGTTGCCGTTGCCGACGGCGATTACGTCGTTATGGAATACTCCGGCATCAATGGTTTCCGGGCGTTGCTGCGCAAACACAGTGTGCCTTTCGCTTAAGCCATGCAGGCGGGCAATTGCCTGACTGGCTTCGAGTGTTTGTCGTGCCGGGTATTTTACCGGGCGGGGGCGTACTTCGTTAAAGGCTTCCTGACCATAGACAAACAGTTCGACACCGGCCTCACCGTAACCTGCGCAGAAGCGGGTATGGTTGGCCGCACCTTCGTCGCCAAAATAGGCAATGGCTGGCAGTGCTGGATGGTGAGCGAAGTGAGTCTGGTCAGCAAAAATGGCCTGTAACATGCGCGTTGTTGTGTCGTGTTCAATCGAGCGATGAAATTTGGCGTTCAGGTTAGCGGCAGTGAAGTGCACTCGGTTGTCGGCGGTGTCGGCGCTGGGCGATACGGTTCCGGCGTTGGCTGTCCACATGCATGACGCTGAGCTGACAGCGCTTAAAATCGCTGGGTTTTCTTTACTGACTTTCGCCAGAACCTGCGCATCGCTGCCCTGATAACCAAGCGCTTTCAGCGCCCAGATCGCGGGGCGTTCATGCGGCAGCAGGATGCCTTGCTGAAAACCCATATCGGCCAGCGCTTTCATTTTGCGCAAGCCCTGCTTGGCGGCTTCTCTGGGGTTGGATTGCGCTGCCTGGTTCGACTTGGAGGCGATATTGCCATAGGAGAGCCCGGCGTAGTTGTGTGTCGGGCCGACCAGGCCATCCAGATTCAGTTCGATGGCGTTCATAGGTTCATTCCTGGTGAGGTGGTTGCTGGCGCCGCCAGCGTTTCACTTTCCATTGAAGCGACCGGGTAAGCGCAATAGTCCGCCGCGTAATAGGCACTGGCACGATGGTTACCGGATGCGCCGATACCACCGAAGGGGGCTGCTGAGCTGGCGCCGGTGATGGGTTTGTTCCAGTTGACGATGCCAGCACGGATGTCCTCCAGAAACGCCTCATAACGTGCACGCGAGTTGGACAGTAACCCGGCAGAGAGGCCAAAGCGGGTATTGTTGGCCATGTCGATGGCTTGCTCAAAGCTGTCGTAGCGGTATACCGAGAGCAGCGGGCCAAAGTATTCGGTGTCTGGTACATCGGTGGCATCGGTCAGGTCGATAATGCCGGGCGTCAGCAGCGCTGTGTTTTCTTCGAGCCGGGTCATTTCCAGCAGCGAAATACCGCCTTTGCTGATCAGGTTCTGTTGCGCCTGCAGTAGTTGCTCGGCGGCGGCCAGTGAGACGACGGAGCCCATATAGGGTTGTTGCTCGTCGTCAAAGCGGCCAACGGTGAGGTTCAGTGTGGCGTCGATCAGCTTTTCGATAAAGGCATCCCCGGCATTGGTATTGGGGACGAACAGACGACGGGCGCAGGTGCAGCGCTGTCCGGCGGAGATGAAGGCGGAAAACAGCACATGGTGAATGGCTCCGGCTTCATCAATGTCTTCATCGACAATCAGCGGGTTGTTGCCACCCAGCTCCAGCGCGAGAATTTTCCCGGTATTGCCCCCGAACTGCTTGTGGATTAGCTCGCCAGTCGGCACGGAACCGGTAAAGAACAGACCGTCGATCTGGGGATGATTCGCCAGCGCAATGCCGGTCACGGCAGCGCCCTGAACCAGGTTGATCACGCCATCGGGCAGGCCGGCCTGCTGCCACAGTTTGAGGGTTTCTTCGGCTGTTTTCGGCGTTTGTTCGCTGGGTTTGAAGACGACTGTATTACCGGCGATCAGTGCTGGAACAATATGCCCGTTCGGCAGGTGCCCAGGGAAGTTGTATGGGCCGAACACGGCAACAACACCATGCGGCTTGTGGCGCAGTATGGCTTTGGCATCGGGCATATCCGACTCTTTGGTGCCGGTGCGTTCATGATAGGCTCGTACCGAAATGTCCACCTTGCCGATCATGGCGCCGATTTCAGTGCGCGATTCCCACAGCGGTTTGCCGGTTTCACTGCCGATCACCGTGGCCAGGTGTTCCTGATGCTCTTTTAACAGTTCGGCGAATTTGCAGCAGATGTCGATGCGTGCCTCCAGCGGTTGGCGTTTCCAGCTTTTGAAGGCTCCACGGGCGGCAGTTATGGCAGAGCTGATATCCTCTTCGGTGGCGCTTCTGCCTTGCCACAGGACTGCCTGACTGACTGGGTTAAGTGATTGAAAGGGCTCGCCAAGACCTGCCACCCAGTGACCGTTGATAAATAATGATTCTGTACTCATGAGGATGCCTCCGTTGGCCTCAGTGACACTGCTCGGAGCGTGCCACCTTCGTTGACATTGAGAATGTCAGCCTGTTGTTGTGTTAACCAGAGCGTGTCGTTGCCTGCCGCTTTTCGGTTGACCAGCAGTACGCGGTAATCTTCATACTGACGGTTGCTGACCAATAACAGGCCGTGCTTATCAGATAAGTCCGGTGCTGGTGTCTGCTCGGAGATGCCGGCGCGCAGCACTTTGCTTTCGCGCACGGCACGGATGTCTTTGACCTTGGCTGAGACACTGGGGCCGCCATCGAAAATATCGACGTAGTTATTGAAGTTGAAACCTTCACTTTTCAACATCGCCAGCGCCGGTTCGGTTAATGGGTGTACCTTGCCGATAACGGCCTGTGCCTCTTCGGTAAGCATGGGCACGTAGATGGGGAACTTCGGCATCAGTTCGGCGATGAAGACCTTGTTGCCAAGGCCAGTCAGATAATCGGCGTCGGAAAATTCCATCTGGAAGAAGTGCCGACCCAGACTTTCCCAGAACGGTGAGCGGCCTTGCTCGTCGCTGTAGCCGCGCATCTCAGCGATAATTTCCGGGCCGAACAGTTCGGGAAATTCCGCCAGAAACATATAGCGTGAGCGGCTTAGCAATTGGCCGTTCTGGTCTTTGCGGTAATCGGGCATCAAAAACAGGGTGGCGATTTCGGAAAGGCCGGTCAGATCGTTACTGAGGTACAGCGTCTGGGTCACCTTGTAGACGCCGATGTCACGCGAGGCATGCACCGACTTTCCAACGTGAAAGTTATACCAGACATCCTCATGGCCGACGCTGGCCTCCAATGCGCAGATACCGGCAACGGTGTCATCGTGAGTTTCATCGACCAGGGCAAACAGATACAGCCGCTCGTGTTCTGGAACGCTTTTTTCAAACGAGGCGATGGCGTGATCAAGCTTGGCCTGCATTTTCTGGCGATTGTCGGGCAGGGAAGTCACTCCGACACCGGAATTTTTAGCCAGCCGTGACAGGGCATCGATATCGGTGCGTTGTATGGGGCGAATATACATTGGAGTCTCCTTACAACGGGGAATAGGCGATGGTATCGCCGTCACGGATGTTCAATGCTTCGGCAACATCAAGCGGAATGCGAATGGTATCGCCGATGCCGTCCACCAGGGTGCCTATGGCGCAGCGAAAGTATTGATGCGACTGGTTGCTGATCAGATATTTCATCCCGCCAATTACTTCCGACGGGCGCACCTTTTTGAACTTTATGCCGCTGTAAGTGCGGGTGTAATTGAGCTGGCCCTTGAGCACCGGGCCGCCATCAAATGGATCAATAAATTTCGATTTATGCAGGCCCTCGCTGTACAGCAACTGGCAGGTGCGGTTTGCCGCCGGATGGTTCCGGCCGATATTAGCTGCGGCCTCATCGGGCAGCAGCGGGACATAAACCGGATGCTGTGGAATCAGCTCAGACATGAAGGTTTTGCTTTTTACTGAGCAGTAATAGTCGGCTGTGGGGAAGTCCAGATCAAAATATTTGCGGCCAACGGCATCCCAGAACGGGCAGACTTCTTTGTCATCAAACACGCCCTGAATTTCAACAATGATTTCCTGGTGGAAGCGCTCCGGGCTGGTGGCGAGATACATCAGGCGCGCCCGTGACAGCAGATCAAAGGCGTCGGTTTCTTTCAGTTCAGGTTCAATGGTGAACGAGCGCAATAGGGTGCGGCCAGTCAGTTCGTGCGATAAAAACAGCACTGGCACCTTGGATTTGATGTTCAGGTGGTGCGAAGCATGGACGATTTCATCAAGCCGGTAATTGAAAAACGGATAGCCGCTACCGGCTTCGGCTTCGATTCCGGCCGTGCCATGAACGGTTTGGGATTCGGTATCTTCCAATACAAACAGGAAGGAGGCCGGGTTTTCGGGGCTTTCAGGGCTGTTAGTGCTGCGAAAGCCATCATCAGATTCACTGATCTTTTGCGACAGTTTATTGCGTTCCTTGGGCAGCGTGGTAACACGTGCTTCGGTTTCGCTTAACAGCCGTTCAATACTGGTCAGGTCGGCAAAATTCGACGGACGGACAACGAACATATCGTTACCTCATGTCAAAAAACGAAAGATGTTAAGGAAAGCGGCGCAGAGTGTTCTGCGCCGACAGGTTTGATTTATTGTGCCAGTACGCTGGCGATGGCAGCATCCAGTTTCTCCAGGCCTGCGTCGATATCGGCATCCGGAATAATCAGGCTCGGGGCGAAACGCAGGACATTGGGGCCGGCGACCAGCATCATCAGGCCCTGATCCAGCGCGGCGGTCAAAAACTCTTTGGCTTTGCCGTGCCAGTTTTCAGTCAGTTCGGCACCGATTAACAGACCTTCGCCACGAATATCGGCAAAAATACCGTACTTGTCATTCAGTGCCTGCAAACGGGTTTTGATGCGATCGCTTTTAGCACGTACATCGTCCAGTACGCCAGGCTTGGTCAGTTCATTGACGACCGTCAGCGAGATCGCGCAGGCCAGCGGGTTGCCACCATAGGTTGAGCCATGTGTGCCAAAGCTCAGGCTTGGCGCAACGGCGTCGGTACAGAGCATGGCACCGATCGGAAAGCCACCTCCCAGCGCTTTGGCGGAGGACAGAATATCCGGCGTGACACCATACAGTTCATAAGCGTACAGATAGCCGGTACGGCCCATGCCTGACTGTACTTCATCGAAAATCAGCAGGGCATTGAACTCGTCACACAGCTTGCGTACACCGGCGAGGTATTCTTTGCTTGCCGGAGTCACGCCACCTTCACCTTGAATCGGCTCAACGATAACAGCGGCGGTGTTTGCTGAAATCTGCGCGCGTAATGCGTCCAGATCGTTATAAGGTACGTGGCTGATGCCGCCTGGTGTTGGCTCAAAACCCTCCTTGTATTTGGCTTGACCACCAACAGAAACGGTAAACAGCGTTCTGCCGTGGAAGGAGCCGAGCGTTGAAATTATCTCGTTCTTGTTGGCGCCGTGTTGCAAAAAGGCGTGACGACGCGCTAGTTTCAAGGCCGCTTCATTGGCTTCAGCACCAGAGTTGGTAAAAAACACCTTGTCGGCGAAGGTCAGCTCAGTCAGTTTTTTGGCCAGTGCCAGCGCCGGTTCGTTGGTCATGACGTTAGACAGATGCCAAAGCTTCTGGCCCTGTTCAGTCAGGGTTTTTACCAGCGCAGGATGGGCGTGCCCCAATGCGGACACGGCGATACCACCGGCAAAGTCGATATACTCCCGTCCTTCCTGATCCCAGATCCGAGAACCTTCACCCTTAACAGGGATGATTTTTCCGGGTGCATAACTAGGCACCATGACATCGTCAAACAGATCACGAGTTAATTCAGTCATTCTTGTCTCTCTTTAATGTGGGATCAAAAAAATCGGACGCTATCGACCGATTGATTTCATTCTAGGGAAACGCTCTTCGAAAGTCTTTTGTTTTGGCGACAGCGGTTGTTAGCGGTGGGACGTTAATGCCTGACGTTGCTCAAACTTCACCACTCCCCATCTTCTGATTCAGGCTGCGATCCTCAGAAGGAGTTAACCCGAACTGATTTCGATAAGCGGTGGAGAAATGAGCACCGGAGGAAAAGCCACAACTCAGGCCGATATCGGCGATGCTGTCGGTGCTGTTGAACAGCCGTGAGCGGGCCTCTTCAAGGCGGATCTGCAAGTAATAACGGCTGGGAACCGCACTCAGATGTTTTTTGAACAGCCGTTCAAGCTGACGACGGCTGATCTGGACGTGGTAGGCGATATCATCCGTGGTCAGCGGTTCTTCAATGTTGTTTTCCATCAGCTCCAGCGCCTCAGCCAGCTTGGGCTGTTCAACGCGGGTACGTTCACTCAGTTCCTGCGGTATACGATCGTTTGGAATACCAATGCGTTCGTTAACGAAGTGCTTGGAAATGGCTTCGGCGGTTTCGGCGTTGATGCGTTTGGCGATCCACATCAACATCAAATCAAGACTGGCCGTGCCGCCACGGCAGGTGAGGCGGTCACGGTCGATACAATACTGTTCGCTCGCCAGCAGAATGGACTTGTGTTGTTTGAGCAGTTCATCATAAGCCAGCCAGTGCACAACACCGCGATGGCCGTTTAACAGTCCTGCCTTCGCCAAGACGTAACTGCCAGAGGCCAGACCGCCGATAACACTGTGGTGTGATTTTTCCAGCAGAAACCTTTCCAGCTCTGGTGTTTCCGGATGACGCGCCGGGGTTGTGCCAGCCACGATCCAGACATCCGCTTCCGGTGCATCGGTCAGTGAATAATTGGTATCTACCGGATTACCAAGACTGGAAATGGTTTTGTGGTCGTGAATCGCAACGGTAAAGGTATTAAACGCTTGTTCGCCCATTAGTTCATTGCACAGCAGTAATGGCTCCATTGCAGAGACATAACTGATCGATGAATAGCCCGGTAACAGTATAAAGCCGATGGTTTCTGACAAAATAAATTCCTGTTGAGCGTACAAGCCAGAGCGAATGTAAGATGTTAAACGTAAAAGGTGCAACGTAAAACGAATGTTTTTGGCGACAATGGTTGTTTGCTATGTGCTTTGGTATTCCTTCAGTACCTGATGCATGTCTTCCGCATGGGCACGGTCACAAAATACACCGCTGACGTGCCAACTCAACAGCCTGGCAAAGGTTTCTGTGTCGTTGACGGTATAACAGTACAGTGGGTAGTGCGGGGTAATTTGCCGTGCCTGGGTTTCAGCCAACTGGCCCTGATCGCAGTGAATTGAGCTTGGTGACAGATCAAGCACATCATTTAACAGATGCTCAGGCAGCTTTTCAAACAGAACGCCAATCTGAATAACACTGGACAGTCCACGCAGGAGTTGTAACGCATCGTGGTTAAAGCTTGATACCAGCAAGCGCTCTCGTGACAAGCGCGCTTTTTTCAGTTCGGTGAATATAGCATTCACCTGCTTTTCAGTATTGATGTCTGGATTGACTTTGATTTCCAGATTCAGGCCCAGATTCAGCTCCTGAGTCAATGCCAGCATCTTGGTCAGAAACAGCAGTGGCTCGCCTTGAAAGGATTTATTAAACCAGCCACCGGCGTCGACCTGGCGCAGATCCTTTTCGGTCAGGTCTTTCAGAAAGCGATCAGGTTGACCGAACAATTTCAGGTGGTTGTCATGCATGATGACCAATGAGCCATCACCGGCCATCGTCACGTCCACTTCGACCCAAGGAATATGGTGGGCAGCAGCGGTGCGCAGACTGGATTCGGTATTTTCTGGAGCTAGTAATGGTAATCCACGATGACCAATTAGTGCTGGCATGGGTGATGACATAAGCCGCCTTCCTTATTCAGGTTTCCAGTTTGGATTTATTAGTGAGGTCAGCACATGATCGGCCCATATACCATCGACCAGCAGATAATCTTTAGCCAGACCTTCTTTGACAAAGTCCAGTTTTTCCAGAACCCGGCCACTGGCAATGTTATCGGGTCGGTAATTAGCCATCAAACGGTGCAGGTTCATGGCGGTAAAAGCAAATAGGATTATCTCTTCGAGTGCTTCGGTCATATAACCCTTGCCTTGGGCTGATTCTGCGATGTGATAGCCCAAATAAGCGGCGTGAAAGGCGCCACGTATGATATTGGAAATGCCGACGACACCAATCAGTTTTTCATCCAGTAGCAGAAAAAAACGGACTTCATTCTGATTGCGGATATTATTCAGCCAGGTGTCGTATGTGGTACGTATTTGAATGTCAGTGCGGGGTACGCTGCCGCCGCCATACATCAGGTGGTCAGCATTCTCTTGATAATATTGAATCAGTTGGGAGAAATTGATTTCGTTAATACCAACAATGGTCAATCTTGATGTGTACAGTAATAGTGAATGTGTCATGCTTTCGATCTACTTAAATTCAGGTGTTAATCAGGAGATTTTCTAAATGTGGAATACGCCGGATCTTTGCGATGATTTCGCCGATCAGATCTTTGTTTTGCCATCAATGTACCATAACTATGGCGGTGTTGAACGCTTCTTTGGCGAAGTGGAAACGGTCAAATGCTTTGAAGATAACTCGCGAGTCAAAGAGCTGCTGGCAACGCCGGGGCGTGGTCGTGTGCTGGTTGTTGATGGCGGTGCTTCGCTTCGCCGCGCCTTGATTGGCGACATGATTGCCGCTGAAGCCATCAAAAATGGTTGGGCTGGAATTGTGATTCGCGGTGCCTGTCGTGATGTTCATGAACTGAAAACGATGGCATTTGGTGTTCGCGCCATGGCGTCCATTCCGGTGAAGTCAACTCGTAAAGATGCTGGTGAATCGGGATTGGAAATTGATATGGATGGGGTTTCGGTTAAGCCGGGTATGTGGCTGTATGCAGATGAGACCGGTATTGTGTTGTCGCATGAAGCACTGACAATAAATGCCTGCTAATAGTCACCCTTGTATCGTGAACAGTCACGGATTCAGGCTACAATTTTTGAAAAACAAATAGAAATCAAGCTCTTACACCCTGCATCCACTGAAGAAGTCGCGGATTCAGGGCTTATTGACTGTATAGCTTGGTTTTTTTGCCATATCGCTGAATGTAGTTTTTCGTAGTATTGATATTTAACGGTGTGGAGTTTGCTTTCCCTTCGCCATAAACCGCTTCACAATAATGATTGCTGCTTGCACTCATATTTACTGGTTTGATGGTTTCCCCACCCAGAAGATCCAGGTTCATATCCAGAGCAGGTATCAGTACCGGAGTGCCATTGGCACTCTGGAATCTGGCCCAGTCAGTGCCGTCATTGTGTTTCTCTACATTCAGAAAACCCGCCATACGCCAATAAAAGTTATTCTCGGTACAGATTGCGACGACCTGATAATAACCCGGTTTCAGATAAATAAGATAATTGTCTATATCCAGATCGCGACGGTTATTATATTCAAAGCGGTACAGATCCGATTTATCAACCAGATTTTGCACATAAACGATTTCTGCCACCATGGTATTAGTGCTGCCATGGATCTTTTGCATCGCAGATATATCCAGTGTTGCAATCGGATCCATAGCAGGGTTTGAGGTACAGCCGTATAGAACAGCGCAGCAGGCTAAAAAAATGCAGGTCAGCTTTTTCATAGCGATACCCTGATGGAAATGATCCGCTTATTTTACCCTAGCTGAGCTTTTATGCTGTGACAACCAGACACCAGCAATAATGAAGCCGAGACCTGAAAAGGTCAGCCACTGTAATGGCTCCTTCAATACCAGACTGATCAGCATTAAACTGATGATAGGTGATAAAAAAATCAATGCCCCAATGCGCGCAGTCTTCTCAGTATGGTGCAAGGCCTGTTGCCAGAGAAAAAAAGTAATCCCCATTTCAAACAGGCCGACATAGAGTGTACTGAGCAACGACGGTACTGTTAGTTGAATGGATGCACCTGGCCAAAGCGCAAGCAGCAGTATTAAAACGGGTGTGGCAAACAGGAAATTATGAAACAGGCTGATGGTTGGATCCTGTTTCTGCCGGGTATTGATAATCCAGAATAATGCCCAAAGTAGCGTTGAAATCAACGCCAGTGCCAGTCCGAACAAGTCCAGTGTGCCGGAGATGTTTTTTCCAGCCAGTGATATCAGCGTAACGCCGCTATAACCCAGCAAAAGCCCGACCAGATCAAAACGAGTCAGCCGATGACCAAGCAGTGGCACGCTGAGCAATGCCAGCATGATGGCCCATGTGTAATTTATCGGCTGGGCAACCTGGGCGGGCAGGCGATCATAAGCCTCGAACAATATCAGATAATAAATCACCGGATTGATCATACCGAGCAGCGCAGTGATTTTCAGATTACTTGTGAAACTGCGTAACGCCTGAACCAGTTTGCCCTGTAACACAAGAATAACCGTCAGTGTCAGCAATGAAGTCAGGCTGGCACCGGCTACCAAAACCAGAGCCGAATTATATTGCAGCGCAATTTTAAATGCGGTGGCGACAGTGGACCAAAGTAATACGGCACATAATGCATAGATTAGAGCGGCACGTTCGTTAGGCATGGTGTGTTTCTCAAATGAAAGGCGGAAAGATGTTAGCGATTAATCCTGAAAAGGGGAATAAGGTTGTGTTGATGGGCCGACTGGTTATGAAAGGTTATATCCTGAATCCGTGAATTCATAGCGGCGCAGTGCGCAAGTCATTGATTCCTCTTTGCTTCCCAAAAATTGGGGTGCACCTACAATTTTTTGAAAAACAAATAGAAATCAAGCTCTTACACTCTGCATCCACTGAAGAAATCACGGATTCAGGTAAAAGTAAATTGGCTTGGTCAGGAAGAACCAAGCCTTAGGTTTGCTTAGTACGTTTAACTGCGACCCTATAGCTGTAATTCAAGGTAAAAACCGGAAGACCACCGATTCAGATTGGCTTCCCTTTCAAGCCACTTCCAGGTAAACATCCAGCCTATATTCAAACCAGTTGTATTGGTCTTCAAGTTGGTGGTTGCCTGTACATAGTTCTCTGAGGTGAATGGTTGTGCATCGCAGGAGTCGCAATCCGGGTTAACCAGTGCACTGTAGGGTTGGGCGTCAACATAATAAAGCATGTTTTCGATAGTGACTGCGCGCGAGTCGAATATTCGATAACCCAGGCCAATACCCATTGTTTTATAAGTACCGGAGGCGTTTTTGACGTCATCATCGCGGTCACCAATACCCATCGTATCCTGCCCAAAGAACGCTGCGAAACCTATTCTGTTCTGTGTCCAGACGCCCAAGCCCCAGCGGTCACTGCTGATACCCAGGTCGTTATGGTCGACCCTGTCATTGCGATCCCAAGTGTAGAATAGGGTGAAGTCAAAATCGTCATCAGCGTCGTTGTTATCGTGCTCATTCTCTTCATCGATATTCTCATCTGCTGGCGGCTCGTTGGCACTCACCGCCGGCGCACGATCCTTACGGTAGATATGGATATTGCCTGCATTTTCCGGGTCGTATTTAGCAACCCTGAAGTAAAAGGTTCCAGTGGCAGTGACATCGGAGCGGCTTGAACCGGAACGTTCGCGTTCACGACCTTCAAAATCGATATAGTTCAACTCGATAGCGGCAACATTAGTGTATTCTTCATTCAGTTGATTGCGTAACTCACGTTTAGCCTGCTTTACGATTTGTTCCCAGCATTCGTCTACATCCAAGTGGTCGCAACTTGCTTGGTATTCACCTTCAATGGCCTGTTCTGAGTCAATCAACTCAGATATCTGTTCAATTTCCTGGGCTTGCCAGGTCCCTTCAAAAACACAAACACTCTTGCCATTCTCCCGAATGCTTCGGGTTTCTTTTTCGTTTAACAAGCGTATTGAAAAGTGGGCATCTTCGTTTTCGCTGAAAAAGTCATCAATCTGGTCTTTGGCTTCCTGCTCGGCTTGGATATAGGCGCGATCACAGGCCGCACTCACACTGGTATCCTCGGCACTGACTTTTACTATGGTTTCAAAGTCTTTAGCGTTGGCAGTGGTCAAACTTAACAGTGCCATTAATAGAACAATAATAACAGCAGTACTCAAACGAAAGGTTTTCATGAGATCCTCCATGACAGACAATTGGTATTATCTGCAAGCAAACTTAACCTATTATTAACTGTAAACCATAGTAAAAAGTCAGATATTCCGACGAGATAGTTTGGCAGGCATGAAAAAGGGGGCTCATGGAACCCCAAAGGTCGAGGAGTCCTCTCTCGAGGAACTAATGCCTGCTGTCTGGATCATCCTCCGCAGGCACGAGGACAACTAAGGTCACTACTTAGATCACTACGAAAAATTTGTTCGGGGTTGTTAACGCTAATTGAATGACAGCCTGGTTTGTTCATGGCTGAAATCTCTTTGGTAGGCTGAATCAAATAAAGCGGCCTGGTGTTGGGTAATTGATGTCCATTGTGCATCAGACCAACTGTGTTTGATGTCGTCCAGTTCAGGCACCCAGATGTCGTCGCTGTCAGCATCGATAGCGCCCCATGCCAAGATGGTTTTCCCGGCAAGTTTGCTGGTGATGACACCGAGTGATAACTTGTAGTTTCGATTATCGCTGATGAATTTGAACACTTGATTAATCACTGTAGTCATCCTCTTGTTTCTGTCTTGACGCTGGGATGCACTATAGCGATGCTTTTGGTATGTCCCTAGTATAAATGACAAAGTATCTTTATAGGCTACTGAAAGTCGAGCTATTATCACTGATCAAATTTATGTTGCGGTTTGTCAGCTTCCTCTGGCTTTTACAATGTACACATCACACTTGGCTTGCGATGCCACCTTTGCGGCGGTACTTCCCAGTGTCGCGCGACCAAGCATCGAGTGAGTACCCCTGTGTGCACCAATCAGAATACAGTCAATGTTGGCTGTTTCTGCCACGGTCAGTACCTGATCAGCAGGCAGACCACTTTTTACCAGTAGCTGAACGCGATCCTGGTGTTCTGGAATATATTGTTCTGAAAAAGCCATCAGGCTTGAGCGAATATCGTCCAGTGTATTTTCATCGGCGTTGCTGCCCGCGACGGCCAACAGGGTTAATTTGCACTGGCTGTTGTTCAGATGAAACAGTGCTTTCGCCAGAATTTGTTCACAGATGTCTGGAACAGAAACATCAATCGGTGTCAGAATAGAGCTATACATAATTTGTTCCTGAATCCTGTTAATCCAATGGTAACTAACAGTTTAGATCTGAATCGGTGTATTACCACTTAGGTCCTGCTTCCGTGTTGAAGTTTGGATGCCGGTCGATCATGAGGCTGCGGAGAAGTGCAGCTCTCAAACCATATAGGTGTTTCGTGTCTGTTCTTTTTAAATTAGCTTGGTATTTTCGCCAGGAATGGCGCCGCTACGGTCTGGCGCTGGCTGCATTAATTGGTGTTGGTTTTTTAACGATGGTGCCACCATGGATGATCGGTCGCATCGTTGATTCTCTGGCCGATGGATCGGTGACTCGGAGCGGTTTAATTCGTCAGGTAGGGATAATAGTCTTGGTTGCACTAGGTTGTTATGTCCTGCGCGTGATATGGCGAATTGCCTTGTTTGGAGCCAGTTACAAGCTTTCAAACCAGTTGCGTCAGCGATTGTTCCGGCATTTTTCGATTCAGCCTCCAGAGTTCTATCAGCGGATGACGACTGGTGACCTGATGGCACGTGCCACCAATGATATCCAAGCTGTGGAAATGACTGCTGGAGAGGCGGTATTGGCAATGTTTGATGGCGCACTCACTGGTTTGTTAGTGCTGATTATGATGACGGTATTTATTTCCTGGCCGCTGACCATCGTTGCATTGATTCCATGGCCGATTGTTGGCTATTTCATGTGGTGCTTTGGCAAAGAGTTGCATCGTTCTTTTGGTGATGCACAGGCGCGATTCAGTGATCTTAACGATGATGTACAGGAAAGTATTTCGGCCCTGCGCCTGACTCGTGCCTTTGGCCGTGAGCAGGTAGAGCAACAACAGTTTACCCGTATTGCAGCAAAGGCTAACCAGGCAAATCTTGAAGTGGCTCGTACTGATAGTAAGTATGATCCTGCCATTCGCCTGGGTATTGGCTTTTCTTTTTTCTTGAGTGTGGCCGGTGGTGCCTGGCTGATTTATCACAACCAATTGACGCTTGGTGCTCTGACCAGTTTTACCCTGTACCTTGGTTATATGATCTGGCCGATGTTTGCTATTGGTTGGTTATTGAATCTGGTCGAACGGGGACAGGCTGCTTACACACGCATTGATGAACTGTTTGCCATGCAGCCAGTGATTAACGATTCTGGCACCGTTGATCAGAAGCTGACGCCGGATATTGAAATCGATATTGATCAGTTCGGATATAACCTCGACAGCCCAATACTGAAACGGATTCAGTTAACCTTACCAGCCGGTGGCATGTTGGGGGTTGTCGGTCACACAGGGGCTGGTAAATCGACTCTGATCAATCTTCTGTTACGACTTAATGAGACCGAGCAGGCGCAAATCAAACTGGGTGGTTATGACTTGTCTGAACTGACATTGCACAACTTACGTGCGCATATCGCGACGGTGCCGCAGACGCCATTTCTGTTTTCAACCTCTATTGCGGAAAACATTGCTCTGGCAAAACCTGCCGCGACTCAACAGGACGTTGAACAGGCTGCCAGGATTGCACAGGTTCATGATGACATTATGCGTTTTCCCGATGCCTACGCCACGATGGTGGGCGAACGTGGTGTCACTCTGTCTGGTGGTCAAAAACAGCGCATTGCCATTGCCCGCGCATTATTGCTGGATGCGCCAGTGTTGATTCTTGATGATGCACTATCGGCGGTAGATGTAAAAACCGAGCAGTCCATCCTCAGTCATTTGCGCGATGCCCGACAGGGAAAGTCCACTATTATCATCTGTCACCGATTGTCTGCTGTGGAAACGGCAAATGAAATTGTGGTGCTGCATCAGGGACAGATTGCTGAACGTGGCACACATTCTTCACTACTTAATCAGCAGGGCTGGTATCGAAAAATGTTTGACTACCAGCAACTGGAGCAGGCGATAGAGGAAGGCCGATGAAGCAGACTTTTTTGCGTCTTATTTCCTACGCGTTGGCATACAAAAGTACTTTGGTACAGGCGTTTAGCCTGCTATTAATTGCTACTGGGGCGGGTGTGCTTGGCCCGTATCTGATTAAGGTTTTCATCGATGATTATCTGACTCAGAGCCGCTGGGAGGCCCAGCCCATAGCGCTGCTGGCAATTATCTACATCATCGCTCAAGTGGTGGGGGCACGCGCATTTCTGGCGCAGGCCATTCGTTTCAACCGCATTGCGCTGGATGTGATTCAACGATTGCGTGAGCAGGTCTTTGCACATGTTATGACCTTACCAATGAGCTATTTTGATCGTACTGCAACGGGTAGCCTGATCAGCCGTATTACCAATGACACCGAAGCGATTAAAGATTTGTACGTGAATGTTATCTCGGTTTTCGTGCAGAACTTTGTGCGTATTTTCGGTATGTTAATTGCGATGTCTTTTCTCGATACACGGTTGATGTGGATCTGCGCCACGCTGGTGCCGATTGTTATTGTGCTGATGTTTGTTTATCAGAAAATCTCAACACCGATATTTCAACGCGTGCGCAGTCTGCTCAGTGATATCAATGCACGTTTGAATGAAAGTATTGAAGGTATGTCTGTTATTCAGTTAACCAATCAACAGCGTGCCTTTGATCAGGCATTTTCAAGAACCAGCACCGATCATTACCGGACTAAGGTCAGAAATATTGCCATTGATGGATTAATGCTGCGTGCATTGATTGATTTTATCCACCTGCTGTTGCTGGCTTCACTACTGTATGGTTTCGGGTTATTGGAACTGTCGCAACAGGGTGCTGTGCAGATCGGTGTGATCTATGCGTTTATCAATTATCTCGGTGCTATGAAAGAACCGTTGATAGACATAACATCAAGATTAAATATGGCTCAGCAGGCTCTGGTTTCTGCCAGTCGGGTTTTTCAGTTACTTGATGAAGCTGCGATAGCCAAGAAAAACCAAACGATGCAGCCTGCTGATTCCAGCATTGAATTCAACGTTAGCCGGTTTAGCTACGATGCAAAAAAAGACGTACTGACGGATGTCTATTTTACTGTGAAGCAAGGTGATTTTATCGGTATTGTTGGCCATACCGGTTCCGGTAAAAGTACGTTGATGAGCCTGCTAATGGGTTTCTATCCCGTATCGGACGGCGATGTTCGGATTGGCGGTGTGTCGCTGAATGATCTTGCCGATAGTGACCGGACATTGATGGTCGGTTACGTTCAACAGGATGCCTTTATTTTTTCCGGTACTATTGCCGATAACATTCGGCTTGAATTATCGCTGTCCGAAAACGAAATCATTGAAGCGGCCAAACAGGCGCAGTTGCACGACGCCATTATTTCCATGCCCGACGGTTACCAGACGATGTTGACTGAACGCGGGAAAAACCTGAGTACTGGTCAACGACAATTACTGAGTCTGGCGCGGACTTTGGCACGAAAACCAAGTATTCTGATTCTTGATGAAGCAACCGCCAATATCGACAGCCACACCGAGCGTTTGATTCAAACGTCGCTGATGCAATTGCGCGGAAAGGTAACATTAATCGCCATCGCGCATCGGCTCAGTACAGTGCGTGATGCCGATCAACTCTATGTGCTGCATCAGGGTAAGGTACAGCAACATGGAACCCATCAGCAGTTGATGCAGATGGAAGGCTTGTATCGCCACATGTATGAATTACAGCTACAGGCTGATCCAATGGTTGGGAAATGATTATGGGTCACCATAAAACCTGAATCCGTGACTCCATAGCGGCGCAGCGCGCAAGCCATTGATTCCTCTTTGCTTCCCAAAAATCGGAGTGAACCTGCAATTTTTGAAAAAAATAGAAATCAAGCTCATACACCCTGCATCCACTGAAGAAGTCATGGATTCAGGCATTGGCTAACAACTGTTCTCTGTACCTTGTATCCGGCTCGATCACCCCCACTTCAGCAATTCTTGCATGAACCTGAATTCGACCTTGTTATGACCGATTATGAAAATACCATTCGACTCGATAAATGGCTCTGGGCCGCCCGATTTTTTAAAACCCGTGCACTGGCTAAAGCCGCAGTGGAAGGGGGGAAAGTGCATTACAATAAAGCACGTGCCAAGCCCAGTCGCACAGTCGAAAACGGCGCTCTGATTCGTATTCAATTGGGGTTGGATGAAAAAACGGTTGTCGTGCGCGAAGTGCATGACAAACGTCGTGGTGCTCCGCAAGCACAACTTATGTACGAAGAAACCGCAGACTCCATCGCCCGACGGGAAGCTCATGCGCAACAGCGCAAGAGTATGAACCTGTCTGCACAGGCTCCAGATCATCGGCCAAACAAGAAAGAGCGTCGTGATCTGATCCGCTTGAAATCCAAACTGAATGAATAATACGAGCAGTTTATGAATATTAAAGATCAAACGCTTCGCTTCCTGTTTGACAGTACTCCGATTCGAGGTGAGATCACCCAATTGGCGCGCGCCTACCAGGAAGTGTTGAGTAAGCATAATTACCCGCAGGCGGTTCGCATCCTGCTGGGTGAGTTTTTGGCTGCCGCTGCCATGTTGAGTGACACCATCAAATTCGAAGGAACGCTGTCGCTGCAGGTAAAGGGTGGTGGTCAGGTTCGGACCTTGATGGCTGAATGTCGTGACAATCAGTACCTGCGCGCTATCGCACAATATAATGATGACTTTGTCGATAATGGCGCTGTTCTTGGCGAAGGGCAGATGGCTATAACTATCGAGCCAGAAAAGGGAAGTCGATATCAGGGAATTGTGCCAATCAATGATGGTGAACTGTCGCTGGCACGAGTGCTGGAAGACTATTTCCAACAATCCGAGCAGATCCGCACCCGAATCTGGCTGTTTGCTGACGGCTCTGTCGCTGCAGGCCTAATGCTGCAGGCGATGCCCCAGTCTGCCAGCCAGAGCAGTCTGGATATCCTCGATGACGAGGATTGGGAGCGCGTTGTTCATTTGGCCGGGACATTAACCGCTGAGGAAGTACTAAGTCTTCCGGCAGAAGAAATTCTGCATCGGTTGTTCCATGAAGAGACGGTGCGGGTTTATGAGCCGCGTCATCTGGCGTTTGAATGTACCTGTAGCGCAGAACGCTCAGCCAGTGCCATCCTAATGCTGGGCGCGGAAGAGGCCTTTGATATTATCAGAGAACGGGGTGCTATTGAGATTGATTGCCAGTTCTGCCATGAACGCTATCTTTATAATGAAAAAGATGTCGAAGCGCTGTTCAAGCAGGGCAGTGGTGAGCATTTGAACTAAACCTGAATCCGTGACTTGCGCACTGCGCCGCTATGGAGTCACGGATTCAGGTTAAAAGCTGGTGCAGCAAAAGCCCGCAATGGGCTTTGATGTCTTGGGTGCATTACATCCTGTGTGAATATCGTTTCAAGTCGTTAGGCTTCAGATTTAAATCCTTTTTTTGTCATTCCGGCAGAGCGTTTATTGGCGTTTCAGAGCCAAACGATCAGATCAAATTGATCTTGGCTTTCTCCACTGGTTAAATGGCGCTTCTTTTCAACTGAATATGATGTCACATGAAACTGTCTGAGCGCCTCCCGCTTCTGCTTAACATGGCTCGTTTGCACTGGGTCGATTTCAAAAAATTGCATAAGCCAACCAGAAACGATGCCGACGTGCTGGTTTCATTAACCAGTATTCCTTCCCGGTTGGGTATTGTGCACTACACGGTAATGAGCCTGCTGCTTCAGAGTCGACCACCGGCGCGAATTATCCTGTGGCTGCATGATGATCTGCGCGACAATATTCCCGAAGCATTGGCCGAACTCTGCGGTGCCCGGTTTGAGATCCGTTATAGTGCCTTGGACAGCCGTACCCCCCACCGCAAGCTGGTTCCATCACTACTGACTTTTCCGGATAAAACCATCGTAACCTGCGATGATGATCAATATTACAGCCGCCATTGGCTGAAATGTCTGGTTGACTGCGCACAGGCAAACCCCGGCGCTATTGTTGCTCAACGCTATCGCAAAATGTCTTTTGATACTCAGGGTGAGGTAAAACCTTACCGTGATTGGAAATATGACCGAGCAGTGCAGGCCTGCTCTGCTGAGCATTTGGCGGTGGGCTTTGGCGGTGTGCTCTATCCGTCCCATTCGTTGCATGAGGATGTGCTGAAAAGTGATATCTACCTGTCTTGCTGCCCCAGGGCGGACGATCTCTGGTTCAAGGCGATGGCCTATCTGAACGGCACTCGCTATATCGCGACCCCGGTAAGGCGGCCTCATTATGAGTTGATGGATTCTCAAGTTGTCTCGCTGAAAGCGGAAAATGTGCGAGAGGATGGTAACCGGTCGCAATGGATCCAGTTATGCGAGCGCTACCCTGAGTTGAAGAAGATAGGTCATTGATTGGTGATGAACATCGTTATCGTGCCGGGCAAAACGAAAGGCTTTACCCGGCCAAGTGGAAGGATCAATCAGCCAGCCGGTTCCACACCTGCGTTCGGCCAAGTAATGAAAAACCGATAAAACCTCGTACTTCCAGTTTTTTACCGCCATCTGTTACTTTCATTTTGGCCTTGTATTCTTTGCCATTGCTTGGGTCCAGAATATAGCCACCGTTCCACTCGTCGCCATCCTTAGACAACCCCCAGATAAAGGTCATGCCTGTAATCGGCTGGTTTTTGCGCTTGCCTTTGCAGTCATCGCAAACCGGATTTGGTTCGCTGGGATTAATCAGCTTATCTATCTTGCCCTGCAATTCGCCTTTTTCCTCCCAGATGGTGACATGTGATTTGATTTCCCCAGTGTCATCATCAATCGTGACCCACTGGCCAACAGGTGTCATTGAGGCCGCAACGCTTACGGTTGCGAGCGAGAATAGAAAGATACTAACGAGTGTCTTTTTCATTGTTTTTTTAACTCCAGTCATTAACCCTGTAACCTTATCAAACCTTGGTGTCGGCACAAGCAAGAAGGTGGATTATTGACACCTGAATCCGTGACTTCTTCAGTGGATGCAGACTGCGCCGCTATGGAGTCACGGATTCAGGTGTCAATCATTCAATGATTGGGCTCTGTCAGCTGGGCGGAGGATGCTTTAAGTGCTGATATCAGATGCTGTGGCGCCAGCTCGATCTGCAAGCCTCGTTTGCCACCGCTGCAAAAGATGAAGTCGAACACTTCCGCGCTCTCATCGACAGCAATAGGCAGGCGTTTTTTCTGTCCAAAAGGGCTGATTCCACCGACGACATAACCGGTGGTTCTTTCGGCAATATCAGGATTTGCCATTTCTGCTTTCTTGGCACCGAAGCATTTGGCTGCCAGCTTGAGATTCAGGCTTTTACTGACCGGAATAATGCAGACCGCCAACTTTTTCTGATCTCCATTCAGGGCGACCAGTAAGGTTTTGTATAGCCGATCAGGTGAAACACCTAATGCATTGGCAGCATCCAGGCCGTAGCGGCCGGTCGGGTTTTCTATCTGGTATGTATGCAGGGTATGAACAATTTTCTGCTGTTTTAAAAAGCGAATGGCAGGTGTCACGTTTGGTGGTCTCCTATGTAAACCTGAATCCATGACTCCATAGCGGCGCAGTGCGCAAGCCATTGATTCCTATTTGTCTCCCAAAAATTTCAATGAACCTATGGGTGCACCTGCAATTTTTGAAAAACAAATAGGAATCAAGCTCTTACACCCTGCATCCACTCTGGAGTCATGGATTCAGGTAAACCTGAATCCATGACTCCAGAGCGGCGCAGTGCGCAAGCCATTGATTCCTATTTGTCTCCCAAAAATTTCAATGAACCTATGGGTGCACCTGCAATTTTTAGAAAATACATAGAAATCAATCACTTACACCTTGCATCCACTGAAGAAGTCACAGATTCAGGTAACGCTATTCTTTTGCGCTCGAAATCTGAAGTCAGTGTTGGGATCAACTCGATACCAGTCCAGGTTAATTCATGGTCGCGAATGGACATGGTTAGAGGCGGGTTCTCCTCGGGCTTCGGAAACTGTTGTGCTGTTACATGGTCTGGCCATGTCGAAAAATCACTGGCGCGTAGTGATGCCGATTCTGGCTAAACACTTTCGTATCATCGTCCCGGATATTCCCGGGTTCCAGATTGGCACAGCAGTGGCAAATCCTGAACAGGGTTTGGACGGGCTGACCAAAGAACTGACATTATTTATAGATTCCGTCATCGACCAGCCGACCCATCTGGTGGGCCATTCCATGGCGGCGACAGTTGCAACGGGCCTTGCACTGCGAATGCCGGTTCCTGTGAGGTCCGTAACCCTGGTATCCCTCGCTGAAAGTACCTTCAATGCAGCATTGGCCAAGGTGCTACAAGCAAGAACCATGTCTGAGTTTATGCGGGATTATACCGAGCAGGATCATATCGTTTATGTTCGCTCGATGTTTCATCGGCCAACGTCCAGTCTTGATCTGATTGCTCGACATTCGTGGCGTAATATCCGCAACCATAAACAGTCTATAGCTGACTTATGTGTGGCAATGGAGTCCGAATTAAATTATCTGGAAAATTACGCTGGGTCGCTGTTGGTGCCGATGTTGATAGTGAATGGGCAGCAGGATTTATGGCAAGATTTGACACGGGATTTGCGCTTTTTCTCTGGCCCGAACATTCAGCGACTGGATCTGAATGAGTGTTGTCATCTGCCGTTTCTGGAACAACCGATACAGTTCAGCGAAGCGTTGCTACAGTTTCTATTATCAATTCGCTCGATCAAGGGTGTTGCCTGAACAACACCTCAGGTCTGAAAGATGGTGTTATTAATCGGTATCGCTTTTGGGTTTGGGCCGTCTTGACGTCGCAATGGGCAGTTCAATGGTTACCTGTAAGCCGTTAGGTTCACAATTCTGGGCAAAAATGCGCCCTTCGTGCATCTGTACTGCCTGAAGTGCGATATTGAGTCCGAGACCTGCACCAGTGTTGGACTGGTCGAGGCGATAAAATGGGTCGAACAAGCGTTCCAGTTTGTCTTCCGGTACTCCTGGCCCCTGATCACGGATGGTCACAATAACCTTGTCATGATCAATAAACATTTCCACCTGAATAATGCCTTCATCTGGTGTAAAACGTAGCGCATTACGCAGTACGTTATCCACGGTACTGTGTAGTAATTGTGCATCGCCGGTCATACGCAGTGCAGACTGAGCGGTCAGGTCAATTTGGATTTTTCGCGGCACCGCTTCAAAGCGGGCATCGTCGACAACACGTTTCACGATGTCTTCGTAACGGACAGTTTGCCAGTCAACGTGATGCATTTCGTTTTCAAAACGGCTCAGTTTGAGTATCTGAGCGATCATATTTTCCAATCGATCGCATTCCCGATCAATACGTCCAAGTGCCCGTTCCAGCTCTTCCGGGGCCTTCTGACGCACGATGCCCAAAGCGACCTGAAGACGGGTAAGGGGGGAGCGCAATTCATGACTGACATTGCTGAGCAGACGCTGCTGTGCCGAGACCAGGTCTTCAATGCGCCCGGCCATATCATCAAAATCACGTCCAAGGTCACCAATCTCATCGGTACGACGGCTGACGCTGGATCCTGCGCGCGCATTTAGCGTCCCGCGTGCCAAGGCTCTTACGGTTTGTCTGAGCTTCTCAATCGGTCGTACCAGTGACCAGGTCAATAGCAGGCTGACGATGCCGGAAACTGTCAGAGCAAAGAACAGTTGTACCCACTGGCTTGCCAGCCAGAATGGCAGGTTGGCTGGTGGAAGCGATGGTACGCCACGAATGAATAGCCGAAAGGCCGTATTGCTGAATACAATTGGAATCGGCCCCAGCCAGGTTTCAGTGTGCCACTGTCCGACCTGCATACCTTCGTATTCCATCATTTCCGCAAGCATGACCAGAATTCGATTCGGTGGTTGAGGCCGACCAAGTAAACGATAGGCATCATCAACCAGATACAGTTGGTACTGGGATGTTTCGTTGTAGGCTTCCAGAATATTTGAAATGGCTGAGTAATCACCGCCCGTCGTGGCCAGATCGGGAAACTTCAGATTATTCAGAATGGCTATCTGGCGAGCCAGAGGAGCAGAAACCTGATATTGCTGCGCTGCCTGATAGGAAACAAAGTAGGCAACGACAACAATAACGATCAGGGACAACCAGAAACTGAGCCAGATCTTGCCAAAGACCGAGCCCAGTGGATTGAGTTTTTTTAGAAAGGAAAATCGAAGTCTCACTGGGCAGGGTCAACAAACATATAGCCGATACCACGAATGGTCTGGATTTTTGATTGTTCAGTCGGGCCGCCCAGCTTGCGACGTACGTT
The DNA here is from genome assembly GCA_037389025.1 of Reinekea sp. Taxonomy (GTDB): domain Bacteria; phylum Pseudomonadota; class Gammaproteobacteria; order Pseudomonadales; family Natronospirillaceae; genus Reinekea. Next base: position 24,656 of record JARRJP010000018.1, on the reverse strand, counting down.
ACTGACGTGCATGTCGATGGATCGGTCATAAGCCATGATTTCGCGTCCCAGTACTTCCAGATACAGATCTTCCTTCGGCACTGCTTTACCTGCACGGGACATCAATACACGCAAAACTTTGAATTCGCTGGTGGTCATCGGAACGTGTTGCCCATCGCTGAAGACCTGGTAAGTATCAAAATTCAGCTCAACGCCATTGCAGGCCAGGATTGGGTTATCTTCGCTTTGCTGGGCTTTGTCGAGCTCGATTCGGCGCAGCAGTGCTTTGATACGAGCAAGCAGCTCGCGGTGACTGTATGGCTTAGCCAGGTAATCATCTGCACCCATTTCAAGGCCCAGAATGCGATCCGTTTCTTCGCCTTTTGCGGTCAACATCAGTACCGGAACAATGGAGTCCTGTCGAATGCGCTTCAGTGTTTCAAAACCGTCGATGCCCGGCATCATTACATCCAGAAGAACCAAGTCATAATGATGGCGCTTGATTTCTTCGATACCTTCTTCTCCGGTGTGTACTGCTCGTAAGCGATAGCCTTCGGTATCCAGATATTCGCCTAATAACTCTGCTAAATCTTTATCATCATCGATTAACAGTATGCTGTGGGTGCTCATAATGCTGTCCTGCTTATTGAAAAATCCGGTTTCAGGCCGAATTGATAGGGGCGTTAACGCACATTTTATCGGCCAATTGCAGATCTAGCGTGCTCATAACATCCCAGAAGAACGAATTCTGATCAGCCTGAGCGATTGACGGCAAGTGGGGAGTTGAGTCAAATTGTTCTCAGCCCTCCGGGTAACGGCTCGACAAAAACAGCGTTAACAGACCCTAAAGCGGACGGCCCGTTAAAAAAACGTGTTTGCGGCAGATTAATACGTCTTATTAACGCAAACCCCAAGGTTCCAGATGTGCCTTTTACTGCACGTTTACACCGGTGTTTCCTGCTCAAATCGGCGTGCCGTGAGGAGAAATATGATAGACGATGATGATTTCAAAGCCTTTCAGGACGAGATGAAAGGCGTTAAGCCGATCAGGAAAAAAGATAAGGTTGATCTGCAAAAACATAGTGTGGCAGAGCCATCGCTGATCCACCGTCGGCAGATGGCAGTGAAAGTCGAAACTGGCCATAATAACACGCCAGGAAGTTTTTCAGTTTATTCAGGATTGCCGTCGTTACGATATTCGCTGCGGTATTATTCTGCATGGTAAAGGTGAACTGAGTGAGCCAAAGGCATTTTTGAAAAGTTGTGTAAATACCTGGCTGAAGCAGATTCCCGAGGTAATCGCCTTTCACAGCGCCCAGAAACATCATGGTGGCGTGGGTGCGTTGTATGTCCTGATTAAGAAAAGTGATCGCAAAAAAGAAGAAAACAAAATTCGATTTAATAAAGGGCGAGTGGATAACAACGGATGAAATTGATGACGCGTAAAACTCTGGCGAGTGTAATCTTGCCGTTTATATCAGCCTTGAGCTGTTCAGCCGACTGGGATACCGATAAAGCAATTGAAAAAGCAGGCGATGTCCTGGCGCTGGCGCTGCCCTTAACCGCATTTACGGCAAGCTACACAATGGATGATCAGGATGGAAGATATCAATTTTTGCTTTCCTATGGCAGCACCTTTGCTTTGACGCAGGTACTGAAGCGCACCGTACAGAAAGAACGTCCAGATGGTTCCAATAATCTGAGTTTTCCGAGTGGACATACATCATCGGCGTTTTCCGGTGCCTCTTTTCTGGCAAAACGCTATGGCTGGGATATTGGTATTCCTGCTTATATTGCCGCCAGTTTTACCGGCTTCAGTCGTGTCCATGCCGACAAACATGACTGGATTGATGTGACTGCCGGAGCCATTCTGGCGATAGGTATGAATCAGTTGTTTGTTGATAAACCAGATATGAATGTCGCTGCGCTGCCAATCAAGGATGGTTTTCAACTGTCTCTGAGTTATCGGTTTTAGCGGCGTTAAAATGGGTGTTTAGCAGCCTAATGAGCTCTGATATTCGTATCGGCTTACGCAGAAAACCCTTCATACCGGCGGATTCAGCTTTGTATTGGAATAATTCTCCAGTGTGGGCAGACAGACCAATGATGAGCATTTCTTTATTTTCCAGCATTTGCCGGGCGGCTCCCGGCCCATCCATTTTCGGCATTTCATAATCCATCAATACCAGGTCAAAATCTTCATGTTTGCTCATTTCAACCGCCTCAAAGCCGGATTCAGCCAGTGCGCATTGAACTTTCAAACGCTTCAGCAGACCTGACAGCACGACTAAATTGGATGGGTTGTCATCGACACACAGAACCCGAACATGACTGAAATCCGGCCAGCGATTTTCTGGTTTGCTGGGCTGGATGGTTGCTCTGGCAAAATGGTTGTCCCATAGTTGGTTGATATAGTAGGGTCGTGCAACAAAACTATCGATGTCCTTGTTCTCTTGTGCGGTTCGGACAACGCTTTCGAATCCAATCAATGTTGTACGTATCTTTGGATAGTTCTTTTTGCACCAGCTCACCAGCTCACTACCGCGCATATCTGGAAAGCGTTGTTCGACTACAAACTCATCAAACTCATCAGAGTTCAGTGCCTTTTTCAGATCAGCTATATTATTTACCCAGGTCATATGCGGGGATAGCTTCGCTTCCTGCCAGAGTCGGGCAATGACTTCAAATCGGCAGGCCAGCAGGTAACGACCTTCTGCCAGAGACTGTTGTTGCTGTGATTCTGAAATTGGCATTGTGAAGTGGAATGTAGCCCCGTGGCCAAATTCACTGTTGACCCAGATATTACCTCCCCATAAATGAACGATTTCCCGCACGATAGTCAGGCCAAGTCCGGTACCGCCGAATTTACGGGTCGTTGAGTCGTCTGCCTGAGTGAATCGCTCGAACAGTCGCTCCAAGTGTTCTGGGGCAATACCGATACCAGTATCTTCGATACTGACCTGGATTTCCTGACCGAGTGTCATTTCAACTTTGAGTAAGATGTGACCGTGAGTCGTGAATTTGAAGGCGTTGCTGAGCAAATTCATAATCACTTGTTGCAGTCTGGTCGAATCGCCAGTGATCTGAGCAGGAATTGTCGAATCAATATAGCCAGTCAGTAACAGATTTTTATGTTCACTGGCTTGAGTATGCACTGACAGACACTGTTGCAGTACATCACGTATGGTAAATTTCTGCTGTTCCAGTTGGAGTTTACCTGCCTCAATTTTGCTGACATCCAGAACGTCATTGATGATCCGTAGCAGGACTTCGCTGCTATTGCGCAAAGTATAAATATAGCGTCGTTGAATCGGGCTCAAGGCTTCAAAGCTGAGCAGTTCGATCATACCAATGATTGCGTTCATTGGTGTACGAATTTCGTGGCTCATGTTGGCGAGAAACTTGGTTTTGGCTTCCATCGCCTGTACGGCACGATGCTTGGAACGTTTTAGCTCTTCTTCCTGACGGGCCTGATTAGTGATGTCGAAGTGAAGGCCAGTGATTTCCAGTGGTTGTTTGCGCTCATCGCGGATAACGAAGCCGCTGCCTTCAATCCAGCGTACTTCACCATCTGATCTGATGATCCGGTAGGATTGATCGTACAGTACCTGATCACTGTCCATGACCCGACTCATGGTGTTGATGGCACGCTCGCGATCTTCAGGATGAAGCATCTGTTCCCAGATTCCGGGCTTTACCATGCGGCCTTCTCCCTCCAGGCCGAACATGCTCAGCGTGTTTTTATCCCAGTAGGTTTCGTTTCGTTTAACTTTATAAATATAGATGCCGCCCTGAGCCGCACGTGCGGCCTTGCGCATCATATCGAGGTGATAGCTTTGAGAAGCCAGTTGCGATTTTACTTCCCGACGTGATAACCAAGTGGTCAACCAGCCTACTAAAGTAACAAGTGCAACTAACGACATAATCCACTGCATATCGAAATCTGCTTTAAGGTTTCAATTTGAGTATAATGAAGGATAGAAAACCGTCATTAACTTTTTCTGACCTTATCACTATGTCAACCTTTTGTCAGATCAATAATGAGGTTATTTGATTTCTCGGTAAAAAGGTTGACTGTGCGCACAGTTTACAGAAGTTGTGATGCAATAATCTGAATAAAAGCCGAATAAATACTAGACTTATGTCGTTTTTAACAAAGGGTGTTGATTCAATTTATGCAGGAAATAATTGAACCAACATGACTGTGGCGAGCGCATAGCAAAGAATGGATTGAACAGATGCAAACGGTAACACAATTGGACGAACGTCGCCGATCAAAACGGCATCCTGACGGGAAGCGCTTACGAGCTGTGGGTGAGCGTTTTCAACAGATGGTACCTGTGCTACTGGATTCTTTTTTCAGCCAAGTGGATGATTTTCTCTTCAATTTGGCGGAAAAGGGTGGCGTAGACTCGACTGACTATTTTAATGTACTGCGCGTGATGCGTCGTCGTAAGGTGGATATTCGTCAGAGTATCATTCAAGAGATTGATGAATGGCTTACAGGCGGTGCCCAGAAGGCAGTCGCTAGCGAAAAAGAAGGTGCTGATGAGCAGGGAGTTGATTTCGATTCGTTGACATTGATGGACGATATCGAGCTGGATCGTTCGTTGGCCGTTGACAGTTTTGTGGTTCGTACCTTTGAGCATTCTGGTGATGAGTGGCTGGCATTTCGTGAACGTATGACCGTTCTGACCTGCGCCAAGCAACTGCGCGACAGGGATACTCCATACAATCCCGTTGCTTTAGGGCAGATTGTTTTGAGCCAACTGGAAAGTGTTGATGCTCCCTTTAGTGTCACTCTTATGATGTTCCGTCTATTCGACGACCTGGCGATTCAGAGTTTGGTGAATTTTTACCGAAGTTCAAATATCTGGCTTATTGACGAAGGTATTTTGCCAAACCTTAAGCTGTTGCAGCGATCACAGAACCCTTCGTCGCGCAATGTCAATGCCGAAACCATTGCCCAGTTGAGTGCGGCATTGGCCGAGGCTCAGCCAGGTGGCTATCCTGGTGCACCTTCTTCTTTTTCCCAGGTCCGAGGACCGTTTGGTGCAGTGCCAGAGGGTTCAATGACGTCAGTTGGTGCTGGCGCTGCCCGGTTTTCCAACAGTTCCGGCATGATGATTAATCAAGAGATGCTCCAGCAGATGATGTCATCAATGTCGCATATTCAGACCATGCCAGCGCCGATGGCGCATGATCTGCCAGAGCTTAAAAACTGGACGTCAAAACAAGCAGAAGTTGTTGCCAGACAGGCACGTGGCACGCTTGAGGCTGGTACCGTTTCTCTGGTTGCAATGCTGTTCGAGTATATCCTTGATGATGAAAACCTATCTGCACATATGAAGCAGCTGTTGGCGCGGATGCAAATTCCCGTTATCAAGGTTGCTTTGATGGACAAGGATTTTTTTACCAACACTGATCATACCGCGAGATTATTACTTAACCGTATGTCACGTGCGGCTTCTGGTTGGCGACCCGATGCCAGGTTGGAAAGTGATCCACTGTTGGATGGTATGGAAAAAATCGTATCGCAATTGAATCATGCTTTTGATGATGATCTGACAATTTTTGATACCTTGCTGGATGAGTTTGACAATCTGCTGAACAACTATCGCAAGCAGCAGCAGTATCAACTTGCAGATATTCGAAAAGTTGAAGAACAGGCTTTTGAGGAACATCAGAATCAGGATCGTGCACTTCTGTTTATTGATGCTTTACTGGAAGGTGAACAGTTACCCAAAGGTATCGAGTCGTTGTTAAGAACGCACTGGTATCGCTTGATGAAAAACATTTTTACCAAGCAGGGTGACAGTAAAACATGGCGAAACAGCGCACGCATCGCGCGTGAATTGGTTTGGTCTCTGCAGCCTGGTGTTCAGCTTTCTCAAGCCAGTCGTTTCAGTCAGGTAGTACCAAAATTGCTTGAAGCTGTCGCAGGAGGACTGAAAGCAGTCGGGCTGTCGGAAGCTGCTATCGGTTCCGCTATGACGACGATTCAGCAATATCATGAAAAGCATCAAAAACCGAGCGGCGAAGGAATTTGGGATGCGCAGGAAAAACTGGAGCAGTTCAGCGCCCAAACGGAAAAAGCAGAAGCGTTGGTTGAAGAAGTGCCACCATTGCCGGTAGATGAACCAGTTGTAGAACTGAAAGTCGCTGACCTGAGTTACTACATGGATCAGGTTGAAGCGCTGGTTATTGATCAATGGTTTGACATTGAACTGGCAGATGGCCGGGTAGAGCGCGGCTGTCTCACTATGATTATTGGTGGTGGCAGTAAGTATGTCTTTACCAATTACACCGGTGAAAAAATTGCCGAGCGCTCTGCCATTGGTCTGGCTATGTCATTACGCAACGAGCAGTTTGTTCTGATAGATGACGATCCATTAATGGATCGGATGATTGAGTCTGTTGTTGCGGATCTTGATAAAGCGTCTAAGCCAGACCTGAATCCGTGACTCCATAGCGCTGCATCCACTTTGGAGTCACGGATTCAGGCCAGAATAAAAATTCTGTTCTTTGACGTTGATTTATTCTGCCAGGTTTGAGTAATTCAAAAGATCGTCATGTCATTTGAATGACGTCGTATATGCAGCGCTTCTTGCTTTTCTAAATTAAAAAATGTCATCCTGCTGGCGTTCACCATTAAATCGTAGTCTTTTGTGATTTGATCTGGTTGCTTTGTGAACGCCCAGTAAGCTGTTTTGAAAGACCTGAAAGGAATTTATTACAGTGCGTATCGTTGCTGTTGTTTTGCTGTCCCTAGCTGTTGTTGCACTTGTCACCGGATTGTCATTTTTAAGGCCGTCGGATCGGTTAATGGTCATGCAACCGAAATCTGATTCTCTGGTTCAAAACGTTCAGACTAATGAAGACCCTTCTGAGCCCGTTAGTGCGAATGTAATCCACTCAGAACCGGCTTCTGCATCATCTCCCTTGCCTGCAAAAGAAATCGCAAACAGCGCGACAGATTTCGATAAGTTACCGCTGGAGCAACAGCAGGAAATAATCGAACTCAGTGGCCGTGAAAGTGATGTCGGTAAAAGCTATCAAACGATGGAAGTAGCCCCTGGCGTGGTCGCTGTCATAGCGAATAATGGACCAAAGGTCGTACCTGTCGCAGTCATCAATGAAGATGGAACGGTGTCAATCCATGAACATTAAAAAATTCTTCCTGGGCGCTTCATTAGCCACCTCTATAGTCTCTTCTGCCTTTGCTGCTTCAGTCACCGTAACTGGCAACGGATCAACAATCATAATTAATAAAAATGGTGGTTTTGACGGCGTTGATGGTGCCGGGCGGGAAGCGGCTTTTGTCGCCGCTGCGCAGGTTTGGGCTGACATCCTGGTCAGTAGTGTTGATATCGTGATCGATGCGGAATTCAGTTCCTCTTTGTTTTGTGATGCTTCAAGTGCCACGCTTGGATCCGCCGGGCCTCAAAATACTTATTTAGCTTCGGGTGCTGAATCCTTCGGTTTGCAGAATAATGTCTGGTATCCCAGTGCATTGATTAACGCCCATTATGGCTCGGACCTTTTTGCTGGCTCTGCTGATATTACGGCACAATTCAATGCTGATATCGGTGATTCCGATTGTCTGTCGAGCAGCGGTTGGTACTACGGCATGGACGGCAATACACCCTTTGGTCAGATCGATTTCTATGAAGTGGTGGTGCACGAATTGGGGCATGGTCTGGGTATCCTGTCATTGGTGTACAGTGATGGCTCATATCCGAGTGGTAACATTGATATTTTTTCGACTTTTCTGCGTGATCAGGATTCGTCCACCGACTGGTTGTCCATGTCCAGTGGCGCAACCCGAGCCGCGTCTATAACGGATACCGGTAATCTTGTTTGGAAGGGGGCTGAAGTGACAGCCTTGGCAGGTAGTTTGACCAGTGGGGTCAATGGCGGCTATGTACAGATGTATGCACCAAACCCTTACGAAAGTGGTTCGTCCGTATCGCACTTTGATACCGCATTGACACCTAATGAACTGATGGAGCCGCAGTACACTGGCGACTCAACTCACCATCACTCTGAAGCATTACTGAAAGATATTGGCTGGACGCTCTATCAATCGTCCAATGACAGCCCGGATATTACCGGACAAGTTGCTTTGGCCGTCGATGAGGATAATAGCCTGACTTTCGCTGTCACTGATCTGACGATTTCGGATAGCGACGACAGCAGCTTTACTTTGACGGTGAACAACGGCACAAACTATTCTGTATCCGGCAACACCATTACTCCAGCGGCTAATTTTAACGGTACATTGACAGTACCGGTAACCGTTAATGATGGCGAGGCGGACAGCCCCGTTTTTAATGCCATAGTAACCGTTAACCCGATAAACGATGTGCCGGTTATCAGCGGGCAAAGCTCACTCTCTGCAGCAGAAGATAATGCACTGACGTTGTCTGCATCTGACCTGACAATTACTGACCCGGATGATTCCAACTTCACACTTGCAGTTGATAATGGAAGCAATTATGCCGTCTCAGGGGTGACAATTACTCCAAGCGCAAACTTTAACGGCACCTTGACGGTACCTGTCACCGTCAACGATGGCGAAGTGGACAGTACAGTCTTCAACCTGACCGTAACGGTAACATCTGTTAATGATGTGCCTGTGATTACTGCTCAATCTCCACTTTCGGTACTGGAAGACACCAGCCTGACGCTGCTGCTATCGAACCTGACGATTTCTGATCCAGACGATTCCAGCTTCACTCTGAAAGTCGGTAGCGGTGCAAATTATTCGCTATCTGGCGCAACGATTACCCCTGCCCCCGGGTTTAACGGCATATTGACTGTGCCGGTGGTCGTCAACGATGGTGAGGCTGACAGTGCCAGCTTTAATCTGAGCATCACGGTAACTGATGTGAATAATATCCCTGTTATTACTGCACACTCCTCTTTTGCCATAGATGAAGATACCAGTCTTTCCTTATCGGTTGGTGATTTGACTATCACTGATAACGATGACACTAGTTTCAAGCTGACGGTATACAGCGGTAATCATTATTCGTTTTCCGGAACAACGATTACGCCGGAGTCTGATTTCAGCGGAACGTTGACAGTCCCCGTGACTGTTAATGACGGTGACAATGAAAGTGCTTTATTCAATCTGAGTGTCACGGTGAACCCGGTAAATGACATTCCGGTTATTACTGCGCAGAGCACTTTGGAGATAGACGAAGATGAGACGCTGGTATTGTCGGTCGCGAACCTGACGATTACCGATCCGGATGACGGCAGCTTCACTCTGGTTGTTAATACCGGAGCAAATTATTCTGTATCGGGTTCAACGATTACGCCATCCCGAGATTTCAACGGTACTTTATTGGTTCCGGTTGCCGTGAGTGACGGTGAAGCTGAGAGTGTCAGTTTCGCAGTATCAATCATTGTGAATCCAATCAATGATGCGCCGGTATTAACAGGCTCTCCAGGCGCTGAAGTTCTGTATACAGATGACTATTCTGCTAGTTTTAGCGCCAGTGATGTCGATGCTGACACATTGTTTTATTCTGTGGTCAGTAACCACTCGTGGTTATCGATTGACAGTAACGGATTGCTTACGGGATCGCCAACGGCAGTCGATATTGGCGCTGATCTTGTAACTGTGACCGTTAGTGATGGCTCACTCAGTGATGATCTCAGCTTTATTCTTACCGTTGTCGATAGCGGTTTTACGGATGTCTCTGCGGGTGTTGAGGTATCAACAGCATACGCAACGACCGCTGAACAAGCCTCTATTACCGTTACCATTACCAATCATGGTCCAGCTAATCGTGTCAGTGGATTTGTTGATGTCACCATATCGGGCGCTTCCAGTGTTCCTGTTGTGGACAATGCCTGTGTCGAGACCGGTACCTATAACTGGCGTTGTGACTACGCATCACTGATCAGTAATATGAGTTTTGTCTTTGGTGTGAGCAGCAATGTTGACAGCCTGATTACCGCCAGTGCCAAGTTAACGGGCCTGCAAACGGATGGCAATTCAAGTAATGACTGGGCTGATAACGCAGTGACAGTCGATAATCTTCCTGCACAACCTGAAAACCCCATATTGTTCGCCAGCAACATAAACAGTCGTGCCGCGTTATACGCAGAGATTCAAAATACGACCATGGCTTTATTGGCGAATGATCTACTTACCAGCGAACAGCAGCTGAGTTTCGACAGTGGCGTTACCGCAGTAACAGACACTAAGAACTTTGCCTCTAACCAGAATGCCTTTGCAATCGCTGTCGATGATTTTAATGACGATGAGTTTCTTGATGTCGTATTTGCCGGGGAGTCCGGTAGCTTACTGTATCTACAGAGCAGTGATGGACGTTGGAGTACTCCGGTAACTGTTGATACTGAAGCTGCTCAGGACGTTGTGGCGGCTGATTTTAATGGCGATGAAATACCTGACCTGGTGTTTGCCTTAAATGGTAAAAATCATCTTTATCTGAATGATGGTTTGGGTCACTTTACGCTCGCGCAATCGGTAGGTGATGGGCATTCTAGTTCAATCTCTTTGATTGATTACAATGTGGATGGCTGGCCTGACCTACTTATCACCAATCGTGATGACGATGATTATATTTATCTCAACAGAGGAATGGAGCAAAATCTGAATGTCTTTGACAGTAGTGCCATTGTGATTGGTGTCTCAATGACGGATTCAACGGCTGCTATTGTTGCCGATCTTGATGGCGATGGTGTCGAGAATGATTTCGCTATTACTCGAACGACCGCTGAAGGTGTTGCTAGCCTGGTTGCTTATCATGTGAGTGGTAATGTCATTTCGGTATTGTTCACTCGCGATGCTGGCGACCTGATTTCAGTTGCGTCTGGTGACTTTGATCGTGATGGGGAAACAGATCTTGTCGCTGTCAATGATCAAGGCGTTGTCTTCATCTGGCTACTTGACGGTGGTGCCGTGACCGGTACACAGAGCTTATTCCACGAAGGTGCCAATGCTGTTTATTTTAATGATCTTGATCAGGATGGTTTTTCAGACCTGATGATCTTGAGCGATGAACATTCTGCATCAGTAGTATACGTTTCCAAAGTGGTGACTGAGACGCAAGGCTCCGGCGGATCAGAAAACAATGGTACAGATATCGGGGACAACTCTTCATCCTCTGGATCAGAAGCCAATACGGATACTGAGGATAGTGGCAGCGAAACGCCACAAGAGGAATCTCAGACCGTTGAACCGAATGACTTTTCGTTTCATGGTAGCCTTGGCTGGTTCACATTACTTCTTTCAGTTGTATTATTGAAAAGACGGGGTTACCGTCCGTCTATCTGAGTATAGGTAAGGATGCATCAATGCTTCGTTATTTGCCAATCGTGGTGATGTTGCTGACAGGCTGCAGCAGCGTCCCTTCTCACAATATTAATATGAGCCTGTCTGAGTTGGGTGACGCTATTGAAAGTTCCAATGGCGATGGTGTGCATGTGAATTCGACTCCCAATTACTCAGCAAGTCATTCAAGTGTTTTTGTTGAATCTACGATCCACAGCGATAACAGTAGCTACATGGGTGATGAATGGAACTTCGCACAAAGTCGCATACTGTTGAATTTTCGTGGTGCATTAAATCGGGACAATGCCCCTTATAAAGCCGGCCATGGTTTAGAGGTTGCTTTTGTTGGTGGTGATAGCGAACAGCAAATCAGAGCTTCGATACACTTCACCAATGTTGACTTCAATGGCCCGGAGTTTGATGCCTATAACAATCCAGTGCTTGCCGGCTTTGATTTGGATTACCATCGTTTATTTTCCACTAATGACCTCAGTTATTTTGCTGGTATCCGCTTTGGTGGCGGTATTTTTGGGTATGGGTTGAATGCGCCGGTTAATATTAATTTTGAAGAATATAATAACGACACATTGGGTTATTTTGGTCTGGGGCTGCCAGTTGGGATGCAGATGGAGCTTGGTTCCTTAGCTTTGGAGGCGATGATTGTACCCACAGTTCATTTGTTCTCTGAGTTCACGGACATCGGCTTTTTCAATGATATTTTGCAAGCAAACACCCTTATTCCAATTAGTTTTGGTTTAGGTTATGCATGGTAATAAAGTCCTGAATCCGTGACTTCATAGCGGCGCAGTGCGCAAGCCATTGATTTCTCTTTGCTTCCCAAAAATTGGGGTGAACCTATGGGTGTACCTGCAATTTTTGAAAAACAAATAGAAATCGAGCTCTTACACCCTGCATCCACTGAAGAAGTCACGGATTCAGGTTCAAGTAAAGGCATCAGCGATTGCCAGGCCTGTTCAGTACACATGATACCTGGAAGAGCGAAAACAGCATTCATGTTGTTTGATAGAATTTAAAAAAACGAATGCAAAGGAAGGCCTTATCGGTTGATAGCCTTCCTGGCCAGCTTTTTGACTAACCAAGCGGTGCGGCGAAAGGTTTCCTGAATAATGTAGGCATCATTACTGGCTCTATGTCTTACCAGTCCTTTTTCATTCAAAACCTGTTTTTTTATATCATCCCAACAATCCATTTGAGCTTCATCCATTATCAATTCTATCGGGCTTACCGAGAACTGCATTGGAATACCTGCTGCGTAAAACAGTTCCGCAATCCAGGGTTTATCGACAACCCAACCATCAGAATAAAGTGTCTGACCTGCGAATTGTTTATTTAACATCATTGCAACTTCACGAATTGGTAGCCCTGCCTCATAAAGTTGCTCACGGCTTATATGATGTACTTTCTCGGCATCACAATCCCAGTAAGTCCAGTTTGAGGCCGGTTGAATCAGGGTGCAGAAACGCTCCCCACTGCTGTGAGCAATAGCAATCTCTATGGGTGAGGTGTCGTTAGGTACTTCCTGTCCACTTGCGGCTGCCTTAGTTCAACCTGAATCCGTGACCTCATAGCGGCGCAGTGCGCAAGCCATTGATTCCTATTTGCTTCCCAAAAATTGGGGTGAACCTATGGGTGCACCTGCAATTTTTGGAAAACAAATAGAAATCAAGCTCTTACACCCTACATCCACTGAAGACGTCACGGATTCAGGTTCAAACCAGCTTTCACGATCCATTTCAATTTCCTGTGCGATACCGTTGATATATTCCGGTCTGGTTGTGCTAATTACAGGGAGAATGCCCGCTGGATGCCTGAGAAACCAAGCAAGTGCAACAACGTTAATGCGACAATTGTGCCGATCTACCATTTCTTTAAGTAAAGATTTTGAACGATACGCTACTGTTGTTTCAGAGAATAAAGCACCACCACCTAAAGGTGATCAGGCCATTGGTAAAATACCATCTCGTTGCAGTGGGCTAAGATCTCCATCAGTGAAGGCGTCCCGATGTGTCAGGCTGAGTTCGATCTGGTTTAGAGCCAGGGGGGGCTTCATATGACTGCCATTTTTCAGAGCGAAAATTGGACACTCCAACGCTGAGAACTTTGCCAATGTCGACCGGCTCATCGAGTACATTGGCGGTATCAACTACATCCATCAGTGGGTCGGGTCGGTGCAATAACAGAGTCTCAAGGCGATCAGTGTGCAGTTTTTTCAGTGATTGCCCGACGCTGGTGCGAATATAAGCGGCACAGGTGTCGTAATATTTAACTCGTTGTTCCGGGTATTTATCCGAGCGAATTGCAATGTTGCTTATAATTTCCTGAATCCGTAACTCCATCGCGGCACAGTGTGCAAGCCATTCTGAAGTCACGGATTCAGGAATTTGTATTTGTTCTCGTCATGAGAGGCCTGCTGCAAGACTCGACTAAGCAATGCTTCACAATTGTTTAGTAATTGCCATAAATATCCGCATGATCAAAAGTTGTAATCCCTTCATGGAGTGCGCCATCAACCTCTCAGCGAGTATTTTTAGCGCTGATCTCGATATCGTCTGTTAATCGAAAACAGCATAAATTATCGGGCTGAAGTTTAATCGCGACATACTTGGTAATTGGCGAAGTTTCGTCCGATTTCCTCAAGACTGATTATCTTATCAGGCCTTTGGCCGATAACTGTCTTATCAGCAGCACATCACAGTAAGTTAGCTAAGCTTATTAACTGATTGTAAAAAAAGTCTGAACCGAAGATTTCAGTAAAGACAAAGCGCTGGTGAAATTTTGATTTGACGAGGCTAAAAACAAGCATTCAAGGCAGAGATCGGTATGAATATCAAAAGTCTTCAGTTTCTCCTATTGGCGGGTCTTGTTGCAATCGGGCTGATGACCTTAGCTGTATCATATTTAAATACTGCCTATGAAGAGCAGGATATGGCGGAGATGCTGGTGGAAAAAAATCTTTGGGATAGTGCTGACAGTTACTTTGATTCCGTCAATGCGTTTATGCTTACTGGTATGATGAACAACCGCAACATCCTGCAGGAAAAAATGCTGATGCGACCTGATATCGTAGAAGCCCGAGTGATTCGAGGCCAGAAGGTTATAGCGCTTTATGGCGTTGGTGCCGCTGATCAGATTGCACGGGATGACTATGACCGCAGGGCGCTTTCCGGAGAACGGATCCAGTTTATTCAACAACTCGGTGATGGTCGCGTGATGACAGTACTTGAACCGTTGGTTGCCAGTGAAAATTTTCGTGGCACTAATTGTCTGAGTTGCCATGTTGCTGAAGAAGGCGAAGTGCTGGGGGTTGTTCGTTTATCTGCCTCTATGACGGAATTGGATGCACGAATTGATCATAGTGTTCGAAAGACCCTTTTCTTGCAATTAATCGTTATTGTTTTGGCCTTTGGCATATTGAGCTTATTTATCTATCACATGGTTCTGAAACGTTTAAGCCGGTTGCGTGACGGTTTACAAGAATTGGAACTGAATTTAGATTTGCGCCGGGATTTCTCCACACCATCGCAAGACGAAGTTGGGCAGTTGTCCAATGCGTTGCATCGAATGGTTCAGGGGTTTCGTGCACACATGCAGGCGGTGGCCAATTCCAGTCAGGCGCTATTGGGAGTGTCGAAGCAATTGCATAAGGTGGCTGAGGATACCGAGTCAGCGGTCAGTGCCCAAAAGACTGAAACGGATTCCGTTGCCGCTGCACTGGTCGAGATGGAATCGACAGCACATGAAGTTAAAGATCGAACGATTCAAGCTCAGGAACAATCTTCTTCAACTGAGGAAGCCTCTAATGAAGGAATTGCAGTTACTAATAATGCACGTCAGTCCATATTCGAATTAAAAGACCATATTGAAAATGCAGCATTAGTGATCGATAGGTTGGAGCAACGTATTCAAACGGTTGCTTCCGTTCTGGAAGAGATTTCATCCATTGCTGAACAAACTAACTTGCTGGCTCTGAATGCTGCAATTGAGGCTGCTCGTGCTGGAGAACAGGGGCGAGGTTTCGCTGTTGTCGCAGGTGAAGTGCGGTCACTGGCAACCCGAACCCGTAATTCGACTGAAGAAATCAAAACCACGATTGATGCATTGCAGCGCGAAGCAAAGGATGCCGTTCAAGTAATGGGGCGCTCCACTGCAGAGGCAGAGTATCGTGCTGAAGATGTGCGTCAGGTTGCAGATAAACTGGCGGCTATTGCAGAATATGTAAACGAGATGAGTCGACTGAATATTCAGATAGCGCATTCTGCTGATCAACAGAATGAAACCGTCAGTGAGATTAACCGTAATACTTCTCGGATTCGCGACATCGCAGAGCAGTCTGAGGAGATTGCGGAGCTTGCCAAGCAAAACAGTTTGGATTTGGTGGAGATGGCGGAAGAATTGGAGAGCCGGGTAAACTCGTTCAAACTTTGACATGATTTACCTGAATCCGTGACTCCATAGTGGATGCAGGTTATTTATCAGGCACAAAAAAAGCCGCTTTCGCGACTTTCTATTCACCAATGAATTGGTGCCTGGGAGAAGACTCGAACTTCCACGGGGTTGCCCCCACTAGCACCTGAAGCTAGCGTGTCTACCAATTTCACCACCCAGGCATTCAGTGATGAATGTTACCTCTCAGTAACTGGGCGCGCATGTTAATGATGACCTAGATAACTGTCAACCCTAACTTGCTGAAATTCTTGAAAAAACTTTTCCAGCCGCCGCAATTGTTGCGTCAACATCTGCATCGCTGTGAGCAGTAGACATGAACCCGGCCTCAAAGCTTGATGGTGCCAGATAAATCCCTTCTTCCAACATACCGTGAAAAAACTGGTTGAACAGCTTAACGTTGCATTGGCTGACTTCGGCAAAGGATGAGACTTTTGTCTGGTCGGTAAAAAACAGGCCGAACATGCTACCAACACTATTGCTGGTCATGGAAATACCGTGCTCAGTAGCCTGGTTGATAAGGCCCTTCAATAAGCTATTGGTTTTCTCAGTCAGTGATTCATACACACCAGGTTTTTGGATTTCATTCAAGGCGGCCAGACCCGCAGCCATGGCAACCGGGTTGCCCGATAGTGTACCGGCTTGATAAACCGGACCAACAGGTGCCAGTGCATTCATGATATCTTCACGGCCACCGAATGCTCCAACTGGCATCCCTCCGCCGATGACCTTCCCTAAAGTAGTTAGATCCGGCTTTACACCGTAGTAGGTTTGAGCACCGCCCAGTGCGGCTCGGAAGCCGCACATGACCTCATCAAAGATCAACACCGAACCTGCTTCATTACATTCTTCACGCAGTGTCTCGAGAAAACCAGGAATAGGAGGAATGCAGTTCATGTTGCCAGCAATGGGTTCAACAATGACGGCGGCGATTTTATGACCAAGTTCCGCAAAGCATTCTTTAACTGCCTTGGGGTTATTGTATTCTAAGGTAACGGTATGTTGTGCAACGGAGGCGGGGACGCCTGGTGATGTTGGCACACCTAAGGTCAACGCACCAGAACCGGCTTTGATCAGCAGGCTGTCGGCATGGCCGTGATAACAGCCTTCGAACTTCACCAGAAGGTCTCGGCCAGTAAAGCCGCGAGCCAGGCGAATAGCGGACATTGTGGCTTCTGTGCCTGAATTGACCATACGAATTTTTTCAATTGATGGAATAAGTTTACAGACGGTTTCGGCCATATAGATCTCAACAGGCGTAGGTGCACCAAAAGACATCGCCTTATCAACCTGCTCGTGTACCGCATCCGTTACCGCCTTGGCGTTATGCCCCAGTATCATCGGACCCCAGGATAAAACGTAGTCGATATAACGCTTGCCTTCGGTATCAAACAGATATGCACCTTGCGCCCGATTAAAAAATACTGGTGTGCCACCAACGCCTTTGAAGGCTCTTACCGGTGAGTTTACGCCTCCAGGGATGTGTTTCTGGGCACGTTCGAAAAGATCAGCAGAAGAAGTGGTCATGGGGTCGCAACCTTAATGTGAAAATGAAAGGGTTTGTTGATACCTGAATCCGTGACTTCATAGCGGCGCAGTGGGCAAACCATTGATTCCTCTTTGCTTCCCAAAAATTGGGGTGAACCTGCAATTTTTGAAAAACAAATAGAAATCAAGTTCTTACACCCTGCATCCACTTTGAAGTCACGGATTCAGTTGATAATCAAAAGGGTTTTACAACCACCAAAATAACGATGGCGATTAGCGCAAAGACTGGTATTTCATTGAACCAGCGAAACCAGACGTGATTCCTGGTATTTTGATCGTCACGGAATTTTTTTAACAGGTAACCACAGTAATGATGGTAACCCAGCAGGCCGACAACAAGTGTCAGTTTGGCGTGTAACCAGCCCATCTTCAAATATCCGGGAACAAGAAACAGCAGCCAGATACCAAAAACCAGCGTGAGAATCATCGACGGAATCATGATGCCACGATAAAGCTTTCTTTCCATGACCTTAAAACGTTCAATTGATGGTTGATCCTCTGCTGAAGCGTGATACACAAACAGCCGTGGTAGATAGAAGATGCCGGCCATCCAAGTGATGACAAATATGATATGAAAGGCTTTAACCCAGAGCATTACTGTAGTTCTCCTTCGGTGGTCAGTACGGAGGTTAATTTGGCTCGTGTAACCAGGCCAATACGAAATTTATCAACAGGCACCTGAATAGCGACGACATTGTCGTTTTGAAGAATACGAATGCCTTCAAGTAGCGATACATCCTGTTCTAACAAAGCAATACGCGAACGCTCAGGAATCGCTTTGGCAATGTAATGGATCAGTTCAACATCGCTTTTGTTCTCCAGAGAGTGCCATCGCTCGAACTGCTTTTGCACCATATTCATGGTCATCAGGTAATTATTAGACTGATAGCGGAAAACAACCAGACGCCTATCGGTTTCGATGACATGGGCGATCATGGCTTCATCCATCTGGTCGGTTAATACACAGAATTGAAAAGTCGCAATTTCTGTCAGGAAGCGACTTGCGAGTGCATTGCGCATGGGATGGGTGGTAATGTTCAGACCACGAACCGATAGTAGCGTTCGAAAAACAGAAGGCTGTGAGAATAGTACCTGGCAGGTGAGGTTTGCCAGCACGACGACCATCATGGCTGGGAACATCATCTGAGCATTGAGTGATAACTCCAGAATGGCTGTCAACGCTGCAAGTGGTGCGTGTAACAGTGCGCTCATCAGACCGGCCATACCAATCAGTGCGTAATAGGCGTTGTTGGCGTCTCCTGGGGCAAGAACACCGATAATCGCACCCGTGGTTAAACCAATGACCAGTGACGGAGCGACAATACCGGCTGGGATACCTAACCCTACCGCTGCACCGGTTGCTAGCATTTTTGCCAGTAACAGGGTAATCAGTAAACCAAGACTGAACTGACCGGCCAATACCTGATTCATCGTATCGTAGCCCAGTCCCATCACCTCAGGACGAAAATAACCTAGCAATCCAGTAATCATGGCCGCTAACAAAAAGCGCACCTCAACCCGAACCAGGTTCATCATTAAGAAGGTTTTGATCGTTTTATGCAGCCCGGCTGCAACCAGACCGGTTACAATTCCCGTTAGGATCACCCAGGGCATATCGATCAAGCCTCCTATTGATACTTCTGTTTGTAGCAATGCCGCACTTTCACCCAGAATGAATTTGGTCATGACTGAGGCTGTCACGGATGCGGCAATGATTGGTATAAATCCATTCAGGCTGTATTCCATCAGGACAATTTCCATTGCGAATAGCACGCCTGCCAATGGTGTCCCGAATGCAGCAGAAATCGCCGCAGCCGTGCCGCAACCGGTTAACAGGCGCAGCTGGCTGGGGGAGCGATACAATTGCTGACCAAGCTTGCTTGCGATAGAAGAACCAACGTGAACCGCCGGGCCTTCTTTGCCCATACTGAAACCACTTGCCAGAGTAATAACTGCGCTGACAAACTGAAAAACGGCATTAGGAACCGGAACTTTGCCTCTCCCCCGTTGCAGTCGATCAATAACGTGAGCAATGCCGACATCCTGATAACGTTTATTGGAGAGCTTATATACCAGGATCAGGAGCGCAGCGCCTGCAAATGGCAGCGTAAACCGTATGATAGGAGAAAAATCGTGGAAGCCACTCTCAGCCTGCCCTTGTAGCAGGTGAATTACCAGATCAATGCAAAGCATAAAACCCGAGATGACCAGCGCCGTTGCCACTCCAGTGAGGATGCCAATTCCGCTAAGCAAAGCCAGACTATGGCTTTCAAACAGAATGGTGCGCCAATGTCGAACAGAACGTAAAGACATTAGTAATATGAGAAGTTAATTAAGCAAACGCGATCATACCCGTTTATTATGCGATTTGTTACATTACTGACAATGTTCCCAAATAGAGTTAGAGAATCGGCACATGGCTAAAGTGAAAGGTTCTGCAGTCACAAACCTGGTGGTCGTGCCGCACAAGCCCATTAAAAAAGTATTTATCCGCCTCATTCTAAGCGCGATGGTCGCTGGATTCGTCTATAGTGCGTATTGGTACGGTGGGCAAAAAAGTATGGAGGCTGAAAAGGTTATAGTTCGCGAAAGAGACGAATTACGTACTGAGCTGGATCAAAGCAAGAGGCGTGAAGAAGCTTTGAGCCAGAAGGTTGCTGTTTTGGAAAACGGGTCTTTTGTTGATAAAAGGTCAGTTAACTCTGTACGGCAGTCAAATCGCGAACTCAGTGATAAAATAGCCCAACTGGAAAAAGATATTGCGCTTTATCAGGGCATTATGTCACCGTCGGTGAATTCAACAGGTTTGACAATTCAAGAAGTTACGCTGACATCAACTCCCTCTGACAGGCGTTATCGATTTAAGGTAATGCTGACTCAAGTTGGTAATAACAACAATTATCTTAGAGGGTTTGTTGGCATCAATTTGATCGGGGTGGAAAATGGTGAAGTCACTGCATATCCGCTAAAAGCACTATCAAGCGATATTTCGGATGTCGACATAAAATTTCGATATCGGTATTTTCAAGATTTTAAAGGGGAGCTGATACTCCCTGAAGGCTTTACGCCTGACCAGGTACAAGTAGTGGCCCAATCGGTTGGCAATAAGTCATCCCGGATAGAGAAGGCATTTAACTGGTCAGATTTGGAGAACGGAAACAATGTGGGGCAGTGAGAGTAAGGTGGCTAAAAACGTAACGTTAATTACAGCAAAAGCAGAAATTCAGGGTGATATCCGCATTTCTGAAGCATTACAGATTGAAGGGGCCGTTAAAGGTAATATTCTGGCTGATCCTGACAGTAATGCGGAAGTTACCATTGGTATCAAGGGTATTGTTGACGGCGAGATTAGAGCACCTCATGTCGTTATTAACGGCGAGGTGAAAGGGGATGTTTATTCTTCTGAGCACATGACCCTGAATAAGAATGCTTTGGTCACTGGTGATGTTCACTATGTCATGATGGAGATGGTGATGGGTGCCAAAATAAACGGCAAGTTACTGCATGTGCCTTCAGAGAAAGGCAAAAATACCAAAAAGGATATTCTTAGAAAGCAGGAAAGCACGGTAGTACAGGCAAGTAGCGAAACCAAATAATTCGTTAATCGGACAGTGAAATAGTTGACTGTTTTGCTCAGGTATTGATAATTTGCCCTTGTAACGAGGGGATATGCATGACTGAAGTGACCGTATTTGAAGCAGAACCGTTGATTATCGGGCCGACTGCTATTGAAAAAGTGCAGCAATTGATCGAAGAGGAAGCTAATCCTGATCTGATGTTGCGTGTATTTGTAACCGGAGGTGGTTGTTCCGGTTTTCAATATGGTTTTACGTTCGATGATGAATCGGCCGATGACGATACTATTATAGAGAAGTCAGGAGTCAGGTTTGTTGTTGACTCACTTAGTGTTCAGTATCTGGGAGGCTCTACAGTCGATTATGTTGAAGGGCTGGAAGGCAGTAAGTTCACCATTGAAAATCCTGCGGCAGAAACAACCTGTGGGTGTGGCTCGTCTTTTTCTATTTAAACTAATCCTTGTGACTTCAATATGTCAGTACGCTCAGTCTGAGGAGTTGTCTACTGGTCAGCACCAGATACCAGGGTATCTAGGGCAAATACAAGCCCATACTCCGATGGAGCTGGAAAGTATCTTCCAAAGAGTGGATGACTTGCTGAAGGATGATTCTCAGTACCACCTAAATCAACCGTTGGCTTTGGTTTTGCATGGTGAAGAAGTGCGGCTCTTTTTGCGGCGGAATTATCAAGACCATCAAAGCTTGGTCGATCAGGCCGCACGCCTTGAAGCGTTTAATGCAATAGATATCCAAGTTTGTGAGACTTGGTTGCGTGATGCCAATGTTGATAAATCGGAATTGCCTGCTTTTGTAAACACTGTTCCATACGGGCCTGATCGTGAGGAAGAGCTGCTGGAACAGGGTTACGAATACTTTTAACCTGAAAATCCGTGACTCCATAGCGGCGCAGTGCATTGATTTCTCTTTGAAGTCACGGATTTCAGGTTTAAGTTTGAAAATCCGGGTTGCTCTCTCTGTCCTCGTTATTCCACATCAATCGGTTCATCTGCTGTAATAGCGGCGTCATAAACGCTTAGCTGACCGATCAGATTTTTTGCATATTGTTTGAAGGCTGGCAAATAGTCTTTTTTCAAAGGCTCTGCATTCGGTAATTTGACAGTTTGAGGGTTTTTATGAGTACCATTTACTTGGAATTCATAGTGAAGGTGTGGCCCGGTCGCTCGCCCTGTCATCCCCACGTAACCAATAACCTGACCCTGCTTAATGTATCGCCCTACTTTTGCGTATTTTGAGAATTTACTCATATGAGCATAAAGGGTTCTGATATTACCGCCATGCTGAATGACCACAACGTTACCGTAGGTTGCCGACTTGTACGCTTTGATTACCTTGCCATCTCCAGTGACCTTGATCGGTGTTCCTGTAGGTGCTGCATAGTCAGTTCCTTTATGGGCAATGATCTTATTCAAAATAGGGTGCTTACGCCCCAGGTTGAATGACGATGATATACGAAAAACATCCAGTGGCGTTCTCAAGAATGCTTTGCGCATACTGTCGCCATTTGGAGCAAAGTAATTGGTTCGGCCTGCCTCGTCAGTATATCTAACCGCAGTTACTTCTCGCCCGTTGTTAATAAAGTGTGCAGCGATAATCGGGCCGTCACTCAGTTTTTTACCATCAAGATAATTTTCTTCGTAAAGTAATGAGAATTCATCTCCCTCGCGAATATCCAGTGCAAAATCGATATCCCAGCCAAACACTGTGGCCAATTGCATGATCATATTGTCGGTCAGGCCTGCCTTTTTGCCATCAATAAATAACGAACTATTGATGGTTGCCTTGGCATATTTGGTGAGGATATCTGGAGTGCGCTCTATCTTTTCTATTGAGCCATCGTGATTCTCGTCGATCTCAATTCGGTAGCTCAAGGTTGGTGACTGGTTGAAGCTGACGTCCTTTAGCGAATGATTCTGATCGAAGCTGAATATGAATTCTTGACCAGGGAATATCTTCTCTATCGGCTTTTTAATATCAGCATTTGTCAGTAAACGATAAAGGATAGAAACACCTGCGCCTGATCGTTCAAATACGGAGGATAATGTGTCGCCAGCGACAACAAACTCCGAAACTGATTTGAGTGCCGGGGCTTCCTGTAGTGGTGGTTCTTCAGAGGCCGGGATAGCAATATCGGCGGGTAATTCAACAATGACTGACTGTCCTGTGCTAGGCCAGAGTGCAACAATCAGGACTAGAAAACAGCATGCGGTTAAAGCGATAACATGAGGACGCGGTAAAAAATCTGATTTACTTAAAAATGGAATATTCATGATGATAGAAGCGCTTAGCGATGACTCTTAAAGTATTTTATCAGCATTAAAGGTAATTATGCTAACTCATAGCACATACTGATATAATCAGCCAGATGTTTAATATGAATAAGTTTAAAGGAGTTCTCATGAGCCTTGAGCAAGCGCTGGCTGAAATTCGGCGAGGTACTGAAGAAATTCTAGTCGAAGAGGAGTTGGTTGAAAAATTAAAGTCGGGCAAGACTTTACGCATCAAGGCCGGTTTTGATCCGACCGCTCCAGACCTCCATCTGGGTCATACAGTGTTAATAAATAAAATGCGTCAGTTTCAGGAGTTGGGTCATAAGGTCATTTTTCTGATTGGTGATTTTACTGGTCTGATCGGAGATCCGACTGGTAAGAGTGCCACCCGTCCGCCGCTAACGCCTGAAGAAGTTCAAAAGAACGCAATAACTTATAAGGAACAGGTTTTTAAAATACTTGATCCTGAAAGGACTGAGGTTCGATTTAATTCGGAATGGTTCTCCAGTATGGGGGCTGATGGCATGATCAAGCTGGCAGCTCAGCAATCGGTGGCTCGCATGCTTGAGCGTGACGATTTTAAAAAGCGCTACAAAGCAAATCAATCAATCAGTATTCATGAGTTTCTGTACCCCCTGGTTCAGGGATGGGATTCTGTGGCATTGGAAGCCGATGTTGAATTAGGTGGAACAGATCAGAAATTCAACCTGCTGATGGGGCGTGAGCTTCAGAAAGGGGAAGGTCAGGATGCGCAGGTTGTTATCATGACCCCATTGCTTGAAGGGCTGGATGGTGAAAAGAAAATGTCCAAGTCCCTTGGTAACTATGTTGGCATTACTGAAGCGCCTGGAACGATGTTTCAAAAAATAGTCTCGATTCCTGATTCATTAATATGGCGTTGGTATGAATTGTTGTCATTCAAATCCATCGAAGAAATAGAGCAATTAAAAGCGGATGTTGCGGCTGGTGCCAACCCGCGAGATATCAAGATCGCGTTGGCTCGGGAGCTTGTCGCCCGTTTTCATGGTGAAGAGGCTGCAGTCAGTGCCCATAAAGGTGCAGGTAATATCGTCCAGGAAGGTGAAGTACCGGAAGGTACCCCGGAAGTTGTTATAGATCTGGAAGGGCAGTCCGATCTCCCCGTCGGAGCGGTTATTAATAGGGCTAACCTGGCTGCAAACTCAGCACAGGCGAGAGATATGTTAAAAAACGGCCGCGTTAAAGTTGAGTGGGAGGTGGTTGATCCTGCGTTGAAGTTGAGCGCTGGTAGATATCTTATTCAGGCAGGTAAAAAGAAAATCGCCTGGGTCGTTATTCAATAAACGTTAATGTTTGAAATTGGCCATCTGCTCAGATTGACCCGCGCGAGCGGGTTTTATTTTCTTAAAAACGCAAAAACTAGTTGACGTTCCTCGGATAATCCTTAATATACGCGCTCCTCGCTGCTGAGGCAGTTGAGGAGTCAGTCTGACTATTGATACATTTGAGATT
>JARRJP010000017.1:0-24502 GCA_037389025.1 Reinekea sp. | reverse complement strand
GCACAGTAAAAGGAGACTCTTTGGATCGGCGAACCCGAAGCCACCTGTGCGGGTTGAGGTTTAGTGCCCGCGCTACTTGGTTAATCCTGTTCAGCGCAAAACCTTTAACCCTGTTTGCCGGCATTGCCATCGAAGTACCTGGCCCACCACCCTGGAAACCGAAATCCACACAGAACGCACCGCCCTCGCGGGTCAGAAAAGCATCTGGCATGAAAACACCTGCCTTGCCAATACCTGAATCCGTGACTCCAAAGCGGCACAGTGCACAAGCCATTGATTCCTCTTTGCTTCCCAAAAATTGGGGTGAACCTATGGGTGCACCTGCAATTTTTGAAAAACAAATAGAAATCAAGCTCTTCCACCCTGCATCCACTTTGAAGTCACGGATACGGATTCAGGATAATGTCAGAATTTATTTGGCGAAATGCCATAGTTTATCAATATCTGGTCAAGCACACTGACGCCGGTTTCATCCGGCATTTTCATCCGGTCCAACGACTGTTGAAATTGCTCAACAATCTCCAATGGGGTTTGTTGGCTAAATGCGTAGTAAAGGGTTGTCTGAGTATCGAGTGGATAGATGATCTGGTAATTTTCATAATCGAATCCCTCTCTTTTCATAATAAACTGAACCGCTTCAATCCCATAACACCATAGATCGACACGGTCAAAATGTAACATTTTTGCCGCTTCGGTTGGCGTGCTGACCACTTCTTTGGAGATACCGGTTAATTCCTTTCTTTGTCGTAGAATCAATTCTCCAACATCATTCTTAATGACAATCACTTTGAGCTTGGTTATATCCTCCAGTGTCAGTTCACCACCGAATTTATCAAGCAAGGATTGTTTACCAATCAAGACAAAGTTCGTTGTCATAATCGGGCCAACCCAATGAAACAGTTGTTCACGCTCAGGGTTTCGTGCCATGGCAAACAACAATATGTTTGGTGCTGTCGTGACGTAATGGTAACCGCGTGCCCACGGCACAAACCGGATCTGTTCAATTAAATCTTCTCTGTCGATGTCCACGAGAATGCGTTTGAGGAGGTCAACCGTCACGCCTTTCGCTTCATTGTTGTTTTCGGAAAAATTGAATGGCGGATATTGTTCAGAATAGATGGACAGATCCCAGCGCTCGGCATTTGCCAAGCTGCCAGTCAGCAGTATCAGAGTAATGTAGGCAGCAAATAACTTCATCAGACAACCTGTTTCGTCGAAGTATTCGCAGTAATCATAGTACAGAATCAGTGATTTCTCTGGCAATGGCTGGAATAAACAACAAAGGCGACAAGGCGTTGGCCAGTGCTGAGTCTATGGCCTGATATTAGAGACCTGAATCTGTGACTCCATCGCGGCACAGTGCACAAGCCATTGATTCCCCTTTGCTTCCCAAAAATCGGGGGGAACCTATGGGTGCACCTGCAATTTTTGAAAAACAAATAGAAATCAAGCTCCTACACTCTGCATCCACTCTGGAGTCACGGATTCAAGAGAGAATTTCATTCCGAACCAACACCCGGTGAATCTTCTTCC
Source organism: Reinekea sp. (assembly GCA_037389025.1). GTDB lineage: Bacteria > Pseudomonadota > Gammaproteobacteria > Pseudomonadales > Natronospirillaceae > Reinekea. Next base: position 22,969 of record JARRJP010000017.1, on the reverse strand, counting down.
CGCTACGCGCCAGCTTGTGAATATCCCCCAGGCTTGGAACCTCGCCATTGGCAACTTCCCGCTGCCAATAGTCAACTTCCTGTTCCAGATATTCCAATAGCTTTTTCGGGCAGCCAATGCAAAGCCCAGAGCAGATCCGTGCTTCGTTGAGCTCGTCAAAAGGGATATGTATTTTAATCGAATCGATCAACTCGATCATGGCATGTTGAGTACGTGGTTTTGTCATAAACGGGATAATAATATTAGCAGTAGCTCAATTAAAGCTATTACTCGCCTTTATAGAGTTTATTTCCTGATTTCCATCGAAAAATTGCAGGTGCACCCATAGGTTCACCCCAATTTTTGGGAAGCAAATAGGAATCAATGGCTTGCGCACTGCGCCGCTATGGAGTTACGGATTCAGGTTAATGACAAGAGTCGTCAGCGGTGGCGTATTCAACGCCTGATCGACGGCCAGACGGGTGAGAGATGAAGAGTGATTGAATTTTTACTGAACCAGACACCGGTTCAGCTGGATGCAGTTGCACCAAATATGAACGTTCTTGATTGGCTGCGCACCAGAAATGGGTTAATGGGAACCAAAGAAGGCTGTTCCAGCGGTGATTGTGGCGCATGTACTGTCGCTGTAGGCGAGTGGATGGATGGGCATATTCATTATCGAACGATGAATGCCTGTCTGTTGCTGGTGGGCAATCTGCATGGCCGACATTTAATTACGGTCGATACGCTGACTGATGCAAAAGAGCTGACGGTCGATCAGTTGCATCCCGCCCAACGTGCCCTGGCCGAATGTCATGGCACCCAGTGTGGTTTCTGTACACCGGGTTTCATCATGAGCATGTTTGTGCTTTATCGAAATGAGCCGAAATATCCGGGAAAGAAAAAAATCATTGATGCTCTGGGTGGTAACCTCTGCCGCTGCACCGGATACCGGCCCATTCTCGAAGCCTGTGAACAGATGTATCAATACCCGCGCAGTGATGATCCGTTCAGGCAAGCTGCCGAAGCGTTTTTTGTTCAACGCCCCAAGCAAACTCCGAGTCTGAAATACAATGGGCAGAATTTCTATCTTCCGCAATCATTAGCCGATCTTCTAGTGTTGAAAGCCCGTTTCCCTGGCGCCAGGTTGATTGCCGGTGGCACGGATTTAAGCCTCGAATTTACCCAGGCGCTGAAATCGTTCCAAGTAATTATCTCAGTGATTGATGTTGCTGAAATGCAGCAGTTTAATTGTACTGGTGCGGGCATCACCATCGGTGCCGCCACTCGTTATGCGGACTTTGTGCCTGGCTTTGTCGAGCATTATCCGGAAGCTGCTGAAATGCTCCACCGCCTGGGCTCTGCGCAGATTCGCAATGCTGGCACGCTGGGTGGTAGTTTGGGCAATGCTTCGCCAATTGGTGACCCGGCGCCGTTACTCATTGCACTGAATGCCACTGTTGTGCTGGCCTCGGTGAATGGTGAACGGTCTCTGCCAGTGGAAGCCTTCTTCCTTGATTACCGCAAAATTGATATTCAGCCGGATGAAGTGATTGTTCGGGTCGAGATTCCGCCGCGCGCTGAGCAGCTTACATTGGCCTGTTACAAAATTTCCAAGCGCATGGAAGATGATATCTCTGCTGTTCTGCTGGCAATCGCTTTCGAACAGATTGAGGGGCGCATGATTAACGTGCGTACTGGTTTCGGTGGCATGGCAGCAACGCCAGTGCGGGCTTTGCAGTTGGAAGCCTCACTCAATGGCCAACCCTTCACTGAACAGACTCTACAAACGGCAGCCGCCTTGATACCGGCCGAATTGAAACCGATGACTGATGTTCGTGCCTCGCGGCACTATCGCTTACAGGTTTGCCAAAATCTTTTACAGCGCCTCTGGCTGGAGCGTTCAACCGATACCATCGCGAGGGTTTCCCATGCGGCACTTTGAAACCATAGTTCACGATAAATCGGCTGCGGCAGTTGGGCGTTCACTCAAGCACGAAAGTGCTTTGACTCAGGTGACTGGCCGTGCCCGCTATATAGATGACCAACCCATGCCTGGCGATTGCCTTCATGCCTATCCGGTCATGGCAACCATCAGTTGCGGCAAAATAACCTCGCTTGATACCAGTAAAGCGCTTGCTCACGACGGTGTCGTCACCATTCTTTTGGCTGATGATATTCCTGGCATTAACGATATTGGTGCGGTGTTTCCTGGCGATCTATTACTCGCAGAGAAAGAAGTTTGCTATCACGGTCAGCCAGTGCTGTTGGTGGTCGCGGAAAGTTACGAGCAGGCACGTAGAGCGGCTCGGCTGGTAAAGATCAACTATGTTGCAACATCCGCTCAATTGGATATCCACAATGCGATTGCGGAACAGGATTGGGTGCGTCCGCCATTTCAGTTACAACGTGGTGATGTTGAGCAAGGCTTTGCTGAAGCACCGCATCGGCTTCATGGCGAGTTGAGCCTTGGTGGGCAGGAGCATTTTTATCTGGAAGGGCAGGTTGCGCTGACTGAGCCAACCGATGATGGCGGTATTTTTGTCCGCAGCTCTACTCAGCACCCGTCCGAAGTGCAGCACATGGTTGCTCACGCTTTGCATAAACCGATGAACCAGATCACTGTGGAAATGCGTCGCATGGGCGGCGGATTCGGCGGCAAGGAAACCCAGGCGGCACCATGGGCAGTGCTGGCTGCGCTGGCGACTTATCACACGGGCAAGGCGGTAAAACTGCGTCTGGCACGCTGTGATGATTTTCGCCTGACTGGTAAACGCCATCCGTTTTTCAATCACTATGATGTTGCCTTTGATGATGACGGTATCGTTAAGGCTGCTGATATCACCGTGAATGGTAATTGCGGTTATTCACCGGATCTGTCTGATGCCATCGTCGACCGCGCCATGTTTCACGTTGATAACTGCTACTTCTATGAAAATGTGCGAGTGACGGGTAACCGGTGCCGACTCAATACCGTCAGCCATACCGCTTTCCGTGGTTTCGGTGGCCCGCAGGGAATGATCGTGGCCGAAGCGATAATGGACGACATTGCCCGTTATCTTGGCAAAGACCCGTTGGACGTTCGTCGCGCTAACCTGTATCGCCCGGGACGTGAGGTGACGCCTTATCATCAGACTGTTGAGCAATTTATTGTCGCGGATATGATGCAGTCGCTATGCGACGAGGCGGACTATGCCGGTCGTCGTCAAGCGATCAGGACATTCAACCTCAGCTCCCCCATTATTAAACGCGGCCTGTCGATGACTCCGGTGAAATTTGGTATTTCCTTCACTGTACAGCATCTGAACCAGGCAGGGGCGCTGGTTCACGTTTATACCGATGGCACCATTCACTTGAATCATGGTGGCACAGAAATGGGGCAGGGATTGAATACCAAAGTGCAGCAGATTGTGGCACATGCATTTGGTGTCGATCCAGAACGTGTCGCTGTCTCGGCGACTCGAACCGACAAGGTGCCGAACACCTCAGCAACAGCAGCGTCATCAGGTGCCGACCTTAACGGCATGGCAGCACTGAATGCGGCTGAGGCAATCAAGTCCCGGCTGATCGATTTGCTTGTTAACGAATATGAAACTGATGCAGACAGCATCAGTTTCGAAAACAACAGTGTGCGTTTTGATGGTGGCGAAATCTCCTTTACCGAGCTTGCCAGCCTGGCCTATGTCAGCCGGGTTTCATTGTCCGCAAATGGATACTACGCCACGCCGAAGATTCATTTTGACCGAGCCAGTGCCACAGGCAGACCGTTCTACTATTACTCACACGGCGTTGCGCTGACGGAAGTTGAGATCGACACCCTGACTGGTGAAAACTGCGTCCGTCGTGTCGATGTATTGCACGATGTTGGCAATTCTCTGAATCCAGCCATTGATATCGGTCAGATTGAAGGCGCGTTTGTGCAGGGCATGGGCTGGTTGACGACTGAAGACCTGCAGTGGAATGCGAAAGGTGAACTTGCCAGCTCGGGTCCGGCTACCTATAAAATTCCAGCTATTGGCGATACCCCGGCACAATTCAATGTACGCCTGTTTGACTCAGCCAATCCGGAACACACGGTTTTTCGTTCCAAAGCCGTTGGTGAACCCCCTTTTATGCTCGCCAACAGTGTCTGGTGTGCACTGCGGGATGCCGTTGCCAGCGTGACAGATCATCGTCATAACCCGGCGCTGAATACACCGGCGACGCCAGAGAGAATTCTGCGTGCCGTGACAGAAGAAAAACAATGGCTGCAAGCGCAGGAGGCTGTTCATGCTGAATAATGACACTCAAGGATTTCATCCCCAGAATTGGGCGCAGGCTGTCAGTGAATTGAACCAGTCAGCAGTCGATTATGTTCTGGTCACCGTCCTGGGTTCTGCCGGCTCAACGCCACGCGCTGCCGGTAGTAAGATGGTGGTGACTGGCGAGCAGATCTACGACACCATCGGCGGCGGTCACCTTGAATTCAAAGCGATTGAGCAGGCACGCCGGATTTTGACTGAAGGCGATGACGGTCAGACAGTCGAACACTTCCCACTTGGTGCCAGTCTCGGTCAGTGCTGTGGTGGTTCGGTCACCCTTCTGTTTGAACCAATGTTTTCGCTGGCTATGTCAGTTGATGTCTATGGTGCCGGCCATGTTGCTCATGCATTGATGACTATTCTGGCAGGTTTACCCGTTCAGGTTCGCTGGATTGACAGCCGGGCGGAACTGTTTCCTGATCAGGTTCCCGCTAATATTCAGATTGTTGTTGATGAAGACCCTACTGAGCAAATCAAATTCAGTCGTCCGGGTGCTGCCAATGTTATCCTGACCCACAACCACCAACTGGATTTTGCCCTGGTTGAAAAATTGATTAAACAACTGAGTAACCGAGAACAGGCCGGTTTTATTGGCGTTATCGGCTCTAACACCAAAGCCAAACGATTTCGTATGCGTCTTGAACATAAACAGTTTACCGCGCAGCAGGTTGCCTTGATGACCTGTCCGATTGGCCTTAGCAATGTAGAGGGCAAATTACCCATGGAAGTGGCCGTCTCTATTGCGGCACAACTGATGCAACAATATCAGCAGAAAAAGCATCAACAGAAAAAGCATCGGTCAGCGCCAGCCCGCAAGGGTGTGCAATGGCAACAGATAAAATCGCTATTGAAAGCCGAGGTAATCAGTCAATGACCGTTTTATTCAAGAGTCAGCGTGTAATAACCGCACAAGGTGAACAGGCCGCAACCGTGGTTGTCGACGATGGTATTATTCAAGCTATTAAAAGTTACGATTACACCGATGATACGGCAGATATTCATGACTTCGACAACAGGGTATTAATGCCAGGTTTGGTGGACAGCCATGTTCATATCAATGAACCAGGCCGCACTGACTGGGAAGGGTTCGATACCGCCACTCATGCCGCCGCCGCTGGTGGTATTACCACTGTGGTAGACATGCCACTGAACTGTATTCCGGTAACCACCAATGCCAGTGCAATCGATGAAAAGCTTGCGACTGTCTGCGACAAGCTGTGGATTGATGCTGCGTTCTGGGGCGGTGCGACCGCAGACAACCTGGCCGAATTGCCCGCCTTGCTGGATTCAGGTGTGCTCGGTGTTAAATCCTTCACGATTCACTCGGGCATTGATGAATTTCAGTTTGTGAATGAAGTGCAACTGAAAGATGCGATGCGTGAATTAGCCAAGCGAGGGTTACCTCATCTGGTTCATGCCGAAGTCGATCATGACCATAGCGAAGCGATGGAAATTGCCTCCAGCTATCGCAGTTTTTTAAACACCCGCCCCTGTGCCTGGGAAAATGATGCGATCACGATGGTTATTCGTGTGATGCGTGAGCTGAAAGCGGAAGGCCTGGCGCCACACGCGCATATTGTTCATCTCAGCTCAGCAGAAGCGCTACCGATGATTCGAGGTGCCAGGCAGGAAGGCTTGAACCTGACAGTAGAAACCTGCCCGCATTACTTGGTGCTGGACGCCGAAACCATTCCGGATGGTCAGGCGACTTACAAATGTTGCCCACCAATCCGGGAAAAAGAAAATCAACAACAGCTCTGGCAGGCATTGCTGGACGGCACCATTGACTGCGTTGTCTCTGACCACAGCCCCTGTACTCCACAATTAAAGAATCTTGACTCTGGCGATCTGGAAAAAGCCTGGGGTGGTATTTCCGGTTTGCAGTTTGGTTTATCACTGATCTGGACAGAAGCGAAACAACAGGGTATTGAACTGGCTACCGTTGTCAATTGGATGTGCCATCGATCCGCTAAGGTCGCCGGGCTTGATGAAAAAGGCCAGATCGCTGTCGGCAAAAAAGCTGATCTGTGTGTTTTTGACCCCGAAGCCTCATACACCATTACACCAGATATTATCCACCATCGTCATAAAATCTCTCCTTATGTAAATCGCACTGTTACCGGCCTGGTGCAGGAAACTATTCTGGCAGGGAAAACGGTTTATCGTGATGGCAAATTCTTTGGCACCGCCAGTGGTAAACCCATCTTGAATCAGGAAGACAAATGACGCTTGAGGAATTGAATCAACTCGGTGACGTTGCCGCCTATACTGTATTTGAATCCTGTTGCGTCAGCCGGAAGTGGATCAAAAAAATGATCCTGGCTCGACCATTCATTAACAGCTTTACTTTATTGAATGCTGCTGATGAGTATTGGGCGCAAATGCAAGGTGACGATATATTGCAGGCATTTGAAGGACATCCGCGTATTGGTGACATCAGCACCCTGCGCGAAAAATTTGCCAATACTGCGGCTCAGGCCGGGCATGAACAGTCCGGCATGAACCTCGCAGATGGAGCATTACTACAGAAAATAAAGCAGCGCAACGATGAATACTACGACAAGTTCGGATACATCTTTATTGTTTGCGCCAGTGGTAAAAGTGCGACAGAAATGCTTGGAATTCTGGAATCGCGATTACCCAACGACAGCGAGACTGAACTTAAGGTAGCGGCAGCCGAGCAGGGGAAAATCACCCGAATACGATTGGAGAAGGTGCTTGGTTTGTAGTGGTTTAACAGCCAAGCAAAACGCCAAACCCTAAACTAAAGTAGGCGATATCAAACATCACAACTTGAGTAACAGAATCAGCAAGCAGGGGCTAAAATGAAAAAAAGTCTGATTACAACCCACGTACTGGATACAGCGAAGGGTTTCCCGGCAGCGGGGGTTCCGATTGCACTGTATCGTCTGGATAACGACAATTGGGTACTGGTGGACTCCGGCGAAACAGACTCCGATGGCCGCATCATGAAATGGTCAGTTAACGATGCCGCTTTACAATATGGCACCTATAAAATGAAATTTAATTTGTCGGTTTATCTGGGTGAGGGTGCCTTTTATCCCTTTGCCGAAATTGTTTTCCGTCGCCAGGACGACCGGCATCACCATATCCCGTTATTACTCAGCCCATTTGGCTATTCAACCTACCGAGGCAGTTAAGTTGAAGCAAACAGTATTACTTGGCAGTCTGTTGGACTGCGTGGCAAACCCAGCCTTTGAAGGCGACAAGGCCATTCGATTTGTTGAAGATGGTGGCCTGTTGCTTGAGCAGGGCATCATCAAAGCGCGTGGTGCCCGTAGCGACATTCTGGCGCAGGCAAATGAAGATGCCGAACAGATAGATCATAGTGGTTACTTTTTAGTCCCAGGTTTTATCGACACTCATGTTCATTATCCACAAACAGAAATGGTCGCTGCTTATGGCGAACAACTGCTGACCTGGTTGACGGAACATGCCTTCCCAACCGAAATGCAGTACACAGATAAAGTACATGCTCGCGAAGTTGCCGATGTTTTTTTGACTGAATTATTACGCAACGGCACAACTACCGCCTTGGTGTTTGGTACGGTACATCCGCAATCTGTTGAAGCCTTTTTTGAATCAGCACAGCAAAAAGGTCTGCGTATGATTTGTGGCAAAGTGATGATGGATCGCAATTGCCCGGATGAATTGCAGGATACCGTAGTAACCAGTTATATCGATTCAAAAGCGTTGATTGACAAGTGGCACGGTGTTGATCGTTTACAATATGCATTAACACCGCGCTTTGCACCAACCTCGACGCCAGAGCAGCTTGCTGCCTGCCAGCAATTAATGCAGGAATACCCAGATGTTTATATGCATACTCACAGCTCAGAAAATAAAGACGAATGTGCTTGGGTGGCTGAGTTATTTCCGGAATCCAGCGACTATGTCGGTGTATATGAAGACGCCGGGCTGTTACGCAAGCGCAGCATATTAGCTCATGGTATTCACCTCAACGAACGTGAACTGAACTGTATTGCTGAGCATGAAGCTGCCGTCGCTCATTGCCCGACTTCCAATATGTTTATCGGCTCCGGGCTTTTCAATATTCAAGCTATGAACGAACACAATATCAACGTTGGCCTGGGAACTGATATCGGAGCGGGTACCAGTTTTTCGTTGCTGCAAACCTACAACGAAGCTTACAAGGTTCAACAGTTGCGGAACGAAAAAATGTCCGCTTTTGAAGGTTTTTATCTGGCAACCTTAGGTGGTGCCCGTGCATTGGATCTTGAAGGACGTATTGGCCAGTTGGAAGTCGGTTGTGAAGCTGATATTGCCATACTGGATCTGGCTGCAACCCCCTTTATGGAATTTCGCCTGCGCAACGTCACTGACCTGCACGACAAATTATTTGCGTTGATGATGCTCGGAGATGATCGGGCTGTTAAAGCAACCTATGCCAATGGAACCTGCGTACACCAGAGGTGACATTCGATAGACAAAATAATCAAGCTGATATTCAAGAGAATCAAAACCATGCTGAATTATTTTTTGGAAGTACTGCACCTGATACTGCGTTACTTCCACGTTATTGCTGGTGTCGCCTGGATCGGTGCCTCGTTTTACTTTATCTGGCTGGATAACAATCTTCAGGAACCGCCGCAGTGGAAAAAGGATAAGGGCATTAAAGGCGATTTATGGGCGGTTCATGGTGGCGGCTTTTACGAAGTGGCGAAATATAGGCTTGGTCCTGAACAAATGCCAAGTACACTGCACTGGTTTAAATGGGAAGCCTATACGACCTGGATCACCGGGACACTGTTATTAACTCTGCTTTATTATGTTGGCGCTGATGCCTACCTGCTTGATCCGTCCAAAGTAGACATCAGTGCCGCTGGTGCCATTGCACTGTCTGTTGGCAGTATCGCACTGGGCTTTGCGATATATGAAGGCTTAAGCCGTAGCAGAATTGTCGAAAATGGTCGCCTGTTTACCATTATCATCACTGCATTGCTTGCACTATGGGTATGGGGATTGGATCAGTTTCTATCGGATCGTGCCGCCTATATTCATATCGGCGCCCTGATTGGTACTTGCATGGCTGCCAATGTATTTTTCACTATTATTCCAGGTCAGCGCTATATGGTGAATGAAATTGCGCAGGGCCGAGTACCGGATTCCACACCTGGTCTCAAAGGTAAGCAACGTTCCGTACATAATAACTACGCCACCTTGCCGATTATTTTTATTATGCTCAGCAATCACTTCTCATTTACCTATAGTCACGCTTATGGCTGGCTGGTTCTGGTTGCACTGTTTATTAACGGCATGTGGATTCGTCATTACTTCAACCTGAAACATCAGGGCATTAAAAAACCATCAGTATTTATTTCCGGCATGGCGTTTTTCTTTATCATTATGCTGGCTATTGCACCTTGGCAACAAATCGCTGCTGCAAAAGCTGCAGCAAATGTCCCAGTAGTGAGCGACGAACAGGCAATGGTAATTATTCAGGAACGTTGTACTTCCTGCCACTCAGTCAAACCAACTTCGCCTTTATTTACCTCCGCACCGGCTGGCTTTATTATGGACACAATTGAACAAGTGAAACTTGCGCATGATAGGGTGCAGCAACGAGCGGTCATGACCAGAGATATGCCATTGGGTAATATGACTCAGATGACGGATGGAGAGCGGGTTTTGTTGGGGCTGTGGTTGAGGCAGTAGCTGTCATTGAAAAGCTATTCCTGAATCCGTGACTCCAGAGTGGCGCAGTGCGCAAGCCATGGATTCCTCTTTGCTTCCCAAAAATTGGGGTGCACCTGCAATTTTTGAAAAACAAATGGAAATCAAGCTCTTACACCCAGCATCCACTCTGAAGTCACGGATTCAGGTCCCAATTAAAGCCTGTGTACCGCCTTGATCAACAGCTTGGTCAAGCGTCGTTTGACCGATGTGTAAGGGGGGAAGAATTCCTTGACCACGAGAATCGGCCCGCCCTGAAGAGTTGCACGCTCATGAGAAAAGGCCTTGAAGCCAAACTCGCCGTGCGAGTTCCCTATGCCGGAATGGTTGACGCCACCGAAGGGCAAGCGACTATGCGCAAACTGCAGCATGCAGTGATTGATCACCGCACTTCCTGAACTGGTCTCTCTACATACCTTGTCGATGCACGTTTTGCGCCTGCTCCACACATACAGCGCCAACGGCTTGGGCCTGGCATTAATGGCGTTGATCACCTCGTCGATCTCGCTGAACTCAATCACCGGCAGCACCGGCCCGAAGATCTCCTCTTCCATGATGCGGGCTGCATCGGGTATATCCGCGAGCAACGTCGGTGCGACGAAGCAGTTGTTGACATCGTGCTGCCCACCGCAAACCAACTGTGCGCCTTGCGCCAGTGCATCGTCCACTAGCGCCGCGATGCGTCCGGCATGCCGTACATTGACGATGCGCGCCAAGTCTGGGCTGGCGATCACTTCCGCGTCACTGCTACCGAAGCGTCGCGCAATCAACTCCCGGCAATGCGCGAGAAAGGTGTCACGAACGTTCCGGTGTACAAAGAGTGTATCGGGGGCTATGCAGGTCTGACCGGCATTGATCAATTTTCCCCAGAGGATGACCTCTGCCGCACGTCTGAGATCTGCACTCTCGTCGACGATAACTGGCGACTTTCCTCCCAGTTCCAGGGTTATCGAGGTCAGGTGTCTGGAAGCAGCCTCCATCACCCACTTCCCTACTTGGGGAGAACCGGTGAAAAAAATATGATCAAAGGGGTAACTGAGCAAACATTGTGCGGTGTCGGCACCGCCTTGCACGACAGCCACCTCAGTGAGGTCAAACACCTCGGCGATCAACTCTGCCAACACCGCATTTACCGAGGGTACGAACTCCGAAGGTTTCAAAATAACCGTGTTCCCGGCAGCGATAGCAAACACCAGCGGTCCGAGCAATGTCGACACCGGGTAGTTCCAAGGCCCGATAATGAGACAACGTCCCTTACCTTGGTATGTTATCCGAGCCGATGTTCCCAGCGTAACAAGCGTACTGCGCACGCGCCGGGGTTTCATCCAGCCTTTCAGATTACGCAGGGCCATCTGAATTTCGTCGATCACCGGGAGCAATTCGGTCAGATCGACTTCAGCGGTCGGCTTGCGAAAATCCTTGTTGAAGGCGTCATATAGCGCTTCCCGGCGTCCAAGCAAGCCGTCCCGTAGTTGTTCGAGTTTGCGGCGGCGCTCCTGAGCCGAACTGGTACGCAGACGCAAGGCTGTTTCACGTTGTCCCTCAAAGAGCTGGGGGATCAGTTGCAAATCAGTTGCTGACTTATCGGCATCGGTCATTACACGGCTTCCCCAAATGCTGTCCGTTGGGAGACCCTACGGTATCCCAATACTATAAACATCAGCTCAGAGACAGCGAAGGCAAAGCTGAACGCCGGTACGATGCTGACACTACCGCTATCGATAGCCAGATAGACGGCGAGCGGTCCAGCGGCACTCCCGATGAACTGCATAGCAGGAATCAGCAGCGCCACACGTCCACTTGGGTCGACCTTAAGTGCCAAGCTGATATAGAAGGGCATGGTAAACAGCCATGTGAAGCCAAACAGTGCGAGCAAGACGAAGAGCAGTGCCAAATCGATATGTGTCAGTTGCATCAAAACGAAACCGATGCCGCCCAGGGTGATCGCCCCCAGAAACACGACACATACTGCGTTGAGTCGGTGGATGGTGAATATCGAAACGATCCCACCCAATGCCTGCATTAAGATCACTACCGACACAAGGGTACCGATTTCCGATTCGCTTAAGTTGAAGCTGTTTCCCAAAGGCGCCATATATGCCCAGATAGCGCCAATGGCCGCCATCTGTAAAAACGACAGCACAAGTGGTAACAATCCAGCGATGGACCAACCTATACCCGGAGTCGGCTGCTCCCGCATGGGTGGAAAATCCCGGGGTAGTGCGCGTATCAGCATACACGGCAGCAATGACAGGCCGGCCAGCACAACAAAGCCACCCTGCCACCCGAAAAGGGGAAGCACTATCGACAATAAGAATATGGAAACCAGTGCCTGGATCATTATCTGTACAACGACAAACACCGCCGCGAGGCATTCCGGTTTATAGCTGCAGACGATGATGTAGGTCGTCAGCCACACCAATACACCCTCAGCCAAGCCGGTGGCCGCTCGTACCAGTGTGATCGGCATATCGCCCCAAACTGCGCAGGTAATGACATCAAGCACCACGATGGCCAGGGAAGCGACAATCACAACGCCCCGCAGACCACGGCGTGGCAGAAAAAGATCCGCCAGAACCACGCCCAAGCCCAGGGAGGCGATCTCCCCCATCGCCACTGGGCCAATTCCATCAGCGGTGACGGATCCTGCGGAAAAAAGCTGACCCAACAGTAACGGCTGCAGACCAAGCATCAATAGAGCGATGGAGCCAACCAGCAACATCATGGGGGTCTGTACTATGCCGACCATTGCCGTCGACGATGAGAGCGTTTGCATAAGAAAACTCCGGGTTTAGTTTCACTTAGTAGCCGCTGCTTTCAACCGGTAGATTCCCCCTGGAGAACGCCGCCAGGGCTCGTTTTTCATCTTTAACCAGTCGACTGTTGGCGATCAGTCTGACCCACCAGGGCAGCGGTTTAATACGCCCGCCCGTTGCCGCCGTCGCGAGCACAAAGGCCTTGGCGCACTTTTCAAACAGTTCCGCATTCAACGCGAGACGGGTACTGGTGATCCCCATGCACAGAGGCAGGTATCGCCAGAGCAACGCATTGCCGAATCCGCTTAAAGCGAGCTTAAGCTCGGCCTGACAGATGGCCGGAGGCGGCATTTCACCAATATGACGGGCCTGTTCGTCAAACAGTTGAGGCATGACGCCACCAAAGCTGGAGATCAGGGAGCCATAAGGTCCTCCTCCTACCGCTATCGCACCGACATCGCCCCGGCGCTCATACACAGAGGCGTGAATGGTCGCTTGAGAGTCCGCGACCGGTTGCAACAGATCGATGAGATCGGGTTGTTCGGCACTGGCCGCCCCGACCCATATCCGCTTGCCGTCCGCACATCGCACAGACAGACTTGCATCCAGACCACCCAGTAGGCGCTTGGCTACCAGGCGGTCTCTGGTCTCCAGCCAAATCTCCTTGAAATAGGTTGAATCGTTCATAGCACTACACCAACTTGAAAACATCGTCGAAACGGTTAAGCGCATCGTCGATCACCTCATCGGTATCGGCCAGGCTAGTGTAGATGCGGCTACCGGCAAGCGTGATCAGACCATGAGCGGAATAAGCCGCGCCCATTTCCTCCATCATGTGTTTGCGCTCCTTGGCCTCCGCCTTCACCCTCCAAAGCTTGTACAGATTGCTGGTGTCGAGCAGAAGAACACCGGAGGTCTGCAGATGCACGATCGACCCCATGTTATATACAACGTACGGCAGCCCCCGGCGCTCAATGATCTCGGCAAGTCCACGCTGTAGACGATCACCGGCTCGTCCCGCCTTACCCGCCGCATCGAGGCGCTGAGCTTCGATCAGGGCATGGTAGCCAGCAACGCAGGAGAGCGGGTTGGCCGATAGGGTACCGCCGACAAACGCACGTTTTGACGTGGTTCCTATTCCGCCAACCAACATCATCATAACCTCCTTCCGGCCCCCTATCGCACCCGCCATGGGGTAGCCACCGGCGAGGCATTTACCCAATACCGTGATGTCTGGCTTGACGTCGAAATAGGCCTGCGCGCCTCCCGGCCCCATACGGAACCCGGTGACGACTTCATCAAAGATCAGCAGTGCGCCGAACTCATCACAGAGCGCGCGAACCTGGCGGTTGTAATCCGGATGTACCGGCCGCGTACCACTTTCCGGCCCCAACGGCTCAACCATGACCGCCGCAGTACCACCAAATAGCCGGTTGAGTTGAAGCTTGCGGCGCAGCGCAGTAAGGTCATTGGGCGGACATTCTTGGGTATAGGCCGTGGCACCGCGTGGAATTCCCACGGCCTCCATGCGTCCGGTACTGGGCAGTCGCATGCCGTAGACAAGCTGGTCGCTCCAGCCATGGTAAGCGCCGCCGATCTTGATCACCCATTTACGATCAGTATAGGTGCGTGCGAGACGTATTGCCCCCATCACCGCTTCGGTACCGGAACCCAGCAGCCGCACCATATCGACACCCGGCATTGATTGGCAGATAAGCACGGCGAGCTTCACCTCGTACTCATGCAGCAGGCCGGTCACCGGGCCGCAGTTATCCAATACTTCATTCACCTTCGCCCGTAGCGGTGCGGGGTTGGAGCCTAACAATGTCGGTCCACCTGCCTGCAGGAAATCGATATAGCGGTTACCATCCACATCGGTCAGGTGAGCGCCCTGCGCCTCTTTCATCGCCAGCGGGAAGGGGTAGTTGAACGCAAGGTTATGCTGAACACCTCCGGGAATGAACCGCTGGGCTTCCTTGGAGAGACGCTTGGACTTCTGGCAGCGAGTCTCGAAATGCTCCAGAACCTTCGTCATCGCCTCGCGCTTGATAGAGCGCATCGGCTGACTAACCAAAGCGTCAAAACGGTCATATAACTCTTTTACGTTCGGCCATTGGGAAATAGCAGGTGTCGTTTCAATACTGGAAATGGATTGATCGACGTTCTGTTGCAAAGTTTTGTCCGATGCGTTCATTATTTTTCTCCTAAAAGTGCTTGTACACGCTGAAGGGTGATTGCTTTGCCTGGCCAGGCGTGCGCTTCGCTGGCGATGGCATCGAACAGCCATTGACGTGCTTGTTCTTCAAGTGTCTCTACCGCCTCTACTGCGTCGGAAAGGGTCTTGCCGCAGCAGATCACGCCATGATTGCGCATAAGGTAAGCGTTGATGTCGGGGCGAATTGCGCGGCTGACCTTGCGGGCCAGTAGTCCGGTACCGGACGGCATGTACCCGACCAGTGGTATACAACTGCCAATACGCTGCGCCGCGCTTGGGTCGGTCACCATCAAAGGCTTTCTCAGAAGAGCGCAAGCGCTGGCAATAGGCTGATGTGTGTGGATGCTGCACCCGACATCCGGGCGTTGACGCATAAGTCCAGCATGCAACCCGGTTTCCACAGATGGATTGCGTTGACCATCTACCTGCGACAGATCGGCCAGTCTGACAACGCACACATCGGCGGAAGTCATCGTCAGATAATCAACAGCCGAGGGAGTAACTGCGATGAGCTCGTCATCGACTCTCAGGGCCACATTGCCCCCTGTCCCGGCTAGATAGCCACGCTTGGACAGATTGATGCAGAGGTCAACAACACTCTGCCGCTCGTTCGTTGCTAACATTAACAACTCCTTTGGTTTAAGACTGGTTGAGGCGGTTGTAGATGGGGGACAACCGACGATAAAGCTCTTTGAATATTTCGAACTTCTCGTCATACATCGCCCGCAACAGAGGGTTAGGCTCGTAGACATGACGATGACGTTGCAGACCGGGCAGATCGCTCACTGTCAAGGCACCGGTGCCAATACCCGCCAAGAAAGCAGCACCTTGGGTATTGGCCTGAATTGGGTTTTCCATTTGACGAATAGGCTGGCCGCTCACATTGGCGATGATCTGGCACCAGAGATCCGATTGTGCGCCACCACCCACTGCGGCAACGGCACCGAGGTCTCGTCCAAGCAAACGTTTAAAGGGCTCCATCATCCAGCGGGAGTTCAATGCGACGCCCTCCATGAAGGCGCGGATAATATCCTCACGCGAGTGCCCCAAAGACAGGTTGACGAGTCCAGCACGCAGATTTGAGTCGTCTACGGGTGTGCGCTCCCCGAACAACCAGGGCATATAGATAAGCCCATTAGCACCGGGAGGCACCCTTGCTGCGATGATATTGAGAATCTCGTACACATCCGGCTGCTCTTCGTCAGCCAGGAACTCATCGGAGTGGAACAGAATCCGATCCCGCAGGAACGACAGGTTGGCGCCAGCCGTGGACTGCAATGCTATAGCCAGGTAACGACCCGATATGGCGCAGGGCACGGACGCGATCTTGTTGCGTACATCCGTGCGCTTGAACGGGACATGAGCCCCGATCCAGGACGACGTTCCCAGGTACAGATGCGGCTCAAAGTCGTTCACTGCCGCACCAATAGCAACGGCTGAGGTATCGATTGCCCCGGCAATCACCGCTGTGCCATGCGGCAAGCCAAGTGTTGCGGCCACGTCGCTCAATAGCGGCCCAATGTCTTCGGTGGACGGCACGATGTCGGGTAGCTTATCTGGCTCGACCCCCAGCATTGCGAGCAGAGAATCGTCATAGCGAATTCGGTGCGGATCTCGGTTATCCGTCACCCAAGTGGTCAGCATCGAATCCGGCGTGGCGCAGTAACGCCCCGTCAAACGCAGGTTCATGTAATCAAGCACATTGAGGAACTTGTAGGTGCGGTCATAGCGTTGTGGTTCGTGATCGCGGATATAGGCGATATGCCCCGCGTTGTCCTTACCGGATAGCGCAGGGACACCGCCCGTCAGGCGTAGCCAGCGAAACAGCTTTGTCGGCGCGTGCCCCATCACGTTGAACAAGCGACCACGCAACCGACGGGCGATCGCCTGAGCCCCCCGCATATCCAGCCAGAGCATTGCCCGGCCGATTGGGTCTCCATCACGATCAACACATACGGTGCATTCGGTCTGGGTCGAGCAGCATACGGCAATGACGCGCCGACGCATCACTGCATCACTGCAAACCGCTGATGCCGCGTCGATGAATGCCTGCCACCAATCATGTGGATCCTGCTCGGCGCAGATACCGTCTATGTACAGTTCCACCGCCTCGAATGCCCAGGCCGCAACAGTACCATCCAGGGAAACGAGCGCACACTTGCAGCCCGATGTTCCCAGATCGACCGCCAGAACCAGAGGGCCAGAAGTCTGTTTTCCTTTATGGAGTGATGAGTAAGACATCAGGAACGCCTCGCGACCGAAAATACGACTTTATTACCGTCCGTGGCCCTCACCTTGCCATCGTCCTGCACCAAGTAGAGTTCACCCGCATTGGTGTCCGTCACATACCAGTCGACGCCCCATGCCATTTGCCACGGCCTAGGCGTCAGACCTGTCTGATCGTCGGTAAAACCGGTTTCCTTGAATTTTTTTACCTTTTGATGACTGCCATTCAGCCATAAGCCATCGCCCGGCGTGCTCGCCAACGCAGGTGGCATATCAAGTGCTGCCGAGAGCAGAAAAATCGGAGATAAAGCAGTTTGCCATGTCGTAATTGTTTTCATGACCTATCCTCTCTTCATTGTCACAAATAAGGTAGTGATGGCTACAATATAGTTATAGCTATCGTTTTACAACAACGAATGTGCAATAATTCACCCGTTAACTTTTCATCAGGATCGCAACATGACTTCAAAACGCAGTGACAATAACGCCAACCCGGAACTCAAAGGAAAGAAAAGACCCGAACAGAAGCGAGCCAACAAAACCTATGAACGGATTCTTGAGGTTACCGCCAACCTGCTGGGTGAAGTCGGGATAGAGCGCTTGTCCACCAACATGGTCTGTGAACGTGCGGGGCTGACGCCTCCGGCGCTCTACCGATACTTCCCCAACAAGTACGCCCTGCTGTCCGAGCTGGGACAGAGATTGATGCAAAAGCAGAATGAGCTGATACCTCACTGGATTACTGAGGACGTACTGGACGGACCAATTGACAAGCTCGAACAGGCGCTTGAGGGATTACTGATCGGTACCTATCGGGTAACCAGGGAAACACCAGGAGGCCTCTGGATTATGCGTGCACTCCGCGCAGTCCCCTCGTTGCAGAACGTGCGCCTGGATTCGCACTTGATAGTGACGCAGGCACAGGGAGAGCTCCTGAAGTCGGCATACCCGAATGTCGATCCCGAGGAAATGATGCTGGTTAGTCGAATTGTCGTCGACATGATCTATACAGGCGTGGAGCTGTTGCTGGACATTGACGTTGATGAGCAATCTGTCGCCAGAATCGTTGCCGGCATGATCGCCAGCTACCCATCGCGCTTGCGCGCCTAATACCTGAATCCGTGACTCCATAGCGGCGCAGTACGCAAGCCATTGATTACTTTTTGCTTGCAAAAAATTACAGGTGCACCTGTAATTTTTGAAAAACAAATAGAAATCAAGCTATTACACACTGCATCCACTGAAGAAGTCGCGGATTCAGGTAGTTACTGACGTTTCGCAATCGAGCCCTGAACCTGATAGCAAAAACAAAGTCGGTCCACTCAGCACTTTTTTGAAATAAGTACTTGCAAAAAATGGACTGATCTCCTAGATTTGTTTCCGCGCTCTGTTGAGTGCACGAATTGATAACCCAAAACAGCAAACAAATGAAAGCACTAATCTAGAAGGAAAACATTCAATGATTACATACAACGCTTTTAATTTTGGCGCAGATCATAGCGTCTGGACTATTCGCTGACGGGTAAAGTTTTCTTACTGAGCCCGTCACCGGCGGGCTTATCAGCTTTCAGTTTCATATAACTGGTTTCTGTCAAAAAAAGCTCGCAATAGTGCGGGCTTTTTTATTTTTATAGCACAAAGCCCGCTTCAAAAAATTAACCTGAATCCGTGACTTCTTCAGTGGATGAAAGGTGTAAGAGCCTGATTTCTATTTGTTTTTCAAAAATTGCAGGTGCACCCATAGGTTCACCCCGATTTTTGGGAAGCAAATAGGAATCAATGGCTTGCGCACTGCGTCGCTATGGAATCACGGAGTCAGGATTAAGAAGAGGGAAATGCTTTGAAGCATTCATATCATTCCAATCAGTTTTTAATCGAGCTGGTCAGAAATAAAAAGTGGTATTACCTGGGATCGGTAATTGCTGTTTCTGTTGCCAGCTATTTCATGTTTTTAGGCCCAACCATTGGCAAAGTTGTTATTGATGGTGTGATTACACAAGAGCCCTCTGTAAATAGCAGTGCTGCGGCTGCCTGGCTGGTTCAGTGGATCGGCTCCAGTGAAAGGCTCTGGTTGGCGGGGCTGGCAATTGTTGCGGCAACCGCTATCGGCGGTTTGTTTATGTACCTTAAAGACTTTCTCGCTGCCCGTGCTTGCGAGCAGACCGTGAAATCACTTCGAGAAAGGCTGTTTGCTCACTTACATCGGTTACCAGAGCATTACCTTGGTAATGCTGACAGCGGTGATCTGGTTCAACGGTGCACATCAGATATTGATACCTTGAGGAATTTTCTCACCCTTCAGGTTATGGATATGGGACGCACCGCCGTATTGATGTGCATTCTAATTCCTTTAATGGTTATGCAATCAGCATTGATGACGCTGGTTTCTCTGATTTTGATGCCCATTGTGTTTGGTTTTGCATGGATATTTTACGGCAGAATCAAAGGGCTCTTCCAACAGGTTGATGAAGCCGAAGGCGAATTGACCACCATAGTCCAGGAGAACTTGACGGGTATTCGTATTGTGAGGGCATTTTCGCGCCAACAGTTCGAATGTGAGAAGTTTGAACAAGGTAATCAGCAATACAGTGACTTACACTTTAAGCTAATGAAAATGCTTGCCAACTTCTGGGCAACATCAGATTTTTTATGCATTAGCCAGAATGGTGTCATCCTGATTGGCGGAGCTTGGCTGGCGTCGCATGAGGCGATTACCATAGGGACATATTTCGCATTTATTGGTTATGCCAACCTTTTGATATGGCCGATACGTCAATTGGGTCAACAATTGAGCGAAGCCGGTAAAGCAACCGTTGCAATTGGCCGCATTCAACAAATTTTGCTTGTGCCGGAAGAGGCTCCGGTGAACACAGAAATCTCACTGCCAAAGCATTTCGAACCGTCTATTGAATTCAACAACATCAGTTTTGGTTTTGATCAACAGGTTCCTGTGCTGAAAGAAGTTTCCTTCCGAATCGATGCGGGTGAAACCATCGCCATCGTTGGCCCTACCGGTTCTGGGAAAAGTACTTTGATTCAACTATTGATGCGTCTTTATGACTATTCAGAAGGCTCGATAAAACTTGCCAACCATGAATTGAACAGGCTTGATCGAAAAAGCGTTCGGAAAAATATTGGTTCGTTATTACAGGAACCTTTTCTTTATAGCCGCAGTCTTCGGGAAAACATTAAATTTGGGTGGGCATCAGCCACGGACGAACAGATGGTTAGATCCTCGAAAGATGCTGCTGTACATCACACTATTGAACGCTTTGCTCATAAATATGACACCGTTATTGGTGAGCGCGGTGTGAGCTTGAGTGGAGGACAAAAGCAGCGGGTAACGCTTTCCCGAACCCTACTGAGGGAGACACCTATTCTTGTTCTGGACGATACGCTAAGTGCTGTGGATTCAAAAACTGAAAGAGAAATTATTAAGGCATTGCACACGAAACGTGGCAAGCAGACGTTGATAATTATTACCCATCGAATCAGTGTCTGTCGGCATGCGGATCGGATTTTTGTGATGGAAAAAGGAGAGCTGACCGCGAAAGGTACTCATGAAGAAGTCATGACTGGTAATGCTTTCTATCGTCAGCTATGGGATATCCAAAGTAATCATGAAGCTGTTTTTCAAACCGAACTGATTGCTGCAAAGTGAGTTAAGAAAATGACTGATACCTATAATAGCACTCCGGCTCAAAAGGGAGCCTGGAAAACACTTTTCCTGATGATATATCAACCGGAAAAGCCGCTGTTTCACAAGCTGATCATTACCGCACTGTTGACCGCCATAATTGATGCCAGTGTAACCTTGGTAACTAAAGCTCTGGTCGATGACATCATGGCTTATGGTGCTGAACTAAATCTCATAAAATATGCTCTACTCTATACAGGTTTGATGTTTTCGATTGTTCTTTTTATCTGGACTTTCATTCGTCTTGCCGGGAAGTTGTCAACAACTTTAATGTATCGTCTGCGCAAGCAATCATTCGAGCACTTACAAACCTTATCGTTCACGTTTTTTGACAACAATGCTGTTGGTTGGTTACTGGCGCGAATTACTTCTGATACCAACCGAATTGCAAACGTTGTCGCGTGGGGAACTTTGGACCTATGCTGGGGTATTCCATTTATTATCGGTATTTTTTCCATTTTACTGGTTCTTGATTGGAAGCTTGGATTGGTTGTGCTGGCATTTTTCCCTGTACTGATGGGAATTGCGCTCTGGTTTAACTTCAGAATATTGAACAGTTCGCGCCAATTGCGAAAAACGAATAGCCGAATTACTGCCATTTATAACGAAAGTATTTCGGGTATCCAGACAAGTAAAGTACTGGTTAGAGAACAGGAAAGCCTGAACGAATTCAAAATTGATACAGAAAAAATGTATCGCCAGTCCATGCATAATCTGTTGTTGACATCGGCCTTTTATCCTTTCGTTAATGTTTTTGTATCTATTGCAAGTGGTGTCGCCCTCTGGTTTGGTGGGACTGATGTCCTGGCCGGAACGTTAACACTGGGAACACTGATTGCCTTCATGACATATGCTCGTTTATTGATGGATCCGATGCTGGAAGTATCAGGAAAACTGGCTGAACTACAACGCACAACAGCCTGTGTTGAACGGGTAATCGGACTGTTGCAGGTTGAACCGGAAATTCAGGACTCGCCGCAGGTGAAAGAGAAAATTGCCTGCGCATTAAAGCAGGGCAGCGCGGTGATTGATGGTGGTGATGAGGTTATTGAAAATATCAGTTTTTCTAATGTTTCTTTTGGATATAAACCACAGGAACCTGTTTTGAAAAAATTTAATCTTGATGTGAAACGAGGTTCAACCATTGCACTTGTTGGCGCTACAGGTTCCGGTAAATCAACCATCATCAGTCTTTTGTGTCGTTTTTACGAGCCAGATACCGGACAGGTTTTATTTAATGGTGTGGACTATCGCGAACGAAGTCTTGATTGGTTGCAGTCGAATCTCGGTATCGTTCTGCAAACGCCATTTCTCTTTACCGGCACAATCAGATCAAATATTCGCTATGGTCGATTGGATGCGACGGATTTTGAAATCGAGCAAGCTGCTAAGGCGGTTAACTTGCATGATATCATTACGCAAATGCCAAAAGGCTATGAGACAGAAGTGCAGGAAGGAGGTAATAATCTGTCTACTGGTCAGAAACAACTGATTTCATTCGCAAGAGCGATCATCGCAGATCCTCAGATCCTGGTTATGGATGAGGCAACCTCATCTGTTGATACTCAGACAGAACACATGCTGCAGCAAAGCCTGAAAACTATTTTGCGGGATCGTACCAGCTTTGTGGTTGCCCACCGCCTTTCAACTATCCGCTCAGCCGACCAGATTTTGGTGATTGATCAAGGTGAATTGAAAGAGCAGGGCACCCATACAGAATTGCTTGTGCAGCAGGGTCGATACTTCGATCTATATCAGAAGCAGTTTGCCAATGAGGCTGAGATTGAGTTAATGAACACATGAATCCGTGACGCCATAGCGGCTTTAATAACCGCCATTATGTTGTATGAGACCAACGCCACACAAAAACCGAATAACGCAGCCTTGGGATACCCCAGGGTATTGATTTCCGAGTGCAGATACGATTCCAATTGCTGGAACATGGTTTCGATGTTCCAGCGCTTGCAATATAACCAGGCCAAAGGCGATGTCGAGTTGTTCAAGCTGGCCGCGACCGCTGTCGTGCCAGTTGTAACCTTCCACCCAGCCGGTGCGGTTGAGGTGGTTTGTGTTGTTGAAG
>JARRJP010000016.1:0-33736 GCA_037389025.1 Reinekea sp. | reverse complement strand
CTTTCCAGCCGAAGACTACTATTTTTCAAAAACGTTACCTGAGCATATCTCTGCGTTAAAAGAGAAGGTCTTTATCGAATTTGATGACTGCGTAGCTGAGAAAGTCTGTACTATACCGCCTTGGTGGGGTCATTAATTCAGCCGGATTTAATGCAACGATCAACCTGACCAAACAGGTTGGCAGATCAAATCGAAATTCCATTAGTTTCGCTGGATTCAGGTTAAAGGAAATATGGATGAAGCTGGCTTTTCTGAGCCTATTAAACAAAGACCTGAATCCGTGACGCTATAGCGGCGCAGTGCGCAAGCCATTGATTCCTCTTTGCTTCCCAAAAATTGGGGTGAACCTATGGGTGTACCTGCAATTTTTGAAAAACAAATAAACATTAAGCCCTTCCACCCTGCATCCACTTTAAAGTCACGGATTCAGGAAAGACTATCACGATGGTAAGTTCAGTTAGCTGAAAACAAATTTGTGATTTAAGGTGTCTGTCCATGTAAGCAATCACAGACTTGCTCTTGTACTTGGAAGCGACAGCCCTGATGGCATTTGATGCGGGAATATCTAAGGCAGGTTGAAACCTGCCTCAGATAAACAATCAAAGAGGGTATCTTCAGATCGTTTTTATGGTTGCAATCAAGGCCGCAACGTTACGCTGTAAATGGCACCATTTGTATAGTCCGCAACAAATACGCCACCCATTGGGGATTTCGCAAAGGTCGTCCAGTTTTTACCGGTATCAGTGCGTTCTGCCACGGTGTTTTCCGGGTTTTCCAGATCTAACGCACCCAGATATCCGGTCATGAAGTCGGCAAACAGATAATATTCCTTGCCGCCCATCCACAATGTTTCACCACCGGTAATGGAGTTGCCAGTGTCACCTGTATGGTTATAGCTGTAGATTGGAGAAATTTCGTTTTCCACAGTACAGCTTGCGTCCGGATCGGTGTTGTTAGTGTCCGGATCGAAACATTCATCACCTTCTTTAATGTTCCAACCCAGGTTAAGGGCTTGTTCTCCAATCGCGCTGGCAGGAATCAGGTTTACTTCTTCTCCGGTATGTTCACCTACATCTGCGATGATTAGGTTGCCTTTGCTGTCGAATGCCATTTTCCAGGGATTTCTGAGGCCGTGAGCAATAACTTCTGGTGCTGCATTTGGTATAAACTTGCGCAGGTTATTGCTTGGGCTAAAGTAGACATCATCTGCTATGAAAGAAGGGTAGATGCGTAATACAGACCCGAAAATGTTTTCAACATTCTGAGCATTGTCAAGCGGGTCACCCTCTGAGCCGCCATCACCAATACCGACGTAAAGTGCACCGTCCGGGCCGAACCGGAGTGCGCCGCCATTGCTGTTATCAAACGGTTGTGGAATCTCCAGTAATGTTTGCTGATCGGTTATCCCATCTCTGCCGATCCGAAATGAGGATAAGCGTGTGAACAATTCACCCTCTTTCTCTGTTGTGTAGTAAGCGAAAAGGCGTCCAGAGCCGAAATGCCACCAGTTGGCTGTAATGCCGTACAGGCCGTGTGCCCAATCGCTGGTTGAAACATCAGTAATATTGCCGATTTCCGTCATTGGTCGATTACAGCCGTTGAACCAGTACAGATCACCAGGCTGGGTAGCGACAAGCGCGCGTCCTGGTGTGACAAATGATATATCGGTTATATGTTGTGGAGCCGATGCACACTGCTCAAGGTTGATCTCCACTGCTGATGCCATTTGGGACAGCGATGCGGCGGTTAAAATGCTTAATAGCGTTCGTTTTATCATTTATACATTATCCTATTAGTTGATCCTCGTTTGTACAAAGTGTGGCAAGGCGAGATCCGCTGTCTCATTTTCGCGCCAGTGGCGCGAATTAGTCAGACACCGAAAAAGCCCTGATCTTCAGATCGGGGTGCCATCAGAGCAACCCCAGCCACAACACGCGTTCACCTGCTTTGCAAACAAGACCGCAAAGCAAGTGTCTGCTCTGTTGGTCGCCATTGGTGATTACCGCACCACACGCCATTAGTTAGGTGTTTGCCAAAACACGTAACGGCACCACTACCTGTTTGTTTTGTTTTTACAACGAACAGGATTACCTCATTGGCGTCAACGACCGACACTTACACTGATGCTGGCAGCCGACTGCCTGGAGCGGTACAGCCCTTAGCTGTTCGGCAGTAGCCATAATTTTGCTGCGTGCAATTCAATGTAAGCGCTTTTATTGTCCATTCATTATGATGAGTTATCCAATATTAATCAAAAGTACCAGAGCAGTCCAGCATAATTAATCAAAAGTACTACCTGAATTCGTGACTCCAGAGTGTAAGAGCTTGATTTCTATTTGTTTTTTTAAATTGCAGGTGCATAGATTTATTGAAATTTTTGGGAAGCAAAGAGGAATTAATGGCTTGCGCACTGCGCAGCTATGGGGTCATGGATTCAGGTACTAGTACAGTCCAATAGACCAATAGAACTAATCAAAAGTGCCAGTTCGGTTCAGAGGAGTAGTAAGGAGGTCAGTTGAGCCTGAATCCGTGACTTCTTCGGTGGGTGCGGGGTGTAAGAGCCTGATTTCTATTTTCCTGCATCCGCGCTGAAGTCACGGATTCAGGTGAAGTCATAAACCTGGATTCGTGACTCCATATAGCGGCGCAGTGCGCAAGCTCTTACACCCTGTATTCACTGAAGAAGTCACGAATACAGGATAAAAATTCAACCGGAAGTTTAAGGGGTAAAAAATATATTTTTTCCATTGTATCCATTCTTGTAGATTTATTTAAATGGTGTTCAAATATGTCAGTATGATTTTACCGAATGGCAAGGAAGTAAAGTGAAGGAATTATCCACACTCTCAGCTCCGATGACCCAACTCATCACCAGTTACATAGCAGAACGCAAAAACGCCAAGCTGGAGCAATACGATAAAGAAACGGCATCGTTACTGAAAAAGACAGATACGTTTAACAAAGCTCACCTGACTCAAGAGCGCGCCAGTCAACGCCTTGAAGTTGAGTTTCATTTTAGTCCTATCAACTGGCTAACCGATGCCGCAAAGCGCGCCAAGCAAATTCAGCTTGCCACTCATGCCATCAAATTCACTCATTCCGATGCCAAAGGCAGCAGTTTTTATGCGGCCAATGCAGGCGCAGAGCAGAGTGTGTTTGTCAGTACGGCCAGCCTGAATAATGTATCGACCGATGTGGTTGGCAATGCAGCGGCGCTTGATGTCGGCAAGTTATTGCAATTGTCAGAGCAAAGCATTGCGTTGATCGATTTTATTCGTGAAAACAATAACGAGCCGTTTTTACCATTCGCGAAAAATGAAGCCCAGGCGCAGCATTGGTGTGATCAATTCCGGCAAGCGGTAGTACCGGCGCAACCCAGTTCGCATAAATTGGCGAAGCAGTTGTACTGGCCGGTTGAGGATGGTTATCACCTGTTATCACCGTTATTTGCAACGTCATTGGCGCAGCAGGTTTTTGAAACTGTACAGGCTGCTCGCTTCAGTGATGAAAGCAAAGCCGCTCGCGATGCGCGAAAAAATGATCGCTATCATCCGCAGGATATTGTCTTTTACCCGAATCTGGCGGTACAGAGTTTTGGTGGCACCCAGCCGCAGAATATCAGTCAGTTAAATTCCAGCCGGGGTGGCAAGAGTTATTTGTTTAACAGTGCACCGCCACACTGGCGACGGCAGAACAGCCCACCGCTTAAAACAAAATCGGTTTTCGACGGTGCTTTTTCCCGGTTGGTTTCCCACCGTCTGCGAGAGCTGCGTGAATTCCTGAAAAAACACCATGATAAAGCGAGTCTGTCCCGTTATAAAAACTGTCGTGAACAAATGCTGGAAGGCATTTTTGATGAACTGTTGATGTACCGTATTCGGTTGAATCATTTCGAAGCTGGCTGGTCACAGAACCCTGATTGCCAATTGCCTTTGCATCAGCAACTGTGGCTGGATCAGGGCCGTATAGCCTTTGATCAGGATTTTCACCAGGCCTATGGTGCCAAAACCTGGCAACGGGAAGTGGCCAGTGACTTTGCCCGGTTTCTGAATCACCAATTGGAATTGGGTGGCAAGTTGTCGACCTCGAAAGCCGACTTTGATCAATGGCGAGTTGAAGTGGCGCAGGAAATCCGCTTGTTGAGCAAGCGAAGCCAAGAGGATTTATAAATGGACGCCTTACTACTGCTGCGCAATATTCGCGTTGAAAATGCCAATGCCATCGCTGGCATGACCTGGGGTTTTCCGTCCTTGTCCGGCTTTCTGGGGTTTAGCCATGCGCTGCACCGAAAAGTGCAAGGCGTAATGGAAAATGCTCCTGAGTTTGAGGGTTGTGCGGTGATCTGCCACGAGCATCATATACATACGCACAAGGCCACACCGCTGTCCGACAGCGTTTTTTCCCTGACCCGCAACCCATTAACCAAGAAGGGCAATACGGCATCGTTTAACGAAGAAGGCCGGATGCATCTGACCGTGACGTTGATGATCGGGGTCAATGATCTGCCTGATTTGAATGACGATGAGCTGGAGCATCTACAACAGCGCCTTTTCACACTCGCCAGCCAGCAGCGTTTAGCCGGTGGCACCATTGTCAGCCTTGCAAAGGCGGAAATTATTGAGAATGTCAGCCAGTACAGTGACCGCTGCAAGCTGAAACGGCTCATGCGTTCATTATTACCCGGTTTTGCACTGGTCAGCCGGGACGATGTATTGCAACAGCATCAACAGGAAACCGGACAAGATGCACTGGATGCCTGGCTGGATTTTTCTGAACTGACTTACCGGGCCGTACCGGATGGGCGGGAAAAAGAAAAAGCCAAATGGTCGTTACAACGGCCCCCGTTTTCTGGCTGGCTGAAACCGATCACCATTGGTTATCGCAGTATTTCAGATTTGTTTGTACCCGGTACGGTCACCAAATGCCGGGATTACAAAACCCCGGTTCGGTTTGTTGAGTCCATCTATTCACTGGGCCAATGGCTCAGCCCACATCGCATTACGGAATTGACACATCTGTTCTGGTATCACCATTACCAACCTGAATCCGGCCTGTATCTGTGTAAAAACAATTATCAGGCACCACAAAACGAACACAGCACCATTGATGAATAACAAGGAATCAATATATGTCGATTAAAACCGCTGCCGTATTAGCCTTTGAACGAAAGTTATCTAACTCTGATGCCATCATGTCCGCAGGCAACTGGGCGGAAAAAGAAACCTCGTCTTGGTTGCCGATTAAAGTCACCGAAAAAGCTATACGCGGCACCATTTCAAACCGGCAAAAAAACGCCATCATGAACGACCATGCCAAGTTGGATAATGAAATTAAAAAAGCCAACCTGCAGCGAGTGGATGTTGCTGCGTTACCCTTTGATGCCGACTCTTTAAAGCTGGAATTTACCTTGCGTGTGCTGGGCAATGTTTCGATGCCTTCGGTTTGTGACAATCAGGAATATCAACAGGCGTTACAGGAAACGGTTAATGGTTATATTAACGAAACCGGTTTCGATAAGCTGGCACTGCGTTATGCCGCGAATATCGCCAATGGCCGTTTTTTGTGGCGCAACCGTGTTGGCGCCGAGGCTGTGAACGTGATAGTCACGCAACTGGAATTGGAGAACAGCACAAGCTGGACCTTTAATGCGCACGACTTCAGCCTGCGTGATTTCAACCATCGCACTGATGAATTGAACGCGCTGGCCGATGCCATTAAACAGGGGTTGCAGGGTGATGGTTATTCCTTCTTTAAAATCGAAGCCTATGCAAAACTGGGTGCCGGACAGGAGGTGTTTCCATCGCAGGAACTGGAACTCGATTCTGCTAACAGCAAGAGGGGCCGAAAAAGCAAAGTGCTTTATAAACTGACCGATGATGTTGCCGCCATGCACTCGCAGAAAATCGGTAATGCTCTGCGCACAATCGATGACTGGTATGGGAATGCCAATGTGAGTGCCGAAGAATATGGCCCGATTTCTGTCGAACCCTTTGGCTCCGTGACTAACCGGGGCCGTGCGTTCCGAAACAATAAAAATGATTTTTACACGCTTTTCGACAAGTGGGTAACCAAAGGCCAGGCCCCTGAGTTAAACCAGCAGCATTATGTGATCGCAACATTGATACGCGGTGGTGTGTTCGGTGAAAAATCGGAGTAGGGCGATGGAGTATTATCAGGAGATTAAAATACTGGCTGATCCAGAACTTACCGAAACGGTATTAATGAATGCGTTGTTTGCCAAACTGCATCGCGCTTTAGTGGCAATGAAGGCGGATACCATCGGCATCAGCTTTCCCAAGGTCATGCAGAAAAAGCGCGTTAATCTGGGCAACCTAATACGCCTGCACGGCTCTGAGGCAGACCTGAATGCATTGGATGAACTTAACTGGCGTAAGGGGCTGAGTGACTATACCCATGTTCGCGCCATTCAACCTGTACCGCTGGTTCGTGAATATCGCCAGGTAAAACGGATTCAGGCGAAGTCCAATGCAGAACGTTTGCGCCGCCGCTTAATCAAACGCAAAGGCGTTAGTGAAGCACAGGCTCAGCAGCAGATACCGGACAATATTGAACAAGAACTGAAGCTGCCATTTGTGACCTTGAAAAGCAGCTCAACCAATCAGCAGTTTCGGCTGTTTATTGACCAGAGCTGCCGTTTTGAACAGGCACAACCGGGTCCGTTTTCCAAATATGGATTAAGCTTTGGTGTTGATGGCGCTACAGTCCCCTGGTTCTAACCTGAATCCGTGACTCCATAGCGGCGAAGTGTGCAAGCCATTGATTCATCTTTTTTGCTTTGCAAAAATTTTAATTAACCTATGGGTGCACCTACAATTTTTGAAAAATAGAAATCAGGCTCTTACACCCTGCATCCACTCTGGAGTCACGGATTCAGGTCTAAACCTTTTTGCCAGACTCGCGTACCCCCTTTTTATTTTAGAGGCTTTATGCGAGGTTCTAAAAAGGGTAATGCCTGAAATTTCTTTAATAATCAGATAGATAAGGGTATTTTGCTCTATCACTACCGGATAGGTAGCTTAGAAAGGTTCTGGTCCGTCAATATCGCGACATCTGCCATTTACTGCCGAATAGGCAGCTTAGAAATCACAGGCACCGACTGGGCACGACCATCCAGGCGGTTCACTGCCGGATAGGCAGCTTAGAAAATTCATATCTGAACCTGAAAATCCGCATTGGCTATTGCACTCTTGCTGTCGGATCTGTCATCTACGCTGATGCGCCTGAAAGAGTGATCAATTGCTTGGTGTTGTGGATAAATACCTCATGCCTGAATCCGCGACTTCTTCAGGTTTAGAGTTGATTGTTTTTCCACCTTGAAAGGGCTGGTCTTGAAGGCTGTTTAATTCTGGCGATTCAGTTAGCAAACGGCCCACTTTAAAGCCTGTAAACTCCCGCAGATATCCTTCATTAGGTCGATCTGTCTCAGGCAACACTGCTTTGCTGAATTATCTATAACCACTGGTTGAGGAGGGAGATAGAGAGAGCTATGCTACTGAACCTATCTATATTCATCTCAATTGAATATCAGGCACAAACTGAGTATAAGTGAGCCGAGCGGCCACGAATCAGTAGTTAACCCGACACCAAATCTGCCGGGCTAAGACGACGATCATCGAAAGATCCTATTAATTTTCTAAGAAGAACGGATACCATCATGGCAGACAACCTCAAGCAAGACGCTCTTGATTATCACGCAAATCCCAAACCAGGAAAGCTCACCATTGAGTTGACTACCCCGGCGGAGACTTCCCGGCATCTGGCCCTGGCATACAGCCCTGGTGTCGCGGAGCCGGTACTTGCCATAGCAGATAACCCGGAAGACGCCTACAAGTACACCATTAAGGGCAATCTGGTTGCTGTGGTTTCCAATGGTTCGGCTATTCTGGGGCTTGGCAATCTGGGCAGCCTGGCCAGCAAGCCGGTAATGGAAGGCAAGTCGTTGCTGTTCAAGCGTTTTGCCAATGTTGATGCGATGGATATTGAAGTTGATTCTTCTGACATTAACGAGATTGTCCGAACCGTTGAGCTGATCGCCGAAACCTTTGGCGGTATCAATCTTGAAGACATCAAGGCACCTGAGTGCTTCGAGATTGAAAAGCAGTTGATCGAGAAATGTAATATTCCGGTGTTTCATGATGATCAACACGGCACCGCTATTGTCACCGTGGCCGGTATGATGAATGCTCTGGATGTTCAGGGTAAGAAGATCGAAGAGGCCAGGATGGTCTGTCTGGGAGCCGGTGCAGCCGCGATTTCCTGTACCCGGCTGCTGGTCGCTGCGGGCATGAAGAAAGAAAATGTCATTATGATTGATCGCAGCGGTGTCATTTATAACGGCCGTGAAAATGTAAACCAGTACAAAGCAGAGTTTGCCAATGACGTGACCAGTGCGCGTACCTTGGCTGAAGCCATTGACGGAGCGGATGTCTTTCTGGGCCTGTCCGGTGCCAATCAGTTGAGCGTTGACATGCTCAAGTCCATGGCTGACAAGCCGATTGTGTTCGCCTGCTCTAACCCTGACCCGGAAATCAACCCTGAGCTGGCCAATGAAGCCCGTGATGACCTGATTATGGCAACCGGTCGCTCTGATTATCCAAACCAGGTAAATAATGTTTTGGGCTTCCCGTTTATTTTCCGTGGTGCACTGGATGTTCGTGCAACGGCGATTAATGAGCAGATGAAACTGGCCGCAGCTTTCGCTATTCGTGATCTGGCAAAAGAAGACGTTTTGCCGGAAGTTGCCGCAGCCTATGATGGTACGGCCTTTGCCTTTGGTAAGGATTACATCATTCCTAAGCCGCTCGATCCTCGCTTGCTGAATCGTGTTGCTGGTGCTGTTGCTCGCGCCGCCGTCGAAACGGGTGTGGCGCGAGTTGAGCTACCTGAGAAATATAAGCTGTAATTTTTCCAGCAAATGCAATTAGGGCCTCGTCATTGAGGCCTTTTTTATTCCTGAATCCTCGAACGCAGAACAGAAAGCTGGAATTACTATTGCCTAAATCCGTGACTCCATAGCGGCGCAGTGCGCAAGCCATTGATTCCTCTTTGCTTCCCCAAAATTGGGGTGAACCTATGGGCGTACCTGCAATTTTTGAAAAGCAAATAGAAATCAAGCTCTTACCCCTCTTCTCTCGGGCAAATTTTATATTTTTGACTATCCTTGTTAGGAACACTGTTCCATTACCAAGAGGCGAAATAGGGCGTTGCGAGAAGTTCCAAGATGACAATGATTAAAGACCTATCAAAAGACGAAACAGATCATCGGTTCTGGTTGAATTATCCGGATCAGACTCAGGCGGCAGTTCACTTGGCGCTGCAATGGCTTGCTTATGTCTATCCAACCAGTGAGTCACAGATTGAGGCGACTCTGAAACATGCCCAACCTTACGCTGATTCCGACCTGTCATCACGCTGGTCACAATTTCTTGAAGGGTATGATGTTGAAGAGCACGTTGACGCGTTGCAGTGGATAAGGAAAACCTTTTCCTGTGAACAGATTCCATTTCTGGTGGAAACCTGTTGGCGGCTTTTGCTGGTTGATCATGAACTGCCAAGCCATGTACCTCTTGCATTGCGTATTCTGGGCCGTGTGCTGGATGTGGATGAAGCCACAATGCTGTCACTCGGTGAATCTGTTTTGCGCGAGTATGTCGATGAAGACCAGACGCACAGTCGAGCGCCGTTGCTGCCGATTGATCCGCGTTATCTGGATCGGGTTGAATGGCGCCTGTTGGGTCATAATTCGACTCAGCGATTGAATGTCAGTGCCTTTGCTCGACAGGAACCCAAAAATTATTCTGGTTTGGCTGGATTTGTTCTCGGTACGTTTTTTGGCGTTGGGGTGATGGCGTTTCTGGTATTCGGGCCATTGCATCTGGGACGAGTCAAGGTCCCGATATTGATGCATGACATCATGATGAACGAACCTGAATCGACAGCAGCGCCAGTGGCGTCCTCAGATACATATAGTAACCCAGTGTCTGTACCGGCTTCAGATGTTGAAGCCGCCCCTGGAATCGAACCATCTGCAGAGATTGAGACATCAGATTCGCATGCCACCGTCAGTGAGCAGGCTGAATTATCAAGCCAACCTGAAGCGGTGGTTGTTGAGCCCGATGTTGATGCTGTCTCTGTGACTTCTCCGTCCAACGAAACCGACGCCAGCAGTGGCCGTATCCTGATGGCTGTCAGTGCATCCATTCTGAATGTTCGTGGTCAACCTTCGGTGAATGGGGATGTGCTGATGAAATTGGGTGAAGGAGCCCAGGTCTGGGCTTATCCTGATGAAGCAGAAGGGCTTTGGATGTTGGTCCAGGTTGATGGTGCGATTGGTTACGTCAGTGCCCGGTTCCTGACTGAAGTGCCTTAAACCGGTTTATTCTGGCAATTCGAACTCAATGTTTTTGCCCTCCAGCATGACGCTGGCCCGTTCCCGATAGCGCTTGCGAACCTCTGAGCCGGTTGGCTTTTCCATATAGTAGGCAATGTTTTGCGCATCGGGTTCATTCAGTCCGTGACTGACCAGTGTTTGTACTAACTCCCGCTCGGCACTGAAATCCGGTTCTGGTAATGCCACTGAGATTGGCATTTCCAACGTTTCTCCTGCCAATAAACGATTTACCAGTGCCAGGTAGGCTTTTTCGAATAGGGGGCGTGAAATCCGTTCCGGTTCTGAGCGCAACAGAAAATAGCCGGTATTGCGCGCGGCTAGCTGTACGCATACCTGGCTCCACTGATGCTCGACTGGTGCGTTACTCTTGTGGCAGGCTTCCTGATAGGCCTCGCTTACTGACGGTAAGCCGATGGATTCAGGTGCAGGCTGCGCCAGTTTGAGAAATTCAGCGATGGTTGGTGGCCAGGCATGTTCTTTCTTGCAGCGTTCCAGCGCATGTTCAATCCATTGTGGGGATATGCCGCTGAGGGACAGTGCCCACTCGCGTTTGGCCTGCATCAGCGTGGTTTCGTCCGCATACGCACTTTCAAAACGATGCGTGTAGATATGGTGGAAGCGGGCAAAAATCATATTGATCAGGACTTTTGTGTCATGATCAATGGATTCGGATTTACCAGTCAGTGTCCTGGATATTTCGGAGCGCGTCCCGAACCTGGGATCGTTTTGTTCGAGCAGAGTCTGCAGGCTCACCATTGTTCGATTGTTGTCGGTCATGTCGGCCTTTCGTATTCAGTGAATTATGCCAAGCACGTTGAACCCAGTTCAGGAATGGTACATCCCAACTGATCTCCATGCGATCTTTGGCTGCATAATATTGCCGGAACTTCGCCAGCTCGGAAAGCGCGAACTGAATTGGAATATCGTGAAAAGAGAGTAATTGCGGAAAATCTTCACTGGGTTCCCATTCCGAATGCATCTTGCTGCGCCGGGCACGGTGATTGCCGAATACAGGTGTCTGCTGTTTCAAATAGGCCAGATCATCATCACTCTGATTACGCATTCGTGCTTCATTCACAGTATAAACCGGCACTGCCTCTACCGATGGCGGTGGTGGTTCAGTGATTACCGGTTGAACGGGTTCTGCGGAGCTGTGCGGTACAAAGCTGCTCTGCTCACAGTAAATATGCCACGGGTTCTGTCCATGAGTCTGAATGACCCCCTGAGCTGAGAGGCGCTGTAAAATCGCTCCGAACTGATTGCCGCTCCAGAATGGTAACAGTTGCTGCCGTTGGACATCGGTGAAGGTTACTTCAGCCTCGCCCTGCATCAATTGCATGTCCTGAATCAGTTGGAGCAGCAAGGCTTCCTCCAGGCCAAGTGTTTGAGCAAGGGTTGGTGAGACAAGTAACATTTTTTCCAAAATGGGGACCCGAATGTGCAGTGGAAATGATCCTTCAGTCTAACATGAAGACAACTTTTTCTCCGAGTTAAACCTGAATCCGTGACTCCTTCAGTGGATGCAGAGTGTAAGAGCTTGATTTGTATTTGTTCTTCGAAAATTGCAGGTGCACCCATAGGTTCATTGAAATTTTTGGGAAGTAAATAGGAATCAATGGCTTGTGCACTGCGCCGCTATGGAGTCACGGATTCAGGTTAAAACCTTGAGAGCAACAGAAACATCATGCGCTGATAGCACTCCTCCATCCGGTAAACTCGTTATTCTTGTTCGAAACAAGCAATTATTCTAGGCCTTGCAATGGTCATAGGCCTCGAACTTAGGTAGCCTTGCGCACATATTCCCGCTGAATCTATAAGAGTGAATGAATAGCGTCATTTCTGTTGAAAATCTCACCAGGGTATTTGGTACTAATACTGCAGTGGACGATTTGTCCTTTACTGTATCGGAAGGCGTCTGTTTTGGTCTGCTTGGTCCTAATGGGGCGGGTAAGACGACGACAATTGAAATGCTGGAAGGCATTCAGCAACCGACTTCCGGCCAAATTTTCCTGTTCGGCCAACTGGCAACCAAAGCTCTGTTTGAGCGTGTAGGCATACAGTTTCAGAACACGGCGTTGCCGGATTATCTGAAAGTCGCGGAAACAATCCGTATGTTTGCCTCCTTTTATCAGCACAGTATGGATTTTGATCGGCTGGTCGATTTGTGCGCGTTGGGTGAACTGTTGAAAGCGGATACCCGAAAACTGTCAGGTGGCCAGCGTCAGCGATTACTGCTGGCGCTGGCGCTGGTTAATGATCCAGACCTGCTCTTTCTTGATGAGCCCACAACAGGCCTCGATCCCCAGGCTCGGCGCCAGTTCTGGGAGTTGATCAATAGCATCAAGGCTCAAGGCAAGAGCATCGTGTTAACCACACATTATATGGATGAGGCTCAGTCGCTTTGCGATGAGGTGGTGATTATGGATCGTGGTCGTTTGATTGAGCATGGTTCTCCTCAGGCGCTGTTACAGATGCATTTCCAGGGCGTATTGGTGCAGTTGCCGAAAGCGAATCTGCAAGGTAAATCCTGTCCGTTGGAATTCAACGAAAAAAATGGTCTGGTCGAAGTGCTTACCGAGCGGGTTGATGTAACCTTGCAGCAATTGATTGCCTTACATATTCCGCTGGAAGGAATGCAGATCAAACAAGCCAATCTGGAAGATTTGTTTTTGAAACTAACCGGCCATGCTTTGCGAGGTTAATGCATGAAACGAATGCTGGCGATGCTTCATGCCCGAAACACCGAATTCTTTCGGGAGCGATCCACATTGGTCTGGAATCTATTATTTCCGTTTTTACTGTTGATTGGTTTTTATTATATTTTTGGCCAATTACAGCCATTATTCAAAGTGGGTGTATTGTCGCAGCAGGATGCGTATCTGACCCGACCGGTATTTATGTCACTGAAGCATGTTCAGTTTATTCCCTATGACTCGCCTGACAATGCCATTCGCCGCTTGACGCGCCACCAGGTCGATCTGGTCATTGATATTGATAGGTATGAGTATTGGGTTAATGAAGAAAGCAGTCAGGGCTATATAGCCGAGCGGCTGCTTATTGCCAGTGACCCGGATATGCAGCGTAACCTGGTGCGCGGTACAGCAATTCGTTATGTCGATTGGGTGTTGCCCGGTATTATGGGCATGAACATTATGTTTGCATCACTTTTTGGCGTTGGGTACGCCATTGTTCGCTACCGTAAAAATGGTGTGCTGAAACGGCTTCACGCGACACCGCTGACCTCGTTTGAGTTTGTAACGGCGCAACTGCTGTCTCGTATTTTGATGATTGTCTTTATCGTATTAGTGCTGTTTTTCGGCTCTCGCTGGCTGTTTGGCACCATGATGCTGGGATCCTATCTGCTGCTGCTGTTTACCGTTGTTTTGGGGGCGGGAACTCTGGTCAGCCTTGGCCTGTTGGTTGCCGCACGTCTGCGCAGTGAGGAATTTACCGGGGGGTTGTTGAGTATGACGACCTGGCCGATGATGGGGTTGTCTGAAGTCTGGTTTCCATTGGAAGGCTCGCCACATTTTGTGCACCAGATTTCCAACCTGTTACCGCTGACGCACCTGGTGAAAGCCATTCGTGCGATCATGATTGACGGTGCTGACTTGATTACTATCAGTGATCACTTGTTGATTCTGGCCGCCATGCTGGGATTATTTCTGTCGATTGGAGCGATCAGCTTTAATTGGAACGCGGATGGCCGGTGATTGCTGTCGCTGAGCATATGTTCTGGCTTCTGGGACTGTTCTATACCCGTTTGCTCCATACCTACATCTCATCCAATTCAGGCGAACCAATATCATCCACCAGCACAGGCGGCGTTGAGGCGGTTCTGCCGCTGGCTTCGTATCGCTGAATAGATTCCAGACAAAGCTGATAACCACGTTCAATAATTTCATCAGCCAGGTGGTAATCGAACAGGCCGCCACAGTCGAATGGAACTTCGACCTGAATGTCCGGCAGGTTGGCCGTCAGTTTCATGTGGGCGATGGTATTCTGCATGATTTCAATACTGCGGTTAAGAAGCTCCAGTGTGCTGTAGCGGCTTTCCGGTGTTGGTTCAATCTGATCCTCTTTTTTCCAGCGGTCAATAAAGCGACGGATTGCCCGGTGCACAACCGGTTGTGAGGCTTCATTTATGGAAACATGCTGTTGTGTTGGAACCAGTGGTTCGCTGTAGGGTGCCCGTTTGGCATTGAGGTTAACACTGACAGTGAGATCGGTAACGGTACGCATGGTTGCAGAGACGGGGACCGGATTGAGAACCCCGCCATCAACCAGCCACATATTACGGTATTTATGTGGTTTGAAGACAGATGGAATGGCGATGGAGCTGTGAATTGCTTCAAATAAACTGCCATCGGTAAACCAGATTTCCTTTTGTCGTTCCAGATCAACAGCAACGGCAGTGAATTCTATCGGCAGTGTTTCAATAACCCGGTCCTTTACCAGTGAGGAAAGCGCATCCATCAGTTTCAATCCTTTGAACAGTCCGCCACCGGTGAAGCTCAGGTCGAGCAGGCCGAGCACATCGCGACGCTCCAATGCACAGATCCAGCTTTGCAGGCGATCCAACTGGCCGGCAGCATAAAAACCACCAACGAGTGCGCCAATACTGGCACCCGCTATATTAACGATTTCGTAGCCTTGATCTTCAAGGCAACGTATTACCCCGATATGCGCCATGCCTCGGGCGCCACCGCTGCCTAATGCCAGAGAAACGGTCTTTTTCTTAGCCGTCATGACTGCTCCTTTCAATGATTTTGATGCCCATGTTGCTGGTTCGCATAAGTCAAAACAATTGAGGTTTTGCCATACCCATCTCGTGGACATATCTGTTTAAATTAGCATCTGAGACGCCTTGTGGTAACTGGCGGATGAAAATTTGTGACGTTGTTTTGGTTATCGTTTTCTCAAATGAACTTTGATCAGGTTTTCGGCATGGATAGTATTGCCAGATAGCAAGCCAGCATTGAATTGAGTGATATTTTTGGTGATGAACATCAAAGACTCAGATATTATGCGTGGCCTCAGATAGCCCTCCATAACTGAGTACCTGAATCCGTGCCTCCATAGCGGCGCAGTGCGCAAGTCATTGATTTCTATTTGCTTCCCCAAAATTGGGGTGAACCTATGGGTGCACCTGCGATTATTGAAAAACAAATAGAAACCAAGCTCTTACACTCTGCATCCACTGAAGGAGTCACGGATTCAGGTGAGTATTTACTTCAAACCTGAAATGGCCCCGTTCTTAAAATGGTAGATCGTTTAGCCTCCTCATCTGATTTTGTGATTAATCGGAATGCGGTTTCTAGTTCAGTCTGTGCTATTTTGTGCGTAGTAGGGAGTGTAAGTGAAATTCAGCTTAGTAGAGGCGCTCTTGTGGGATCTATTCGTTAAATTAAGGAGTAACCGTGAAACACGTGTTTTTTGCATCGCTCGTTGTCGTCGCTTCTGCAGCAAATGCCAATGATCTGGAACTGCAGCCTGGTCAATGGTCAATTAATACCAAGCTGATTGGTAATGGTTTGTCCGGTTATAGTGCCAAGAATGAAGATACTGGAATCAGTTCTACCTATACATCTAACCGCTTTAACCTTCAGGGTGAGGGGGAATATGCGGTGGCGGAGAATCTGAAACTTGGCTTGTACGCGTGGCTGGATACCAGTTCCAAGAAATCTGAGGATGCCGACTCAAGTACCACGCATTCCAAGAAAACGACAGATGTTGCTTTTACTATTCAGCCGTCTATCTCGTATCGGTTAAAAGATTCGCTGTTCGCTTTTGGTTCTGTCGGTTTGGAACTTGATGGTGCTGATAAGGTTGTAGATCAGGATGGCTTAGAATCTTATGATACCAATAAATATAATGCTGTATACGCGAATGTTGGTGCTCGTTATCTGGACGATATTCGCAGCAATATTTTATTGGATGTGAAGGGTATGGCTGGTATTTCTTCTAGTAATTATATTGATCCTGTTGATAGTTCGAATACATACCAGGAAAACTATCTGAAGTTAACTGGAATTGCGGACGCTCGTTATTTTTTAGCAAATAACCTGTCTGTGGATTTTGGAGTTCGTTTATACTACTCCAAGTTACTAAGTGAAAAAGATGACGGAGTAGATGTCGATTTGGGTGATAATACATACAATGCTTTGTCTTATCGGACTAACATTGGATTTACTTACTATCATCGATAACCAAAAAGGCAGCTTGGCTGCCTTTTTCTTTGGCTTTACTGATAAGCGGCCCCCAATTCCCACATCGGCAGGAAAACGCCCAATGCCAGTACCAACACAAGAACCCCCATGACAATCAGTAGCAGCGGTTCAATCGACTCGGCTAGCCGCTTGAGGTCATACTCCACTTCCTGATCGTAAAAGTCTGCAATATCAACCAGTAGCTCGGAGATATTTCCGGTTTCTTCACCGACGGCGATCATCTGCAAGATCAAACTGTTGAACAGACCGGTAGCGGATGCTGTTGCCAACAGTGATTCACCGCGTTCAATGCCATACAGCATGCTTTCGATGCCTTTTCCGATATGCAGATTGCCAACTGTTCGTGAGGTGACGGTCAATGCCTGTAGCAATGGAACGCCTGCTGATATCATCATGGCGAAAGGTCGGGCAAAGCGACCCAGAGCGACTCGTTCAAAAACGCCACCGATTATCGGTATCTTCAATATAAATCTATCCCATTGCAAATGTCCTTCTGGCGTGCGTTTCCAGTGGATAAATGCATAGATGGAGCCCGCGATAATCATTAGGAGTAACCACCAGTAAGAGATCATGAACTTTGAGGTCATGATCAGAATCTTGGTTGGTAAGGGCAGGTCAGCGCCTAGCTTGGTAAAAAGATCAAAAAATCGTGGGATAACAAAGATGTTGACAAAAAATACCGCCAACGAAATAAACACAATAACAATAATGGGGTAACGGGTGGCGGCGACTATTTTCCGACGCGTGTCTTTTTCCAGTTCCAGATGATCAATTAATTGTTTGAAAGCGGTTTCGAGCTGGCCGGTGGATTCGCCCATTCGAATCATTGAAATAAACAGTTCATTGAATACTGTGGGGTGTGCCCGAAAGGCCGTTGACAGTGTCATACCATTAGTCAGACTTCGAGTCACATCATGCAATACATCTGACAGAACTGGTGAGCGAGTGGCATCTGCGAGGCCACTAATGGCCCGGATTAATGGAATGCCAGCGCGCGTCAACGCATACATCTGGCGCGAAAACATGATCAAATCGTCAATCTTGATTTTGCTGCGGTTGAAAAAACTCATGCCAGCCTGACTGTTTTGTTTGCTTCGCTGCTCGGAAGATTGTTCAATTTTGGTGGCAATGATGTTCTGTCTTCTTAACTGTCGCATCAGGTCAGTACGTGAGGCTGCCTGAGCCGTACCTTCGACCACCTGACCATTATCATCCCGACCTCGATAGATGTATTCTGCCATGTTTCTATTCACCGATATGAGGGACATCAATGTAAGGGCGATCTCCTTCGAAATCGTCCAGATCCACTGAAATGCGAAACACTTCACTCAGATCCGTTATCCCCTGATGCGCGTACTCCAATGCGTATTCTTCCATTGTTTTGAAATTTTTGCTGGCCCGGGCTTTGACAATAAAATCATGGTGGTTGTGGCTACGTAATGCATTCAACATGTTTTCGTCCAGTTCCAGCCATTCATAAACACCAATCCGGCCACGATAACCGGTATTGTTGCAGTGATAACATCCCGTGCCCTTATAAAACTCTATATCTGTAAAGCGTCCTCCAGCCATGTTCTGTAACCACAGTTTTTGTCTGTAATCCGGGGTGTGAGGTTGTTTGCATTCGTTACATATTTTGCGCAGCAATCGTTGTGCGAGTATGCCGCGCAGCGCGGATGCGACCATATAGGGTTCAACCCCCATATCCGCCAGGCGGATAGCACTGGAAACGGCGTCATTAGTGTGCAGCGTAGTCATAACAAGGTGGCCGGTAATGGCTGCACGTACGCCAATGGAAACTGTTTCCTGATCGCGCATTTCTCCGACCAGAATAATGTCTGGATCCTGGCGTAATGCGGTTCTGAGAATACGGGCAAAGGTTAGGTCAATTTTGGAATTGACCTGCACCTGGTTGATTCGGCCGATGCGGTATTCAATCGGATCCTCTGCGGTAATAATTTTCCGCTGCGAGGTGTTGAGTATCGACAGTGCAGAATAGAGCGTCGTGGTTTTACCTGAACCTGTCGGGCCGGTAACCAGGATCAGACCATGCGGTCGCTCAATCATGACTTCAAAACGATTGCGAATGGCTTCTGGCATGCCAAGGTCTTTTAATGACTTGATACTGGTAGATTGATCCAGCATTCGTAATACCACCGATTCACCATACTGTACCGGCATTGTTGAAATACGAATATCCACCGAGCGGTTTTTGATCCTTACATTGAAGCGGCCATCCTGTGGTAGACGTTTTTCTGAAATATCAAGGTTGGACATGATTTTTAAACGCATGACCAATGCTGCAGCAACCCGTTTTTCTTTTATGACCTGTTCCTGCAGGGCACCATCGACCCTGACCCGGATCCTGAATACATTTTCATCCGGCTCTATGTGAATATCTGATGCATTAACCGTTAATGCATCTTCCAGCACGGATTGCAACAACCGCACGACAGGGGCGTCCTGCAAATCCGATTCATCCAGCAGGTCAGCCAGATCGAAGTCACTTGTTGAGAGCGTATCTTCCAATTCACCTGCCAGCGAGGCAATCTGGCTGGTATTACGATAAACAATATCCAGTGTTGCCAGTAATTCCGATTCGCGAACAATGGCAGGGTAGACGGTTTTTTTCAGTCCTTTTTCGGCTTCATCAATGGCAAATAGATCTAATGGATCGGACATCGCCAACAGATAACCACCTTTGTGTTCGGATAACACCATGCAACGAAAACGTCGGGCGATAGATTCATCAAGAGCCTGAATCAAATCATCCTTTAACTGAAACTGTCGTAGTTCGATAAAGGGAATATTCAGGTGGCGAGAGAGCGTCTCCAATAGTAGCTGTTCTTGGATCAAGCCCATATCGACCAGAACCCGGCCGATTTTCTTGCCGGTAATTTTCTGTTCCTGTAATGCCAGGCTTAGCTGTCCTTCTGTAATGGCGCCTGTTTCTACCATTAGATCGCCAAGGCGGATTTTCTTTTTATTGGAATCGGAGGTTGTCATGATCAGGCTCTTAACTCTTGTAAACGCAGTTTGGCAAGTTGTTTGAATTCTGGTTGTTTGCCGATGGTTATATAAATCTGATAATTTTCTGCCGCTTCAGCCGGGCAGTTGGAGCGCTCTTGCGAATAGGCCATCAGCAGATACCACAGAGACTTGACTCGTTCTAACTGCAACAGTTTCTGATACATGGCGACGGCGAGCAGGTGTTTGTTCAACCGTTGCTCGGCTAGAGCCAGTAATTCAATAATCTCCTGATCATTAAGCCCGCTTTCGATGGCCGCCTTTGCTCTAGCCTCACTTTCTTTGCTGTGACCGGTACTCAGATAAAACCAGGCAAGCACTTCAGCAGTTGCTTTGGAGCTGCCAAATGATTCCAGTGTTTCAAGCAATACCACTTCAACTTCTTGCAGATCGTCCATACTGACCAGTTCCAACGCCAGCATAATGGCTTGTTTTTCATCAGAGTTAGTGAATCTGAGACTGGTTATGTCCGGTGCGGGAATGGAAACTGTCAGTCCGCCTGAGATAATCTCAAGCTCGTTGCTCATTTTGTCATCTTCATGAATGCAATATTTTTGCTGGTGTTTTTTAGGCTTGAAGTGAATATTTTCTTTGCGCTGTTTATCCAGTCGGATCAGTATTGTTTTACTTTTAGGTACCAGTGCTTTCTGGACAAAAATATTCATCACATCGCGGTAGCTCATGATATTTCGGTCAATCAGTTTGGCGCGAAATTCATTGAGATTGGTGCCTTCCGGTAAATGATCATAGACCGCCTGAATCTCTTTATGCGGCAGGTTTGGTTGGGCCAATAACGCATCCAATAGTACCTTTGCCTTCATATCACTGCTCCTGAATGCTGCGCAGACGCTGTTGAACAAAAGTCGTTAGCTGTGCATCCTGACTGGAAAACTGATTCAGATAAGTTTGGTACAAAGTGCTGGCATTAGCCAGTTTGCCGCTGTTTTCGCTATTGATTGCCCAAAACAGTAACCACCTGTGGTTCGTCGGATTGTTACGATATAGCTCTTCAAAAAGTAGAGCGGCCTGTGTCGGCCGTGATGTTCGTTCGTAAATAACACCCAGTAATGCTTTGGCTTCTGTTGCTTTCAATTCTGAAATTAATGGTTCTGCGGTTCGATAAACCTGATTGTTGATGTAAATTCGGGCCAGCCAGATTCTTGGCTGTGGATCGTTTGGCACAGTGACGATCCAGTTTTTCAAAACAGCCTCTGCGCGTTCAACTTCACCCTGTTCAATGAGCCGACCTACCTGCTGTTGCCATTGGTTAATACTTTGGCGGATGCCGGGGGAGGCAGCTACCGTTGATGAGTCTTTTGTTTCCGTTTCCTGCCTATTTGTCTTTTCTGTTATTGGTTGCGGTTGCAACGGTTCAGTAGTCGTGGCTTGTTCTTTTGGTTTCGAATCAGTCGTTATTATTTTGACAGACTCTGTTTTTGGTGTGGTGCTGTTTTTCAGTACAGGTGCTTGTGCTGCCGGTTCGGGCGCTGTCTGTGCCTTTAGTGCTGTTGCGATCGTTGTCGCGACTTCGACAGACGCCGATTTCCGGGTGGCTTGCTCAGGTTTGGGTTGTGCGCGCGTCTTTGCTTCTGCGCTTGGCTGTTGCTCCGCTGTTGTCGTTTGAGCTATTGGCTCCAGTGCTTGTCCAGGCACCGATAATGATTGATGTGCTGTCGTTTTTGGCCAGAGTACAATCACTACACTAAGCAGCATTATTACAAAGCCAATGATGTAAAGTGGTAACCGGCTTGCGTTTTTTGGCGGAGCCGCCAGTGGGTTGAAAGGATGATGTGAATAGTTTTCATTCGCAG
This sequence comes from Reinekea sp., assembly GCA_037389025.1. Classification (GTDB taxonomy): domain Bacteria; phylum Pseudomonadota; class Gammaproteobacteria; order Pseudomonadales; family Natronospirillaceae; genus Reinekea. Next base: position 12,257 of record JARRJP010000016.1, on the reverse strand, counting down.
GGCTGTTCGATTGCAGTGCTTTATGGGTCAGGCTCATAAAAATCTCCAGGCAATAGCACCGGCGAACAGCATGACACTGAAAATAACGAACATTGTTGCGTAGTTTGGCATTGTTGTACTGGCTTGTCCGGCATCCGCAGCGCGTATGATATGTTTTTTATCAACCTGCCTGGTCTGATCCGAAAAGGCGGCCATTAATGCTTTGTGCGCCAGCACATTGATCATTCGTGGCACACCTTTAGAGCTTTTATAGAGCGCTGAAAATGCCTTTCGAGTGAACAGCGCCGGACCATTATAACCGCTTTGTAACAGCCTGAACTCAATATAGCGTTGCATTTCATCAGTCGATAATGGTTTTAGATAATGAGAAAAGGTAATGCGTTGACGTAGTTGGCGAAAGCGTTTCTGGTCGAGTAAAGCATCCAGCTCGGTTTGTCCGAACAGAATGATCTGTACCAGTTTTTTCTGTTCGGTTTCCAGGTTGGAGATCAGGCGCAGAGCTTCCAGCGTTTCCGGGGGGAGTGACTGAGCTTCGTCGATCACAATGACGACGCTTTTGTCGGATTCCGCCAGCTTCAGGATGCGTTCATTAATATGATGGAGCAGGGTGTCATTATCATTTTTTTGTCGACTGGTCAGGCCCAGTTCCATACCAACCGCACGGTATAGGCCAATGGGGGACAGCATGGGGTTTGGAATATAAACCGGATAAAAAAGACGATTGTTTTTGTTTTTCAGGTAGCCCAGCAATTTACGGCACAGAATGGTTTTACCTATACCAACATCGCCCACTACTTTCAGGAAACCTTCGCCGTGCTCAAGCACATGAATTAATAACTCAAAGCATTGCTCATGATCGGTCAGGTTGACAAACAGATCTGTATCAGGAGACAGACTGAATGGACGCCGTTTTAAACCGAAGTGAGTTTCATACATTTAATTGAGGCGCTCCAGTATTTCGTCAAGATCATCCAGAGTGGTTCGTTCATCATAAACCGTTGGTTTGAGTAGAATCACTAATTCACTTTTCTGCTGTGTTTGACGATCCTGCGCAAACAGAGAACGTATTACTGGCAATTTGTTTAAACCAGGCAGGCCTGCACTGTTAATATCTTTTTTCTGCTGCAACAGTCCGCCGATAACGACGATCTGCCCGCTTTTGGCTCGAATAATACTGTCTGATTCGCGGATGCTGGAATAAGCCAACGGCAATGAGTAATTACTGCCAGCCAGACTAATGGCTTTGGTATCTTCCTGAACTTCGGAAACCGATGGATGAACATGAAGCGTGACATTATCATCGTCACCAATCTGTGGTGTTACATCCAGAGCAATACCGGAGAAAAACTGTTTCATTTCCAATATAGGGGTGACGTTGCCATTTTCATCAACGGATACGCTGGTGACCGTAGCAAAGTATTCATCGGCGCCGACCTTGATGACGGCTTTCTGGTTGTTAACTGTCGAAACTCGGGGACTGGACAGAACCTGTACATCGCCCTGCTTATCAAGCAGTTCCAGCATGGAGCTGAATTTATTTATTGCCAGGTTCAGATTGAAGACACCGCCCAGACCACTGGGGCCGGTCAAGGCATCGCCGCTCAGGCCGGATGATGTAGTGATATCGGTAGATCCCAGATTTGAAGTCACAAATGACCAGTTAATGCCGGAACTGAATTGGCTGTCCAAGGTCACTTCAATGACTTTGGCTTCAATAATGACCTGTTTCTGCATCATCAGTTCAGAGTCAAGGAGGAATTGAGCGATGCGTGCATGTTCCTGGGCTGTTGCCTGAACCACCATCAAACCGGATTGACGATTGATAATAACTGGTTGTTTGATGCCTTCTTTATTTTTTATCAAGCCGAGCACTGACTGTTGAATGTCATACCAGAAGCCGCTGTTGCTGCTATCTGTGGCTGAGAAATCCGTCTGCACTGAATTGCTGTCGTTTCCTCCTACTGAGGTTTGCGTTGTGCCTGAACGTTGAACATTCAGGTAGTTCAGGTGATAAAACTGTGTACTGACCTGATTTGGCAAAACCCGATAGCCATAGCTGGTTTTTTTGAAGTCAAAACCATATAGATCGCGCAATGCAGACGTCACCTGATCCAGCGTTACGTTGCCCAGTGATAATGAAATATTGCCAGTCACCTCAGGATCCACGAGGATATTCAGCTTCATGCTTTTACCCAGATCGGCAAAGAACTGTTTGGCCGGTCGATTGGTCACTTCAATATCCACCCGCTGCTTGCGCGGTGGTGCTGTTGTTATTGCCAGTAGATCATCGGTCAGGACACTGGGAGACTGAATGGGTGCATCATCAGGTTCCTGTGGCCGAACCGCATTGGAGCGTGCCGATGCAATTTCTGCCCGCGCATTGAATGGTGTCATTTCAACGTCTGTCGGCTGTGTTGCGCAGGCACTAAGAATTGAAGTGACTGTAAACAGGCTGGTCATGTAAGTTAGACGCACTTCGCTATTCCTCTTCAACTGGGGTCAGATGGAAATCACCGGTGGATTCCAGATAAAGAATTTTGTTGGTATTTCCTCGTGACAGTGTTACCGAATTGGCAGTCACTTTTGTCAGTGTATAACCAGAAATACGGTCGCCTTCCTGGACTTCACGTGCACCGTCAAAAATTGCTTTTTTTAGATCGCCGATGATGACAACCGCTTGCAGCATTGGATATCGGGGAACGACGACTCTGGGGGTATTGGTATGACTCGAATTGTTCGATCCCATTAGATCTGGCTTTAACGGATTGGCTAAAGCGGTTCCTGCAACAAGCAGGACCAAGGCGCTCATTAACTGCACTTTAGACATTCAGCCACTCCTCATCCTGACTCAGAGTATGGACGTTGATTTCAATTTGCAGTGTTGGGAAATTTTCAGTTTCAATTTGAATGTTGTCCCAGAAAAGTTGATTGTCTGTTGTCGTTTCAATGGCTTGCAGATAGTCAGCCAATGCTTCAAAACGGCCTTCCAGTTGCAGATGAATGCTGTGCCGATAAAATAGAATGCTATTATCCGCTGTTGATTCAACAGTTTTTACTGGCAGAACTTTGAAGTGAACAATGCTGAGTTGATTTTGTTTTTCCAACAGGCCGCGCAGTAATTGAATCATGCTTTCAGGCGACATCAGCTTGCTGTTGATATCCCGGATGTTCTGCCGGAACTGGTCAATTCTTTTTTCAATTTCAATATTACTGTTACTCAGGGCAAGGAGCACCGGGTTGTTAGCAGCCTGTTGATGAGCCGTCAGTGTCTCGGTGATTCGACTATTATTTTGTTTTAAGTTTTCGATGCGAGCCAGTACTTCATTGTGTTTGTCCAGTCCCATGAGAACCAGCGACAGTTGTGACAATGCCATCGTTAACGAAAAAAGCGTCACTAGCGCCAGATGCCTTTGTCGTAGCGGTATTTTATCAATCAGCAAGCGCAGTGCGTAACTTTGTTTGTTCAGCCATCTCATGGTTTTTTACCTGCGGTATCGGCAGTTTTTTTGTTTGATAAGGTAAATTGCCAGAGGTTTTTGTCCTGACGGGCCATATTCAGTGTCTGAATTGACAGGTTACCGAAGGTCGATTGACCCAGTTGATCAATATATTGCGGAATCAGAGACGGGTCGCGCGAGTAGCCATCAAGCGTAAACAGACGGTTGCCATCATTTAATGTGATTCTGTTCAGCCAAAGCCCGTTCAGGTCGTAATTTGACAGTTGCATTAATGGCGAATAAAAACCGTCAATGGCATTATCGAGTTGAAAACTCAGACCTGCCTCGGTTTCCTGAATGCGTTGTAATTCCTTTAATAACTCGTCGTTTTTTTGTTTCAGCGCGTTTTCGTTATTAATGCTTGGATGTTGTTTCTTGAAATTTTCCAGTGCTTTTGTCGTGTCAGCCAGTTGGGCAATCCATATTTGTTCTCCGGCCAGTAGTTCTTGCCGTTCTTCCCAATTATAATAAAACCAGGCGACTGCACACAGAATCGAAAAAAGAGCGACGCTAACAAACACGGGTAACTGTACTGGACCAAACCCTTTAAGCATGTCTTCTTTGAGTAGATTAACCTGTTTTGTCACTGCAGTGCCTCCCGGTACAATGTGCCAATCAAGTTATAATGTGCAACGGGATTACTGTCAGTCTCAGCCGTGTTTATCTGCATGAAATCCTGTGGTCGCATAAGATGAAAACGAACCCCCAGTTTATTGGCCAATGATGTGCATAAGGATTGGTATTTTTCATCGCACAGTACATAAATTTCGGAAATGGCACCCAAGGCCAGTTGGGACTCGTAATAGTCGAAGGAGCGGCGTATTTCCAATACCAGCGACTCGAACGGAATATTCTGATGTTGGTTGCTGTCAACGGTGACTTCAAGTTCTCCATCCAAAACTGTCTGGTTATCGGTCAGTTTTTGCAGGCCGGTATCAAATACCCGGTTAAGTACCATTTCACCGTTAAAATTAAGTAACAGCCGACTTTGGTTCGGTTGTAAGTGGAGAATTCCGGACTGATTCAGGGTTTGATGATAAACCGCGAGGTTACGTAGCTGGGTGATTTCCACGTCAATGATTTCAACCTGAATTCCCCTCTGAATCAGCTCCTCTAACCAATGGCTAAGTGGCTGCTTTTGTGTGGCAATCAGGTAAGCCATACGCATGCGACCGCGATGGGCTTCCGAAGGTAGGTGGATCAAATCCAGTGCGGCTTCTTCAAGGTCATAGGGAATCAGATCCGCTGCTTTCAGATTGATGGCATCATCGATTTCTTCTGGAGGTACATTGGGAACATCAATCATCAGTAGTTGAAACAATGAATTGGCAATCAGGATATTCAGTTTGCCGGAGATGTGTTTGGCGACCCAGTCAGCATGCGTACTGGCATTCTGAAAAGCATTGTTGGCATTGAGGGTGGCAATCACATTGAAGCAGGGGAGTCCTTCTTTCGACCAGCTTGTATCAAAAATAATCAGTTGATTATCGCTTGCGTACAGCCATTGTTGCTTGCTGAACGATTTTTTGTTGATTACGTTCATTGCGGACCTTAGGTGAATCTAACATAATTAGAAACTATTCATCCGGCCATAAAACGGGTCGGTGTTGCATGGCATTGAACTGCTGCTGTCGGCTTGATTACAGGCCTGTTGTTGATAACGGAGTTCCTTGTTATTCATCGGATATAAGCGTTTTATATCCAACCAGGTAGCCTCATCCAAAACTGTGCCAGCATCCTTTAGCCGCTATGATGATCCTGAATCCGTGACTCCATAGCGGCGCAGTGCGTAAGCCATTGATTCCTCTTTGCTTCCCAAAAATTGGGGTGAACCTATGGGGTGCACCTGCAATTATTGAAAAACAAATAGAAATCAGGCTCTTATACTCTGCATCCACTGAAGGAGTCACGGATTCAGGTTACTGAAAAGCCAACTTATAGAGTAGTTTAGCAAGTATGCAGCCTAACTACCTGAATAAACTGGAATTTTGGTTTTATTTAACATAACCCTGAATCCGTGACTTTATAGCGGCGCAGTGCGCAAGCCATTGATTCCTCTTTGCTTCCCAAAAATATGGGTGCATCTGCAATTTTTGAAAAACAAATAGAAATCAAGCTCTTACACCCTGCATCCACTCTGGAATCACGGATTCAGGTAGAGAGAATATTAGCGGCGCCGCCAAAGCCCTGCTGCCGCCAGGCCTCGTAAGAAATGATTGCAACAGCGTTGGACAGGTTCAGGCTGCGATTGGATTCACGCATCGGAATCTTGATGCGCTGTTCCGGTGCAATGCTATCCATAACTTCTGGGTGCAGGCCATGCGTTTCTGCACCAAACAGCAGAACATCCGTTTCACCGAATTCAATATCTGTATAGTAACGATGAGCTTTGGTTGTACAGGCCAAAATCCTGTGATCTTTCATGGCTTGCTGAAAAGACCAGTAGTCCTGGTACAGTGTAACATTGGCCATGTCGTGGTAATCCAATCCGGCACGGCGCACCTTCTTTTCATCCAGTGAAAAGCCTAAGGGTTCAATCAGATGCAGCCGACAACCATTATTGGCAACGAGGCGAATGATGTTGCCTGTATTCGGTGCGATCTGTGGTTCAAATAGCGCAATGTCAAACATCAGTTGTTTTCCAGGTCTGGCTGACACAGGCTTGGCAATGGTGTACCAAAGTCACCCAGCGCGCCGAGAACCAATGGTCGCTTAAGCAGTGCCTGGCGATTCAGCAGCGACAGCCCAAGGTTGCGCGCTACAACAGGTAGTGCAGCCTGGGTATCGAACAGTCGTTTCAGAGCTTCCATCAATGCAGCAACTGCAAGGTTATGCGTCTGACGTTGGCGTTGATAACGGCGTAGAACAAAGCGGTGAGCGCAGTCTTGCTGCCCGTTTTTGGCTTGGCTCAGAACATCCGCAAGCGCTGCCGCGTCAAGAAAACCGAGATTAACGCCAAGGCCCGCCAACGGGTGAATGGTATGCGCTGCATCACCCAGCACCACGACTCGCCCATCAATATAGGTTTTCGATTGAGTTGCTGTCAGCGGAAACGAAAAGCGGGGATCAATTGCCAGGATTTTACCGTATCGGGCTTCGAAGGCGTGTTCCAGTTGTGCAATGAATCCGGCGTCATCCAAGTGCAGGAGTTGCTCGGCGCGTTCGGTTTTCGCGGACCAGACAATAGAGCTGGCATATTGGCCAGGTTTGGTGTGGGTTAATGGCAGGAAGGCGAGTGGGCCGGATTCCAGAAACACCTGGCTGGCAACATGAGCGTTTGGCTTGTCATGAAAAACGGTGGTGACGATAGCGGTGTGTTCGTAAGCCCATTGCCACTGCTCGATCTTGCTTTTCTGGCGTACAGGTGAGTGCTTACCTTCACATCCGGTCAGCAGTGATGCAGAGAGGTGGTGCCCCTGTTCGGTTTCGACCCGGATCCCGGTTTCGTTCTGTTGCCACTGGCAGACACTGTCACCCGTAAAGACTTCAATTTCCGGGTGATCCAGTACGGTCTGCCACAGGGCTTCGGTGATATAGCTGTTTTCGACGATATGACCCAAATGATCTGTCTGTACGTCATGAGCGTTAAAATTAATCTGCCCGCTGCCCAGGCCATCCCAGACGTTCATATCGAAGTATGGGGTTTTTCTGTGTTCAGGGATCCGTTGCCAGGCACCCAGATGAGTGAGTAAGCGTTCGCTCGCCAGGTTTAGGGCACTGACACGAGGAGAAAATTGATCAGGCTGATCGTCATTGATGGTTATCGTACCTTTCTCAATCAGCGCACAGTGTAATCCGAATCGGGCGGATGCGGCAGCCAGTGCCAGGCCAACCATGCCGCCACCGCTGATAATGAGATCGAAGTGTTTATCTGAATTCATGCTGTTATCCATTCAAGGCGGGTGCACCTGCGGCATAACCCATACCGGCAAGGGCAAAAAGTTGACTGAAACTCGGGTGTCGATCCAGTGAATTCAGGCCAATGCCGCGACCGAGCTGAATCAACGGATTGCTGGAATTAAACAGATCAATCAGCTTGCGAGAAGCAAAAACAGTGTTTTCCTGATCGTTGAGAATGGTCTGTGATAATTGATTCAGGGTCGCAAAGTCAGGCAGGTTTTGACCGGAGGTGTATGAGTGGTTTATCTGTTTTGCGGCACGAACGATGCCACGAATTGCCAGGTTGAACCCCTGGCCTGCAACCGGGTGTAGTGTGGCTGCTGCATTGCCTAGAATCAGACAGTGATGGCAGGCCAGTGAATTTAATCGTTTTTCTTCCAGCGGGTATTCCTGCCAGTCACTTATCTCATCTATTCGCCCCAGGCGTTGACCAAAGTGCTGGTTCAGCCAGGTCACCGCGTCAGTTTTTGTTTCCGGGTAGTGGGCCGCCAACTGTTCCGGAATCGTCCAGACCAGCGCGCTGAATGCGCCGAACGGCAACATGGCCACTGGCCCCTGACCAGTAAATCGTTCGAAGGCACGGCCAAGGTGCGGTTGTTCGGTACGTACTGTGGCCACTCTGGCTTTGGCGTGGAATGAATGAGTCAGGCGCTGAAAGCCGAGTTGTTCTATCAGTGTTGAGCGACCGCCATCGCACAGGATTAACAGCCCGGTTTCGATAATTTCGCCTTGATTCAGGGTGAGTCGATGACCATTGGATAATGGCTGAATGGCCCGGGCCTGTTGCTCGAATCGGAAATCAACGGTCATATTCTGGCAACGCTGCCACAGTAATGCCCCCATCGCCCGATTGGCAATCACAGCACCATAGCGATTTCGCTGCTGGCTGGTAGCAGACATCTGGTGATAGCCGACATGACCACGATCGCTGACTTCGATATCGGTGATGTTGGACAGGTGTTCTTCAATCCCGGCCATACCCAAGGTATGAAATGTTTCCAGCGCTTGCCCGGAAAGTGCTGTTGCCCGGTCATCAAAACTGGGCGACTGCGGTGGGTGGCTTTGTGGTTTTGGTGCCGGGTCGATCAGAGTAACCGACAGGCCGAGGCGGATTGCGGGTTCGATGGCAGCTAACAGGGTCAGGCCTGCCATACCTCCGCCGACGATCACGAGATCATAATGCTTCATTCCGGATCTCACTCAGGTGAAAGAGGCGCAGATGATAACAGACCCAGTATCTGTAGCTACAGCTTAATCATAGACATTGAAATCGGGGAGGCAGGTGTTATGTTTGCCAGTCCAAGTACTTTCAAGCCCAAGTACTTTCAAGTCCAAGTACTTTCAAGTCCAAGTAACATGGTCATAAAAAAAGAGACACTTCATGCGGATCTATTCCCACCCGCTTCTTTATCAGGTTGTAAACGTTCAGAACCTGTTGAAACTCAACGGTATTGAGTCAATGGTTCGCAATGAGTATGCCGGTGGTGCGGCTGGCGATCTTGCTATTACCTGGGTTGAGTTGTGGCTGATGCGTGAACAAGATCAAGAAGCAGCACTGAAAATCATTGAGCAGGTGGCGGGTGCTGACCAGACGGAGGATTGGTTTTGCAGCCGTTGTGGGGAGGCTAACAATGGCTCTTTTGAGTTGTGCTGGAACTGTCAGAAAGAGAGTCCATCCGAGTCGGTGTGATTCAACGCCGCAGTATTCTAATCCAACGACTGATATTCAGTACGCTTATCAGTGATTGCGATACATAGGTGAGTGCACAGGCGAGCAGAATTTTTCGAACCGTCAGCAGATCCTGTTCTGAAACATAGCGCCCTTCGCGCAATATCGGCAGAGCACGTTCGAAGGAGGCATCAAATTCCACTGGTAGAGTTATCAGGTGGGTTAGTGTTGTGATAAACATTGAGGCGAGGATGCCCAGCAACAGGATTCTGGAGAACATCGCCATGCCTGGAATAATGGCCATAAGCGGGATTGCAAAAATGGCTGCTCCGGCCAATGTCTGGATAGTCTGAGCCCGTTTGACCAGCAGCGTTCGGGTTAATAATGCCGGATAGTTACGAGCATCCTGCAGGGCGTGACCAAATTCATGAGCTGCGGTGGCGACAGCGGTCAGGCTTTTACCGGTCATGACATCCGGAGTCAGGCGGATTTTCTTCGCTTCTGGATCGTAATGGTCGCCGGTATCGGTCTGCTCCACGCCGACATTGCTGATGTCAAACTTCTCCAACAGGTGTTGGGCCAGTTCAGCGCCAGTTCCGGGGAGGTCTTCCCGAGTATTACTGTTTTCGGCCAGCACTTTTCGGACCCACCAACGTGGGCCAAAAATCATTGCCAGAATAATCAGCAGCAGTATGACGAATGGCATTACCGGCTTTTCCTTATTGGGTTGTCACTGACCTAATCGGGCTTTGACGGCGTTGAGAATCCCAGCGCTGTCCAGACCGACACTTTGCAGCATGCGGGCAGGTTTGGCGTGGTTGGTATATTCGTCAGGTAAACCTAGCTGCAGACAGGGCATTGGTCGATTGTGAGCGTTCAGCGTTTCCAGTACAGCAGAGCCTGCTCCACCCATTACGGCATTTTCTTCAATCGTGACCAGTAATTCATGGCTACTGGCTGCCTCCAGAATAGCCTGTTCGTCAATCGGCTTAATAAAGCGCATATTGATCAATGTTGCATCTAACTGCTCCGCAACGGGCCTGCAGGCTTCAACCATGCTGCCAAACGCAAGCAAGGCAACCGTTTTACCCTGGCGCAGTATCTCCGCTTTACCGATATCGAGCGATTCCAGCACCGCCGGTACCGTTACTCCCGGGCCTGTACCACGAGGGTAGCGAACGGCTGCCGGGCCTGGATGATAATAGCCGGTGGTCAGCATGGCACGGCACTCCGCTTCATCTTTAGGCGCCATGATGATCATGTTGGGGATGCAGCGTAGATAGGTATAGTCAAAACTGCCAGCATGAGTTGGCCCGTCTTCACCAACCAGTCCGGCCCGGTCAATTGCGAACAGTACATCAAGATTTTGCAGCGCAACATCATGAATCAGCTGGTCATAAGCGCGTTGTAAAAAGGTAGAGTAGATGGCGACAACCGGCTTCAATCCCTCACAGGCCATACCTGCGGCGACGGTGACTGAATGTTGTTCGGCAATGGCCACATCGTGATAGCGCTCCGGGTACTTTGCGGAAAATGCCACCAGGTCAGAACCCTCACGCATGGCTGGCGTAATCCCCATCAGGCGGGAGTCCTGATCAGCCATATCGCATAACCATTGGCCGAAGATATTGGAATACTTGAATTTGACTGAGTCATTCTTGTGGTTTGATTGCTGTGGTTCAATCTTGGTAATTGCGTGATATTTAATCGGCTCGTTTTCTGCCGGAATAAACCCTTTACCTTTTTGAGTGGCAATGTGCAGAAACTGAGGGCCTTTAAAGGTTTTTATATTGCGCAGTGTTTGTACCAGGTCAATCACATCGTGACCATCAACCGGTCCAACGTAATTAAAGCCCAGTTCTTCAAACAGCGTCCCTGGTGCAACCATGCCTTTCATGTGCTCTTCGGCTTTGCGGGCAAATTCCAGCATCGGTGGCAGGTTCTTGAGCACTTTTTTACTGTTTTCACGCAGATGAGAATAGGTTTTGGAAGAAAAAACGCGGGCAAAGGCTTTATTCAGCGCGCCGACGTTCTCAGAGATTGACATATCATTGTCGTTCAGTACGACCAGCATGTTAGCGCCATCATGACCGGTGTGGTTCAGAGCTTCAAAGGCCATGCCAGCGGTCAGTGCGCCATCGCCGATTACCGCAATACTCTGTCGTTCATCACCCTTGCTGCGTTTAGCGATAGCCATGCCGAGTGCAGCAGAGATGGACGTGCTGGAATGACCGACCCCAAAGGTATCGTATTCGCTTTCTTCGCGGTGGGGAAATGCATGCAGGCCACCTTCCTGACGGATAGTGGGCAATTGTTCACGACGCCCAGTCAGCACCTTATGCGGGTAAGCTTGATGACCGACGTCCCAGACCAGTTTCTGCTCTGGCGTCTCATAGACATAATGCAGTGCAATGGTCAGCTCAACAACACCGAGACCAGCCCCAAAATGCCCTCCAGATTTACCGACACTGTAGAGTAGGTATTCTCTGAGTTCATCCGCCAGTTGTGGCAGTTGTGATAATGTCAGTTGGCGCAGGTCGGATGGGATATTTACAGTATCCAGCAGTGGAGTCTTGGGTCTTTCCTTGGGGATGTGGTCGAAAACCTTCATTTAAGTACCTGATAATGCGAAACATTTCCGGATAAACTCCGGCAAAGATAGACGGCGTAGTCTACCCAATAACTTTCCATAATGGAGCCCGACAGTTGCAGAAAGGTTCGTCATTTTCAACACCCGAACGTTTCTATCGTTGTGGTCGAGGTCATCGGTGTGGCTGGTTGACCTCGTTTAGTGACGTCAGGGAACGTTTTGGCTTTCGTTCTCTGCAAATTGGTACATGGGTGACGAAGGCCGAAAAGAAACCGCAGGGCCGCTGTTTTATGATGCACGGTGCGACTTTATGTTCATTTTGAATATGGATAAGTGATTCTGAGTATTCGATCACAACCAAAATGAACCATGTTCGGTATATTCCAGCCAATTAATCCAATCAAATAATGCAAGCATCAGCACCATCGTTGATCGACAAACGAAGACAAGACAGCTAAGGAAACCCGTATGTCAGCCAAGGACATCCGCACCGCGCCACAAGCGGTCAGGGATTTTATTCGCCGTCAGGGCATGTCCCTGAATCCATTAGCAATTCACGCCACCTATCGATTACCGCAGGATTTTAAAGATCTCCAACCGA
>JARRJP010000015.1:984-60009 GCA_037389025.1 Reinekea sp. | reverse complement strand
TGTTGCCCATCATGTCATTCAGCGCGGCAATAACCGCGAAGCCTGCTTTGGTGATGAGCCTGACTACAAAGCCTATCTGACGTACTTGAAAGAAAGTGCGCTCCAGAATGGCGTTGTGATTCATGCCTTTGTATTGATGACCAATCATGTTCATTTACTGGTAATGCCCAGCGATGAAACCGCGTTGGGCAAAATGTTACAAACATTAGGTTGTCGATATGTACAGTACTACAACCACAAATATGGTCGCACGGGTACCTTATGGGAAGGTCGATATAGATCGACATTGGTGCAGACCGAAAATTATCTGCTCACCGTGTACCGCTACATTGAATTAAACCCCGTTCGCGCCAAAATGGTCGACCATGCATCCGAATACCCTTGGTCTAGTTACCGCTATAATGCCGTTGGATTAAACATCGAACTAGTCACCCCGCATTGAGAATACGGGAAGTTAGGTCGTGATGCCGAAAGTAGACAAAAAGCATATCGGCAATTGTTTCGCGGCCGAATGGCTAAGAAGGATTTAGATGAGATTCGAGATTGTACGAATAAATCCTGGGTATTGGGCGATGAACGTTTTAGAGTAAAAAAGTGGAGGCAAAGACGGGAATCCCAAGCCTGCGTGTGGGGCGGGGAGGTGACCGGAAGTCAGAGAAATACCGAGAGGGTAAAAATCAATGACTCTGACCCCTTTGATTGTTGTTTTTATGATGATGTTCTCATTATGAGTGTAATTGGTGTTTTTTGAGTGCCTGTCCTGTTAGGGTGTTTGGGTGCCTGTTTTTTGGGTGCCTGTCCGGTGTGTTTTCGGGTGCCTGTCCTGTTAGCACTCTTTTATTTAAACCACCGTTAGGAAAAATCCCATGAGTTGTACAGGAGGCTGATGCAATCAACTTCAAAAAAGGGTTCTAACCCATTCAAATCAGGAGAATTCATTATGATCAAACGGCATCATTTAATGGCCATCTTTGTCTTTCTAGCAGGAGCGCTTTTTGCCACCGCCGACGTTGCGGCGGACACGATCCGGCGTTGCGACGGAGAATACCGCTGGCAGACCACAGGCGGCTCCTACCACGGAGAATTCGGCAAGCTCACCGCCTACGGCAAGAAATCCACCTCCAAGAACGCCCGCAAGGCCGCGCGTGGAGCCCTGATGGACTGCTTTCAGGCTCAGTGGGACAAGCGCTGGGACCGCGAAGTCCCCGACCGCTGCAAAATCGGCGCAAAGGTCGAGACCTACGACCTGGACACGCTCTGCGAACGGCGCACTGACGGGCATAACGCCAGCGCGGGATACGTATGCGACAGCAGCGGGCATTCTAGCAACCGTAAGACCATCGTCGATGTCCGGAATGGCGACATTAAGACCGCTCTTGAAGTGCAGGTCTGCTGCATGTATCGCAACGGCGTTGCTACCTTCAATCCCGAGAACAGCGTCTTCGTCCGCCTCTCCGGTCACAGCTGGAGCAACAATACCCACCACAGTTTCCAGCAGGAATGTAACGGAAAGCGGCTACTGTCCAACAACTATGAGATCGACTGCACACGGGTGCGCGACACGATCTGCAAGCGTCCCTGACGGTCTTCGATGGTTTAAGGGGGCAGGCCCGAATGGCACTTACTTAAGCAATACCTGAATCCACTTTGGAGTCACGGATTCAGGTTTAAGGTAGATGATACAGACCTTGAAAGGTACGAGAAGAAGCTCAGAGAAATTGGTGTTGAGATAACCCTGAATTCGTGACTCCATAGCGGTGCAGTGCGTAAGCCATTGATTCCTCTTTGCTTCCCAAATATTGGGGTGAACCTATGGGTGCACCTGCAATTTTTGAAAAACAAAATAGAAATCAAGCTCTTACACCCTGCATCCACTGAAGGAGTCACGGATTCAGGATTTTGATAATCACTTGTTTGAGTGACACACTGGCACGCTGGAGCAACGGCTTGAGAGATATGCAAAGTGAACTCTAACAAGCGCATGTAGCCGGACCAAATGCCCGCTACGCGCGCATTTGGCCGCTGATGCGAGGCGTTTTGCTACTCACGCGGTAAAATCGGGATAGATATGAAATATTTGGGACTAATCGTTCTATGGGCTTTATCAGCAAACATATATGCTGTAGAGAGTCAGATAGAAAGTCTTTACAAGGCTAATAATGTTAATGGGTCAATACTTATAGAATCTGCTGATGGCAAACAACGTTATCAATATAACGTTAATAATAAAGAAAGCTTCATCCCGGCTTCAACATTCAAAATACCTAATACTCTAATCATACTCGAGGAGGGGTTGATTAAAGATTCTTCTGAGGTCATTGCTTGGGATGGTGTAGAGCGCGAATACGCTCCATGGAATAAAGATCAGACACTTAAAACAGCCTTTCAATACTCATGTGTATGGTGTTATCAACGCTATTCGAAGATGGTCGGTGACACAAAATATCATGAGTACCTTAGAGATTTCGATTACGGTAATCAATTAACGGGTAACGATATCACACGATTTTGGCTTGATGGTGATCTTAGGGTCTCTGTAAAAGATCAAATAAGTTTCTTACGTAAAGTATATTTTGAGAATCTGCCAATACAGAAACAACATATTGAAACGTTGAAGAATATTATGCTTTCAGAGAGCGATGGCCAGATGAAGATCTGGTCAAAAACAGGTTGGTCAGGTAAGGACGGATGGTATGTAGGTTATCTCGTTGTTAACAAACAAACATGGTTTTTTGCAAACCACATTGAGATAAAGCAAAACTCAGATTTGGTGTTGAGAAAGAAGCTTACAATGGAAGCATTAAGGATACTCAACATTGTTCAACAATAATTGGCATAACAAGCGCATGTTGTCGGACTGGTTTTCCGCTGCGCTCCAAACCAGTCGCAAATGACGTGGTCAGGCAAATATTTCCAATCCAGTTAAGCGACTTTCTTTAACAAGTTAAACTGCCTTTCATATTCCCTGAATCCGTTAGGGCTGACCTAATACAAATAGGAGTGCAGCCGTTTTTCATTGTAGTGTATCACTCTGTAGTCCCGGATATCCGCCATCGTTTCTTGCCTGGTTTGATAGTGACGCCACTGAACACGCTCCTGCTTCAGTGTTCCGAAGAAGCTTTCAGCTACCGCGTTATCCCAATAGTTTCCTTTGCGACCGCGCCGGGGTCTTTATCCCGTAAAATGTCTGAAAGCCGTCTCACAAAACGAAGCGGTTTCTGAAATCAGCTTCTTTGGGAACCAGAATATGGTTTGTACATCAAAACAGAGAAGTGGTTGCATACTGTAAAGCAGTTGATAGAAAATTGAGCACTAAGCTAGTGTAGTGTTTCAAATAAAACGTCATATTAAGACGACCCGCCGGTTTAAAGTTACGGCATAGGTATTATTTGAACCTCTTTTCAAAAATTGCAGGTGCACCCATAGGTTCATTGAAATTTTTGGGAAGCAAAGAGGAATCAATGGCTTGCGCACTGCGCCGCTATGAAGTCACGGAGTCAGGTTGAAAAAACGGCGTCCCATTTTTCGAGAAGCCCTCCAGAAGTCCACCGCTTCGTTCCAGTTCGTGACAAGGGAAGGGCCATTGCCTTCGAGCTGCGCGGTGAGCATCTGGAGGTGCTTTCTTAATACAGGTTTTATTCAAGATACTACGTTAGCGGTCATAATATGGTGATTAGAAAAGCAATGAAGATGTGCGAAGCCAATTTTGTCAGGTACATGCTGAAGATGGTTCAGGCGATGGTAAACGAGTTATACGACGGGGTAAACCTCGCGCAACTTCCAGCCATTCAGCACCATTTAAAAGCCCTACGTGACTCAGGTTTACTCAAACCTATAGGCCCGGGTAAAACCGCTTACTGGCAGGTTGGTTGATAAATGGACACCACCGCACTACGCACCGCCCAACAATTCATCAAAAGCCGCAAGCAGAACCCCGCTTGGATTTTGCTCTCCTCTCGCCGAGCCCCCTTGGTGATGGGCTGCCTCAGTTCCTTGTTTAAGTACGCGCAAGATGGCGTCGCTGAAGCAGATGCCCTGATTGCCTTAACCGAAATGCTCAGTGAGTTCGCTCACCATGAAGATTTTGACATCAACCCGGAAACAACTGCTCAGCAAGCCGGTAAGGAACTTCGTGAATGGTTAAAACGCGGCTTGATTATTGAGCGCGGGCAAAAAATATACGCCACCGACGCATTAAATTCAGCAATGAGCTTTGCCGATTCATTGGATGATCGCATCATGACTACCACCGCCTCGCGTTTGTCAGTGGTGCAGCGTGAAATTGAAAGCTTGGAGGTTGGCTTGAACCCCAGCCCGGAAAGCCGAATGGCCTCACTGAAGCGGCAAATATCGGTACTCGAAAACGAGCTGTCACGCGCAGAAGCGGGTGAAGTGACCGTGCTGAGCAAAGAGGCCGCCATAGAGCGAATTCGCGAGGTTTACAACTTAGCCACTGGCCTGCGTGCGGACTTTCGTCGTGTGGAAGACTCCTGGCGCGAGGCTGACCGTAACTTGCGCCAATCCATTGTGACCGAGCAATATCACCGGGGTGAAATTGTCGACCGGTTGTTAGACGGTCAAGAACAGTTGCTGCAAACCCCGGAAGGTCGCGTGTTTGATACTTTTCAAGAACAACTACGTCAGTCAGTCGAACTCGATAACATGCACCAGCGCATTAAAACGATCATCAAGCATCCCGCTATGGCGGAAGCGCTCAGCGTTTATCAAGTGGCTGAGCTCCGGCACATGCGGTTAAGGTTGGTTGCAGAAAGCCAGTCGGTGTTGGAAGCTCGTGCGCGTGGCGAACGCGATGTTAAGGGTTTTTTGAAAACCGGGCTGGCTGCAGAGCATCACCGTGTCGGCGAGTTACTGAACGATATTTTCGCCACGGCGCTGGAGATTGACTGGAGCAAGCAGAAGAACAAACGCGCTGCCTCTCCACTACCACCCATTGGTTTTACCCTGGGCGCGTTGCCGACGCCAGAGCGCTTGCGCTTCAAACAAATCGATACCGATAGCGCAGATACCCTCGACTTGACCGAACAGTCTGGCGATTTGTCGTCTATTGAAGATGACTTTTGGGACGCCTTGGAAGGGCTCGATAGAACCGAAGCCATCAAACAAACACTGGCAACGCTCGCCGAGGCAGGCAAGGCGTTAACATTACAAGAGTTGGCTGAGCAGTTACCGCCGGTGCACGACCTGGAAACCTTTGCGCTGTGGATCGGCATGGCACAAGAAGCCGGTGTAGAGATAGATCAGCACCAATCGCAAACGGTATTGCTGACCGATACCGACAACAAACAGTGGCAGTTTACGGTGCCGTGGTTAGCCATGAAGGATGCCGACCTGGACGGCATAGAATGGGAGTTATAACGATGTCAGGTTTCTTTGATCAACAGTTCTCGCAAGAAAACGAAGAGCAAAAAAGCACTTCAAAAGACACTGAAGCAGATACTGGCGCAGTTGCCAACCCATTGGATGCACAAAGTCTAGAGAACGAGCGAACTGATACCCGCCTGCGTGATGCGGTGAAAGACCTGCTCAAAAACGGCCTGATCGAAGCGGAGGCCAAACCCAATCTGTACCGTACAGCCACAGTGGAGCATGCCGCGTTGGTCAGCATATTGGAGCCGATGGACTTAACCGCAGTGGTGGACGATGTGCGTGGCTTGGTCTATTTGGCTGTGTTGACTGCTGAACAGGAAATGTCCGAAGAGGGTGAGGATTGGTCGCACACATTGGTACGCAAGCAGCGCTTAACGTTAGAGCAGTCGCTGTTGGTGGCAATATTGCGCCAAGCCTATGTTGCGCATGAGCAGGATGTCGGCGTGGGTGGTGCCGCACCGGTGCTGGCAGTCGATGACATTACCGCCCAATTGCAACTGTATTTAGGGGAGTCGGGCAGTGAACAAAAAGACCGCACTCGCGCGTTTCAGTTACTCGATCAACTCAAGGGCTATGGCTTGGTCACCGCGCCAGACTCGCACGATCGCGTCACCATTCGCCCCATCATCACCCACTTGGCTAATCCAGAAAATTTAAAGGCATTGCAGAGTGCACTGAAGGCACGTTTAAGCGATGAGGAAGCGAAAGAAGAGGGCAGCAGTCAATGAGCCAGGAAGCCTTACTCATTCAAGAACCCAGCTATCGGTTAGCTCAACTGGACATGTACAACTGGGGTGGCTTCTGCGGCAAACACCACGCCGACATTAACCCCGAAGGTACCGCCGTCATCGGGCCAACCGGCAGTGGTAAAACCACCTTGGTGGATGCGTTAATGACGTTGATTACCGCGCACCCAAAATACAACCTTGCCTCGACCGGCGGCCATGAAAGTGACCGGGATTTAGCCTCTTACGTGCGCGGCGTTACTGGCCCGGGCGATGGTTCCGAGAGCCAATCCCATGTTGCCCGGCCAGCAAAAACCGTCACCGGCATAAGCGCCACCCTGAGTAACGATGAAAACATCGCCATTATTGGCGCGGTATTGTGGTTTGATGACAGCAGCACCTCACCCTCGGACATGAAGAAGTTCTGGTATGTCGCAACTTCAACCGAGCATTCGCTGGATGTCATGCTCGACGTGCATCAGCAAGGCGGCATGCGTGCATTAAAGCAGCGCACCAAGGTTGAAACGGGCTTGTGGTCATTCACATCAAAAACCTCCTTTTTGGCCCGCATTCGCGATTTTTTTGAGGTACGCGACAACGCCTTTAACTTACTTAACCGTGCCGCAGGCTTAAAACAGTTGAACAGCATTGATGAAATCTTCAGAGAATTAGTGCTGGACGATACCTCGCAGTTTGAGCGCGCTAAGGAAGTGGCCAACAGTTTTGATGACCTGGCAGATATCCATCAAGAGCTGGTTATCGCTCGAAAGCAGCAAGCCTCGCTTGAGCCGGTAAAAGCAACGTGGGAGCAGTGTGTTAGTAATCGACAACAACTGACCGAACTGGAAATCCTGGATGAGAACCTGCCAACCTGGTTTGCCCGGCAGGCTTACGCTCTTTGGAAAACCGAATGCGAACGCTTAGTCAGCAGCCATGCCATTTGTAAGGCGCAATTGGCTGATTCAAACGCAGCCGTGGCGCAGAAGAAAAACAGCAAAGAACAACTCAATCAAGCCTACCTGCAGTTAGGCGGTGCGGACATTGAAACGCTCAAAACGCTTATTAACGATAAACAAAAGCGCTTAGCCACCGTACAAAACGCTGAGAAACAGTTTGGTGTGGTATTGGCGCAAGTATCGTCGCCGATGCCGGGGAATCGAGTTGAGTTCGAGCAAAGCCAAAAGCAGATCTCAGCCAAAGTCGATGAGTTAACCGAACAAAAAGAGTTACAACAAGAACAGGCTTACAGCATTGGTTCAGAATTGTTTGGCACCACCAAACAGTTGGATGAATGTGCAACCGAATTACAAGAGATTGAAAACAGCCCAAGCTCAAACATTCCAATGCAGTTTCAGCGCTTTCGGAAGGAGTTGGCTGAATATTTAGAGGTTGAAGAAAGCGCCATACCATTCCTCGCTGAATTGGTGCAGGTGAAGCAAGGCTATACCGAATGGCGTGGTGCTATAGAGCGAGCGATGGGTAGCCAGAAACTTCGTATTCTTGTTCCGCCAGAGCAAATGGATGCCGCATTGCGTTGGGTGAACCATCGCGACAACAGGTTGCATGTACGCCTTTGGGAGGTAAAACAGCCAGCTCAAACCGTCACGTTTTTTGAGGATGGCTACTTGCGTAAGCTTGATTATAAAGACCATCCATACCGTGAAGCGGCCAAGTACTTACTTTCAACGTTTGATCTGCACTGTGTGAAAACGGCGGAGGATTTGAGAAACACAGCGCATGCCTTGACTGTTCAGGGCATGATGTCCGCAAAACGTGGTTTCTTCGATAAACAAGACCAGCGCAGCATACAAGATAACTGGTTTACGGGGTTCGATAACAAAGACCGCCTAACGATGCTTCAAGCCAGGCTGGACGTACTGAAAACACAGCAGCGTGAGCTTGCAGGCAAGCAGAGCAGGGCAAAAAAACAAGCCGATGAACTTAGCCAAACCATTCAGCTTCTCTCGCAGGCGCAAAAGATTGACTATGCAGAGATTGATGTCGCTTCTGTCGAAGCAGAATTGGCAAACGAGCAAGAAAAACTCAAGCGCTTAACCCAGCCAGAAACCGATATGGCAAAAGCTAAGGCCGCATTGGAAGAGTGTGAGCAAGCCTTGCGAGTACTGGAAACCAAGCATCTGGAACTGGTTCAGCAGGAAGCTGGCATTAGAAAAGATATTGAAACGGCCCAATCGAAACGCAGTGAGTTTTTTGCGCTTCAGGAAAAGGGCCTAACGGATGAGGCTGTGGGCATACTCGAAAATCGCTTCAAAAATCAGAAGCGCCTCACTGTTGAAACCATCACCGAAAGCGAACGTAAGGCAACAGCGGCGGTGCGCGAAGAGCTTAAGGCGATCCAAACCAAACAAGGCAAGCTTGAAGCCGATTTAATCAAGCGGATGTCCGATGCTAAAAAAGAAGACCGTGGTGCATTGAGTGAAGTCGGGCGAGAGCTGACCGATGTCGATAAGTATTTGGAACGCTTAGAGGTATTGACCAAAGAGGCTTTGCCAGAAAAACTCAAACGTTTTAAGGACTACTTAAACCGTTCTTCTGATGAAGGCGTCACTCAATTACTGGCGACCATTAAGAATGAAACTGATCGCATAGAAGAAAAGTTAGAAGATCTCAACAGCACACTTAGACGAGTCGACTTCCAAGCGGATCGCTATCTTCAGTTAGTCTGCTCTAAGGTGACCCACGAAAGCTTACGAACGCTGCAAAAAGCCCTGAAAAAACTCCATTCCGCACGCTTGCAGGACGATAACGGCGAAAGCCATTACAAAGCATTGCAGGATATTGTTGCTTTGCTGCGGGATGCCTGTGAGCGTAACCGAACCATTGGCGCGAAATCGCTGTTAGACCCCAGGTTCCGGCTGGAGTTTAAAGTGTCGGTGCTTAATCGGGAGACGCACCACCTAATTGAAACCCGCTCAGGCTCGCAAGGTGGCAGCGGCGGTGAAAAAGAAATTATCGCCTCCTATGTATTAACGGCATCGCTCAGCTATGCCCTTTGCCCGGATGGCACCAGCACCCCCAAATTCGGCACCATTGTATTGGACGAAGCCTTTTCGCGCAGTTCGCATGTTGTGGCAGGGCGCATCATCTCCGCATTACGTGAGTTTGGTTTGCATGCATTGTTTATTACACCGAATAAGGAAATGAAGCTGCTGCGTAATCACACTCGCTCGGCGATTGTCGTCCATCGTCGGGGAATGGAATCCCGCCTGGTTGCTATGAGTTGGAAAGAGCTTGAAGCCGCGAAGCAGAGCGTCAAGGTGGCTGCAAATGAAGCCACCTGAATACTTTAAGGAAAAGCTGTACAGACAATGGCAGCAGGCGTCTCACCGCGTCAATCGGTTGCTTGATACACAGGTCTGGCCAATAGCGTTCTCCATCAGCAAGCCTTCCACAAGGCAAATAGAGCAGGAAAGTGATGCGGTAAAACAACACATTCAAGCTTGGCAGCAAGTCAATGTTGGTAAGGTTGTTTGGCAAAAAATCTCCTTTCGTGGGCTGGCTGAGCCTATTTCTTTGCCGACAGGCTGGGAGCTTGCTTCACCCGGGCAATGGGTTGCGGCTGTGGATATTGCTGAGCTGAGCGGTGAGTATCAATTGCTCAATCAAGTATTGTTAGAGGCACCGGCCATATTTCATGAAAACCTTATTCGTAAACGTCAACTCTGGCGCGGAAAGAGCGTTGAAGAGGTTATTCAATGTGTCAGGCTTGCAGCTCGGCTGGAGCCGGGAGCCGCCCAAGGGAAACCGCTAAGGGCAATGGCTGGCTTTAATGTAGACACCAAGTTCTTCGAACGGAATGAAAAACTATTGGTCAGCCTGTTGGATGAACGATTTGGCGGAGAAGTGAGTAAGCAAGGACTGGGTGTTTTCTTAGATGCGAGACCAGAGGACGACCACTGGTTACTGGTCGTTCCGCTCCAGGACGGGCTATTGCCTTTTTCCAGGTTACGGCTGTCAACCAAACAGCTTGAACAAAATGAACTGCCCGTAAAAACCATATTGGTTGTTGAAAACGAGCGTTGTGAGCATTTATTACCTTGTATCGACGATACCATAGCCATATTGGGGGCGGGTCTGGATTTGAGCTGGTTGAGCTCGAAAACCTTTTATTCCAAACGGGTTATCTACTGGGGCGACATCGACACCTGGGGTTTCCAGATGCTGGCTGCCGCACGTCTATCCAAGCCAGAATTAGAATCGGTTTTGATGGACCAGGCGACGTTTGAGCAATGCAAGGACAATAGCTCAGTGATCGAGCCAGTAAAGGCAGAAAATGTTAGTCAAAGTACCCTTACTCAAGAAGAAAAGACATTCTATAAAGCCTTGCAGAATTTGGAAAAAGGCCGTTTGGAACAAGAATATATTCCAGCCGAATTGGTTGAAGTTGCACTACTCAAGCTAATCAATGAATGATCAGTACAACATTGTGACTGACTCAAGTGCAATAACCCTCTTTATCATTGCCGGTAAGTTAATCGAATAGGATCGTCACCATGCATGAAATAATATGCCCCCATTGCAACAAAGCATTCAAGATTGATGAGGCAGGCTATGCCGATATTGTAAAGCAGGTTCGCGATAAGGTGTTTGAGCAACAGTTGCATGAACGCTTGGAGCTTGCTGAGAAAGACAAGCAGAGTGCCGTTGAATTAGCTAAGTCTCAGCTGAGCAGCGAGTTCCAGCAGGCGTCTTCCAAAAAAGAGGCAGAGATTTTGGAGCTGAAGGCAAAGTTAGATGCCGGAGAGACTGCCAAGAAATTGGCCGTATCTGAAGCACTGAGCGCCATTGAAAAGGAGCGTGACGCTCTGGTCATGGAGCTGGCACAAGCCAATCGGGACAAGCAGGCGGCAATGGAAGCCGCCAAGACTAAACTCGCAAACGAGCTGCAAGCAACGAGAGCCAAAAAAGATGCTGAAATTCAAGCGCTTAAAGCCAAGATAGACGCCAGTGACGTTGCTCGGCAATTGGCCGTCACCAATGCCGTCAGTGCTGTTGAAAAACAGCGCATTGAACTCGAAAGCAGTCTGTCACGTGTAGAGATGCAAAAGCAACTTGCAGAAAAAGCGCTTAAAGAAAAGTATGAGTCTCAGCTTAAAGACCGTGATGAAGCCATTGAGCGACTTCGAGATATGAAAGCACGCTTGTCCACCAAAATGGTCGGTGAGACGCTAGAGCAGCACTGTGAAACCGAGTTTAATCGCATACGGGCGACAGGGTTTCCCAGTGCTTATTTCGAGAAGGACAACGATGCAAGTACAGGTAGTAAAGGCGATTACATCTTCAGGGATGTTGATGAAACTGGTATTGAAATCGTCTCCATCATGTTTGAGATGAAAAACGAGAACGCTGGTACAGCCAGTAAGAAAAAGAACGAAGACTTCCTTAAAGAACTCGATAAAGATCGAAGAGAAAAGGGCTGTGAATACGCGGTTTTGGTGTCGTTATTGGAACCAGAGAGTGAGCTCTACAACGGCGGCATTGTCGATGTGTCATATCGTTACCCCAAAATGTATGTCATACGCCCGCAGTTTTTCATTCCAATCATCACATTACTGCGTAATGCTGCTCTAAATTCGCTCAAGTTCAAGACCGAGCTGGAACTGGTTAAAGCGCAAAATATCGACATTACCAGTTTTGAAAGTGATTTGGACAAGTTTAAAACGGCATTTGCCAAAAACTATGACCTTGCGTCAAGGAAATTTGCCACCGCTATTGACGAGATTGACAAATCGATTAACCATCTCCAAAAAACAAAAGAAGCGTTACTTGGCACAGATCGGAACTTACGACTTGCAAATGATAAGGCTCAAGACGTCACTATTAAGAAGCTCACCCGTAAAAACCCGACGATGGCGAATAAGTTTAAGGAGTTGGGGGAGCCGGAATAGCGGGCTGGAGTGTGATAGTGGTTGTTTTCCGGGCTAATGATTCAGAGCCATTCGGATGCAAATGAGCGCAAATCGCTAAATGAGGTGGAGGCCAGAATATGCAGCTCATCTATAGTAACTGGCGTCTTCGGTCTGAGAGCCAAAACCTTGCCAGTGGAGGAAAAACCAATATTTCATGGCGTTCGGGCATTGGGTGGAGCGCTATATCTGGAGGTAGATTACTCAGATGAGTATATCAACTGGATTTATTGCGCTGCTGATTTAACTTTATGAGTTTTTTTGATGTTAACGGTGCTCTGGGTCTGTCGTTATTAGTTGGCCTTGTTTTCTTTTTTGTATTTTTCGAAATACAAGCCGATATCGAACTTCCTCACCGTAACTATCTCGTCAGCGCATATTGCAACGGCAAAATTATCCAAGAGTGAATCTATTTCCTCATCACTTTCTAAATTATCGGTTTGGATAATTTCTTCGTAGTGATCTATATAGTGAGTGGTTAACTCAAGAGAGTGATCTGGTGATTTCCGGTATCCGCTATAGAGGGGCAACAGGTAAAAATACTCAACATGGTTTGGCTTTATAGGTTCCAGGAAGTCTGAGGGAAGGCCTATGTACACCTTGTCGTTTTTTAGTCGAACCTCTAAGTAAAGGTCATGTTCAGAATTTGAAACATCATTAATTATTGAACCTATGGAAAATATTTGAAGCTGTGTTCCATGTTCAAGTAAAAACTCAACGTGAAAATCTTCGTTGAATTTCAATGTGAATAAGGATCTTGCTTTTGCTGTCGTCCAGCTTATACATGTGGCAACGACGGCAATGAATACTTGCCTTAGTAGCTCAAAATTTGATGAATGAGTTTCTTTGAAATGGGCAATTATGTTGGGGTAATTTTCTTTATAGATAGACAATAATTCTGGTGAAATCAGTATCGATAAAAAAGTGAAGCCGATACCGAAAAATAAAATCCTTGTATAAAGCATTCGGTCTGAAAGAAATGGTGCTGTGTAATCGCTCTTGTAATCATATTTAATGAATGTATAGCCAGGAACAATTGCAACAGTAATCAGCCTTAATGCGTCAAGCATTGGCTGCTGACATCTGCTTTGATCTTTCTATCTCTCGATCAATTAATCCTTTCTTTGACTCTGCTGAAAAATAGGCGCTGAAGCTCACCTTCGCTCCGCCTTGTTTTTTTCTCCTTATTATGCGAGCCACTTCTTCCTGCTGTTCTTTTGGAAGCTCTTTAAATGACATAGCGGTCTATCCTCCATTTTTTGAGCCAACGTGTCTTATGTTTATTACTCTGAATGTTAAGCTCGATGAAATTGATATTAGCCGAATAATGGCCTTTTCGCACCACTAGTTACCATCAAATGTTAGAAATGTAAATGGTTATATCGATTTGTTGTTCATTTTGAGTAGTGGCAATCCAAGAGCGCACAGTCTGATTTTCCTCATGTATGTATAAATGAACAGTTCATAACCACTGTATATCCATAATATGGGGTTTTCCCTGATCGTCAGTATTGGTACTGATTTTGATAAATTTCATCGTTAGAGCGCTACTGTATATTCTAAAAATAATCTAAATGGATTCTAAAGGCACAAAAAAGGCGCTATGAGCGCCTGATCTGTAAGAAATTTTGGTAGGACTAAGCAGATTTGAACTGCTGACCTCTGCCATGTCAAGGCAGCGCTCTAACCAACTGAGCTATAGTCCTGAAGTGCTGCGTATATTACTGATGTTTTTTCCCCTTGCAAGGCATTTCTGTAAAAAATCATGTTTATCAGTAGCTTACAGAAGAAATTGTCTGTTTTTCAGCGGTCAGAATGGACAAAAAATGAGTTTTTGATGGCCCAGATTAATTAATGGTCGAAAAGCAGTGCTACTATAAGAAGAGGTATTCCGTTGACACCTAATGGGCACAACCTTACAGTGGTGTGACGGATTAACAAATTAATAACAATTCAGAGATAAATTAGGATGAGTGATTCGGTAAAACCTACCCTAGAGGAGCAAAGCCAGCCACAACAGGAGCGCCTGTTTTACCTGGAATTTCGCCTGTATTTCCTGGGCCATGCTAACCGAAGTGACTTGCAGAACCGTTTTGGTTTGAAAGAATCTTCCGCTTCTCGTGATATTGCGCTGTATAAGAAGTTGGCACCGGACAATGTTGTTTATGATTACGGCATCAAGTCCTACATCCCGCAGGATTCGTTCAAGCCTCTATATTCTTATTCTGCTACTCAGGTATTGACTGCACTGACTTACGGGTTTGGTGATGATTATGCAGGGCCTAAATTCCCTGAAATCGCCACTGAATCGCCAAGCCAGACACCGCTACCTGTTGTTCCTGTGCTGGCTGCGGTAACGCGTGCTATTCACAAGCAGCAAGCGCTTTCCATTGAGTATGTTTCAGAAGAGAAGGGCCAGCGTGTTCAGGCGATTGTGCCGCATGCGCTGATCAATTCCGGTACTCGCTGGCTGGTTCGCGCTTATGACCGTGACCTTGGTAACTTCACCGATTTTGTGATCAATCGAATCGTGGAAGTGCTGGGAACGAGTGATGAGCCTGCGTCGCATGAAATGAAAGATTCTGATGGACATTGGAATCAGATCATTAACCTGAAATTGAAGCCACATCCGACTCTGGCCTACCCGCAAGCGGTTGAGCATGAGTTGGGAATGCGTGGCGGCGTTTTGGGTATGACCTGTCGAGCGGCATTGAAAAACTACCTTCTTGCGCAGTGGCGTGTGGATAGCGGTGACTCGCCTTCCACTGAACCGGGTAAATACGAACTTTGGTTGGATGAATAAAATCCCTTAACAGCAACTGTTCTGTCAAATAAAGCAGGCCTGGCCTGCTTTTTTTATGTTTGGTTATACCCGAATCCGTGACTTCATCCACTCTGGAGTCACGGATTCAGGAAATAGGAATCAATGGTTGGCGCACTGCGCCGTTATGGAGTCACGGATTCAGGTATTGGTTTGATTGTTCGCTTATGTAAGTCGTACATCTGTGATGGTCAAGATATCGACCCAGGAATTATCAGGTTATGGCATTCAAGTGACGTTCAAGGTCACATCCGGTCTTATCGGGTTGTTGTTCAATGCAGCGCTGTGAGTATTTTCACACCGTTTTCCCCGAAATATGGGGGTTATAGAGGTTGGTATGGTAATCGCTATATGTTAAATGAACCTATAGAGTGGAAGGTAAGATTACATGTTGGATTATGAATCTATTGATTTGGTCGAGAATATTTACGGCTCACAAAATCTGGTATGTGACCAAACTAGAACGCCGGTCAATGAAGCTGAAGAGCAGGATGTGGGTTTGCCGTTTCCAGAGTCCAGTATTGACTTTGATGCCGTTGAGGAGATGTTTGATGAATAGTCGGAAGAATCTATTGATGTCTAATGTATCATCTTGGTGCGCTGGGTGCTCTTTGATTGGTCGTTGGTGCATGGATACATGTGTTATTGCCCTAAAATTGGTCGCTGAATGGTGCGATTTGTATTGCCAGCCTCAGCCTGCGTTAATACCCATTCGTATAACCCCCACCATCCGTGACCATTAAAGCTGTTTGATTCAGTGTCTCTATTATTGACCGGATAGTGGTACGCTCTATGCAATACTCAGTGTAAAGTATCTCACAGGGTTATTGCACCGGTGGCGCCACTATTAACTGAATTTGCCAACATCCATAATCTTCCCGATTCCTATATTCAAACCGCGCAAAAATTCTTTTTGCCTCTCTGTGAACATCTGGTTAAACATGCCCGCAGTGCTGAGAGGCCACTCCTTGTTGGTGTTCATGGTTGCCAGGGTTCAGGTAAATCAACATTGACTGATCTACTGCTGTTTTTGCTGCAGCGCCACTATATGTTGCCATCGGTTGGCATGTCGATTGATGATTTTTATTTGACTTGTGATGAGCGTGCCAAGCTGGCTGAAGCAGTGCATCCATTACTGCAAACCCGGGGTGTGCCGGGAACCCATGACATGGTTCTGTTGCAGTCTGTACTGACAAAATTGCTGAACCATTCTATGCCAGTTGATATTCCCCGTTTCAACAAGGCGATTGATGATCGCAGGCCAGAGGCTGAGTGGGACCGTATTGATAGTGAAGTGAAAGTGATTCTCCTCGAAGGCTGGTGTGTCGGTGCTGTTGCGCAACCTGAGTCGGCTTTGCACAACCCTATTAATGATTTAGAACGTAAAGAAGATGCCGTCGGGCAATGGCGAGGTTATGCCAATGAAAAGCTGGCGGGAGAATACCAGAACGTTTTTTCAATGCTGGATCAGTTAATCATGTTGAAGGCACCGGGTTTTCATACTGTTTTGCAGTGGCGGCTGGAACAGGAGCAGCGTCTCGTTGCGGCTATGAAGGCTGATGATAAAACCACTCATATCATGGATGAAGCTGCTGTTTCACGCTTTATCCAGCACTATCAAAGAATTACTGAATATGCATTGAAAACCCTGCCTGAGCGGGCAGATGTGGTATTTGATCTGGATGAATCCCGTGTGATCCAGCGTGTACATAAGCGAGAGGCATAATATGGCTTACGCAATTTACACTGATCTTGATGGAACGTTGCTTAATCATCACAGCTATCAATATCAGGAGGCAATACCAGCAATCCGGCTGCTGAAGCAACAAAAATTTCCGATTATCCCGGTAACCAGTAAAACTCGGGCAGAAGTACTACCGTTAAGAGAGGAGCTGGAACTTGACGGCCCGATGATTGTGGAAAATGGTGCTGCTGTGTTTTTACCTGAATCTATCTCGACCAATATGGCCGAACTGACGGCCAGAATGGATGGCTTCTACGTGAAGGCGTTTGCACCGGGGATGAGCTTCTGGGCAGATGTCGTCACTGGATTGCATGAGTCCTTGCCTAATACCTTTACCGCTTTCAGTGACATGGCGGCATTGGAAATTGCCGAGCTGACTGGCCTGCCACCCGCTGAAGCCGAGTTAGCTGCGAAGCGGGAGTTTTCCGATCCGCTGCACTGGTATGGCAGTGATTATCAACTGACGGAGTTGATCCGTCTGTGTCATGAGCAGGATATCAAGGTCGTTCGTGGTGGCCGATTCGTTCACCTGCTGCAGGGCTCTGACAAGGGTAAGGCGGTGCGCTGGTTGCATCAGTTGTTGCGCAGTCAGAGCGAGCAGCCGTTAACCAGTATCGGACTGGGCGATGGTGAGAATGACCTGGCATTTCTGGCTGAGGTGGATCGGGCTGTGCAGGTTCGCTCCGACAGTCATGGTTTCCCGGATTTTGCACATGACAAACTTTACCGAACCAAGGCTATCGGCCCGGCAGGATGGGCTGAGGCTGTGTTCGAGCTACTTAAAACACAACACCGATAAACTCAGGAGTTCGATATGGCAGATTTCTACCAAAACGGGATTATCACGACTCTGCATCACTTGGCAGAGCGCTCAATAGACGAAATTGAGTATGAACTGGCGCACTTTTCCAGATTTCGTCCCATGGGGTTGATATTGCCTTCGCTATTCAGTGAGTTGGAAGGGGATGCGTTGCCCAATATTGTGCAACACCTGAAAGAGGTTCCTTATCTGAACGAAATTGTGATCGGTCTGGACCGGGCCGATAAAGAGCAGTATTACCGCGCCATGCGGTTTTTCTCGGTATTGCCGCAGCATCACCGCATTTTGTGGAACGATGGCCCCCGTCTGCAAGCCTTGGATAAGGAGTTGCTGGCGCTTGAAATTGCACCGCGCGAATTGGGCAAAGGGCGCAATGTCTGGTATTGCATGGGGTATATGCTGGCGACTGGACGATCAGAATCCATAGCCTTGCATGACTGCGATATTGTCACCTATGACCGCTCGCTGTTGGCTCGCTTGCTGTACCCGGTGGCCAATCCTCTGTTCAACTATGAGTTCTGTAAGGGGTATTACGCGCGAGTCGCGGATGGCAAAATCAATGGCCGGGTATCACGGCTTCTGGTCACGCCGTTGATTCGTTCGCTGAAGCGAGTGCTGGGTACTAACGATTATCTGGATTTTATGGACAGCTTCCGATATCCGCTGGCTGGCGAATTTTCATTCCGTCGTGATGTCCTGAATGATATTCGTATTCCGTCGGACTGGGGCTTGGAAATTGGTGTTCTGTCAGAAATGTTCCGTAACTATGCCAACAACCGATTGTGTCAGGCGGATATTGCCAATGTTTACGATCACAAACATCAGGATCTGTCTTTGAACTCAACCGAAGACGGTTTATCAAAAATGTCGATTGACATTACTAAGGCACTGTTCCGCAAACTGGCGACTTACGGCGAAACCTTTACCACTGAAACCTTCCGTTCACTGAAAGCAACTTATTACCGCATTGCTCTGGATTTTGTCGAAACCTATCATAACGATGCCATCATGAATGGTTTGAACCTGGATATTCACCAGGAAGAAAAAGCCGTGGAAATGTTTGCCCAGAATATTATGACCGCCGGGCAACGTTTTCTGGATGCACCGATGGAGCGGCCGTTTATTGCCAGTTGGAACCGGGTTGTCAGCGCCAAACCGGATATCTTTGACTGTCTGATCGATGCAGTGGAGAAGGACCGGGAAGAATTTTTAGCCTCCGAAAAATAAGGTCAGTCGGATATGAACGAAGTTGCAGAAGTCTTTATCGGCACTTTGAAACATCAGCTGGAAGTGATTTATCACGGTGTCACCATTTCCCGCCCAGTGAATGATATTGTGCAGGAGTTGCTTGATATCATGAGCCTGAATGATGTGACCTCAGCACCAGTGCCACACACCAATCAATGGTCACAGGAAGACGCGATCCTGATTACCTATGGTGACAGCATTGAACGCAAGGATGGTCACAAAGTTATGGAGCGTCCGCTGAAAACGCTCTATGAGTTTATTTCCGGGCCGCTGGGTGGTGCGTTTAATTCAGTGCATGTGTTGCCGTTTTGCCCCTACAGCTCGGATGACGGCTTCGCTGTAATCAATTACTCGACGGTCAACGAATCATTGGGTGAATGGAAAGACATTAAACGGATTGCGCAGGATTTTCGCCTGATGGCTGACCTGGTGATTAATCACAGTTCCAGTCGATGTGTCTGGTTTGATCAATTCATAAAAGGTGAAGAGCCGGGTTGCCGCTATTTCAAAACAGCGCATCCGCAAGCCGATCTCAGCAAGGTAGTACGACCACGAACCTCACCGTTGCTACGTGAGACTGAAACGCCAAACGGCGCTGAATATGTCTGGTGCACATTCAGTCATGATCAGGTGGACTTTGACTTCGCCAACCCGGATGTATTGCTCGAATTTACTCGCATTATTCGCACCTATCTGGATCATGGCGTGAAGATTTTTCGCCTTGATGCCGTTGCATTTTTGTGGAAACAGGAAGGCACCAGTTGTATCAATCTGCCGCAGACGCATGAAATCATCCGGCTGCTGCGTACCTTGATTGAATACGCCTGCCCGGATGCGGTAATTATTACCGAAACCAATATTCCGAACCGAGAAAATCTGACCTACTTCGGTAACGCCAACGAAGCGCATTGTATTTATAATTTCTCTTTGCCACCGCTACTGGTGAATACTTTGATCAGTGGCGATTGCAGCTATCTGAAACAATGGCTGATGAGTATGCCACCAGCACAGGATGGCACGACTTATTTTAATTTTATTGCCTCGCATGACGGTATTGGTTTGCGACCGGCGGAAGGGCTGCTCAGTGAACTCGATCTGAATAATCTGATCGGCACCATGATCAGTTTTGGCGGTCGGGTATCGATGCGTACCCTGGATGATGGCTCATCCAAACCCTATGAAATTAATATTGCTTTGTTCGACGCCTTGCAGGGAACACACAAAGGCCCTGATAAATGGGGGCTGGAACGGTTTATCTGTGCGCATAGCATTATGCTGTCGCTGGAAGGAATTCCCGGGATCTATATTCATTCTATGCTCGGTACGCGTAATGATTATGCACGGCTGGAACATACGCAACATAATCGACATATTAACCGCCATCGTTGGGATTTCGATGAGTTGCAACGTGTATTGACTGATGAAGCAACATCTCATTCAAAGGTATATCATCGCTTGATCGAGCTGATTGAAATTAGAAAAAAACAGAAAGCGTTCCATCCTAATGCAACCCAGTTTACCTTGCAGTTAGGGGAGCGGATTTTTGGGATTTGGCGGCAGTCGATTGATCGTCAGCAGAGTATGTTCTGTTTGAGTAATGTGTCTGATGAGCAAGTGTCGGTAGCGTTAAGTGAATTGAGTCTGATTGGTTTAGATGACTGGAGAGACTTGATTACCGATACGCCGGTTGAGGATATTACCGCGATAGTTGAATTGAAGCCCTATCAGACGATCTGGTTGAGTAATTAAAATTGGGGTGAACCTATGGGTGCACCTGCAATTTTTGAAAAACAAATAGAAATCAAGCTCTTACACCCTGCATCCACTCTGAAGTCACGGATTCAGGTTTAACGTAAAATCACTTTCACAAATCCGGTAATCCTTTCGGCATATCTGCCATGCCCGGTGTTGGCAGGCCCATTTCCTTGAGTACTGACAAATAGGTTTCCCAGTCATAAATTGACTGTATGTTCGCATCCTGTGGAATCTGCTCCAACGTCTTCATTGTATTGACCAGCCACTGTGCATGCTCCGGCCAGGGTGCATTGGCGAATTGATCGAAAAATATTTTTCGGCTGTTGCCCGGTCGTGTCTGGCTGTACCACTGATTGGTAATGGCCTGGAGCAGCAGGTCTGATGAGCAGTTCAGATACATTTCATCTGCCATCCAAAGTGCCGTCTGGGCGCTGTGGTCTGGTTGTTCCAGCCATTCGCAGGCTTGAATAATGGCTTTGGATAAACGGCGATATTGATCAGCCTGTTTTTGTGCATAACCTGGATGAGTTGCGAGCACTTTTTCCGGTGCATATGGCCAAAGCTCGTTGCCGTAGCAGAGTATATGGCCAGCGTTTTCAAACTGGGCATGACTATTCCATGGTTCGCCGACACAGAAAATATCGACCTTGCCATCATGCATTTCATTAACCATATGAACCGGTGGGATTACCCTGATAATTACTTGCTCCTTGCTTACCCCTGCGTTTTTTAAAAGCAGATTTAGCAGATAGGTATGCATCGAATGAGGGAATACGGTGCCCAGTACCAGCGGTCGGGACTGAGTGTTGATGTAATCGCCAAGCTTGCTAATGGATGCGTCCAGAGTATCGCTCTGTATATGGTCATAAATCGCCTTGGACACAGTAATAGCATTGCCGTTATAGCCCAGAGACAGCGCTGTCCTGAATGGTTTGGTTGTGAGTGCGGCGCTGGCAATAACCATTGGTGCCAGGATATGCGCCGCATCGATAAGGCCCAGCGAGAGTTTGTCGCGGATGCTGGCCCAGTTATGTTCACGAACCAGGTCCACATCCAGACCTTGTTTCTGAAAGAAGCCAGCTTCCTGAGCAACAATCAGCGGAGCACAGTCCAGCAGAGGGACATAGCCTATTTTTATGATGTTGTTGTCTGCATTTTCCATAGTCAACATAGTGAGTGTTATCCAGTTTGATCAACCAAACAGGTCGATAATATCCTGTGCAATTTCTGCCAGCCTGACCTTTTTGTTCATCGCCATGTTGCGCATGGCGGCGAAGGCTGATTCTTCATCACACTGTTTATGTTTCATCAGTAGCCCTTTGGCTCGGTCAATCACTTTACGCTCGGCCAGTTCATTACGGGTTTTTTTGAGTTCGCCTTTCAGTTTCTGGTGCTCTTCAAACCGGGAGATGGCGACATTTAACAGTGACTTAACGCGGCTGGGCTGCAGACCATCGACGATGTATGCGCTGACACCGGCCTGAATAGACTGTCGAATGACTTCATCATCTTCGTCGTCGGAAAAGAAAATGATCGGCCGAGGCAGACGGTCGGATGTCAGTGAAACATCTTCCAGCGTATCCCGATCCGGAGATTCAGCATCAACAATCACGACATCCGGCTTAAACGACTCTACCATCTGATAAATGGCGTATTTACCCGGTGGACGAATAATGACGTTGTGACCCAAATCCTTTAATGCTGCCTCCAGTGGTTCAGCGCGGCCGGCAATCTGGTCAATAATCAGAATATTCATGGATAATAAAGCGAGTGGAGGAATTGTTGTTTCAGCAATAAGCATGCCTGGTATTGAGTACTGTATTCAGGTCTCTGTGCGTTGTTTTGGTGCTTAGGTCGATATTGGTGCGGCCTGAGGGTCAGAATGGGGCGTCATCATTTTCGGATAACCAGCTTTGAAATTGAAGATCTTGCTATACCCGCCGACAAAATGGCGCTGATAACAGCGGTTACAATTTTATTCCGGTCAACTGAAGTCCTTCAAACCCGGTACCTATGTCTATCTTGCCGGGTTTATTTTCCTGGGCGATCAGGCATGAGTAACGCCGTTTTCGGAGACTGTTGTTGAGGACACCACTCGGTTACGCCCCTGTTTCTTGGCGGCGTACAGTGCTGCATCGGCACGGCTGACCAGTTCAGGCCAGTCTGATTCGCTCGCATAGTGGGCGATTCCGCAACTGGCCGTGACGGTTTTTTCTTTGTCCGGTAACTGGATGTTTTCTGTGATTGTCATACGAATGCGCTCTGCCACCATGCGGGCCAGCGGTGGGTTGGAATTGGTTACGCAGATCAGAAATTCTTCGCCGCCAAAACGGAAACAGGCATCACTGCCCCGAATCGAACTTTGAATGATATGAGCTACCTGGCGCAATATGTCGTCGCCGCCCAGATGACCGTAGCGATCATTGATTTCCTTAAAGTAATCAATGTCTATCATGACAATGCTGAGATCCTGCCCTTCATTGCGACGTGAGCGTTCCATTTCCCGGTTCAGGGTAATCGCCATGGCGCTGCGATTGTTGAGCCCGGTCAGCGGGTCGATCATCGCCGTTGCCAGTGCATCGTGATATTTCAGCGCATTACGCAATGGAAAAATGACAATATCCATGATTGATTCGATAAATTGCATTTCCTGTTCAGAAAAGCGTTTGCTGCGTAAAAAAATAATATCTCCAAACTGTTCTTTTTTTAGTGTCAGTTGATATTGGCAACGATGACGTGCCGGATGGCCGGCCGAGTGTTCAATCAGGCGCTCAGCGTTGGTGTACTGGATTCCGGTAACGGGCATAATCAGTTTCAACTGTCGGTGCAGCGTATCAATAATATGCTCTATATCCAGAGAGGTTTGCATCAGGCTGAACAACAGCAGGCGAAAATCCTTGTAGGCCTCCGCACTGGGTGGATCGAAACAGAGAGCCGCAATATCAGCAACCGGATTAGCGCGACTGTGACGCTGCTCACTGAAACTGGACTGTATAAAACTATTAGGCATGTCAATCGCTCAACTGGTCACTCTTGGCTGTCTTTAGCGATAACTGTGCCATTTGAGTGAAAGCCTTTAAAATCAAAAAGTTATAACTTTTAGTGTTGATTTTCAGGTAAGTAGTGGCAGGATTTTTCCGTTTTTTGGTGAGGAGAACGACAAAATCCCGTCGCCAAATCAATTATTGGTGCCGGGATTCAGGTTGTAAACAACGAGACCTAAGGTGCCCGATGCGGATGTGTCAGTGGACTTACGTTTTGTTTATTCATTAATCTGCTGTGCGCTCAAGATAGTCATAAGCATCAAGTGATAGCCCGTTGAACTCCGCTGCGGCGTCAGACATCAGGAAGCGATACAGCGGCATATGCTCGTCAGGCTTCGGGATAGTATCTGGATTTTCGCCAGGGTAGGCACTGGCGCGCATGGCTGTGCGAGTGCCGCCGGGGTTGATCGCGAAAGTGCGAACCGAAGTGGTTGTGCCTAACTCGCTTGCCAGCACCTGCATCAGGCCTTCAGTCGCAAACTTCGATACAGCATAAGCGCCCCAGTAGGCGCGACCTTCTCGGCCTACGCTGGAGGAGGTGAAAATCAGCCGCCCCTGTTCTGAAGCTTCCAGCAAGGGCAGAAAGGCTTTGGTCAGATAAAAGCTGCTGTTGACGTTAATATTCATTACATCATCCCAATGCTGTTCTGGATACTGGGCGATACTCATTTTACTGCCCAGTACTGAGGCGTTGAGCAACAGTCCGTCCAAACGGCCATATTCCTGCTCTGCTGCGTGGGCCATTTCCTGGGCAACGTCGAAGCTTAGTGTATTCAGATCATAAGGGAAGATGGTCGGGCGGGTGTCTGTGGTTTGTTCAATCTCATCGTAGACAGCTTCGAGTTTTTCCTGTGTCCGGCCCAGCAGAACAATGTTGGCTCCTGCTTTAGCGTAGGCCAGTGCTGCCGCTTTGCCGATACCGTCACCGGCGCCAGTGATGAGGATGGCGCGATCTTTCAGGCAGTCATCGGCTACTGATTGAATGTCAGTTAAGGTTGGTTTGTTCATATCAGGCTACCGGTTTTTCGACGGCCATCAGGTAATTGACGGACACATCTTCAGTGAGTCGGCAATGCCGAGTGAATGGGTTGTAATGCATGCCTTTCATATCCAGGACTTTAAAGCCAGCGCTACGCACACTGCCAGCCAGTTCCGACGGGCGGATCAGCTTGCGGTATTCGTGCGTGCCTTTGGCCATCAGTTTCATCACATACTCGGCGCCGACAATGGCCAGAGCAAAGGCTTTGGGGGTGCGGTTTATGGTTGAGAAAAAGGCTTTGCCGCCTGGTTTCAGCAGGTCGTAGATGGATTGAACTATGGAATCCGGGTCTGGAACATGTTCCAGCATTTCCATACAGGTGATTACATTAAATTGCCCCGCCTGTTCTGCCGCGAGCTGTTCAGCGGTTTTTTGCTCGTACTGGATTTGAGTCAATTCTTGTTCCAGAGCATGCAGTTGTGCAACTTTCAGCGGAGCATTGGTCATATCGATACCAGTCACAATGGCGCCGCGTTTTGCCAGTGTTTCTGTCAGAATGCCACCGCCGCAGCCGATATCGGCGATTTTGAGCTGGGCGACATTGGTGTGGCTGTCGATAAAATTCATTCGGATGGGATTGATGTCATGCAGAGGTTTGAATTCGGCTTCGGGGTCCCACCATCGGCTGGCAAGAGCTTCGAATTTGGCGATTTCGGCTGGATCGACGTTGGTAGTCACGGTGACTCCTGGCTGATTAAAACAAAAGTGGTGGCATTATGGCATTTTGTGAAGCCATAACGGTAGAGGCGACGTGTGACGTAAGATGTTGAACCAAGGTGCTGGATATCGGATGTAATAGGGTGGACGTAAGGTGATCTACCTTACGTCCACTCTTCCCGACCATTCAGGAAAACTGGCTTTTGTCTGATTGTGCAGTGCCAACATTATGAAACGAGTTTCTATTGTCGGCTATTGCTAGTTATTACCAGCTATTACCGGCCTGCGACGATCTTGTCACGCCACTGTTTGGCATTGTCGATCAGCGCTGCTTTATCCAATGTGGTCAGTTCGCGTTCGGCCAGTAGCTGTTTACCATCAACCCAGACATTGGTGATTTGATCGCGAGTGGATGCGTAAACAATATGAGATACCGGATCGTAAATCGGTTGAGATTCCAGATCAGCCAGTGATATGGCGGTAATGTCAGCCCGTTTGCCAACTTCCAGGCTGCCGATTTCAGTGTCCCATCCCAATGCTTTGGCTCCGTTGATTGTCGCCATGGCGATAGCTTCATACGCCGGCAGAGCGACTGCACTGCCAGAAACGGCTTTTGCCAGCATAGCGGCAGTGCGCATTTCACCAAGCATGTCGAGGTCATTATTACTGGCGGCACCGTCTGTACCGAGCGCAACATTGATGCCGCGTTTTTGCAGTGCATCCACGGGGCAGAAGCCGCTGGCCAGTTTCAGGTTGGATTCCGGGCAATGCATAACGTGAGCGCCAGTGTCGGCGATATCGTCCATGTCCTCCTCGTTCAGCGCGGTCATGTGAACGGCCTGAAATTTCGGGCTTAGCAAGCCCAGCTCTTTCAAGCGGCGAATAGGGCGATTGCCGCGCTTTTCTTTCTGGTCATCCACTTCAAACTGCGTTTCATGTACGTGCATCTGAATTGATACATCATACTTCTCTGCCAGAGCTTTGATTTTAAGCAGAGGTTCATCCGATACGGTGTAGGGCGCATGCGGGCCAAAATTGACTTTCAAATGGCTGTGGCCGAGGTATTTTTCCAGCGTTGGCAGACCTTTTTCGATGTGATCATCCGCATCTTTGGCCCAGTTGTTACCAAAGTCCAGCGTCGCGAAACAGAGCTGGGCGCGCATACCGGATTTCAATACTGCTTCAGCTGCCGCTTCCGGAAAGAAATAGTTGTCTGAAAAGGTGGTTGTGCCGGAACGCAGCATTTCGGCTGCAGCAAACTCTGTACCGTCCTTGACCATCTCGTGACTAACCCATTTGCCTTCAGCGGGCCACATATGGTCATTGAGCCAGGTCATCAGTTCCAGGTCATCTGCCATACCTTTAAACAGTGACATGGCCGCATGGCCGTGAGTATTGATAAACCCTGGAATCAGTGCCTGATCAGCAAGATCAACAACCTGTGTGGCCTGATACTGAGTACTTGCCTCGATGCTGGGTAAAACAGCGACAATTTTGCCTTCACTGATAGCGATACTGTGGTTTTCCAGAATATCCCGGCTTTTGTTAGCCGGAATAATCCAGCGGGCGTTGATCAGGGTGTCGATGGTTTGCATGTCAATTCTCGTCTTGTCTCTATGGTCAATGAATCTATGCTATATCAAAATGTTTCAATATAGCCAGTCTGGAAAATAATAACGCACAGTATAGTGATGAAACCCCAGCTTTCCTGGCTGGCCGGTTTCGCTGAAATGTCAGGCTATTTCGGGGGTGATTCATTTTGTGTCTATCTTATTGATTTGTGGTATGATTTCGCTCTTTCGTGGACATTTGTCAGCAAATCAAATATCGGTCAATTTTTAGGCTGAGCGATAGAAGGACAACGGAACCTAATGGGTGAAATAGCTAAAGAAATTCTTCACGTAAATATTGAAGAAGAGTTGAAGCAATCGTATCTCGATTACGCAATGAGCGTGATTGTCGGCCGGGCGTTACCTGACGTTCGGGACGGATTGAAACCGGTGCATCGCCGAGTGTTGTTTGCCATGAGCGAGCTGGGCAATGACTGGAATAAAGCGTATAAAAAGTCTGCCCGGGTTGTCGGTGACGTCATCGGTAAATATCACCCTCATGGTGACTCCGCTGTTTACGACACCATCGTTCGTATGGCTCAGCCGTTTTCCATGCGTTATACGCTGGTCGATGGTCAGGGCAACTTCGGTTCGATCGACGGCGACTCTGCAGCCGCAATGCGTTACACCGAAATCCGCATGGAAAAACTGTCTCATTCTTTACTGGCTGATCTCGAAAAAGAGACCGTCGACTATGTTGAAAACTATGACGGTACCGAACTGATTCCCGATGTTTTGCCAACCCGTGTACCGAACCTGCTGGTCAATGGCGCCGCAGGCATCGCTGTTGGTATGGCGACGAATATCCCTCCGCACAACCTTAATGAAGTCATTAATGGTACGTTGGCGTTAATTGATAATCCGGATATGGACATTGATGGCCTGATGCAGTTTATTCCAGGCCCTGACTTCCCGACTGGTGCTTATATCAACGGCCGCAAAGGCATTGTGGAAGCCTATCGAACTGGTCGTGGTCGGATCTATATGCGCGCCAAGGCGGATGTTGTTGTCGATGGCAAGACCGGTCGCGAAAGCATTATTGTTCATGAAATTCCTTATCAGGTAAACAAAGCGCGCTTGATTGAAAAAATCGCCGAACTGGTTAAGGAAAAGAAAATTGAAGGCATTGCCGAACTGCGTGATGAATCCGATAAAGACGGTCTGCGCATTGCCATTGACCTGAAGCGTGGCGAATCCGGTGATGTATTGCTGAATAATCTGTACGCGCAGACTCAGCTGGAAACTGTTTTCGGTATCAATACCGTAGCATTGGTGGACGGTCAGCCGAAGTTGCTTAACCTGAAAGAAATGCTGGAAGCCTTTGTCCGCCATCGTCGGGAAGTGGTTACCCGTCGTACCGTTTTTGAACTGCGCAAGGCCCGTCAGCGCGGTCATATCCTGGAAGGTCTGGCGGTGGCGCTGGCCAATATTGATGAAATGATCGAACTGATCCGAACTTCGGCAACCGGTGCTGAAGCGAAAGAACGGATGCTGGCGCGCAGTTGGGCTTTGGGCGATGTATCGGCCATGTTGGAACGTGCCGGTGCAGATGCTTGCCGCCCTGAAGATCTTGGCGAAGAGTTTGGTGTGCGTGATGAGCGTTATTACCTGTCTCCGGAACAGGCTCAGCAGATTCTGGATATGCGATTACAGAAACTGACTGGCCTTGAACACGAAAAGCTGATTACCGAATACAAGCAAATTCTGGATGACATCGCCGAACTGCTGCACATACTGAACAGTTATGAGCGCTTGATGGAAGTTATTCGCGGAGAACTGGAAGAGATCAAAGAACAGTTTGGTGATGAGCGTAAGACGGAAATCTTGGCGTCTCGTCTGGATCTGTCTATGGAAGATCTGATCACTGAAGAAGACATGGTCGTTACCATTTCTCATGCTGGTTATGCCAAAACCCAGCCGCTCAGTGACTATGAGGCACAAAAACGTGGCGGTAAGGGGCGTTCAGCATCCAGTCTGAAAGATGAAGACTTTATTGAGCATCTTCTGGTAACCAGCTCACATGATACCATTCTGTGTTTTACCAACTTTGGTAAGGTTTATTGGTTGCGCGTATTCGAAATTCCACAGGCATCGCGCGCTGCCAAGGGTCGGCCGATGGTGAATCTGTTGCCGCTGGCCGCTGATGAGTGGGTGACCGCTATTTTGCCGATTCGTGAATACGATGAAGATCATTTTATTTTTATGGCCACAGCCAGTGGCACCGTCAAGAAAACCTCTTTGGATGCTTTTTCCCGACCACGTACCAGTGGCTTGATTGCTTTGTCTCTGGATGAAGATGATCATCTGGTTGGCGTGGCTCTGACCGATGGTCAACAGGAAGTCATGTTGCTTTCCGATGCCGGCAAAGTGGTTCGATTCAAAGAAGAGCAGGTTCGAGCCGTGGGACGTACCGCACGCGGCGTTCGCGGTATTGCTCTGGATAAAGGGCAGACGGTTATTTCATTGATTGTTCCTAATGGTGACAGCACAGTATTGACCGCATCCGAGCGAGGCTACGGCAAGCGTACTGCAATTACCGAATTTCCAACTAGAGGCCGAGGCACCAAAGGTGTTATCGCCATGGTCTGTAATGAGCGTAACGGCAAACTGGTTGGTGCCAAGCAGGTCTTTGAAACGGATGAAGTCATGATTATCAGTGACCAAGGCACACTGGTACGCACGCGGATCAGTGAAATATCCACCTTAGGTCGTAACACTCAGGGTGTGAAGCTGATTCGCATTGCCGAAGACGAAAAACTGGTTCGTATAGAACGGATTGAAGAGCCTGAAGAAGTTGAAGCGGAGGTCTCCGCTGAGACCGGTGCTGATGAACAGGCGACTACTGATTCCGATTCTGTCGAAACTGATTCGAATGACCTGACCGATCCGGAAAACTGATAAAGGAAACTCTAGTGACCAGCGCAAAATCCACTTTTAACTTTTGCTCTGGCCCTGCCATGTTACCTGAGCCTGTGATGCAGCAGGCTCAGGCTGAATTGCTTAACTACCAGGCAAAAGGCATTTCCATCATGGAAATGTCACACCGCTCTGATACCTTTCAAGCCATCCTTCATTCGGCCAAGGTTCGTTTGCGCCAGTTGATGAATGTACCATCCAATTATTACATTCTGTTTATGCAAGGCGGTGCCAGTCTGCAATTTTCATGTGTCCCGATGAATTTGTTGAAAGGTGGTAAAGCGTTATACCTGGACAGCGGTTATTGGGCCAAAAAAGCGATTGCTGAGTGCAAAAAAATTGGTGATCTGGATGTGCAATCTGTAGTGACCGATTCGGTTGTCAGGCAGTTGCACATTCCTGCTGATCTTTGTCGAGGCAATCCATACTCCTACGTGCACTATACTGCAAATGAAACCATTGACGGGCTTGAATATGACTCAATTCCTGAGGTGGGAGATATACCGTTGGTTGCAGATATGTCGTCCTGCATTTTATCGCGTCCGGTTGATGTCTCTCGGTTTGGGTTGATATATGCCGGAGCCCAAAAAAATATTGGTCCTGCCGGTCTGACTGTCGTCATTATTCGTGAGGATATTCTGGCGCGGGTAATGCCCGACACGATCCCCCGGTTGCTGCACTATGGCACTGTCGTTGATGAAAACTCCATGGCCAATACGCCGCCAACCTTTGCGATATATCTGGCTGATCTTGTTTTTGAATGGCTTCAGCATCAGGGTGGAGTTGACGCCATGGCTATTCACAATCAGCATAAAGCTGAGATGCTCTATAGTGTGATAGATGACAGCCGGTTGTATTCAAATACCGTAGCAACCTCTCATCGTTCGTGTATGAATGTGCCTTTTTTCCTGGATGATCAATTAGAGAGTGCTTTTGTTCGTGAGGCTGAGCAGGTTGGTTTGCTTAATCT
Source organism: Reinekea sp. (assembly GCA_037389025.1). Taxonomy (GTDB): domain Bacteria; phylum Pseudomonadota; class Gammaproteobacteria; order Pseudomonadales; family Natronospirillaceae; genus Reinekea. The sequence continues at coordinate 29,345 of JARRJP010000015.1, read as the reverse complement.
GGCCGGGCATCGCTCAGTAGGTGGCTGTCGAGCCAGTATCTATAATGCAATGCCGGTTGAAGGTGTTGAAAAGTTGACCGAGTTTATGAAACATTTTGAGAATAATTATGTCTGATAAGAGTCAAGAATCAGTTCAAATCAACGAATCCGAATTACCCTTGCTGCGCGATGAAATTGATCGATTGGATACGGAAATCCTGTCATTAATTTCAAGGCGGGCTCAGTGCGCAATGCGGGTGGCTGAAGTCAAAACGGCGGCTAACCCGGAAAGTACTGTTTTCTATCGTCCCGAGCGTGAAGCGCAGGTATTAAACCGGATTATGGAGCGCAATCCAGGGCCTTTGGGCAATGAAGATATGGCTCGGCTTTTTCGGGAAATTATGTCTGCTTGTCTGGCGTTGGAAAAACCGTTGGAAGTTGCCTTTCTTGGGCCAGAAGGCACCTTTACCCAACAGGCTGCTGAAAAGCATTTTGGTCAATGGGTGCATACCAGGCCGATGCCTGCCATTGATGAAGTCTTTCGGGAAGTTGAAGCTGGTGCTGCCCAGTATGGTGTTGTGCCGATTGAAAATTCGACTGAAGGCGTGGTGAATCACACCCTGGATACCTTTATTACTTCAAACCTGAAAATTGTTGGTGAAGTTGAACTGCGTATTCATCAGAATCTGATGATTGGCCCAAATACCAAGCTCGATAAGATTACCCGTGTGTACAGCCACCAGCAATCTTTGGCGCAATGTCGAAAATGGCTTGATGCGCATATGCCTAAAGCTGAGCGTATACCTGTTAACAGTAATGCAGAAGCGGCCAAACGTGTGCAGGGTGAATGGAATTCTGCAGCCATTGCCGGTGAACTGGCCTGCAAGCTTTATGACCTTGAAGTTGCCGAAGCCAATATCGAGGACTCACCGGATAATTCAACTCGTTTCCTTATTATCGGTAGTCAGGAAGTCAGTTCCTCTGGTGCTGATAAAACCTCGTTGGTTGTTTCCATGCGTAACGAGCCGGGCGCGCTTTATCATTTGTTGAAGCCTTTTAATGATTATGGCGTTGATATGACTCGGCTGGAATCGCGACCCTCTCCATCCGGTCAATGGACTTATGTATTCTTTATTGATTTCGCTGGACATGTAGATGAGCCAAATGTTCAGGAAGCAATGAACAAAATTAAAGAGTATGCGGTTGATATCAAGGTTCTGGGTTCATATCCGAAAGGTGTGCTCTAGTTCATGTTGATAGAGAAAGAGGGTATTCGGGCATTACCCAATTACAGTGTCAGTAAAACAATTGAAGAAGTCTGTGATGAGTATGGTCTGACAGAGGCCGTGTATCTTGCCAGTAATGAAAATCCGCTTGGCTGTAGCCGTGCTGTGACTGATGTGGTTCGCAACGCAGCAGATCTGCACCGTTACCCTGATGGTGATGGGCGGCACCTTAAGGCGGCTTTGGCAGCTCATCTGAATCGTCACTGTGATCACATCTTTCTGGGTAATGGCTCAAACGAAGTGCTTGAATGCGCTGCCAAGGCTTTCGTTGCGGATCAGGATGAAGTTTTGATCAGTGCACACTCTTTTGCCATGTATCCGATTCTTGGCCGGTTATTCGGTGGTAAGGTTGTAGAGGTGCCAATGAACCATTGGCGGGTCGATCTTGATGCTATGGCTGACGCTGTTTCCAGCAAAACAAAGCTGATTTACCTGTCCAATATCAATAATCCGACAGGCGTGGCATTAAATCGTCCTGAATTTCAAAGTTTCATGACGCAGGTTCCAGATACTGCTTTGGTCGTCGTTGATGAAGCATATATTGAATTTTCTCAGCCCAATCAGTCTTTTCTTGCTGATGTCGATAATTGGCCCAATCTTCTGATCAGTCGTACTTTTTCCAAAGCATATGGCTTGGCAGGTTTCCGGGTTGGCTATGGCCTTGCCAGCAAGGCCATAGTGGCAATACTGGAAAAGGTGAGGCAGCCTTTTAACATCAATGCTCTGGCTTTGAAAGCTGCTGTCGCTGCAGTGCAGGATCAGACGTTTATTCAAAGAACTGTTCAGCATACGCAATTGCAGCGTCAGGCGCTCGTTCCATTTCTTGAACAGAATAATTTTCAGGTATTGCCCAGTGAGGCTAATTTTATCTGCTATAAGCCGGGCGCTGAGGCGGGTGAACATTATCATTTTCTTTTGTCACAAGGTGTTATTGTCAGGCCTTTGAAGTCCTATGGTATGCATGAATGGCTACGTGTATCTATTGGCACAGAATCTGAGAATCAGGCTTTTGTTGATGCCGTTAAACAATGGAAAGCGAACCAATATGAATGAACAGATTCGGGTGTTGATTGTTGGATTGGGTTTGATTGGCGCCTCGTTTGGCAAGGCATTAAAGCAGTGCACATCGGTGCATGTGCTGGGTTTTGATGTGCAGCCTGGAGTGTCAGTGCAGGCTAAAGAGTTAGGTGTAGTTGATGAGGCCTGCTCGACTCTGCAGGATCTTGTCAATGTGGATGTTGTTGTTATGGCCGTGCCGGTGATGGCCATTGGTTCGGTACTGGAACAAATTAAATATTTGATTCCATCACTCAAAGTATTGACTGACGTTGGCAGCGTCAAAGGCGAGGTTATCAGGACGGTGACTGATAGTCTCGGAACGGTTCCAGGTTGTTTTGTGCCTGGACACCCCATTGCTGGTGGTGAAAAAAGTGGTGTTACCGCGGCTAAAGCAGATTTATTTAACCGGCATATGCACATTCTGACGCCTCTTGAAAACAGTCATCCAGACGCCGTTGAATTAATCAGTCAGCTATGGTCAGCCTGTGGAGCTGAGGTTGTTACTATGTCGGTTGATCGCCATGATGAAGTATTGGCCGCAACCAGTCATTTGCCGCACTTACTGGCTTTTTCATTGGTGGATACCTTGGCTCGTGAGTCTGAAAACTACGAGATTTTCAGATACGCAGCAGGCGGATTTCGGGATTTCTCCAGAATTGCGGCATCGGACCCTACTATGTGGCATGATGTTTTTCTCAGTAATCAGGCGGCGACATTGAAAATTTTGCATCGTTTTCAGGCTGATCTGGAGTTGCTTGAAAATGCCATTCGTCATTCTGATGGCGATCTTCTGCGAACCGTTTTTACTCGGGCAAAATCTGCCAGGGATTATTTTACAGAATTGCTGGATCAGCGTCAGAAGGGATAGTATGTGTTGTGACCCTTGCGGTTGAAGTTTGTGTGCAATTGTGAAGAATGCGCGCCGATTAAAGAAACAGAGTATAGGACAGCTCATGACTATATCCAAAATACCTGTAATTACGCTGGACGGCCCAGGCGGTGCAGGAAAAGGCACCATCAGCACTTTGGTCGCGGCCAAATTGGGTTGGAATTTCCTCGATTCCGGTGCTCTTTATCGCCTAACGGCGTTAGCCGCCATGAATCATGGGGTCGAGCTGTCTCACGAAGCAGCAGTTGCTGTTATTGCCGAGCATCTGGACGTTAGTTTTGAGCAGGGATCTGGGGGAACGCGCATCATTCTTGAGAATGATAATGTTACTCAGGCTATTCGCGAAGAACGTGTCGGTAATAACGCTTCTATTATTGCAGCTTATAATCGTGTTCGTGACGCATTGTTGAAACGTCAGCGCGCCTTTGCTGTTGAGCCTGGGCTGGTCGCGGACGGGCGTGATATGGGGACAGTGGTATTCCCTGATGCACCACTTAAAATTTTCCTTACTGCTTCAGCTGAAGAGCGCGCTCGAAGGAGGGTGGCCCAGTTGGAACAGAAAGGCATCGAAGTTGATTATGACGTTGTGCTGGCTGATATTGAAGAGCGTGATGAGCGGGATCGAAGTCGTGCCGCTGCACCTCTTAAGCCTGCCGATGATGCTGTTGAGCTGGATACCACAGAGTTGACTATTGATGAGGTTGCTCAACAGATACTGGATCTCGCTAAAGATCGTAAATTTGATATTTTCTGAATGATTGGTCGGATTTTTCGAAAAATAACCGATTCTGTACGAAATTCCTTGGGTTTTCCCTAAGCATCCGTATAATACGCCACCCTAATTTCAGACGATTTGGTGTGAACAAATAGCTTTTCACCTTTTCGAACTGGGCTTGAGCTTGCACAGGACCAGCAGCGTCGTAAGTTCAAGAATTATTGTCAGACCCGTAAGAGCTGGATTACGGCAGGTCACAATTCGTTGTGACGAACATTGCTTAGGAAGCTATTTTAAATGACTGAATCTTTTGCTGAACTGTTTGAAGAAAGCTTAAAAACCATTGAAATGGAGCCTGGTTCCATTGTTACCGGTGTTGTTGTAGACATCGACTCTGACTGGGTGACTGTTCACGCTGGTCTGAAATCTGAAGGTGTAATCCCTCGTTCTCAATTCCTTAATGATGCCGGTGAGCTGGAAATCGCAGTTGGCGACGAAGTTAAAGTTGCGTTGGAAGCGGTTGAAGACGGTTTTGGTGACACTCGTCTGTCTCGTGAAAAAGCGAAACGAGCTGAAGCCTGGTCTGAACTTGAAAAAGCTTATGAAGCAAAAGAAGTTGTTAAAGGTGTTATCAACGGTAAAGTCAAAGGCGGCTTCACTGTTGATGTAAGCTCTGTTCGTGCATTCTTGCCTGGTTCTCTGGTTGATATCCGTCCAGTACGTGACACTCTGCACCTGGAAGGCAAAGAGCTGGAGTTCAAGGTAATCAAGCTGGATCAGCGTCGCAACAATGTTGTGGTTTCGCGTCGTGCGGTTCTGGAAGCTTCTAATAGTGCTGAGCGTGAAGAACTGCTGGAAAATCTGCAGGAAGGCCAGGAAGTCAAGGGTATCGTTAAGAACCTGACTGACTACGGTGCTTTCGTTGATTTGGGTGGTGTTGATGGTCTGTTGCACATCACTGACATGGCCTGGAAACGTATCAAGCACCCAAGCGAAATCGTTCAGGTTGGTGATGAAATCGACGTTAAGGTCCTGAAATTTGATCGTGAACGTAATCGCGTTTCTCTGGGTCTGAAGCAACTGGGTGAAGATCCTTGGGTCGATATCAAAGCGCGTTATCCAGAAGAAGCCAAAGTTACTGCGAAAGTTACTAATCTGACTGATTATGGTTGCTTCGCTGAGCTGGAAGAAGGTGTTGAAGGTCTGGTTCACGTTTCTGAAATGGACTGGACAAACAAAAATATCCACCCATCTAAAGTTGTCCAGGTGGGCGATGAGATTGATGTGATGGTTCTGGATATTGACGAAGAGCGTCGTCGTATTTCTCTGGGTATCAAGCAGACTGTTGTGAATCCTTGGGAAGATTTTGGTAACCGCTTCAACAAAGGCGACAAAATTTCCGGCAAGATCAAGTCGATCACTGATTTTGGTATTTTCATTGGTCTGGAAGGTGGTATTGACGGTCTGGTTCACCTGTCTGACATCAGCTGGAACGAGTCTGGTGAAGAAGCTGTACGTAAGTACAAGAAGGGTGATGAGCTGGAAACCACTATTCTGTCTATCGATCCTGAGCGTGAGCGTATTTCTCTGGGTATCAAGCAGTTGGATATGGATCCGTTTGCTGAATACGCAGCCGAGAACGACAAAGGCACTATCGTTAAAGGTACTGTGAAAGAAGTCGATGCCAAAGCTGCTGTAATTTCTCTGGGTGATGACATTGAAGGTATTCTGAAAGCTTCTGAAATTTCTCGTGATAAGGTTGAAGATGCGCGTAATGTTCTGAACGAAGGTGACGACGTTGAAGCGAAAATCGTCAGTATTGATCGCAAGAACCGTGTGATCAGCCTGTCAATCAAAGCGAAAGACTTTGATGAAGAAAAAGCAGCTGTTAAAGAGCTGAAAGAGAAGGCAGTGGAAGCGGCTGGTCCGACTACCATTGGTGACCTGATTAAAGCTAAGTTGGAAGAAGGCAAAAGTTAAGAGGCCTTGATCCAGAAAAGAAAGCCGGCTTGATGCCGGCTTTTTTGTGCTTGAGGGAAATTGAATTTCGCAGCTAAGTTGATGCCTGAATAAAGCTGTCAGCAGTGAAGTTGCAAAATGATCTGTCCAGGAAAAAATCGTTTAAAAAGAATTACTTGTGTTATGCGGCTGGCTGAATTAGTCTAAATATTAACCGCGTTAGCTAAAGACGCTTGGAGGACAGAAGGTGACTAAATCTGAACTCATTGAACGTATCGTTGATCGTCAAGGGCAGTTGTCAGTCAGGGATGTAGAATTAGCGATAAAGACAATGTTGGAACACATGGCCCAGGCACTGGCAGCCGGGGAGCGTATTGAAATTCGAGGGTTCGGTAGTTTTTCGCTTCATTACCGTTCGCCAAGAGTTGGCAGAAATCCCAAAACAGGTGAATCTGTGGAATTGGAAGGTAAGTATGTTCCACATTTTAAGCCAGGAAAAGAATTGCGAGAGTCGGTAAACGACAGTCTGGATCCATAAGAATATATTCTGGAGGGAGCTTTTGTTGCGAACTTTAATGCATATTGCTCGATATGCTCTAGTGCTTTTGTTTATTACGCTTGGTTGGTTGATCGGTTGGTCAAATTCAATGCAGGTGGAGTTTTCTTTCTTATCTCTGTCCTTCCAACCAGTGCCTGTTTATCTGATTTATTTTCTATTCTTGACTGTTGGTTTACTGGTCGGCTTAATTTTAGGTCGGTATATATCACGTAGATAAAGCTAATATGGACAGTCTTATCAGGTTGTTAAAGCAATATTTGCCTGCTCGTTTTGCAGGTCGTCGTTATCTGCTTGACCAATACCATTTTGATTTGACCTCATTTGATGGCGATATTAGCCAGTGGTTAAGTACCTTCCCTATTTCCCGAGACAATATTGAAATCTATCTCGCACTGGCTGAATTATTTCGACGTCGTGGTGAGTTTGATAAAGCCGTTTCAGTGCATGAAGCCATTCTCTCTGCAAACGTTTCCGGCTATAGCCGTTCAGAATTGGAGCTGGAGGTCGCCCAGGACTATTATGCGGCAGGGGTGTTATCGCATGCGGAAGAGGTGCTGTTCAGTGCGCTGGGATCGGCTGAGGACGAGCAGGCTTCCAAAGCATTTCGTCTATGGCTTGCAATTCTTGAAAGTGAGCAGGAATGGTATCGTGCCGTTGAGCTGGTGGAACAATATGGACAACCTGGTAGTGGTGGCCTGAGGCTGGCTAATCTTTATTGTGAATACATTGAGCAATCCAGAAGAGAAAAGCGAGCAACGGTTTTATTAAAAGAACTTAAAAAAGCCCGTCGGCTGCGAGTGAGTTCACGTGCGGAGCTATTGGCGGCGGAATTGTTGACTGAAGAAAATCGGATAAATGAGGCGATTCAGGTCTATCGAGAATTATTGATTCGTGATGCCAAACGTGTTGATCGGGTATTGCCTTTATTGGAACGGCTGTCTGTTGCAAACAGTTCAATACCTGAATTCAAGCGGTTTCTACGTTATTTGCATCAGATTCACCCGTCGGTTCGAATATTTGAACGTCTGGTAGCGCTGTCTCTGACAGACAGCAAAGATCTACCTGCTGACCTGCTTGCAAAACTGGAAGATTATGTTCGTACTGGTGATTCTTATTTCCTGACAGAACTATGGTTGAAGCGATTCAGTAAAGTTGATCTGGCCGAAGTGGATGTATTGATACCGACCCTGAAACAGAGCTCACTCCAGTATAGTGATGAATATGTCTGTACTGAATGTGGATTTTATTCTGAGAAGAATGTTTGGCAATGTCCTCAATGCTCATCCTGGGAAACGCTTCATTCCCGCTACGAGCTGAAAATTGACAGAGAGTTAAAAAAGGTCAGTTAATCCATTGATTTTTAAAAGAAAAATGTTGCATCGGAAAAAAATATCGTTATTATACCCAGCGTTCTTGAGGTACACAGTGTCCCGTTCGTCTAGTGGCCTAGGACACCGCCCTTTCACGGCGGTAACAGGGGTTCGAGTCCCCTACGGGATGCCATTAATGTAGTTGAGAATACGGATCAAAGTGAAAGATTGATTCATTGCGGGAATAGCTCAGTTGGTAGAGCACAACCTTGCCAAGGTTGGGGTCGCGAGTTCGAGTCTCGTTTCCCGCTCCAAATTACAAAAAAGCCGAGTCAAGTTACTCGGTTTTTTTATGCCTGCGACCCCAAGGGGTCACGATCGAGCGTCGACCGGTTGAGTCTCGTTTCCCGCTCCAAATTACATAAAAGCCGAGTCAAGTTACTCGGTTTTTTTATGCCTGTAATTCTCCATTCAAATACTTTCCAATCATTTATGCTTCAGGTTGGTGAATCTGTTAAGTGATTATCCCGAAATGTCAGTGTCGTTTTTTGCTCTTGTAATAGGCTTGCTTGTAGTCCAAAACTTCTCATAGATGAATGTTTCATTGTTTATGTATTGATAAAGTGCATCCATTTCATCAATGAGAATAATAATATGGGTATCCTGAATCCGTGACTTTTTCAAAATTGAAATTCCATAAATTTGATTTATGCTGTTTTTAATCGGTTTCGGACATTTGTGTCCGGCCTGCAACCACAAACCCGTTATTCTCTAACCATGAACTGTCCTTTATTCAAATCTGATTTAGCCGGAGGGGGCAGTGCGGAAGATTATGAGGTAATCGATGAATATAACCGTTCGTGATGTTTTTCTAAGCGAGCATAAAGCCTTATCGGAGCTGCTGGTATCCGTTTATAGTCAGTTGCCAGGTTTTCCTCTGCCTGACGAGCAGCCGGGCTATTATGAAGCACTAAAGCATGTTGGTGAGTTGGTAGAACAGGATTCTATTCGCGTAATGGTTGCTGTTTCTGATTTGGGAAATGTACTTGGTTGCATTGCCTACTTTGATAACATGTCGGTTTATGGCAGTGGAAGTATTGCGGATCACCAGCCAAATGCCTGCGGTATACGCTTTTTGGCAGTTGATGCCAATGCGCGAGGTCTGGGGATCGGCCGTAAATTGGTGAATTGTTGTTTTGAACTTGCCAGAGAGGCTAATCATCAACAAATAATTCTGCATACAACGACTGCCATGATTGCAGCATGGCGATTATGTGAAAGCCTGGGTTTTCAGCGTTCGACTGATCTGGATTTTCTGCAGGAAGGTTTGCCGGTTTATGGCTTTCGGTATCATATGTCGAAGGATTATGAGCTTTTACTTCCCTGTAACAATAATCCCGCTTGAGAACAGACATTTGTTTTTTAACGTCGCGAAGAGTTTTTGGCAACTTGCAAAGCTGTACTGTTAGGCTCAGTGAGAGGGAGAGCACTTGTTTTCCTTTGGCTGAATCCACTCTGGAGTCACGGATTCAGGCTTTGGTCAGGAAAAAAGATAAACTGCTTACTATGAAAGCGGCTTATTTGAAGCTGCCTTTCTTTTTCTAAGGCTGTTTCAAAGAACTTTTTGACAAAGTAACAGATCATGTCTTGCTATAATCCAGAAGGCCAATTATGAAAGGCCTATAGCAGAGCAGTACGATAAGGACAGATTCAATGAATATCAAAATTGCGGCAATGGCCTTAGTCAGTCTGATTGTCTGTAGCTGCGACACCTCTAATAAGCTTAATGATTACGGCACTGGCGGCTATGAAGTCTGCTCGGCAGAATACCTGCGCTGGACGGCCTTTCAGTTTGCCAAAGACCATTACTATTACGCTGATCATCTACCGCTGACCGTCGATATAGAACAATACAGTTCCACCTATAGCATGATTCGGGACATCCGATACGAGCCTATTGATCACTTTAGTTTCTCAGTCACCGGTGATGAATACAATTCCGCTTTTATATCGGGTAATTACGACGGGTTTGGCTTCAGCTGGCAATACGATTCAAGCGAACATGCGCTTATGATTACCCAAATCCACGACGGCCCGGCAAGGCAAGTGGGAATGAACCGTGGTGACAAAATACTCTCAATTAATGGTTACACTGCGGCTGACGTCAGCAATATGTACGACAATAATCAGAGTTCATTGGTCTGGCAGCATCCAGAAGGTAAGACTGGTAGTGACTTTGTTTGGCAACCAGCCAGTGGCGAAACTCAGAAGACTCAATATATTGAGAGCGGTACTATTTCAGTGAGAACTGTTCAGGCGTATCAGGTTTTTGATAATGCCGACAGTCATATCGGTTATCTTTCCTATCAGCGCTTTGGTCAATACGGTGAACAGGATTTGGATGATGCTGTCAGTTATTTCAAGCAGCAGAACGTTGATGAGCTGATTGTCGATCTTCGGCTGAACCCCGGCGGGGCTGTGTATCTGGCTCAGAAACTGGCCAGCAGTATCCTTCCGCAAACCGATATCGGTTTGGATTTGATACACATCGATTACCTGGACAAACCTCATGTGGTCGAGTTTGACTATATGAAAGACTCCTGGTTGAAAGTGGTTCAGACACCAAGCCACTTAGCGCTGAGTCGGCTCTATGTTTTAACATCGGAGCAGAGCTGTTCGGCGTCTGAACTGCTGATTAACAGTCTCAAACCCTATATCGATGTCATCCAAATTGGTTCAACCACTTGTGGCAAGCCTATGGGAATGAACCCAGTCTCCTATTGCAGCAGTGGTGAAAACGGAGGTGAAGTGTTTTCCATTGTTAACTTTGAATCGATCAACGCAAATGGTGAAGGTCATTATTACGATGGTATTGCACCTCAGTGTACGGTGACAGAGAACGGTATATTGCCTTGGGGTGATGCTGGTGATTCATTAACAGCGGCTGCGTTAAACCATATTCATAATGGGTCTTGTGATTCCGTTGTTGCAGTGAATGCTGCGATACGTCTCTCAACGCCGGATAAGAAAATCATTTCACGGCCTAACGTTAATTATCAAGCGGAATATAAGTTGGTTAATCACTTTTAGTGATTAGTGGTGAAAACCTGAACATGCTTCAGCATTGAATTTTTTCTACCTGAATCCACTTAGACGTCACGGATTCAGGTTTTAGCTCTCATCCTCCACGTTTTCCCTTTCACATCTGCTAAACTTTCCAGCCTTTTCATTTCCGCTGGTATTACCTGATGTTTAAAACTGCCCCTGATCTGTTCAAGTATCCAAAGTTCTGGGCATCTTGTTTTGATCCTGCCCCGTTTCTACCAATGAGCCGAGCAGAAATGGATGAACTGGGCTGGGACAGCTGCGATATTATTTTGATTACTGGCGATGCCTATGTCGATCACCCCAGTTTTGGTATGGCAGTGATTGGCCGGTTGCTGGAAGCGCAGGGGTATCGGGTCGGGATTATCTCGCAGCCAGACTGGAAAAGTGCCGGACCGTTCAAGGCGTTGGGTAAACCAAATCTCTATTTTGGTGTGACCGCAGGGAATATGGATTCGATGATCAATCGTTATACGGCCGATCTGAAAGTTCGTAATGACGATGCTTACACACCTAATAATGAATCTGGCAAACGACCCGACCGGGCGGTGTTGGTGTATAGCCAACGCTGTCGCGAAGCATTTAGCGATGTGCCGATTGTTTTAGGGGGTATTGAAGCCAGTTTGCGCCGCATTGCCCAGTACGACTACTGGAGCAATAAGGTTCGTCATTCCGTTTTGTTTGATTCTAATGCCGATATTCTGTTGTATGGCAATGCTGAGCGAGCCTTGGTTGAGGTCAGTCATCAGTTGGCGCATGGTGTTCCGATTGGTGATCTGAAAGATATTCGCGGCACCGTGGTTATTCGTGATCAAGTGCCTGGAGGTTGGACAGAGATCGACTCCAGCCGTATCGACTGGCCGCACAATATTACTGAAAGCACTGAGTTTTCCGAGCCGAATCCTTATGAGCAGCGCCAGGCGATCACGGATGTTGCTGGTGGGCAGGGCAGTTGCCGTTCGGCTATTGCTGAGCCAGAGGTGCAGCCAGTACGAGTGATTCCAATGCCGGTGCAGCGAAAGTTCAAAACTGACCATGATAAAACCTGCATTCGTTTGCCATCGTTTGAAAAGGTGCGTAACGACCCGGCTCTGTATGCCCATGCCAGCCGAGTGCTACACGTTGAAGCTAATCCGCATAATGCTCACACGCTGGTGCAGAGACATGGGGTTAAAGAAGTTTGGATTAATCCGCCGCCAATTCCGTTAACCACCGAGGAAATGGATGGCGTTTTTGATCTGCCATATGCACGTATTCCGCACCCCAGCTATGGCAAAGCAAAAATTCCGGCTTATGACATGATCAAAACCTCTATTAATATCATGCGGGGCTGCTTCGGTGGTTGTACCTTTTGTTCTATCACTGAACACGAAGGGCGAATTATTCAATCCCGCTCGCATGAGTCCATTTTGCGCGAAGTTGAGGAGATGAAAGAAAAGGTACCCGGCTTTAGCGGCAGTATTTCAGATCTGGGTGGCCCAACGGCGAACATGTATACCCTGAAATGTCGGGACGACAGTATTCAGGCAAGCTGTCGTCGGCTTAGCTGCGTTTATCCATCCATCTGCAAAAATCTCAAAACTGATCATTCCCAAACCACCGGGCTGTATCGCAAAGTCCGAAAGGTTGAGGGTATTCATACTGTTTCGATTGCATCCGGTCTGCGTTATGACCTGGCTGTCGAGGATCCGGAATACGTTCAGGAACTGGTCACCCATCATGTCGGTGGTTATCTGAAAATTGCCCCGGAACATACCGAAGATCGGCCGCTTAAACTGATGATGAAGCCGGGGATGGGCACTTATGATCGTTTCAAAAAGATGTTTGACGATTTCTCAAAACAGGCAGGTAAAAAACAATATCTGATTCCTTATTTTATTGCCGCACATCCCGGTTGTGAGGATGAAGATATGGTCAATCTGGCACTTTGGCTGAAACGACACAAGATGAAAGTGGATCAGGTGCAGACCTTTTACCCTTCGCCGATGAGTCTGGCAACAGCGATGTACTATTCAGGCAAAAATCCGCTGCATAAAGTCAGCTACAAAAGCGGTCGAGTCAGTATTGTGAAGCAGATTGAGCAGCGCCAATTGCAAAAAGCACTGCTGCGTTACCATGATAAATCCGGCTGGCAATTGATTCGTGACGCGCTGAACCGAATGGGCCTTGAGCGACTGATTGGCGATGGCGAGCAGCAACTGGTTCCGGCTGATGCCGCAGCTAAACAGACCAAAAAATATCAGTCACCTGCGAAACGCAAGCATGTTAACAAAACTGCTCCGCCGTTGCGGAAAGTCCATTCGCCGAAGCAAAGGAGTCGTAAACCAAAATAGTATTAATTGATACCTGAATCCGTGACTTCATAGCGGCGCAGTGCGCAAACCATTGATTCCTCTTTACTTCCCAAAAATTGGGGTGAACCTGTAGGTGCACCTGCAATTTTTGAAAAACAAATAGTTACACCCTGCATCCACTTTGACGTCACGGATTCAGGTGAAACATACCCTCCGCAAACATCAACACTAGGGTTGATCGCTTTCACCTTTCCGTGGGGCGTCCTTTTCATCTTTTTCTGGATGGCGGTTCTTGAAATTTTCCGGAATTGGCAGGTTATGATCCAGATACCAGCTGGTCACCAGTGACCGAAAATCCTGCTGTAGATGGTTACGTAGCTCACTTTCAAAAATCTTCAGGTATTGGTTGACGGAATGATCAACCCAGGTCTCGAACAGACTTTCCAGACGTTCGATTATCTCTTCAGGATCCGGTCCTTGCGGTTCGGGTTCAGGTTCAGGTTCAACTTCTGACTCAGGCTCACCTTCCATGATTTGCTGTTGGCTTTGAATCAGAATTTCTTCAATGGAGCGAATTTTGCCAATGTTGGCCAGCTCTTCGGCAGCTCGGGCTTCAGCTTCATTGCGGATGCGGATCAGTTCAGACAGTGACGAACTGGATAGGAAAGGATTGTTTGGGTTGAGTGACTTGGGATGTGACTCGCTAACAATTTCATCCAAGGTTGGTATTTCAATCGCGCTGTCGGTTATTTTTTTCAGGCTTTTCTGAATAGCTTCCAGATCCTGAAGTAATGACAGTGTGGTTGAAGGCTGATCACTCATAACAGTTTAAACCTGTGTCCGAAGGTCATGACGGGAGATATCGTAACCATGATCAGAATAGTAGCGGTAGCGCTCGCGGCTTGCCGGTAAAACATCCTGATGTTGACAAACAATCTCAAAAACTCGTTCGAAACGGGAAAAATAATCAGGGATGGTGGTGCACAGGTTAATCAGTACATCATGATGTTCTCCGCATTGATCAGCAGTGCCAATCTGCAATTGATAATAACCCTGCTGAACAAAGGTGTGTGCCAGAAATGACTCAGGTATGGCACGCCACAATGCATCGCTGACCTGTTCTGCGTCTGCATCGGAGTTTACTGCAATAAGCACCTTGTGATTACGGCCAAGAGCCTTTTGTACCAGCCGTGCAATTTTTTTATCAGCGATTTTATGGATAAACACACCGTAGTTTAAAAATATTCGGGACGATTACAATGTACCTGAATAGATTTGAAAAGAGCAGTGGACTCATCAGTCCGATGTGTGGATGCCTGTGGTGTTTGGTCGAGGGTCGCGTCTTCTTCTTTTGAGGTTGCTTCTGACCTGAATCCGTGACTCCATAGCGGCGCAGTGTGCAAGCCATTGATTCCTCTTTGCTTCCCAAAAATTGGGTGAACCTATGGGTGCACCTGCAATTTTTGAAAAACAAATAGAAATCAATGGCATACACCCTGCATCCACTGAAGAAGTCATGGATTCAGGAATTGGTTAATTTATGCGATCCAACAGATATTGAGTCAACAGCCCAACCGGACGACCAGAGGCTCCTTCTTTAGCCGTGTTCCAACCGGTTCCAGCGATATCCAGATGAGCCCATTTGTAGTTTTGGGTGAATTCAGAAAGGTACAATGCTGCGATAATTGAGCCGCCCGCCCGACTGCCAACATTGCGCAAATCAGCGTAAGGTGATTTCAATTCCTCTTTGTATTCTTCCCACATTGGCATCGGCCAGCCTCGATCCCAGCTTGCGATACCGGCACTAACCAACTTCTGTTGCAGTTCATCATCGTTGGCATAAACCGCCGTGGCGTGATGACCCAGGCCAATCACAATGGCGCCGGTCAGCGTAGCAATATCAATCACTGACGCCGGATTGTAACGCTCAACATAGGTCAGGGTGTCGCACAGGACCAAGCGACCTTCGGCGTCAGTATTAATGATTTCAACCGTCTTGCCATTCATGCAAGTGACAACATCGCCCGGACGGGTTGCGCCACCGCTGACCATGTTTTCCGCCGTTGCAACGACACCAATAATATTCAGTGCAGGTTTCAGTTCGCCCATCGTATTCATGACACCAAATACTGAAGCGGCACCGAGCATATCCCACTTCATCTCTTCCATACCGGCTGCCGGTTTGATTGAAATACCACCGGAGTCAAAGGTCAGCCCTTTGCCAACCAGAACGTGAGGTTGCTGATCTTCGCCACCGCCGTTGTATTTCAAGATGATAATTTTGCCTTCTTTCTCACTGCCGCGTGAGACTGCCATAAAAGCACCCATGCCCATTTCTTCCATCTGAGCTTCATTGATGATTTCGATATCGATTTCATCATAGGCATCGGCCAATGCTTCCGCCTGTTGAGCCAGATAGTCTGGGTCACAGACATTGGCCGGCAGATTGCCCAGCTCGCGGGCAACATTAATGCCGTGCGCGATGGAACGACCGGTTTTGATGGCCAGATCCAGATTCTGTTCAGCAGCCAGAAATTCAATTGCTTTGATTGAGACCGGATCAGCCTTTTTGCTTTTGGTCGAGTCGTATTGGTACAGCGAAGTCAGCACAGTTTCGGTGGCTTTTTCAATGCACCACTGAGCAGTGCGACCCTCTGGTTTGACTTCATCAATCGGCAATGCGATGGATTCTGCTTCATTTTTGTTCGCCTCGCCGGTCAGTGTCTTGATGACTTTCAGGAAGGCCGCTTCGTTGAAATCTTCCGCTTTGCCACAACCGATCACTGCAACCTGGGCAGCGGGCAGATCCGTATGACCAATCAGTGTTGTCAGTTGGCCAGCATCGGACTTGACGGTCTTTTTCTCAACCAGGGAATTCAGTAATTGACTGTTAGCGGCTTTCAAAGCGTTAAAGCTCTCGGTTTCCTTGTCGTCAAAGTAAAACACAGCCAGCAGATCCTGCTGGAGGTTGGTGAAATCGGGATGCGAAGTGGTAATTTTCATATGAAGCTACTCGACTTATATTTGTTTTGACTGTTATTTTGGATAGTCCGGTCATCGGGAAGGATCACAACCCGTTCCGACTAAAAAAGTGTGCCACGATTATGGCTTATTTGTTCGGCTTGGGTGTAAATACCAGCCTAGTATTGCTGGCTTTATCATGCCAGTTCAGCCCATCGTGCGACCAATACTGCCAGAATACACCCACCAGCAGGCAGGCATAAGCTGGAATAGCCACTAGCCAGCGAATAATCAATTGCCGATAGCTTAGCGGCTGATCAGCAAGATTCACCAGTTTGACACGCCATGCTTTCATGCCGACAGTCTGCCCGGCGCGCTTCCAGAAGTATATAAAGTACAGGGCGATTACCAGCAGCAGATAGGCCTGGAATAGCCGCGAATGTTCAAGCGTATCCTGCCCGGACAGTAGTTTATGGAAGCCGACAGCGATAGAGCTGGTAATCATCAGTAATCCCATGACAATAAGGGTGTCATAGATCACGCAGCCAAGAATTCGATGGCTATGTGCTTTTTGAACAGCTTGCAATCTGTTGTACTCCTGCTGGTTGAAACCCGCGCCAGAATAGGTGATGAGTGACGCTGTGCCAAGTCAGCATCACGACGTTGACATCGGTTCGATGGAATGACAGGTGTCAGGTATCAATCGATATTCGCATTCTCATCGAAATCAATTTGCCCTACTATTGGGGCCTTTATGTAGTTTGTGGTCATATTATGGATACGTCGCATTTACCTATCGAACAATTAGAAAGCAATGCTGCGAATGCCGCTGCGCTGCTTAAGGCGTTGAGCAACGAAAGCCGCCTGTTAATTCTGTGTAATCTGGTTTCTGGCGAGAAGTGTGTTGGTGAGCTGAACGAACGCATTCCTCTGAGTCAGTCTGCATTATCCCAGCATCTGGCGCGGTTGCGCAAAGATCAGCTGGTGAGTATTCGAAAGGAGGCGCAAACCGTGTATTACAGTATTGCCTCAGCCGAAGCAGAGCAGATTATTCAGGTTTTATATAACGTATATTGTAAGGCTTAAACGCCCAGAAGGCTGTTCAAGAATGGAAAACCTGTTCAAATTCACCTACTTGACCAATGTAAGATGTGAACTATTCTAGGTTTTTGGTTAAAGAATAAGCAATAGTGGGAACTTGTCACTATAGTGAATTTGGAATGTCGTATTATTTGACAATGACCCCTGTGTGGTTCTTCAATACCCGCATCTGAGCAGATGAATGGACATCTCTGCCAAATTCAAGAACTCTTACAGAAGAGGTAACGAATATGACGGAAGCCAGTGTTCGACGGTTACACAGTCCTGTTTATAGCGCGTCAAAATACCCTCCTTTGCCACCACGTATTCGTCTTGCTGCCCAGTGTTGGGAACGAGTTTGGTGGTTTACGCTTTCCGACCCGGTCAATGAACCTGACCTGCTCCATCCAATCGTTGAACGTTTCATGACCGATTCCGTCAATATTCGTGCGTATCTGCGAACACGACGGCGTATTTGTTTTGCCATCACGACTAGAGGTCTGGATGAGCAGAGCGAATTCGAAATAGCGATGATGATCATGGCCAAGTTTCAGCAGGAACTGGGAATGATCGAGCGCGTTGAGGATCGCCCGGCGACTGCCTGGCCAATCAACGAGTTCTGACACTGAATCGCCATTACCAGAGCCGCTGAACCAGCGACACTATCCAAATCATTGATGCTAAGGTGATGCTGAGAAAGACAGCAGCGGAGCCCATGTCTTTGGCTCTTCCAGACAATTCGTTGAATTCCAGCCCGACTCGATCCACCAGTGCTTCAATCGCGCTGTTCAGCAGCTCCACTATTAAAATCAAAATAACCGAACCAATCAGCGCAATGGCATGAAACCAGCTTTGTGCCAGCCATGGTGTTGCCAGCAATGCTACGGACAGAAACAACAGTTCCTGACGGAAAGCCTCTTCATGCTTGGCGGTCGCCAATAACCCTTGCCAACTGTAACGCGTCGCTCTGATCAGGCGTCTCAGGCCTTTGACCTGTGGCTTGCTGCTTTTGTCGATTCGATTCATCTATTCACTGCGTAACTGTCGATTGGTTTTCATGGTTGCCATTGTGTTAATCGGATCTTCCGGCCAGGGGTGCTTGGCGTAACGGCCGCGTAATTCCTTGCGCACATCCGGATATACGTTAGGCCAGAAATATGAAATATCCGTGACACTGGCTACCGGTCGGCCATTAGGTGCCTGAAGATTGAGCGTCAATGGTTGTTTAGCGGCAATCAAAGGCTGCCTCTGCAGACCGAAGGCTTCCTGAAGCTTCAGCCCTACGCTGGCTTTCTGATTATCCACATCATAGTCAATCGCAATATGACGGCCTGACGGTGCCTGCCAGAATTCCGGTAGATTTTCATCGAGCCACTGTGTCCAGTTATAACCTAGTCGAGCCTTCAACATGGCGTAGGTATCCAGTGTTGCCAGTTTTTTAAGACCTGCAAAAAAGTCGCTTGCCATCGAAGCCAGTTCGTTTTCACAAGGCCAGCGTGGAAATCTGGCTTCCAGTTTTTGCGCAACTAACCACCTGGTGCGTAGTGCGGAGGACTGATCGGACCACGGGAAAGCCGCCATGCCCGCAGTTTGTATGTATTGTTTCCAGGCCGTTTCGCGTTCTGCTGTATCGGGTGTCACTGGCTCGGACAGGAGCAAAATCCGACCGATATAGCGGTTTCGTATAAATTCGGCGCGTTCACCCGGCTGGAACAATACTTTATCAACAGGCTTAAGGGCCGAAAAAACAGCGCTTTCGGTGATAGTCAGTACTTGCTGCGCGACAATCTGCTTCCCCTGCCTCTGACCGCTCAATAATAATGCCCAACCAGGTTCATCCGCTTTGGTGCGCCATGTTGCCGTACCGGAAAAGTATTGACCATTCTGCTCAGTCTGCCAGCGAATCAGTCTTTCTGGTATCGCTTTAATCAGAAAGGCTTGCGAGAGTGGCGCAATATCATCCGTGAGCCTTTGTCCCAAGCGTTGGCACAAACCACTGGCTTCGCTGCGAATATCGTTGCTGAGCTGAGCGGTTCTTACGCCAACGAATGGATCATACTGTAATTCCCGGCTCAGGCTGAGGTGGGCTGCGAAAACGGCCGCACTTGCTAATACCTGATCCTGCTGTGCCAGCGAAAGCAAGTGCGCCAGCCAGGGTTCAACGCCCATCTGTAACATTGCCTGCCCGTGTGAGGTCAGGCTGCCATCGAGTGTAACCGCCTGCCAGCCCAGTAATTTATCGAGACCTGATTGCCAACGCCTTGGTGTGGGTGCATCCAGCCAATTCAGCTCATCAGCGCTTGCTCCCCAGGCAAGGCATTGCAGAGCGGCCTGAGTCAGTTCTGCCTGCTGGATTTCCGGTGCCTGATAGGGTGGCAGAGCTTGATGTTCATCCTCACTCCATAGGCGCCAGGCGATGCCCGGCTGAAGTCTGCCGGCCCGGCCAGCGCGTTGGGTGGCACTGGCCCGGCTGATACGGCGGGTCTTCAGTTCAGTCAGCCCGGTAACCGGGTGCGTTCGGGCAAACCGTTCCAGGCCCAGGTCAATGACTCTGTGTACGCGTGCCAGTGTGACGCTGCTTTCGGCAATATTGGTTGCCAGAATAATCTGGCTGTCCGCTGTTTCCAATTGATCCAGATCCGGCGTATTGTTCAGTTGGCTATGCAATAACAACCGGGGCGTGTTATCTGGAATATGCTGTTCGATGCGGCGCATTTCCGCCATGCCGGGACAAAATACCAACAGGTGGTCCTCAGTGTCCTGCCAGCAGGAATAAATAAACCGGGCGATGGCTTTGGTGTCTTTGATATCTGTTTTTTGATAGTGAACCTCTACCGGAAAGGCACGACCTTCGGATGCCAGATGGGCAAGACCAGTCTGTTGTGCCATCGCTTCTGAATTCATTGTTGCCGACATGAAAATGCGTTTAATCGAATCATCAAGGTGATCAACCAGATGGTTTACCAGCGCATAGCTGACATCCTGATCCAGTGAACGCTCATGGAATTCATCGAAAATAATTGTACTGCTGGTGAACTGATCTGGATCATTAATCAGCATCTGCAAAAAGGTGCCATAGGTTGTAACGATAAGCTGAGTCTTTTTTGACAGTTTGCGATCGTTACGTAACTGATAGCCAACCTGTTCACCAATCGTCTGTTTCAGATTACGGCTCAGTTGCTGTGCCGCAAGCTTGACAGCAATACGTTTGGGGATCAGCAAATAAATTTTTGCCTCGCTTTCTTCTAAAAACCAGAGCGGTAGTCGGGTTGTTTTACCGGATCCCGGTGGTGCACTGACAATCAAACCACCTTGATGCCAGTGGTCCATGACGGAAGATTTCAGTGTATCAATTGGGAGTGATTCGGACATGGAGGTTTAATCTGTCTACTGCTGTTATTGTCTAGGCTGACGAGCTTACTCCTTAAAAGGCTGAATTTGTATTTCGAAAAGGTTTTCAAGCGAAATTTGACCCTGGCGAGCTTTTAAAAAAACAGTTTCTTGTCTATCTTGTTCTAAAGCAAACCAAAATAGAAAGGCCGTTAAATCTATCTCAAGTAACTGCCTGAAGAGTTTTAACTGGCTTTGGTTTGATCGGAAAAAATTACTTAACGTGCGATTATATTGTCTGTCATCGGCCCTTGAATTATTTCGACGTTTCCATGGTGGTTAAAAACTCTTCTTGCTGTTGCAGGACTAAGGGTCGGCAGAATCGGTTGTAGTTATCGCAGAATTTCTCAACCTGCAAGAGTAACAAATATGACCAATAAGGCTAATATATATTCAAAGGCCGGTAATAATCCGACACTTGAGTTTTCTGATTCGAGCCGAGCAAATCTTGGTTTATGTTTTTCTGGCGGTGGTTCTCGTGCCTTGACCTGTGCCTGGGGTCAGCTGTTAGGTCTGGAAACATTGAAGCTTGCCTCCAAGGCTCGTTATATTTCATCCGTTTCTGGTGGCACTTGGGCATCAAGTATATACACCTATATGCCGGACAGCATCTCTGACGACGACCTTTTGGGTCGCTACTATCCGCCAGCAAAACTGTCATTGAATGATGCCAGCGGTGCAATGAATGTAAATCAGCTTGGTCAATACAGCCTGGGTAAGGCACCCGCCAGTATGGGATTGCCAGACTTAATGGCATGGACCGGTTACTTTATTTACTGGTATCAGGAATCTGGCTACAAATGGCTTTGGGCCAGCATAGTCAGTAACTTTGTGCTGCAGCATTATCAGCTTAATGATAAAGGCCATGAACCCTGGGTATCCGGGAATTCATTTTCCTTGTCCTCAAGTTACGCCAACGATTATTTTCCTGCAGATGCTCCAGATACTGAAAACTTCTTCTACGTTCATGCTGGTCGACCGTTTTTGATCATCAATGACAACATCATGAAAACAGTACAGACCGAAATAAAAAACAATATAGTGCAGTTGCCCAATCAGGCAACACCGGTCTCGGCAGGAGCACAGGGGCAAGTACCGGATGGCTCGATTGTTGGAGGTGGCTCAGTTGAGTCCTATGGATATAACTCAACCCTGGAACAGAATGAGGCTGTCGAATCACCGGTAACCGTTACCATTGCGCAACCCTATTCACTCATTGACTGCGTCAGTACCTCCAGCGCCTTTTTCGCTGAAACTCTGGCCTCATACTTCAATCAGCATATCAGTGATGCGGGGAGTCGCTCAGAATTGGCCAGGGAAATAAAAAAACTGATACCCAAGCAAAAACGCAAAACGCTACTGGAGCGACTGGACGGTGATATTGAGGATGACATCGAGAAAGCATTGTTGGATTTTTTACAGAGCAATCACTTCAACCCAGCGGATTTTATTCCAGAGTATAACTACTGGACGTTAGGTAGCCACAGCACAAATCAAACCATGCAATATACAGATGGTGGAACTCTCGATAATACTGGAATTTTAGGCATGTTGGCGCAAACGGACAACGGCAAGGAAAATCAGCCACCTATCTGGCTGATTGCCTTCGACAACACCGACACACCGTTACAACATAGACACAGATACAAAATTGCTGGCAGCCAGGCCGCGCCACTTTTTGGAATTCAATTTAATACTACAACCGGAGAATTCAGTCCGTTTACAATCCAACAGAAAGACCCGGCAAACAACGCCTTTGTCTCTACCAGCCTGATTGAAATATTTGATAACTCACCAGATGAATCCGGTAGTCCACCTTTTTGCAAATTGGTTTGTGGCCTCTATGCAACTAATTGTGGTGCAAAGCCAGGCCAGCCTGTTGACGACAGTAAGATAAATACCGCACCTGCATACTATCAGACAACGCTCACAACCGTAGAAAATCCACTGGCTAATATCACGGCAGGCCGGACGGTTCATCTGCTGTACATACAAAATGCCAAGGTGCTCAACTGGCAGAATCAGATCGCTGATGAAGAATTGCGCCAGGCCATAGCGGCAGGGCAGGAGAGCAGTGCTGACATTTTCAGCGAGTTTAAGGATTTCCCTTATTACAACACTTTTTACAAGATCGGCTTGTCAGCTAAAGAATCCAATACCTTATCTCAAATGTGGGCCTGGCAGGTTGCGGATGATGACAGTCCATTGAGCAGTGTGATTAAGGATTTTATAGAAGGTGCGGCTTGAGGTTTTTATCCTTTATCTGAAATAGACCTCCTAACCCGGAAGTCTCACCAACGATCGAAGTCATGGGGCAATTTTCCGGGCTAGTGGTTCCAAGGCAAAAGGGCAATCGGGTAAAATGTGATGGGACGTTTTCCTTACTCAGATTGTTAGTATTCGCTTGAACGCAATAAGGGTGATCAAATAGTGCCTGAATGGATGACCAGGCTCGCCAGAATATGCATTTGAGGTGGTCGAGTGTATGACAATACCGGATCAACAGCCAATTTTATCGAAACTGAAGCGTTGGTTGTCACACTTCCAAAACGTGCTGTTTCTGTCAAGATAATGAATTGAATCGCTGAATAAATTTCTGGTCTCATTTGTAAGACTCAAGCCCGCATTTGCGGGCTTTTTCTATCGGATGCCATTGGCAGTATGTTTTAAAATTAAGCTGTCCAATAACTCCTTAGCTGATTTTTTCTCGTCTTCGGTAAATTCTTCTACTGCTTTAAATTGTGACTGTTGAAGTGGCTGTCTCATCGAAACATAGCTTCATGGCATCGAAATGTTCGAAAATAATATGACTTACTCGTTGTTGCTTTTGCTTTGTTTTATGAATTCTTGGAGTGGAGAGCATCATAAAAACAAGTCACTCCATACTGAGTATCCAGGGAATATCCGGGTGCTCAGTACGGTCAGTATGTCATAAAAACATACCACAAAAATGGTGATGCCTGATCGTCCAGGAAAGTATCGATGGGGCCAGCACAAGATATTGATTATCAGAACTATTTTCCATCCGCTTATACTGGATGGTTGATGTGAGTACTAATATGTACTAGATTCAATTTGATGGCATTGGCTGGGCACGGCGCTATAGTGAGGTTCGAGAGAGTTGTGGATTTTCTTTGAAAATGAAATGCGTCCGCCGGATATATTAGTCGTGTCTGTGGAATAACCATTACCTGAACCCGTGACTCCATAGCGACGCAGTACGCAAGCCATTGCTTCCTCTTTGTTTCCCAAAAGTAGGGGTGAACCTATGGGAGCATCTGCAATTTCCGAAAAAATAGAAATCAAGCTCTAACACTTTTCATCCACTCTGGAGTCACGGATTCAGGTTGAAAATAGTTATGATGATAGTGTGGGAAAACAGGCTAGATTTTGCCAAATGTTATGAAGGATAATTTGGGAGAACGTATTATGGGAGTTTGGGCGGTAACAGGCGTTGTATTTGAGTTGTTGTGAGCTTACGCCACCCTAGCTCAACTTCCCACCCCAACCCATGATTTACTCACCTCATCAACCCATGAGGAACCATCATGACCACACAGACCAACACCCAAACCACGCTCGACGATCTCGCCCAGCAATTTGCCCAATGGTGAGCCTCTCGACCCAATAAACGCACCGCCGTTCCTGAGCACCTTCGCCGTCAGGCGCTGACATTATTGACCTTACATCGCAAAAGTCATCTCATCAAAGCCCTGAACATTAATTACCAAATGCTCAAAAACAGGCAAGCCGCTGCCGAATATTTTGTTTCTGATCATCCCGCATTTGTCGCCCTGGACACTCAATCCTTACCGGATCATTCCGCATCACTTTCCTGCTTCACTCTGACCTATGCCTGTGGCGAAACACTTCAGGTCAACGGCGAGTTCTCGCTGGCGCAGCTCACCGCGTTGGCTCAGGGACTGTCGCCTGTCCGAGGAACGGCACAATGATCCAGATGACCCACGCCACCCCGATTTTACTCGCCACCCAACCAGCGGATTTCCGCAAAGGGCTGGACGGTTTTATCAAGTTAGAGTGCCTGTCTTGTGAGGACTGAGTGCCTGTCTTGTTAGGACTGCTCAAAATTCTCCGTTGACCGGTCAGGCCGTGCCGGGACCTTTGGCGTCATCGGAACCACCCATATCTTATTGACAGGTATTCTGTTGGGGCGGTTGAACAGTCATCTATTACCTGAATCCGTGACTTCAAAATGGATGCAGGGTGTAAGAGCTTGATTTTTATTTGTTTTTCAAAAATTGCAGGTGCCATAGGTTCATTGAAATTTTTGGGAAGCAAAGAGAAATCAATAGCTTGCGCACTGTGCCGCGATGGAGTCACGGATTCAGGTATTAAGCAAACACTCATTTACTAACTAGAGGAAACGCACATGGAGGGGAATAATAATTATGGTCTTTACAACTACAATATTGACCATTACTACAGTCAGGCATCCCAGGAAAACGCTCAATACGCCTCCCAGCCCGAGGCTGGGCAAACCTCAGGGGTATCGGCAAGTGCATCAATGGCTAACGAGCGGGTTAAAGTACAGTTCCTGGCAGGCCTTGAGAGATATGCGCAGGGCGTTCCGTTGAATGAATGTTCTACAACCCTCGAATTTGGATGCCTGGTCACCAACTCTGGCAGACTGACTAGAGAGGGGCACGCCTTGTACAGATCTAATCTGTCACGGGATGAGCAGCAGCGGGTTGATCTGGCGTTGCACTCTCGTCGTATAAACCAATTTACGAGTAGCGCCCGGGTTGAGGAAGGTTTCCTGGCAAGTCTTGAGAACTATGTAAGAGGCGTGTCGGCAATGGACTGTTCCAGGGATATCCCTATTAACCGCTATATTACCGACGATGGTCATTTGCAGCCGGGGCCGGGGGAATCGCTATACAATAGCCTTAGTAGTGATGACAGAGAGCGGGTTGATCAGGCGTTGACCGTCCGAAGAGAGGTGATAGGTAATCGCTCAGCGTACGTCCAGCGAAGAGAGGTGGGAGGCAATCACTCACCGTACTTCCCGCGAAGTAGGTGAGACCATCGCTCAACCTCCTTCCAGGAACGTGGCCAAATTTATGGTCACGTTTGAACCGTACCGTAACGGCTCGTGTGGTGTCTTGAACCTGAATCCGTGACTCCATAGCGTCGCAGTCTGTAAGCCATTGATTCCTATTTGCTTCCCAAAAATCGGAGTGAACCTATGGGTGCACCTGCGATTTTTGAAAAACAAATAGAAATCAAGCTCTTACACCCGGCATCCACTGAAGAAGTCACGGATTCAGGTTCAAGACACTACACTAGCCCCCTCAGGCATGCCGAAATCAATCCGGTTATCACCTACCTCACCCCGGAGGGAGCTTTATACGCGCAAGGGCGGACGACTGATCGAAAAGCTACACCGGTCAGGCCGTGCGGAACCTTTGGAGTCGCGGACCCACCAATATCTTATTCCTGAATCCGTGACTCCTTCAGTGGATGCTGGCTTACGCACTGCGCCGCTATGGAGTCACGGATTCAGGTTATTGACAGGGATGCCGTCAGGGCGGTTGAACAAGTCATCTATTAAATCTGAATCTGTAACTTCCTCAGTGGATACAGGGTGCCCCCATAGGCTCACCCCGATTTTTTGGAGAGGAATCAATGGCTTGTGCACTGCGCTGCTGTGGAGTTACAGATTCAGGTTAAACAAACACTCATTTATTAAATGGAGGGTACTCACATGGAGAGAACTCATAATAGTTTTCACAACTACAGCGCTAACTACTACAGCCAGGCACATCAGGAGAACGCTCAGTACGCCTCCCAGCCCGGGGTTGGGCAAACGTCAGGGGCATCGGCGGCTAACATGCGGGTTGGCGAACAGTTTCTGGCGGGCCTTAATAAGTATGCCCAGGACGCTCCGTTGAAAGATTGTTCTGCAACTCTCGATTTTGAAGTTTATGTTACCGACGATGGCAAACTGACTGGAGAGGGGCAGGCTTTGTGCAATAACCTGCCACCGGGTGAGCAGTGGCAGGTTAATCGGGCGTTGCAGCTCCGTGGTGATATGTATTATATGCCGCAGGAGGTTAAGGTGGGGCGGTTCCTGGCAGGCCTTGAGCTATGTGAGCGGGGCGGGCTTATGTTGGAACAAAGTTCCCAGGAGGCCTCTATTAACCTCAATCGCTATATTACCGACGATGGTAATTTGCAGCCGGGGCAGGGGGAAGCTCTATACAACAGCCTTAGTATGGAAGACCAGATAACTGTTGATCTGGCGTTGCGCTTTATTGGTGAGAGGCAACTCCACATGGATAGAATACCCTTCATGGCAAGTCTTGAGAACTACGCAAGAGGTGCGCCGATAACGGCATGTTCCGGGGATGTCCCTTTTAGCCGCTATGTGACCGACGATGGTTATTTGGAGGACCGGGGGGAGTCTTTATATGACATCCTTAGTGATAATGAAGCAGATCGGCTTGATGCTGCGTTGCTCGCCCGAAGAAAGGTGTCAGCTAATCGCTCAGCGTATGTCCAGCAAAGAGAAGTGGGAGGTTATCAGCCAACGTATTTCCAGCGATGATGAGGTGAGAGATCATCGCTCAACTTACCTCTAGGGACGTGGCCAAATTCATGGCCACGTTTGAATCGTGCCGCAGCGGCCCCTTCAGGCGTGCGCAAATCAGTCCGGCTTGACGAAGAAGGTCATCATCTACCTCACCCCGGAAGGTGCGCGCAAGGGCGGACGACTGATCGAAAAAACTACACCGGTCATGGAAACTACACCGGTCAGGCCGTGCCGGAACTTTTGGAGTTGCGGACCTACCAATGTCTTATTGACAGGGATACCGTCAGGGCGGTTGAGCAGTCATCTATTAAATCTAACCTGAATCCGTGACTCCTTCAGTGGATGCAGAGTGTAAAAGCTTGATTTCTATTTGTTTTTCAAAATTGCAGGTTCAGCCATAGGTTCCCCCCGATTTTTGGGAAGCAAAGAAGAATCAATGGCTTGCACACAGCACCGCTATGGGATCACGGATTCAGGTTAAACAAACACTCATTTATTCAATGGGGGAAGCTCTCATGGAGAGAACTCATAATAGTTTTAACAACTACCACACTGACTACTACAGCCAGGTACACCAGGAGAACGCTCAATACGCCTCCGAGGCCGGGCAAACGTCAGGGGCGTCGACGGCTAACGCGCAGGTTGGCGAACAGTTCTTGTCAGGCCTAAGTAAGTATGCGTGGGACGTTCCGTTGAAAGATTGTTCTGCAACCCTCGATTTTGAAGTTTATGTCACCGAGGATGGCAAGCTGACAGGAGAGGGGCGGGCTTTGTGCAATAACCTATCACCGCGTGAGCAGCAGAAGGTTAATCGGGCGTTGCTGCTCCGTAGTGAGATGCATAATATGCCGCAGGGGACTAAGGTAGCACGGTTCCTGGAAGGCCTTGATCTATATGCGCAGAGCGGGCTTTCGTTGAAACGCTGTTCCAGGCAAGCCTCTATTAACCTCGACCGTTATATTACCGACGATGGTTATTTGCAGCCGGGGCGGGGGGAATCTCTATACAACAGCCTTAATCTGGGACAGCGAATAGAGGTTGATTATGCGTTGCACTTTATTGGTGAGAGACAACGCCACAAGGCTCAACGCCCCTTCCTGGCAAGTCTTGATAACTACGCAAGAGGTGTGCCGATAATGGAGTGTTCCGGGGATATCCCTATTAGCCGCTATGTGACCGACGATGGTCATTTGCAGCCGGGGCGGGGGGAGTCTCTATATGA
>JARRJP010000015.1:0-962 GCA_037389025.1 Reinekea sp. | reverse complement strand
CCCCGGAGGGGCTTTTACGCGCAAGGGCGGACGACTGATCGAAAAACTACACCGGTCAGGCCGTGCCGGAACTTTTGGAGTCGCGGACCTACCAATATCCTGTTGACAGGGATACCGTCAGGGCGGTTGAGCAGTCATCTATTAAACCTGAATCCGTGACTCCATAGCGGCGCTATGGGATCGCGGATTCAGGTTAAACAAGCACTCATTTATTAAATGGAGGAAGCTCACATGGAGAGAACTCACAATAGTTTTAACATCTACCACACTGACGACTACTACAGCCAGGTACACCAGGAGAACGCTCAATACGCCTCCGAGGCCGGGCAAACGTCTGCAGGGGTATCGGCAGGAGGGGCGTCGACGCCTAAGTCTAATTATTGGGTTCGCGAACAGCTCTTATTAGGCTTTGGTAACTATGAGCAGGGCTTTCCGTTGGAAGATTGTTCTACAACCCTCGATTTTAAAGATTATCTCACCAACGATGGCAAACTGACTGGAGAGGGGCGGACTTTGTACGACAATTACCTGTTACCGGAGGAGAGGGCGAGGTTCAATCTGGCGATGAGCACCCGTCGCCATTATATGCCGTCGGAGGCGAAGTTGACACGGATCATGCAGGGGCTTGAGATGTATGCGGGGAGCGGACTTTCGTTGGAGCAATGTTCCAGGCATACCTCTAGTGGCCTCGGAACCTATATTACTGAGGATGGTTCTTTGCAGCCAGGACGAGGGGAATTTCTATACAACAGCCTTCGTCCGGAAGACCGACAGCGGGTTGATCAGGCGTTGCACTATATTGGTGTGAGCCAGCTCTACACGGATCAAGACCCCTTCCTGGAAAGTCTTGATAACTACGCAAAAGGTGTGCCGATAATGGAGTGTTCCGGGGATATCCCTATTAGCCGCTATGTGACCGACGATGGTCATTTGCAGCCGGGGCGGGGGGAGTCTCTATATGA
>JARRJP010000014.1:0-75906 GCA_037389025.1 Reinekea sp. | reverse complement strand
CCTCTATATATTGAGGGAAATGGCGGAACGGACGGGACTCGAACCCGCGACCCCCGGCGTGACAGGCCGGTATTCTAACCAACTGAACTACCGCTCCGCATCATGGTGGGTGTGAACGGGATCGAACCGCTGACCCTCGCCTTGTAAGGGCGATGCTCTCCCAGCTGAGCTACACACCCATAACGCTGAATTTAGTGTCTTCCGACATCTATTCCCAAGTACGCTTAACCAATGCGGATTTTTTCAACCAACAACGATCAGCTCTCGAAAAAGTGAGGCGCATTTTATCGATTTTCCTAATTAAGTCAAACATTTAGCCGACTTTCTTTATGTTTTTTTAATTTACAGGAAACAAGACTATCACGGGACAAAAGGTAATCAACAAAACAATGACCAGTAACACCAGCATCATAGGAGTAGTAGCAACATATAACTCGGTAATTGACTTTTTGAATCGGTATGCCGCAATGAAAAGGTTCATACCAACCGGCGGAGTGAAATAGCCTATCTGCATATTTGCGACGAATATGATCCCTAGATGGATGGGATCAACGCCATATTCCAAAGCAACTGGCAATATCAAAGGAATCACAATAATAAGAGCAGCAAATATGTCTAATATCGCCCCCAATACCAGCAAACCAATATTCAGACACAGCAGGAATGCCCAGCGAGAATGAATATGAGCCTGAATAAATTCAAAAACAGCGGAAGGAACCTCCAAGTCGACCAAAAGGTTAGTAAATGCTAATGCCACACCGAGAATCAGCAGGATTCCCCCGACCATTTTCATAGACTCAGCAGCGATAGCAGGCAACCTGCGCCAAGACACATCCCGATAAATCAATACTTCGATTATCAATACGTAAAGGGCAATAATGGCAGCGATATCGGAAATCACTAACCACCCAGAAACCAACCCACCAATAACAATAAGAGGAATTGCCAATTCCCATTTAGAAGCAGTCAGCTCTTTTTTAAGCGCCGAACCACTAAAAGGAATTAACGGCATATTGCGGCCACGCTGGCTCCACAGTCCATACCCCCACAATGCAAGAACCATCAATAGCGCAGGAAACAAACCTGCTAAAAACAGATCTTTAATATCAACATTGGCGATGTCCATTTGCTGAGCAACAACACCATAAAGGATCAGCGGTATTGCCGGAGGTAAAAGTAACCCGAGGCTGCCCGATGAAGTGATCAGACCAAGAGCATACCGCTCTTCATAGCCAGAACGCTGCAAAGCCGGCAAAAGCAAAGCCCCTAATGCCACAATAGTGACACCAGAGCCACCTGTCAGCATGGTAAAAAACGCACAGGCCAGCAAAGAGATAAGAATCATACCGCCTGGAAGCCAACCCAATAAAGCACTAGACAGAGCCACCAAACGATCCGCCGCCTTGCTCTCACTGAGCAAATAACCTGCAAATGTAAACATGGGCAAGGCGACCAATAGTGTGTTTTCAGTGAGGCGATATAGCTCTATCGGCAACACCATAAGGTCGATATCAGACAACCAGAAACCAACACCCGCTCCGGATAAAATGACAGTAAACAATGGCGCTCCGAGCACGGCTGCAATCAGGGTTATTATGACCAGAGCAAACTTCATTCAGCCGTCTCACTAGCAGGCTTAGCGATAGCAAATAAAAACCGTACCGCAATAACAAACATCCCAAGTGGAAGAATCAACTCAAATGGCCAAGCTGGCAAACTCGCAAATGTCTGTATTCCATCAAGATATTCAAGATACACAAACCGGCCAGAGTGGTAGCTCATCAGCAAGCAGACGAATGCTGCAAACACATTACCTATCAACAACAAGATGCGCCCAAAAACACCTTTAACGTAATGCTGAATTATATCTATCGAAATATGCTCACGTTCACGAGTGGCAACCATTGCACCCAAAATGGCCAACCATAAAACCATTAGGCGATTAAAGGGGTCTATCCAGAAAAAACTGGTATCAAACAGGTTACGCAACAAAATCTGTATCACTGCCAACAGGATAATCAGCAGCAAAATAACGGCTAGTAACAGATTTTCGACAATAGCGATTGTTCGAGCACAGGCAATCAGCCTGGAATGACTATTCATTACGATATTCTGACAAAACATCAACGACATGCTGATAAATTTCTGATCCGAACTCGCCTGATCTAATCAACTCTTGAGTGGCACCTTGAGCTTCCAACTCAATACTATTCCTGGCTTGCGAAGACAAGTTAACAACTTCAATACCCAACTGCTGCAAAGCATCAAAAGCATCGAGATTATCCCGGCGAGCCTGTTGATCAATACTTTGGCTGGCGGCAGTAAATTCTTCTGTTAATATCTGCAGATCTTCAACCGAAACTTTCCTAAGCGCCTTTTCGCTAACCGCCACAATACCGTAAGTGTACATAAAAGGAGCATCGGTCAAATAACCAAGTTTTGAATGCCACTGCAATGCAATAGCACCGACAGGTGGTGCCACAATTGCATCAATAGCACCGGTTTGCAGGGCCGTTAGGACATCGGAAATATTCAAAACAATGGGATTTATCTTGAATGTGCTGGCAATTTTCTCGGACAGGGGGTCATTTGCTGGCAACCATATCTTTTGCTCTCGAAGCACACTCAGATTCGTAGCTGGCTTGTTGGTCATTGCATAAGCAAACCCTCCCTCAACCAGACCAAAGGTATGCCAGCCTGATTGCTGGTATCCTTTTTCTATTTCGCTGTCCAACTGGGCTCTGACAATATCCACTTCCTCAAAATTTCTGAACAACAACGGAGCATTCAAGACTTGAGAATCAGGATTCAGGTTAGCTAACGCACCAGATTGTATAAAAGCTCCGTGCAGTTGGCCAATACGAATCTTCCTTAAGACAGCTGCTGCGTTGCCCATCACGCCGCCAGGATAGAATTTGAACCTGATTCGCCCATCAGTGCGCTTCTCTACATCGTCACCAGCTTGACGCAGCTCTTTCAGAACAAAGTTACCATCTGGATACTCCGTTGAAATTTTTAATGTTAGCGCTTGTGCCGGTGCCAACATGGCAATAAATAACATTGCCACAATAAATGATCGCATATCAGCCTCTAAAAATAGTCATTCGAAGTCGCCAACAAATCCCTGGCCAATTTCTGAGCAAAAGTATTTTGCAAGGTATAACCCGGCACATCGGCTTCCAGATTTAATGCCGTATTTAACAGAGAATCGTGCAATTCCTGATCAAATATCAATCTTGCAAAGTTAGATGCGTAATATACGTAAATAATAAGATTCTTGCCGTCACCGGCCTGTAAAGCTGCCTCATAATAGTCTCTGGCAACGTCAGGCTTACCACCCAGGCTAGGTGGTAGGATACTGTTCATGACCCCGAGATATAGCTGGGCAGTACCTAATTCATAATCCGGCTGTAGAGCGACAACCTGCTTCAGTATGGCCTCTGCTTTCCCCAGTTCGGCAATGACCAACCAATCATCAGAGTTCACTTGAATGTAGCTGGCCCAGGCCGTTCCAAGCGTATAGAGAAAAGGAAGGTCCTTTTCTTTGTTCCACCGAGGAAGCTCCTGAGCCAAGGCCTCAATATCCAACTCACGTAAAGCACAGGCATTTTTATCATGCAGGCAGAATGCATCAAACGCATATTGCAATGCTTTAAGAGACATTTGTTTGCGGCGAGTACTTTGGTTTTCAGGAATAAAAACGCCAGCATAGGCACTATTTAAAGAAGCGGCGGTTAACTGCAACTGTTCGTTTTTCGGATAAGTCAATGTGAGAGCATCCACCAATAACAAGTAGCTGGGCAAGCCATCACTCACCGTTTGTAAATCGTCACTATCTAACACGGCTGTAGAAAGGTTTTGCGGCAACTGCATTGTGGCACAACCAGCCATCAACAGTGCAAAAGAACAGAATAAATATTTTGCTAAGGCCATGCCGGTTAATCCTCATGATGAATAGTGGCAATTCTATATCGACAGATATGACTATTTTGTAACAGAGCCATCCTCAAGGGACTTTCGCTTATCGCGCTTCTCAGATACGGGATACATTGGATACTGCTTCCAGAAGGATGATAACTGAAATGTTTCCAGTACCTTATGGCTGTATGCCTCACGCCTAGCCTTGGTCATATCGTAACCATTAAACCCTAAGCGCTGCAGGCAGGCTTGGCAAACCTGAGAACTCGAATTCAACCCTCTTTGTGACGTCGCAATAGTACATCTGTCCGAAATGGAAAGCTGACCGCAACGGGCAACATGGAAACAGGTTTTATCCTCAAGCAGGATTCTTGAGTTTTTGTAAACCAGAGTGAAATCCAATAGCATCTGAAGCTGAAAAGCAGATACCTCTAGCCCTTCACGCTCAAGCTGAGAACGCTCCATTCCAGTCAAGTGCCAATTCGGGTCAAACAGCTCAAAGCTACCCAGATCGGCTGCTCCCATCTTCATCCGAAGTTGATTAAATGGATCAAAGTTTAAAAAATCCGTGAGCGGCATATCATTTATATTTATTCAAAATTGTCGCAATGCGACTCTCAGCATCGGTACGCAGCCGAAATTCAACTCGTCGGGATCGTTCTGAATCCTCGACACCATTTTCTAACAAAAGAGGCTTGGAAGATGATAAGCCATTCGCAGTCATGTGTTCTTTTAACCAATTTTTTTCAGTTTGCACTTCTGGGAGTTGTAACAAAAATTCCAAAGTGGAACGTGTTCTTGCCTGACTCAGTCCCATATTAAGAATATAAGCATCATCTTCAGAACGATTCACCCAGCCAGTGGAGGTATGCCCTTCAATCCTGACTTCTGCTATATCATGCCGATACTTATCAGCTGTAATTATAGATAAGTATCTGGGAAAGAAATCCTCAAGAATCACTTTGAACTCTTCCTTAAGTACATTTTTCCCTTTATCAAAAATCAACTCTGGCCGACCAAAGCGAATACTGAGGTCAGGATTAATCTCAGCACCCCAACGCTCCAGATTCGGATCGAATTCTCGCTTTAAGTCTTGATATAACTGAGTACGAAGGTGATCGTATAAAATAGCGACATCACGGATCTTATTTCGCTCAATCTCCGCATTCACCATGAATACAATCGAAACCAGCAAGAAGACCATCATTAATCCAGCCATCAAATCACTGACGGAAACCCAGTGCTCTTCCTGCTCAATGTATTCTTCATCGTTGCGCATTTGCAGTCTCAGCCAACTTAATGAGGTCTTGCAGCTTGTCGGTTAATGGCATGTAGTCATTGACAAATTTCTCTGACAAAGCAGTCAACTGATAACCAAAAGACATGAGTGCTTTATTCAACTCAGCTTGCATTCCGGATTCCAACGCGGAAAGCTGTTGATTGTTTCGTTCAAGGATGGCAACAAGCTGAGTTTGAATCGCTTGCTGGGATTGTTGAGTCCCCTCCAACAACAGGTCAGATACTTTTTCGCTCGTTTGCTGAATGCCTGAAGCGGTCTTTTCGAGCAAAGATCTCATTTGATCGGACTGCCCCTCCACCAGTTCCTGCAACCCTTTGGTCAATAGTAAAATGCGCTCTTCCAGTTGAGGTAATCCCTGTTGCGCATCGACAATAAGGCTGGAAAAAGTAGTGAGGTATTCTCTCAGGTTTTCACTTTGTGATTGCAAAGCATTAAGCAGTGTTTCCATATCCTCAGCAACAGAGGTGAAAGATCGAGTCTGAGTGATTAGGCGCTCAAACGACTCCGCTGCTGTCACTGAGGATTGTGCACTTCGTTCATTGGCAGACATCAAGTCTTCAAGTTGCTTTTTATAACCATCCTGCCAGGTGAGCATCTGGCCTACGGCCTCATTAAGCCGCTTGAAGTTATCACCATACTGCTCTTCAATACGTGTATTGAACTCACGCATTACATGGGTAATGGCTTTCTCCAGAGCAACCTGGTTAGCCTCAGTCATCTCAACCTGATAGCGTTGCAGCACATTAATGAGGTTTTCATGCCTTTCATTGGCAGCAATATCTTGCTGGGAGCGCCACGCCATCCAGTTGACTTTTTCACCAACATCAACGGCATCACCAATGCGTTGCAGATGCCAGGCCAGATCATCCATCGTTGCTGTCAACTTCGACTCCCTGTGTGCTCGAACCCTCATGCTCGCCATGGCATATCGGAACTTGATTGACAGCGCGCCCATCAAACCGAAAATTGATGTCCAGAATGCTGT
Organism: Reinekea sp.; assembly: GCA_037389025.1. Taxonomy (GTDB): domain Bacteria; phylum Pseudomonadota; class Gammaproteobacteria; order Pseudomonadales; family Natronospirillaceae; genus Reinekea. Next base: position 69,703 of record JARRJP010000014.1, on the reverse strand, counting down.
TTTCAGGCCTTCCAATAATTGAGGAACTGAGTCTTCAATAGCATTGGGATCAAAGCCAGCAAGGCCAAGTGCAACGCCTAAAAAGGTCCCGAAAATACCGATACTGGTTAGAATACTGGGAGAATAATTAGCCGTATGTGCGGAATAAACCGGGCCGTGAAAATACAGCAACAATGCCACAATAATTGCCGAAAAAAAACCATGCTTCGAAGCATGGTTTTTTAAACAAAACATCAATTATTCAGCCAAAATAAGACAGGAGGACACCTGCGGCAACTGCCGAGCCGATAACCCCAGCAACATTAGGGCCCATTGCATGCATCAACAGGAAATTCTGGTTATTAGCCTCCAGTCCAACCTTATTGGAAACTCGCGCGGCCATCGGTACAGCAGAGACTCCAGCCGAGCCGATCAATGGATTGACAGGTATTTTGCTCATCAGATTCATAAGCTTGGCCATCAACACCCCTGAGGCAGTGCCCACACAGAATGCAATTAAACCTAATGATAAGATACCTAATGTCTCCACATTCAAGAAAGCCTCAGAACTCATTTTTGAGCCAACTGCCAGTCCCAACATGATAGTTACAGTATTCATCAACGCGTTTTGCGCGGTATCACTCAATCGATCAACAACCATTGATTCCTTCATAAGATTACCGAAACAGAACATACCCAATAACGGCGCTGCAGACGGCAAAAACAGTGCAACCAGAAACAATACAACAATGGGAAAAACAATTTTTTCCCGCTTGGAGACTGCCCGTAGCTGCGTCATCTTGATTTTGCGCTCATGCTCAGTTGTGAGCAGCTTCATGATAGGCGGTTGGATCAACGGTACCAGCGCCATATAACTGTATGCTGCAACAGCTATTGCTCCAAGCAGTTCCGGTGCCAGTCGGCTGGCTACAAAAATGGATGTTGGCCCATCTGCGCCACCAATAATACCAATTGCTGCAGCATCCTGAAGAGAGAAGTCGACCCACCCCATCGAGCTCATCCATACTGCACCTATGATCGTTCCAAAAATTCCAAACTGAGCAGCAGCTCCAAGTAACAGGGTTTTTGGGTTGGCCAGAAGTGGACCAAAATCTGTCATCGCACCAACGCCCATAAAGATGAGTAATGGAAAGACGCCACTGGTAATACCGACAACCGAGATGAGGTGCAACAAGCCGTGCTCACCACCCATCTCAGCACCTGGAATATTGACCAGCAAAGTGCCAAAACCAATAGGCAGAAGCAAAAGCGGTTCGAATCGGCGAGCAATTGCCAGATAAATAAGAACCAGACCGACGACCATCATAGCCGCCTGACCAAGCTCCAGATTATAAAAGCCGGAATCTTGAATCAGTTGTTGGAATTTTTCCATACTTCTGCTCCTTACAATGTCAGCAATGTGTCACCAACAGAAACAGAATCACCTTCTTTAACAGAGACGCTGCTTACTGTACCCGCCTGAAAAGCGCTGACTTCCGTTTCCATTTTCATGGCCTCGAGAATCATCACAACCTGACCTTCTTCAACAACATCGCCTGGCGCAACCAACACTTTGAAGATATTACCAGCCAACGGTGCTGGAATTTCCACTCCAGAACTATCTTCAATGGGGGCTGCTGAGACTTCACCACCTTCCGACACTTTGGTCGTATAGGTTTTACCATTAATGCTGACATTGACATCACCGGCACCATTCACTTCAGCAACATAGGATTTACCATTCACATCCACCGTATAGACGCCAGAGCCGACTTCTTTTTTAGCAGCAGGAGCAGCACTCTCCTCGGTTGGTACCGCTTCGAAGGCTGAAGGATTACCACGATTTTCAAGGAACTTGAGACCAATTTGCGGAAATAACGCACAGATCAAAACATCATCAACTTCATTTTCTGCCAGCTTGATGCCTTTGTCTGCCGCTGTTGCTTTCAGTTCAGCCGTCAGCCTATCCATTTCATGCTCAAGCAAGTCTGCAGGTCGGCAAGTAATTGCCTCATTGCCATCCAATACCCTAGCCTGCAGATCAGTATCGAATGATGCAGGAGCGGCGCCATACTCACCCTTCAGAATAGCTTGTGTTTCCTTGGAAATTGACTTATAGCGTTCGCCGGTTAGGACATTAAGAACAGCCTGCGTACCGACAATCTGTGAAGTAGGCGTTACCAATGGAATATAACCAAGATCCTTACGAACACGAGGGATTTCCGCTAGCACATCATCAAATTTATCTGCCGCACCCTGCTCTTTTAACTGCCCTTCCATGTTCGTCAGCATTCCCCCAGGAACCTGAGCGATCAAAATGCGAGTGTCAGTACCACGCAACTGCCCTTCAAACTTGGAATACTTCTTACGAATCTTGCGGAAATAGGTCGCTATTTCTTCCAGCAATTCCAGATCCAGTCCTGGGTCACGCTCGGTTCCTTTCAATGCCGCAACGAGAGCTTCAGTCGGGGAGTGTCCATAAGTCATGGACATGGACGAGATCGCTGTATCAATAAAATCAATCCCAGCCTCAATCGCTTTTAGCTGTGTCATTGATGATAGACCTGAAGTGGCATGAGTATGAAGAGAAATCGGAATCTCCAGCGACGCCTTCATCTGGGTAATCAACTCATAAGCATCATAAGGGGTTAAAATTCCAGACATGTCTTTAATGCAGATAGAGGCCGCGCCCATGTCTTCAATCTGTCTTGCCAGTGCCAGCCAATTATCTGTTGTGTGAACCGGGCTGGTCGTAAAAGAAATGGTGCCTTGGGCATGTGCCTTCTGTTTACGCACAGCTTCCATTGCACGCTGTAAATTTCGCGGGTCATTCATTGCATCGAACACCCGAAATACCTCGACGCCATTCTCAACAGCTCGCTCGACAAACTTGTCAACAACGTCATCGGCGTAATGTCGATACCCAAGCAGATTCTGGCCTCTCAGTAGCATCTGCTGTGGGGTATTGGGCATCGCCTTCTTCAACTCTCGAATTCGATCCCAAGGATCTTCACCTAAAAATCGAATACAAGAATCAAAGGTTGCCCCACCCCAGGATTCAAGGGACCAGTAGCCAACCTTATCCAGCTTTTCACAAATTGGGAGCATGTCATCTATGCGCAACCGAGTTGCAAACAGAGACTGATGAGCATCACGCAGCACTACATCGGTGATTTTTATTGGATTTTTCTTTGTAGTCATGGATTCTTACCTTTCGGAATCGGTATTTCGGCCTTAAACAAAATATTGACTAACGATCATGGACAAGCCGGACCGCCGCCGCAACAGCAGCAATCTCGGTCATATCCTCGTTATTTCCCGCTTTTCGAGGCACTGAAGCTTTGGTCTCAGCTTCAATCGTGGAAGGAAGACGCATAATAATCTGGGACATGATACGAGTCCCAATAACAAGCACTGCAAGAAAGACAACTACAGTACTCATCCCCATCACCATGAGGTTGATACCCGCCATTATAAGCTCAGACATAAGGATTGATCCTTTATTGACCTGGAGAACAGAAACACAGTTCTACTTTAATTCTTGTTCTAAGACCTACTAAGGCCTTCTCAGCGAAGTAGAGTACCTTATGTACGCAAAATGGCGCAATAACAACGCGATCATCATTGTTGCAATGATACATTGCAGGCAAAAGCCAGTTTATTACTCTGGAGGATTATTACTACCTGAATCCGTGACTTCATAGCGGCGCAGTGCGCAAGCCATTGATTCCTCTTTGCCTCCCAAAAATTGGGGTGAACCTATTGGATGCACCTGCAATTTTTGAAAAAACAAATAGAAATCAGGCTCTTACACCCTGCATCCACTCTGAAGTCACGGATTCAGGTACTACAAAAAAATTCTCAGAGCAACCTCACTTTTCAACTCGCTGAATCCTGCGTATTACACTACTATTGCCACCCGCTTTTAGTTTGATCTACTTCAATAAATACTCAATGAAAATCTATCTTGCTCCAATGGAAGGCTTGGCTGATGTCTTTCTAAGAAAGCTGATTACCCAAGCTGGCGCTTATGACCTGGTTATCACCGAGTTTGTGCGAGTTACTGATCAAAAATTACCCAATAGAGTTTTCCTACGTCAGATTCCTGAACTCAATAATGATAGCTTCACCGATTCAGGTACGCCTGTTCGAGTACAGCTTTTAGGTAATCATCCGCAAGCTTTGGCATTAAATGCTCTCGCGGCCTGTCAGCTTGGCTCAAAAGGAATTGATCTTAATTTTGGCTGTCCAAGCAAGACTGTCAACAAAAGCCAGGGAGGGGCAATCTTACTGAGAGAACCAGAGACCATATTCCAAGCAGTAAAAGCAGTAAGAGAGGCATTACCAGATAACCAGATCGTCTCCGCCAAAATGCGCCTGGGATATGAAGATACCAGCTTGATGTGGGACTGCGCACAAGCCATTGCCGCGGCAGGTGCAAACGAATTAAACTAAGTATCCCGGTCGTTATAAATGGGGAAATATGGTCAGTTGGTGATGCAATTCAGGCTATGAAGGAATCAAATACAAATGCGGTTATGCTGGGGCGGGGCGCAGTTCAAAATCCTTTTTTGGCAAGCCAGATAAAAACCAATCCATCTGAAATGATTGAAACGGTCAATTGGAAATTAATTAAACCCTACGTGAAAAGTTTCTGGCAGATAGTCCGCAAAGAAATGAGTGACAGATATTGTGCAGGCCGACTCAAACAATGGCTAAAGCATCTGGCGCAACAATACCCTGAAGCAGAAGAGCTCTATTACTCAATACGATCAGAAAAAGACACAGATTCGATAACAGATATAATTACAGGACTGTAAAGAGAGAGATTGAAAGAAGAAGTGGCGCGCCCGGCACGATTCGAACGTGCGACCGCCTGGTTCGTAGCCAGGTACTCTATCCAGCTGAGCTACGGGCGCTGATAAACCATTTATTTAAGAGTTTGATTGAAAACTCTGGGGTGGTGCTGGCGCGCCCGGCACGATTCGAACGTGCGACCGCCTGGTTCGTAGCCAGGTACTCTATCCAGCTGAGCTACGGGCGCTTTCCATAAGTGGCGGAGAGAGAGGGATTCGAACCCTCGATGAGCTTTCGCCCATACGCCCTTAGCAGGGGCGCGCCTTCAGCCACTCGGCCATCTCTCCTCAACAACGGCGCGCATATTACCACGCTTTTTTAAAAAATAAAGAAAAAACTCAATAAAATTAATAAATTAGCGAATTTTCTCAAAGCGGAACATGGCTACAAAAAGAACCTATAACTCAGTCTTCCTGACCCAGTTGTCCAATTTCTTTTTGAATACGTTGATAGATTTCTTCACGATGAACAGCGACGTCTTTAGGTGCATTCACACCAATTCTCACTTGGTTGCCTTTAACGCCAAGCACGGTAACAGTTACTTCATCACCAATCATTAAAGTTTCACCGACCCGACGGGTTAAAATCAGCATTTAAATTTTCTCCTAATTATGCTGCGACATTTTTCGACTTATATGATTAAGCAATCAGGCGAAAATTATGAGTATTCATGGCGTCAGCTATTAAATACTTCAATTTTCGCCCTAAGCTCTCTTATGATTCACTAGTTGCATCCAGATCAAAAGCCGAATGCAAAGCCCGCACTGCCAATTCAAGGTATTTTTCTTCCAAGACGACAGAGACTTTTATTTCTGAGGTTGAAATCATCAAAATATTGATGTTTTCAGCCGCCAATGCGTCAAACATTTTTGACGCTACACCAGCATGCGAGCGCATTCCAACACCCACAATTGAGACCTTGGCAATCGCGTCGTCACCACGCACTGCTTGAGCACCGAGATCCTCTGCAACAGATTCCAGCACTTGAGTAACACGCTGAAAGTCATTGCGATGAACCGTAAAGGTAAAATCAGTGGTATTATCTTCAGCAATATTCTGAACAATCATATCAACTTCAATATTAGCTGCACTGACGGGACCCAGAATGCGACTGGCAGCACCAGGTACATCTGGAACACCAACCAGTGTTAGCTTTGCCTCATCACGATTAAATGCAATGCCTGAAATTATTGGTTGTTCCATCTTTTGACCACCCTCAAATGTAATCAGCGTTCCTTCACCTTCAACAAAGCTAGACAATACCCGCAAAGGAACCCGGTATTTGCCAGCAAATTCAACAGAACGAATCTGCAATACTTTTGAGCCGAGGCTGGCCATTTCCAACATTTCTTCAAAAGTAATCTGTTCCATTCGCCGAGCCCTCTCAACAACTCGAGGATCAGTAGTATAGACGCCATCAACATCGGTATAAATCTGACATTCATCAGCTTTTAGAGCGGCTGCAATGGCAACTGCTGATGTATCCGAACCACCGCGCCCCAAGGTTGTTGTATTACCCTGCTCATCTACACCCTGAAAACCTGCAACAACGACAACTCGTCCGGCATTAATATCACTCTGGACAGACTCGACATCGATATCCTTAATTCGAGCCTTGGTATATGTGCTATCAGTTAAAATACGGATCTGGTCGCCAGTATAGGATTTGGCATCCAGCCCCAACTCATGTATAGCCATAGTCAAGAGCGCAATTGTTACCTGTTCTCCAGTCGAAACCAATACATCCATTTCACGCGGACTGGGTTCTGCGGATATGTCCTTTGCTAACCCGATCAATCGATTGGTTTCTCCACTCATAGCGGAGACAACGACAACGACATCATCACCCTGATCACGAAAGCGCTTTATTTTCTCTGCAACGGCTTTTATTCGCTCAGTAGTAGCAACAGAAGTACCACCAAATTTTTGAACATACAATGCCATATCAGATCCTTAAACACCCTGCTTCTGAGTCACCCAATTTTCGACCTGAGCCAGGGCATCACTTATCTTGGAGACATCGCCACCACCGGCCATAGCCATGTCCGGCTTGCCGCCGCCCTTAGCACCAATCAACGCGCCGATCTCTTTCACCAGATCACCTGCTTTCAGATTCGACACTAGGTCTTTTGTAATACCCGCTGCTAACTGTACTTTGCCATCGTCCACTGCAGCCAGAACTATAACTGCGGACTTCAGCTTGTCTTTCATCTGATCCATCGTTGATCGCAAAGCCTTAGTATCAACACCATCAAGACGCACAGCCAGAACCTTAATACCATTGACGTCTTTAGCCTGAGAAGTCAAGCCTCCAGTAGATGCGGAAACCAACTGATCTTTCAGTCGACTGACTTCTTTTTCCAGTTCTTTAACTGTAGCCAAAGTTTGCTGCACACGACCTGTCAATTGATCCGGAGAACATTTCAATATAGAAGCAACCCCGGAAAGCAGTTGATCCTGCCGGTGCAACATAGCCACAGCATATGGGCCAGTAACAGCCTCAATACGTCGAATACCGGCAGCGATACCACCCTCACTGAGTATTCTGAACAGCCCAATATCACCGGTGCGAGTTACGTGAGTCCCCCCACACAGCTCTTTCGAGAAACTGTCTTTTCCCATCGTAAGGACTCGAACTTTCTCGTCGTATTTTTCACCAAATAACGCTGTTGCACCAGCTGCTTTGGCAGACTCAATATCCATGATCTCGGTTGTAACCGCGATATTTGCAGCAATCTGTTCATTAACGATTACCTCAATCTGCTTGAGCTCATCTGCACTGCAAGCTTCAAGATGAGAAAAGTCGAAGCGTAACTTATCGTAGGTAACCAAGGAGCCACGCTGCTGAACATGAGTTCCCAGCACTCGTCTTAGAGCCTCGTGCATCAAGTGAGTAGCACTATGGTGACGAGCCGTATTTTGGCGTTCATCACGTTTGACACTAGCATTCAGTTGATCACCAATTTTGACCATTCCTGAGAGTACTGAAACCTGATGTAGATGATGACCACTAAACTTCTGACAATCCGTAACTTCCAGCTGAGTGGTATCAGAAGACAAAGACCCCTGATCACCAGACTGACCACCGGATTCAGCATAAAATGGAGTTTGATCGAGAATTACAACCCCATGCTCTCCGCTATTCAGCACATCAATTCGCTGCCCTCCGTCCAGGATAGCAATAACTTTTCCTGCACCGACCAGGCTCTCATAACCCAGAAAGGTGGTCTTACCTTCAAGATCAAGTTCAATATTGCGATCCATTTTGAATTTACTGGCCGATTTCGATAGCTCACGTTGCGCAGTCATCGCAGCTTCAAAACCGGCTTCGTCAATTCCAAGCCCTTTTTCACGGGCGACATCAGCTGTCAGGTCTGCAGGAAAACCATAGGTGTCATAAAGTTTGAAAACCAATTCGCCGGGAATAATTTCGGAGTCAAGCGCCTGAATGCCTGCATCCAGAATTGACAAGCCATTTTCTAGCGTGCGAGCAAATTGCTCTTCTTCTATTTTCAGCACTTTCTTAACATAATCCCGCTGCTCGATAAGCTCAGCATAGGCATCACCCATGACATCAATCAGATCATCCACTAAGCGATACATAAACAGGCCATCGCAACCAAGTTTGTATCCATGACGAACAGCACGACGAATAATACGTCGTAATACATAGCCACGACCTTCATTAGACGGAATAACACCATCTGCAATTAAAAAGGCTGTGGATCGAATATGATCGGCAATCACTCGTAGCGAGCGATTTTCAATATCCTGACAGCCAGTCACTTTCATGACCGACTTAATCAATGACTGGAACAGGTCGATTTCGTAATTACTGTGAACATTCTGTAATACAGCGGCCAATCGCTCCAGCCCCATACCAGTGTCAACCGAAGGTTTGGGCAGCGGAACGCGAGAACCACCTTCCAGTGTGTCATATTGCATGAAAACCAGATTCCAAATTTCGATATAACGATCGAGATCGTCATCTGGACTGCCAGGAGGACCACCAGGTACATCTTCACCGTGGTCATAAAAAATTTCTGAACAAGGACCACACGGCCCGGTGTCACCCATCATCCAGAAGTTATCCTTGTCGCCTAAGCGAGACAGTCGATTAGGGTCAACACCAATCTGGTTAATCCAGATATCTGCCGCTTCATCGTCATCCTTATAAACAGTAACCCAAAGTTTGTCTTTCGGCAGACCAAGCTCTTCTGTCAGGAAGGTCCAGGCAAAACGAATAGCGTCAACTTTAAAGTAGTCACCAAAGCTGAAATTGCCCAGCATTTCAAAAAAAGTATGGTGGCGTGCTGTATAACCAACATTTTCCAGGTCATTGTGTTTTCCGCCGGCACGAACACAACGCTGTGCAGTGGCAGCACGGGAATAGTCACGCTTATCGGTTCCCAGGAAAACATCCTTAAACTGGTTCATACCTGCATTGGTAAACAACAAGGTAGGATCATTACCAGGCACTAATGAGCTGGCAGGTACAACACGATGCCCATTCTTTTCAAAATAGGATAGAAATCGACTGCGAATTTCAGAGGTTTTCATTGGAGAATACGGTCTCTATACGGGGTTCGGCTTCAAAAGTTTGTAGATAGTACACACAACAATTGAATGAGGAAATAGTGACACGACTATCTCGCCAAATCGACCACTTTTAAATCCCAAAGCTCACGGCAATTGTAGAAAAGCGCCGATGAAACGAGACACCCAGCGTGCAAAGTGAAGATCGAATTACCCAAAGTGTTGGTTTTTCATCAATGACAACCGAAAATTCTGTTCTTTTGCTGATAACCAGCCTTATCGAGCAGGCGACCCTTACAGCCCAAACGCTCACTCCCTGTCCCGAGGGGTTACAACTATTACCAGCAGTTCCCCGAAAAGGTACCTGATATGATGCACACTGTTTTGCCTCTGAATCGGGCGTGCGGGGTTCCAAGCTAGTGTAGTGTCTTGAAAAACCATCCTGAATCCGTGACTTCTTCAGTGGATGCAACCTCTTACACTCTGCATCCACTCTGGAGTCACGGATTCAGGTTTAACTTCTCACTGCCGGAGACATTTTGTCGCCAACCTTCGCTCATCGAATCTGAGAAAAATTTCCGGGCTAGCGACAAGCTAATACGGCAGTTAACATAAGAGAAAAGAATGAAAGTAGCTATATCGCGACGATGAGTGTATCGCTATTGTTACCCTGAATCCGTGACTCCAGAGTGGATGCAGGGTGTAAGAGCTTGATTTCTATTTGTTTTTCAAAAATTGCAGGTGCACCCATGGTCATTGAAATTTTTGAGAAGCAAAGAGGAATCAATGGCTTGCGCACTGCGCCGCTATGAAGTCACGGATTCAGAGTTACTACATACTCTCGCTAAGATGGCTTTCGATAGCATACTGGATCGCATCGGCTGAAAATCCGCGATAACTCAAAAAACGATAGGCTTTAGGTTTATCTTCGACACAGAGACGATAGTTGAACTTACGACGACAGACCGTTAACGCCTGCTCAAACCAATCCAGGTTGGACTCAGACAACAGATCGGACACCTGCAATTCGATTCCCTTGTGACAAGCCTCAGCAATAATCCGAACAGGCCCCCACCCTTTGGAGATCCCACTACGAAGCCACATTTCAGCATAACGTTGATCTGATTGCAGGTGTTGCGCAGCAAGACGATCAAGAATGGCATCAATGTCCTGATCCTGCTCGGGGAATTTAGCTATAAGTTTATTTCGCAGCTCTGCGCGAGAATGTTCTCGCTGCGCCAAAATATTGAGTGAGGTATTCCAGATAGAGGACATAAAAACAAGCCCTCATCGAAACGATAAGGGCTTTCTCCAGTATTCGGCGAAATCAAGCTTTTTCAGCTTTAGCCGCTTTTGACTTGGTTGGTTCGGACTGAGATTTTTCTTCCTTGCCAGGCTTCTCATCGCCCTTAGCAGGCTGCGAAGATTCCATATATTGAGCCCGAATGGCAGCTTCGATTTCGTTGGCCATATCAATATTCTCTTCCAGGAAACGAGCCGCATTTGCCTTACCCTGACCGATCTTATTACCTTTGTACGCATACCAAGCACCTGACTTGTCAACCAGGCCAATCTTCACACCCAAATCAATAACTTCACCCATGTGATAGATACCTTTGCCATACATAATCTGGAAGTCAGCCTGCTTGAATGGTGGCGCTACCTTGTTTTTAACTACTTTCACACGAGTTTCAGAACCCACGACTTCATCACCATCCTTGATGGTTCCGGTACGACGTATATCCAGCCGGACAGATGCGTAAAACTTCAGTGCATTACCACCCGTTGTAGTTTCCGGATTACCGAACATCACACCAATTTTCATACGAATCTGGTTAATGAAAACCACCAAACAGTTGGCTTGCTTGATATTACCGGTAATCTTACGCAGGGCCTGAGACATCAAACGGGCTTGCAGACCAACGTGATGGTCACCCATCTCACCTTCAATTTCCGCTTTCGGAACCAATGCAGCAACCGAGTCAACGATAATGACATCAACGGCGTTGGAACGTACCAGCATATCGGTAATTTCCAGCGCCTGCTCTCCAGTATCTGGCTGGGAAACCAGCAAGTCATCGACATTGACACCCAATTTCTGCGCGTAGGAAGGATCAAGGGCATGCTCTGCGTCAACAAACGCACAGGTTCCACCAGCTTTCTGAGCTTCAGCAATAACCTGTAAGGTCAAGGTTGTTTTACCAGATGATTCAGGGCCATAGATTTCAACAACACGTCCTTTTGGCAAACCACCAATGCCCAATGCGATATCCAACCCCAGAGATCCTGTCGATATGGCTGGAATATCCAGCTTTTCCTGATCGCCCAGTCGCATAACCGAGCCTTTGCCAAATTGGCGTTCAATCTGACTGAGTGCTGCCGATAAAGCTTTTTCTTTGTTGGTATCCATTTTATGTCCGATCCGATAAATGCTGTATGAATAGCCAGTATTTAAACATTATTTTTTTCTCAATGACAAGCAAAATTTGTAAGTGCCTGTTAACTGGCAGTTTGAGCACTTAGCAGCGCGATTAGTCGATCAATTGCGTGATTTACAGTCTGAGCTCGAACCAGCGCACGATCACCGCTGAATTGCTGACGCTCTGTAACAATAGAAGAACCACCGGACCAGGCGAACCAAACTGTACCAACCGGTTTGGCCGGTGAACCACCATTAGGCCCTGCCACGCCAGTTACCGCTACGGACCAGTCGGCATTACAATAACGGCGCCCCTGTTCAGCCATCTGACGGACGACATGCTCACTGACTGCACCATGTTGTTCAATCAGTTGCGGATCAACCCCAAGCCTGATTTTCATTGCATTGGAATAGGTCACCAAGCCACCATTAAACCATTGAGAACTGCCGACCAGATCTGTACAACGTGCGGCAATACCACCGCCGGTACAACTTTCCACAGTGGCCAGCTTTAATGCTTGAGCCACCATAAGTGCAGCAAGAGTTTCGGTATTCATATCACCTCCGGGTTTAGCTTGCTCTGGGATTCACTTATTATTATCAATCCCGTAATTGCAACACGTCCGACAAACATCAGGATTTTCATGACTAAGCAGGCCACTAAAACATCCGACCACACCCCTATGATGCAGCAGTATCTTAAGATAAAAAACCAACACCCAAATGATCTGGTCTTTTATCGCATGGGTGATTTTTATGAGCTTTTCTTTGATGATGCCAAAGAAGCTGCTCGTCTGCTGGATATTACCCTAACAAAGCGCGGTCAGAGCGCTGGCAATCCAATACCAATGGCAGGTATTCCATATCACGCCGCAGAGAATTACATCGCTCGACTGGTGCAAGGCGGTAGAACCGTTGCCATTGCAGAACAGATTGGCGATCCTGCAGCAGCAAAAGGGCCGGTTGAGCGTAAGGTCGTCCGGGTTCTGACACCCGGCACGCTGAGCGATGAAGCTTACCTGAATGACCGACACGAGAACTTACTGGCATCAGTTATTGAAACCGGAGAAAAAATCGGTCTCGCCACTCTCGACATGGCCAGTGGTCGTTTCGTTGTACAAGAACTCCGCAGCCGAAAAGATTTACTTAACGAGCTGGAGCGTCTGCGACCTTCTGAATTACTACTACCAGAGAATGTCGATTTTCCGCCATTGAATTGCAACCCGGCGCTTCGTCCCCAGCCTGACTGGCTATTCGATTACGACAGTGCCTTTGATCGACTGACGCGACAGCTAAAGACCAAAGATCTGACAGGCTTCGGTATTGATAAGCTGAATAAAGCCATTTCTGCTGCCGGCTGCCTGCTTAACTATGCACAGGAAACCCAGCGAGGTGAGCTCCCCCATATCCAATCAATCAGTGCCGAGTTTTCCAATGACAGTGTAATTTTGGACAGCGCTACCCGACGTAACCTGGAAATTGATATCAATGTCCGTGGTGAAGAGGACAGCACTCTATTCTCCATTATGGATCAATGCAGCACTGCAATGGGCAGTCGCTTACTAAGACGTTGGCTGAATCGGCCGATACGCGATCAACAACAACTGGCGCAGCGCCAGGCGGCAATCGATATTTTGTTGGATGACTTTCGCTTCGAACGTTTCGAGAGCGTACTGAAACCGATTGGTGATATTGAAAGGGTTCTGGCACGTGTTGCACTGGGCTCAGCTCGCCCGCGTGATTTGATTCGACTGCGCGAGGCTCTGGCTGCTCAGGATGAGCTGCGGCAGATTCTGGATGAATGCGACTCTCCTTTATTAACCCAAATACAATCAGATTTGGAAGCGGATCCTTCTTGGCTGGATGAACTGAACCGTGCGATCCAGGAGAATCCACCTATTGTGATCCGTGAAGGCGGCGTTATTGCCGAGGGTTACGATGAAGAACTGGATGAGCTGCGCAGCATTGATACCAACGCGGCAGGATTTCTGGTTGAGCTTGAAACCCAGGAACGCGAGCGCACCGGTTTAAGCAGTCTCAAAGTGGGCTACAATCGGGTTCATGGTTATTACATTGAAATCAGCAAAGCACAATCTAATGAAGCTCCCGTGGAATATGTACGTCGCCAAACACTTAAGAACGCTGAGCGCTTTATCACCCCAGAATTAAAGACCTTCGAAGATAAGGCACTAAGCGCCAAAAGCCGAGCACTGGCACGCGAAAAACATCTCTATGAGGCATTAATCAAACGTCTGGCAACGGATCTGAACGGCTTACAGACATTCTGTAACGCCATTGTTCAACTGGATGTACTAACCAGCCTGAGCCACTGCGCCGACCAATTCAACTGGGTTAAACCTAAGCTTGTTGAGCATAATGAAATTCAGATAACCGGTGGCCGACATCCGGTTGTGGAATCGCTCTCAGACAATCCATTTGTCCCAAATGACACACACCTGGGCGACACTCAACTAATGCAGATCATTACCGGCCCGAACATGGGCGGTAAGTCAACCTACATGCGTCAGGTCGCGCTGATCGCATTATTGGGCTGCTGTGGTAGTTTTGTGCCTGCTGAGAGCGCCTGTATCGGTCCGCTGGATCGGATATTTACTCGAATGGGTTCGTCTGATGACGTAGCAGGAGGACGTTCGACATTTATGGTGGAAATGACCGAAACCGCTAACATCCTTCATAACGCGACCCCCTACAGCCTGGTCATCATGGATGAGGTCGGACGAGGAACCAGTACCTTTGATGGTTTAAGCCTAGCCTGGTCTACAGCGGAGCATCTGGCCACAAAAACGAAAGCGAAAACATTATTTGCAACCCATTATTTTGAAATGACAGCCTTACCGGATCTGATCAGCAGCACCTGCAATGTTCATTTGGATGCAACCGAACACGATGATCGTCTGGTTTTTCTCCATCGCGTACAACAGGGACCTGCGTCACAAAGCTATGGTATTCAAGTGGCCCGATTGGCTGGCGTGCCGGAAGATGTCATCAGTAGTGCCAAAAAGCGACTGACCGAACTGGAATCTCTGTCGACTTCAGTTCCGGCAACCCCGGTTGCTGCAATGAAGCAAGAAGCGACAACACCCGCTCAGGCAGATATGTTCGCACAGGCCCAACACCCTATTGTTGATGCGTTAACCTCTCTCGATCTCGATAACATGACGGCCAAGCAGGCGCTTGACTGGCTCTACCAATGCAAAAAGAAGATATAGAACAACCCTATAGTCGCTATAGTTAAATTTGATTACACACGCATCTTATATTCCAGTTAGAAATATGCATGCGCCTGATTAACCTGAAAGTCGCCTTGAGCGACTTGTTCAGGGTTACTAAAATACCGCCACAACCATCTGGAAGAGAGAACCCTATGGCATTTGTTGTTTTGGAAAACTGCATTAAATGCAAGTACACAGACTGCGTTGAAGTCTGCCCTGTCGACTGCTTCTACGAAGGCCCAAATTTTCTGGTTATTCATCCGGATGAATGCATTGATTGCGCCCTGTGCGAACCTGAATGTCCGGCGGATGCCATTCTATCGGAAGATGAGGTACCTGCTGATCAGATTGAATTTATTGAACTGAATGCAGAGCTTGCTGAAATCTGGCCAAATATCACCGAGCAGAAACCGGCATTACCAGGAGCTGATGAACAAAACGGTATTCTTGGAAAGCGCACTGAGCTGGAACGCTAATCAAAGAACAGAGAAACAAAAAAGCCTGCAAATTGCAGGCTTTTTTTGTTTCGTTCGGAAGTGGACACCAGTTGGAATCAGGCGCCAAACAATGCAGTGGCGGTCAATCCCTGTTTTTCCATGATATCTCGAAGACGACGCAGAGACTCGACCTGAATCTGACGGACACGTTCGCGTGTCAGCCCGATTTCACGACCAACATCCTCCAGGGTGGATGTTTCGTATCCGCGCAAACCAAATCGGCGGGCGACAACTTCACGCTGTTTTTCAGACAATTCATCCAGCCACCGATCAATGCTGGCTTTCAAATCGTCATCCTGTAACGAATCACTCGGATCGCTAACCTTGTCATCAGCAATGGTATCAAGCAGGCTTTTCTCACTGGTATACCCCAGCGGGGTATCAATGGAACTGACCCGCTCATTCAAAGCCAGCATCTTCTTAACGTCGTCAACCGGCTTTTCCAGCAGTTCTGCAATATCTTCAGGCGTTGGTTCATGATCAAGCTTCTGAGCCAGCTCACGAGCAGCCCGCAGATAAACATTCAATTCTTTCACAACGTGAATCGGCAGACGAATAGTTCGGGTCTGATTCATAATTGCACGTTCAATGGTCTGACGAATCCACCAAGTAGCATAAGTGGAAAAACGAAAACCTCGCTCTGGGTCGAATTTCTCAACAGCCCGGATCAAACCGAGATTGCCCTCTTCAATTAAATCCAGCAACGTCAACCCACGGTTTAGATAACGACGAGCTATTTTAACCACCAGACGCAAGTTACTTTCGATCATGCGCTTACGACCAGCCGACTCACCTTTTCTGGCAAGACGAGCAAAATAAACTTCTTCTTCAGGACTGAGCAACGGAGAAAAGCCGATTTCGTTTAAATACAGCTGAGTTGCATCCAGAGAGCGCTGCAATGAGCCATTGGCATTCAACGCATCCTGAAACTCACCTTCTTCTTCAGGTGAATCATAACCATCAAAATCGTCTTCAGCGATGTCTTCCATTGAGGAAACTTCGAAATCGGAAGACTCTACTAGCGCTTTAAAAGTATTTATCTGGTCTTCTGCGATCGCAGAATTGTTATCCCTAAGTTCCGTCATAGTCATTCACCTGTGCTGCTGAGCTATTGTTCTCGGCACAAGGTGAACCTTCTTTAACGCTTTGGTAGAAACCTCAGCGGATTTATCGGTTTACCGTTCTGCCGAATTTCGAAGTGCAAACCAGGCTGGTCACCCTGCTTGCCCATCGTTGCAATTTTTTGACCGGAACTAACCTTGTCTTTCTCTTTCACCAAAATTTGCTCATTAAATGCGTACGCACTGAGCAAACCATTCAAGTGTTCCAAGATAACCAAGTTCCCATATCCCGGCAAACCATTGCCTGCATAGACGACAACCCCATTTGCCGCTGCGACTACAGAATCCCCAATTCGACCTTGTAGATCAATGCCCTTGCCACCAGACGATTGAGATGAAAATGCTCGCACTATTTTCCCGCCATGTGGCCATTTCCAGCTCTGAAGGCCGTTTGAAGTCGATGTTTTGGCAACGTTCCCATCGTCAATAATTTGACTTTCACTATTTGACGTTATTTTTGACGCTTGAGAATGAGATGCATTAATTGAAGGTTTCGGGGATGGCGAGACTGCAGGTTTGACAGCTCTATGTGGTTGCGTTGCTTCTTTCAATTCAAGAGACTGCCCTTCGTAAATTCGATAGTGATGATCAATTTTGTTCGCATAAGCCAGTTTTTTGTAATCAAGCCCAAACCTGAAAGCTATTGAATAGAGCGTATCTCCGGGCTTTACGAGGTAGAACTCAGGTGTCCCTCCTGAATAGACAGGGTTGCTTGGCTGAACTGGAGATGAGGATTGGCGAACTCGGCCAACAGGCTCTAAAGGGCTAAAAAGTGCATTATTTAAGCAGCCAGATACGACTAACAGCAAAAGACCCGTAACACCGATTTTTGACGCTCCAAACACTGTACGCGTAACCTCAATATTTGAATAAATTCACATTGAAAATAGTGTATGAACACCGTTTGCAGAACATCTATTATTACAAACAAACGATAAATTATTTTTTATAAGACGAAATAGATCTAGTTCTCAAGCCTCTTTCATTGGCATAACGCCACTCGCGTCACAAAAAGGGCTTGACATCATTATTTTCGTATACATTTGTTCAGAATTAGAATAGCGCTTCCACCCAGCAAAAAACTCATTAGTGATACCCATTGCCACGCTTCAAGCCCACTTTTGGTAACATACTGCTCAGGCAATAACCATTCCCCCTGAAACTGCCAAGGCCAGACTTTTATAAGGGCCCCCGCAACAAACCCAATCAAAAAGCTCATAACCTGATCATGCCAGCGTTGCAAGCTCCATTGCAGAAAGCGGCTAAACGTAATAATTCCAATCAAACATCCTAATGCAACCCAAAACACAACCAGCAAATCCAGATCATGCACAGCATCGACAATGGTCGGGTATAACCCCAACAGCAGTAACATAAAAGACCCGGAAATACCTGGTAACAGCATAGCTGAAATGGCAATTGCACCACCTATGACCAGAGTAAACGCATTCACCTCTAGCTGGACACCGCTCGCTACAGCCAAGCTACCGGCAAGAATAAGGCCACCCAGAAACAGACCAATATCCGATAGGCGCCATCGACGGCTACGAAACAAGTGCCAAAGAGAAACCAGGATCACACCCATAAAGAAAGCCCATACAGTTGGTGCGGCAACATCCAGCAACAAATGCATCAAATTCAATATGGAAAATAAACTCAGTAAAATGCCAGAACCCACACACAGTAGAAAGGTACCATCAACCGCAGCCCATAAGCCGCGAAAGTCTTTTTTACTCACATAACTGAACAGGCTGGGCCTAAAACTGGCCAAAGCACTAATAAAGCGCTCATAAATTCCAGTAATGAGCGCCATGGTGCCGCCGGAAACACCGGGCACTGCATCTGCAGCCCCCATTGCCGCGCCCTTAAGCACCCATATCAAATATTCCATTTTCACTGTTGTTTTACTCCACTTAACATAGGTACAAACAATACCGGCTCAATTTTCTGAATCTCCAATTCATCATCCACCTTGTCGATAACCGTGAGATATTGAACTTCTTCACCTATCGGCATGATCAGGCGACCACCATCCGGTACAAGCTGCTCAAGTAGCTCCACTGGAGGCTCTTTCGGTGCTGCCGTACCAATAATCACGTCGAACGGGGCCTGTTTTGACCAACCGAAAAAACCATCGTCCAACTTTAACTGGATATTTCTGAATCCCAGCGTTTTTATTCGAGCCCTTGCTTTGTCTTGCAGCGGCTGAATTCGCTCAACACTGAATACCTCATCAACCAGATTGGCCAATACACAGGTCTGGAAACCAGAACCAGTACCAATTTCAAGTACTCGCTCGTGATGAACCGCCTGTAATACCAGTTCAGACATTCGGGCAACGATATAAGGCTGGGATAGAGTCTGTGAATAGCCAATAGGCACGGATATATCTTCATACGCTTTGTGACCAAGTGCTTCATCAACGAATAGGTGCCGTGGTACAGACTCAAAACAGGACAGTACCTTAGAGTTTGTAATCCCTTGCTCGTAGAGCCTCTCGATCATCCGCTGCCGAGTTCGAGCTGAAGTCATGCCGATGCCATGAACAGGTTTTTTGCTATCGTTCATTCCAACCCCAGATCATCTGAAGCGGTTGAAAAATGGAACAATTCGCCCAGGACTGTCGTAGCATATGAGCCTGCAGGCAAAAAGAACCTGAAAACCGGGTCATCCTCAATGACATCGAAACCAGATTGTTCAGGGAAAATTCTAAGCTTGCGAAACTGACGCATAACTTTTTGGCTGGCCAGCGCTTCAAGCAAATCAATATATTCTTCCAACAGGTGTGACTCTCGTTGATCAAGCTCTTCAAAGGTTTCGCGGGCCAACCCAGGCAAACTGGCACAGGGTGACAACTGCCCCTGAGCACAACGCTCAATATCATGTTGTGCTGGCTGCTCACAATAAAAACCTGATTTACCTTCTGTGAATTGTACGAAATCACCGTTAATCAAATGATTCCAACTGCCATCATTCACACGGTTTTCCAACAGATGATTAAACAGATATGAGCGAACCGCACTGAGGTAAATAGACTGATTCTGCCTTGGCGCCTTTGCCTTACCCAACAACCAGTCCATGCCACACACTGTATTTTTGCCACCATGTCCGAACCGTTGAGGGCCGAAATAGTTGGGTACTCCGGCTTGCGCAAGTTGTTGCCATCGGGTCTCAAGATCAGACAACAAAGCACTGGATTGTCGCAAACGAATAGAAAAGGAATTGCCAATCAACTGCCCGGTTTTCAGTTTCCGATTGTGGCGCTGGGCTTCAATGACAGTGACACCATCAATATGAATAAGATGTACCGAGGGCGTCTGTTTGCCAGGCAGGTGAATTGAAAAAGTCTGAGTCGTTACAGCATGACGATCTTTGAGACCCGCATAACTGACATCACGGGGACTAACACCCGCCCACTTGGCTAGCTGGCGGGCCACCCAAGCCGTATTCTGACCATTCTTTTGCAAGGTCAACCAAAGATGTTCACCATCGCCACAAGGCTCCTCGGGCAAACGCTCAGTAACGACGAAGTCCTCATTTTTAGATTTAAGTATGCCTTGTGCCACGGGGAAATCGAACGCACGGGACCAGCTCAGTTTCATATCGACACCTTGGCCAAAAGACAAACAGCATCGACAGCAATCCCCTCTTTACGACCAACAAACCCCAATTTTTCCGTTGTCGTTGCTTTGACATTGACCTGCCCTGGTTCGACATTCAATTCCCGGGAAATCGTCTGATTCATTAGTTTTTTATAGTCTTTCAATCGGGGGGCTTGCGCTGCAATGGTGATATCAGCATTTGCAAGGCAATAGCCTGCATCCAGAACCAGCTTGTAGACGTGGCGTAACAGCTGGCGCGAATCTGCATTTTTCCATTCGTCCGAGGTATCCGGGAAATGATCACCTATATCACCAGCGGCAATCGCTCCCAATAATGCATCACACATGGCGTGTAACACCACATCACCGTCGGAGTGTGCCATTACCGCATATGTTGACGGTACATCAACACCACCAAGCCGAATGTTGCACGGCTCAGACTCTAAATCAAAACGATGTACATCATAGCCATGACCAATTCGCATCATAGTCTGCCCTGTTGCTGTAAATAGAAAGTTACCAGCGCCTGATCAGACGCATGGGTCAATTTAATATTGGAGCGATCGCCTTCAACGACATCAACGACTCCATTAAACGCTTCGATTGCCGACGCTTCATCTGTAACCAATATTTTATTGTTCGCACAATATTGCAGTGCCTGCTGTAACTCACCGAGGCGAAAGCATTGCGGCGTCTGCACTGCCCACAAAGTTGAGCGATCAACCGTTTTGACCGCCTCACCCCTGCGATAAGATTTGATGGTATCGGTTACCGGATGACCCAGCACCGCACCATGGCCAGTCTCCTGACAATGCCGCATCAGCTTGATGAGATCACTGACCTGAATACAGGGACGGGCAATATCATGAACCATCACCCAGTCGTCTTCATCTACTATTTCGGACAAGAAGGATAACGCGTGACTGACAGAGTCCGCCCGTTCTTTGCCACCATCAACCCGAACCAGCCGGGAAAACGCGGGAAGAATCTCGTTCGCCCATTTGTCTTCTGCTGACAACGCAATTATTTGATGAAAAATATCAGGGACAGATTGGAATACCGACAATGTCCATTCCATGACCGTTCGGTTTTGAATGACACAATATTGTTTGGGAATATCCAGACCAAAACGCCGACCAACACCAGCCGCAGGAAATATCAGATGAAATGCCATAACCGTTACGGCTCATCGACTATGATCACGAACGTCTCCCCGGGTTTGATAAGACCGAGGTTCTGGCGGGCCAACTCTTCTACCGCATCATTGCCTGATTTCAAATCATCGACACGGGCCTTAAGTGTTTCATTTTTCAGTTGTTGATCCACAATCAACTGCTGTTGTTCAGCAATCTAAAAAAAGGGAGCCAAGCCCCCTTTCTGTTTTTAGCGCACTTTTATCAAGTGTTGGGCAATTATGCCTGACCTTTTACTTCAGCCAAACCGCGGAATGGTGCTTTTTCGCCCAACTCTTCTTCAATACGGATCAATTGGTTGTACTTGGCAACACGATCCGAACGGCTCATAGAACCGGTTTTAATCTGACCTGCTGCAGTACCGACTGCTAAATCAGCAATAGTTGCGTCCTCAGTTTCGCCAGAACGATGAGAAATCACTGCGGTATAACCGGCATCTTTTGCCATTTTGATAGCAGCCAGTGTTTCAGTCAGCGAACCGATTTGGTTGAATTTAATCAGGATTGAGTTGGCAATACCTTTCTCGATACCTTCTTTCAAAATCTTGGTATTGGTTACAAACAGGTCATCACCAACTAACTGAATTTTATCGCCCAGAATTTTGGTCTGGTAAGCAAATCCATCCCAGTCAGATTCATCTTGACCATCTTCGATGGAAACAATCGGGTACTCTTTGCACAACTCAGCCAGATAGTCAGAGAATTCTTCAGCAGTGAAGGTTTTACCTTCGCCGGTCATCTCATACTTACCGCTTTCTTTGCTGTAGAACTCTGAAGCCGCACAGTCCATCGCCAAAGTGATATCTTTACCCAGTTCATATCCGGCTTTCTCAACCGCTTCTTTGATCGCGGCCAACGCGGCTGCATTACTTTCAAGGTTTGGTGCAAAGCCACCTTCATCACCTACAGCGGTATTCAGACCTTTGCCCTTCAATACTTTCGCCAGGTTGTGGAAAACTTCAGAGCCCATACGAACAGCTTCTTTCAATGTTTTCGCACCGACAGGTTGAATCATGAATTCCTGAATATCAACATTGTTATCAGCGTGCTCACCACCATTGATGATATTCATCATTGGCAATGGCATTGAGTACTGCCCAGGCGTTCCGTTCAAATCAGCAATGTGTACGTAGAGCTCAACACCTTTAGCAGCAGCAGCGGCTTTAGCGTTTGCCAGAGATACCGCCAGAATAGCATTCGCACCAAAGTTGGATTTATTGTCAGTACCATCCAAGTCAATCATCACCTGATCCACAGCAGTCTGGTCAAGCGCGTCTTTGCCCAGCAGTGCCTCACGGATAGGACCGTTCACTGCGTCCACTGCTTTAACAACACCTTTGCCCAGGAAACGACTCTTGTCACCATCACGCAATTCCAATGCTTCACGAGAACCAGTAGATGCACCGGAAGGTGCCGCTGCACGCCCCTTAAAACCACCTTCCAGAATCACGTCTGCTTCAACCGTAGGATTACCACGGCTGTCGATAATTTCACGAGCTTTGATTTCTACAATATTCGCCATTAGGGAACTCTCCTGAGTAATGAACCAAATCGCAAACCATTGTCTGGATTTGGCGGAACAATATTTTGTTCAGGGTCAATCGAAATGTAATTTTCTTACAAAAACAGGGCCGAATTATAGGCATTCCTGCCCAAATTGCGAGCCCGTTACGACCTATCCTTGGGAATGATCAATCACAGCTGAAATAAAACCACTAAACAGGCCATGTCCCTTCCGTGGTTTTGAAGTAAATTCTGGATGAAACTGACAGGCAACAAACCATGGGTGATCTGGATTTTCGACAATTTCCACTAGCGCGCCATCCACTGAACGCCCGGCTATACGTAAACCGGCTTTCTCAAAATCCTGTACATAATGATTGTTCACCTCATAACGATGACGATGACGCTCAACAATTCGGTCCTCACCATACACGTCACGAGAAATGGAGCCTTCTTCCAATTTGCACTCCTGACCACCCAATCTCATTGTGCCACCTAAATCGGTCGATTCATTACGTTCAACCATCTTGCCGTCAGCTTCAATCCACTCAGTAATCAAGCCAATGACCGGATGACGACACTGCTTGTTGAATTCAGTCGAATGCGCGCCTTCCAAACCACAAACATGGCGGGCAAACTCAATAACAGCTACCTGCATACCCAAACAAATCCCCAGGTACGGAACTTTATTTTCACGGGCATACTGCGCCGCAAGAATTTTGCCTTCCACACCACGATGACCAAAGCCCCCCGGTACCAGAATTCCAGATACGCCGTCCAGCATGCCAGCGCCCTGCTTTTCGATGTCTTCAGAATCAATATATTGAATCTTGACCTTGGTTCGCGAACGAATACCGGCATGATCAATGGCTTCAATCAGAGATTTGTAGGCATCAAGCAAATCCATATATTTTCCGACCATCGCAATGGTCACTTCCCGCTCGGGATTCAGTTTGCGATCAATCACATCATCCCAGTCGGACAAGTCCGGCAATTCACAATCCTGACCAAATTTCTCAACCACAAAAGCATCAAGGCCGGCTTTAGCCAGCATGCTAGGAATTTTATAAATGGTGTCAGCATCTGGAAGCGGAATAACAGCTCGCTCTTCAACGTTAGTAAACAAGGCAATTTTTCGCAATTCGGTTTTGCCAATCGGATACTCTGAACGACACAATAGGACATCTGGCTGTAAGCCGATGGTACGCAACTCTTTTACTGAATGCTGGGTGGGCTTGGTTTTGATTTCACCAGCGGTGGCAATATAGGGAACCAGCGTCAAATGCATTGACAGCGCTCGACGGGAACCAAGCTCTACTTTTAGCTGACGAACGGCTTCAAGAAATGGCAGTGACTCGATATCACCCACCGTACCACCGATTTCCACCAGGGCCACATCAGCATCGCCTGCGCCTTCGATGACACGACGCTTGATTTCATCAGTGATGTGCGGAATAACCTGTACAGTCCCACCAAGATAATCTCCACGCCGTTCTTTCTTCAGAACATCCTGATAAATACGGCCGGTAGTGAAATTATTACGGCGGGTCATGGTGGTATTCACAAAACGTTCATAATGGCCCAAGTCGAGATCCGTTTCGGCACCATCTTCAGTTACAAAGACTTCACCATGCTGGAACGGGCTCATCGTCCCGGGATCTACATTTATGTAGGGATCAAGTTTCAGCAGCGTGACCTTAAGACCGCGCGCTTCAAGAATGGCGGCCAATGAGGCGGAGGCGATGCCTTTTCCTAATGAGGAAACCACACCACCAGTAACAAAAATATAACGAGTCATAGAAGATCCCATCTAAAAAACAAAACAATCCCGGTGACGCAGACGCTTCACTGGGACATTCAAGAAAGGGTGATAATGTTATTCAAGATGGGAGACCAGAATAGCAAATTTGATCAATATGCTCAAACGGATATTTCGGGGCCACGCCATTGTATGCTAAATCCCGGTTGATTATTTTCGGCAAGATGATCAGCTGAAATCAACTCATCACCAGCGGCAATCAGGTCTTCTCCACTGAATAACAACGGCACCCTGTCACGCAGCCAGGGCTTGATGCGATACTCCTGAAACAGGCGCTTCAAATCGCGCCGCTTGGACCGGCCGTAAGGACGCATAACTTCACCGCCTTGACGAACCTGCCAATGTAAATCCGTCAAGCTACCGTTAATTCTGGGTTGATCTCCTGTTGCAGATTGAAGACAGACATTGCCCACACCAGACCAGTTCATCCACTGGTTTACGATTAGCGGAGGTGGCTCAGACACATCCGGCATAGGGGCAACCCAGTATAGTGCGGGTCCGTGACGACGAATGCTGCCACCGCCCAATTCCACCAGTGGCTGCGCATCCGGCGAGGCGTTAATAATGTGATCAAGCACCGCCTGCAAACGCTGACGCGATGGTACGGGATGCCCTAAGGTTGTCAGCCACTGATGCAACAACGATAGCATCTGCGCATTGCTGAAAGTGTCAATCTGAACCAACTTAAGTCCCTTGTCATGGCTAAGGCGATGCTTCAACTCAGTGGTCACATTAAAGTCACTTTGCTTTTCCGATGGCTTGGCAAGCAGGTCAATGGTCTGCAGGATACGATCACGATAGGCTGGCCAGCGTTGCTCTATCATCGGCAGAACGGCCTGGCGCAGATAGTTTCGATCCATACGCTGATCCTGATTTGATTCATCATCGATCCACTGCAAGGAGAGAAATCCAGCAAGCTGCTCAATCTGCTCTCGTGAAATACTCAGCAGAGGGCGAATAATACGGTAATGATCACGCCGCATATCGCCTGACATCGACTTCAAGCCATGCACTCCCGCACCGCGCAGCAATCTAAGGAAAAAGGTTTCAACCTGATCATCCAAATGCTGGCCCAATAGCAAAACAGCTTTTTCGGCCAGTATTTCCTTGAAAACCTCATATCGCTGACGGCGGGCTTCAGCCTCCAGGCCCTGCCCAGCCGACTGGACCTGAACATTTCGTGCAATGAATTGGCAACCCAGCCGATCCGCTGTCTGCTGACAATGCTGACGCCAATGATCGGCATTAACCGAAAGGCCATGATGAACATGAATGGCTGTCACAGCACCACTTCCGTATGCCTGACAGGCCAGTGTCAATAACAGGGTGGAATCCACTCCGCCACTATAGCCAACAAAGACTGAAGATAAGGGCGTAGCGCGAAGCGTATTAATAAGGTCGGTATGCAAGTCGTGCAGAACATTCATCACAGGACAGTATTTTTATAGATGCCATAGATAACGAAGTTTCTCACGATCACCGCGGTGCCACAATTCGCAATCATGAGGCACATTAACACGACTAATATATTTCGCTCCGATATTTTCGCAGGTACGAACCGATGGGTAATTATCTGGATTACAGGTAATCCAGATCTCGGTAAAGCCAAGATTTTTTGCTATTGGCTTGAGCAGTTGGCAGGCTTGAGCTGCAAAACCATGACCTCGATGTGACCGGTCAATTCCATATCCAATCTGCCCGGCATACATGCGCAGATTGCGCGTTGAACCCAAGCGTAGATCGATCTGCCCCACCCGGGTGCCATCATGTAATACAATATCAAACAGATAAGCTGGGATCCGCTCAAGAGCCTCACGCTCTTTTAACAAGCGATTCATCATTAAAGCGATGTTGTCGCCAACAACAGGCTCATATAGCCAATCTGGTATTTGCGTTAACTGGGACAATAGACCAATCTCTAGATTTGGGCACTACTGACAGTTTTAGAAAGTTTATGGCTCACAGGCAAGCCCAAAATGAAAAAAAGCCAACGCTTGATTTCTATTTGTTTTTCAAAAATTGCAGGTGCACCCGTAGGTTCACCCCAATTTTTGGGAAGCAAAGAGGAATCAATGGCTTGCGCACTGCGCCGCTATGGAGTCACGGATTCAGGAGGATTGCATACCATAAGACATTAGACGCTGATAGCGTCTTTCAAGTAATTCTTCCAGTGGTTTCTGCTTCAGCTGCTCCAACTGGGAAACCAGGGTCTCCTTCAAACTCAGGGCAATTTCATCATAGTTGCGATGAGCACCACCCAAAGGCTCT
Source organism: Reinekea sp. (assembly GCA_037389025.1). Lineage (GTDB taxonomy): Bacteria > Pseudomonadota > Gammaproteobacteria > Pseudomonadales > Natronospirillaceae > Reinekea. Next base: position 42,677 of record JARRJP010000014.1, on the reverse strand, counting down.
TTAATGACATTGTCCACTAGCCCCAGATCTTTCAGACGGGCTGCGGTTATACCCATTGCTTCGGCAGCATCGGATGCACGCTCAGCGGTTTTCCACAGGATTGACGCACAACCTTCCGGTGAAATAACCGAATAGGTGCTGTATTGCAGCATGTTGAGCTGGTCGCAAACACCAATCGCCAATGCGCCACCAGAACCACCTTCTCCGATCACAGTAGCTATGATCGGCACTTCCAGTGATGACATTTTTAAAAGGTTGAACGCTATAGCCTCTGATTGCCCTCGTTCTTCAGCACCAATTCCCGGATATGCCCCCATTGTGTCAATAAAGGTCAGAACCGGCATTTTAAAACGTTCCGCTAACTGCATGATTCGCAGTGCCTTACGATACCCTTCCGGTTTCGGCATACCAAAGTTACGACGCATTTTTTCTTTGACTTCACGCCCCTTTTCATGACCAATCACCGCCACTGGTTGGTCATTCAGGCGAGCAACACCGCATATCAATGCCGCATCATCAGCGTAGTGACGGTCACCATGCAATTCATCAAAGTCGGTAACAATATGTCGTAGATAGTCCGAGGTATAGGGACGTTTTGGATGCCGTGCAATCTGAGAAACCTGCCAGGCAGACAGGTTACTGAAGATTTGCTCGGTCAATTTTTTGGACTGAGCTTCCAGCTTTTCAACTTCAGCGGAAATATTAAGATCGTTGCGATGCCCAACCATGCGCAGTTCATCGATTTTGGAAATCAACTCAGCAATGGGTTGCTCAAACTCTAAATAATCCGGGTTCATTGTTCATCCTGTCTTTGTCTAGCCGCCCAGCAAACGCCTTAAAACGCCTACAAGCAACGATAATTTTAATGAAATACAGGTTAAAGAACGCCTCAATCACTGGCAAGCATCGAAGTGATTATTGAGCTATGACGAAATGGAAATAATTATCGTCATTGGACTGGTGCGTTTCTCCTACCTGAATCCGTGACTTTTTCAGTGGCTTGCGCACTGCGCAGCTATGGAGTCACGAATTCAGGTCCTAATAACGAAATCTGTAGTTTTCTTCACCAAAGGTTGTTTTCAACTGATGCAGAACATCGTCTTCCAATGGAATCCGATGCTGTTCACCAAGAGCAATCAGGCCATTAGCCCGATCGTTTGTATAATGAATCCAAACACGACAGCCCTGGTCTTCAGGCAGATCATTTTTCAACACCTGGCCGAGCTGTTTTCGGAATTGTTTCTGCTCCTCGGCAACCACTTTAAATTCAATACCTTTTATCAGAGCCTGGCGCGCTTCCGCGAGTGAATAGATACGCTGTGCCCGAATACGAGGGCGATCATTGTAGTCATCCCAGCCAGCTTCAGCTTCAACCACCACCACAGTATCTGGCACCAATCTGCCTTTGAACTCACTGTAAGCATCGCCAAAAAGTGTCATTTCCAAACGACCGGTACGATCATCCAATGTGACAATCGCCATGGTATCACCGCGCTGAGTTTGACGGGTCCGAACACCCATTATCAGGCCAGCCACCGTTTTCACGTTACCACGCCGGGCACGTTTCAAATCTTCGGCTGATGCGTCCAGTTCCCCCAGACGCAACGATACGACCTGTTGAACCTCAGCTTCGTATTCGTCAATCGGGTGCCCGGTCAGATACAGACCAAGGGTATCCTTCTCTCCCGCCAGGCGGGCTTTCAGGGTTGCTTCTGGGGTTAATCGATAAGGTTCATATACATCCTTATCTTCCTCAGCTTCCAGCATTCCAAACATGTCCATCATGCCGGCGGCTTCGTTTTGTGCACTCTGTTCCGCCGCTTTTACCGCATCAGGCATAGCGGCAAGCATAACATCTCGATTCGGACCGATCGTGTCAAGCGCTCCAGCTCTGATCAGCGCTTCAATTGCCCGCTTATTGACTTTTCTGGAGTCGATCCGTTCGCAGAAATCAAACAGATCGGTAAAAGGTTCTGAATTTTTCCGTGCTTCGACGATGGTTTCCACCGGGCCTTCACCGACGCCTTTAATCGCCCCAAGCCCGTAGATGATCTGGTCATTCTCATTCACAGTAAAAAAATATTCGCCGGCATTTACGTCTGGAGGCAATACATCCAGGCCCAACTGACGGCATTCCTCGATGAAGATCACTACCTTCTCAGTATTCTGCAATTCCGAGGACATAGTCGCGGCCATAAAGGCTGACGGATAATGGGTTTTCAACCATAACGTCTGATAGGAAACCAAGGCATAGGCAGCTGAGTGCGATTTGTTGAAACCGTAACCAGCGAACTTCTCCACCAGATCGAAGATCTTCATGGCGAGCTGACCATCAACACCTTTGCTAATGGCGCCTTCTTCAAAGATGGCACGTTGCTTGGCCATCTCTTCCGGTTTCTTCTTGCCCATGGCCCGTCGCAGCATATCCGCGCCGCCCAGAGTATAACCGGCCAGTACCTGGGCAATCTGCATCACCTGTTCCTGATACAGGATAATGCCATAGGTGGGGGCCAGTATCGGCTCTAACCATTCATGCTGATATTGAGAGTCAGGATAGGATAATTCTTCGCGGCCGTGTTTACGGTTGATGAAGTTATCCACCATCCCTGATTGCAGCGGTCCGGGGCGGAACAAAGCCACCAAAGCAATCATATCTTCCAGGCAGTCTGGTTGCAGACGCGTGACCAGATCTTTCATGCCACGAGATTCCAGCTGGAACACAGCGGTAGTCTTTGCAGCCTGAAGCAATTGAAAAGAGGCGTGATCATCGAGCGGTATATGGGCAATATCAATCGTCGGCTCCCCTTTGGCCTCAAGCCTTGGATTGATGATTTTCAGAGCCCAATCGATGATGGTCAGAGTACGCAAACCGAGAAAGTCAAATTTAACCAGGCCTGCGGCTTCAACATCATTTTTATCGTACTGAGTAACCAGGCCCGAGCCATCTTCTTCACAAAGTAACGGTGAGAAATCAGTCAGTTTGGTCGGAGCGATAACAACACCTCCGGCGTGCTTACCGGTCTGGCGGGTTATGCCTTCCAGCTTCAAGGCCATTTCCCAGATTTCCTGGGCTTCCTCATCGCCATCGACAAACTCTTTTAATTCACCCACTTCATCCATTGCCTTGGCGAGCTTCATGCCCGGATCCGGTGGAATCAGTTTGGAAAGTTTGTCAGCCAAACCAAAGGGTTTGCCCTGAACACGGGCAACGTCACGCACGACAGCTTTCGCAGCCATCGTACCAAAGGTAACAATCTGTGAAACGGCCTGACGACCGTAGGTATCAGCAACATAGCTAATAACCCGCTCGCGCCCTTCCATACAGAAGTCAACGTCAAAGTCAGGCATGGAAACCCGCTCAGGGTTAAGGAACCGTTCGAACAGCAGGTCATATTCCAATGGATCAAGATCGGTAATATCCAGCACCCAGGCAACCAACGACCCCGCACCGGAACCTCGACCAGGGCCGACGGGAACGCCGTTATTCTTACCCCAACGAATAAAGTCCATCACGATAAGGAAATAACCAGGGAACCCCATCTGAATGATGATATTGAGCTCGAACTCCAGACGATCAAAGTATTCTTTGCGTCGCTCCTGGTAGTCCGGCTGATCTTCCTGCAGGGCAACTTTGAGTCGTCGCTCAAGACCGTCGGAGGACAGTTGACGGAAGTACTCGTCCATTGTAAGCCCTTCAGGCACAGGATAATCAGGCAGGAAGTATTTGCCTAACTGCACCGTGGTTGAACAACGCTTGGCAATCAACACACTGTTTTCAATAGCCTGAGGAATATCTTTGAACAGCTCTGCCATTTCCTCAGCAGACTTCAGATACTGTTCTTCACTGTAACGCTTGGGTCGCTTGGGGTCGTCCAAAGTCACACCGTCATTAATGCAAACGCGAGTTTCATGAGCTTCAAAATCTTCGCGGCGCAAAAACATAACATCATTGGTCGCCACGACGGGAATACCATATTGGCGGGCAAAAGCGAGCTGCCCCTGAACGACAGCCTCATCATGATCCCGGCCGGTACGCTGCAATTCAAGATAATACCGGTCACCAAAAATAGCTTGCCACTGCTGCGCCAGCTCTTCGGCCACTTCGGGCTTGTTACGTAAAATAGCCTGTCCAACATCACCTGACCTTCCACCGCTAAGCAGAATCAACCCTTCGTTTTTCTCCTTCAGCCACTGGGTTTTGATGATGGCGCGCTCATCATGCTGATTCAGCTGATAGCCATCGGAAATAATTTCCGTAAGGTTGCGATAGCCGGTTTCATTGGCGGCCAAAACAGTCATCAGAAACGGGGCATCAGGGCTGTGCTGATTCTCAAGCCACAAATCAGAACCCAAAATCGGCTTAATGCCCGCAGCTAAAGCGCCGTTGTAAAATTTGACCAGACCAAAAAAGTTAGCAATATCGGTAATGGCAACAGCAGGCATCTGCTGCTCGCTGACCTGTCCAACCAGGTTCTTAATCCGGACAATACCGTCCAGTAGCGAAAATTCGGTATGGATGCGAAGGTGTACAAACTGATTCATGCTTTTTCAGCCTTTAACATATCTTTTACCGGCGCAAAGGATTTCCGATGCTCGGCTAAAATTCCAAATTCTGTGATTGCCCGAAGATGCTCCGCCGTGCCATAACCCTTATTTCGCGCAAAGCCATACTGAGGATGCGCCTGATGCAGAGCAATCATCTCAGCATCGCGCGCAACTTTCGCAATGATGGAAGCTGCAGAGATTTCAGCAACAAGGCCATCGCCTTTAACGATGGCTTCGGCGGGACAAGGTAAACCTTTCGGGATTCGGTTGCCATCAATTCGGCAAAAATCCACATTGATGGCAAGATTTTCAACCGCTCGAACCATTGCCAACATGGTTGCCTGAAGAATATTGAGCTGGTCAATCTCTTCAACGGAAGCCCGCCCAAAAGCATACGCCAGAGCCTTAGCCTTAATTTCTTCAGACAGAGTCAGCCTTTTGGCTTCTGACAGTTTTTTGGAGTCATTGAGCCCGACAATCGGTTTTGCGGGATCGAGAACAACAGCAGCAGTGACAACATCGCCAACCAGTGGGCCACGACCCACCTCGTCGACACCGGCAACGATCTGTGCCGATGTCGAAAAATCGAAACCGGATTGAGTCATTTAACATCCCAGAGAAAGAACAGCCTGCGCTGACTGTTGATCCGCATTCAGCGCCAACGCACGATGCCACTTGCTAGCCAAAGCCACATACTCAGTACGGTAGGGAATATCCGTTAGCGCACGCATCAGGTCAGAGGTTAATTGTTCAACATTGGCAGCTTCCTGCAGTCGTTCCGGAACCCAGTCGCGTTGCTCCAGAACGTTCGGCAGTGATGCCCATTTTGTGGTTGCCAGCCTGGAAATCAGCCAATAGGAAAATGCGCTCATCTGATAAGCCACGACCATTGGTTTTTTCCACAACAGTGTTTGTAAGGTCGCTGTACCAGAAGCAACCAATGCCGCGTCACAAGCTTCCAATGCCAAATCAGCCTGTTTATCCAGCAGGTGTATATGAAAAGACCATGTTTTGGCTGCAATAAATTCGGAAATCTGGCTATGACGAGCCTCATTAGCAGCCGGAATAATCACTTGAAGCGGCTGTACCTGCTGCGCCACCTGCTCCAATGTATCGAGAAAAACTTCAGCGAGTTTGCCAACTTCACTGCCACGAGAGCCCGGTAACATAGCCACGACGGGTGCGTCAGTTGGTAATCCAAGCTGTATCCGGGCAGACTCGGTAGCAGGTCTATCAGGCAGGCTGTCGGCCAGGGTATGACCTACAAAGGTGACAGGAATGTTTTCCTGATGATAGAAATCGGCTTCGAATGGTAACAGGGTCAATATATGATCGACGGCTTTACGGATTTTCTTGAGGCGACCTTTGCGCCAGGCCCAAACCGAGGGTGATACGTAATGTACCGTTTTGATTCCGGCTTTACGCAATTTGATCTCAAGACCAAGATTAAAATCCGGGGCATCGATACCAACAAAAACATCCGGTTGCCACTGAACGGCCCATTGATAGTAGGCTTTGCGAATACTCAAAAGCTCAGGCAAACGCCCCAAAACCTCGGTAATGCCCATAACCGAAAGACGCTCCAATGGCACCTGAGATTCAAGCCCTTGGGCAATCATTTTTTCGCCGCCAATACCGCCAAATTCAACATCAGGTTGCAGGCGCTTCAGCTCACGCATCAAACCAGCACCCAGAATATCACCACTGGCTTCACCAGCAAGCAAGGCTATTTTGAGTGGACGAGACATCAGCGGGCAATGCCTCGTCTGGACTGTTGAATGCTATCGATAAAAACACGCAATTCTGGAGACATATCGCCGCTATCCAATTCGGTCATTGCATCCTTGACTGTTTTCCCCTCTCGGTAGACAACCTTGTAGGCCCGACGCAGCTCACGAATAACCTCTTTATCAAATCCGCGGCGACGTAAGCCTTCCAAATTCATGCCGTGAGGTTCAGCCGGGTAACCCTGAACAGTAACATAGGCAGGAATATCTTTGACGACCAGAGAACTGGCACCGACAAAGGCATGAGCACCAATCTGACAAAACTGATGAACACCTGAATTACCACCCAGAATGACATAATCACCAATATGGCAATGCCCGGCAACTCCTGTGCCATTAGCCAGAATCACGTGATTACCAACAATGCAATCATGCGCGATGTGAGTATAAGCCATGAACAGGCAATGACTGCCAATGCGAGTTTCACCTTCATCCTGAATGGTGCCTCGATGCAATGTTGCGCCTTCGCGAATAATATTGTCATCGCCAATAATCAGCCTGGTTGGCTCACCTTTGTATTTTAGATCCTGACATTCTTCACCAACACTGGCGAACTGAAAGATACGATTACGCTTACCAATAACCGTCGGGCCATTAATGACAACATGAGGGCCAACCCAGGTATCCTCGCCGATTTCAACATCAGCACCGATTACACTATATGGACCAATACTGACTCCGTTGGCAATTTTTGCCGATGGATCAATGACAGCCGTGGAGTGAATACCACTCAAACCTTTTTCTCCGCACAAAGGATATCTGCCGTGGCGGCAATCTTTCCATCTACCAGAGCTTGCGCTTTCACTTTGAACATACCGCGTCGCTCTGACAGAAATTCGACAAACAATTCAAGCTGATCACCCGGTACTACCTGACGTTTGAATTTCACATTATCCAGACCTGCAAACAAGTACAGATAACCCTCATCCGGGCGATGACCAGTAGTCAGAAAACCATAGATGGCAGTCAATTGGGCCAAAGCCTCGCAAATCAACACCCCAGGGAAAATAGCCTGATTTGGAAAGTGCCCCTGAAACAAAGCTTCATTAGCTGAAATATTCTTGAAACCACGAATAAAGCCACCAGAATCATATTCGGTGACTCGATCAACCAACAAAAAAGGGTAACGGTGCGGTAGCAATGTTTTTATCTGTTCTATATTCAGTGGTAGTTCAATACTCATTCAGATTCCTTATCAGCCAGTCTGCTCTCCAGATGATTGAGTCGCTCTAACATATTTTCCAGTTGGCGAACACGCGAAACCATTTTACGCCACTCTCTGGCATCCTGAGCCGGTAAACCTGAGGAATAAACACCCGCTTGAGTGGTTCCTTTGGTGACCATCGCTTGACCAGTGAAATGACTATTATTGGCAATTTTAACATGGCCGGTAATGCCGGCCTGACCACCTAAGGTACAACCTTCGCCAATCTCGGTACTTCCGGCGACACCAGACTGGCCTGCCAAGGCAGTTCTCTTGCCCAAACGAACGTTATGACCAACGTGAACCAGGTTATCAATGATGACATCATCGGCCACAACCGTGTCAGAAATCGCACCGCGATCTACCGTTGTATTGGCTCCTATATCAACTCGGTCACCAAGAATGACACGCCCAACCTGCGCAATTGGTTCCCAGCCATCAGGCTTTGGCGCGAAGCCAAAACCACTCTCGCCAATAACCGAGCCAGTACGAAGAACGCAGCTCTGACCAATCTGACAACGATGGGCAACCGTCACGTTATTCCTCATGCGAGTATAGGCACCTACAATAACATAGTCTTCAATAACACTGTTCGCACCGATCTCACAATAATCACCGATAACAACACCTTCACCGATAACAACATGCGCAGCAATCCGGACATGACGACCAATTGATGCCGACTCTGCAATGATCGCCGTGGCGTGAATACCTTCGACAACATGAGGTGAAAGATCGAATGATTGTGAAACCTTGGCGTAAGCCAGATATGGGTCTTCAACAATAATAGCAATGGCCGTGGCAGGACAATGAATAACATCCTGCGCTCTAACCAACACAACGCCTGCTCCAGTAGTACTTAGATCACGGCGGTATTTTGGTGACGACAAAAATGAAAGCTGATTGGCAGTAGCCGAATCCAATGGTGCAACGCTGTCAATACTGACGTGTAACCTTGGTTCAGAAACTTCACTCTCTGATCCAGTTATTTTCAGAACATCAGCGACGGTGATCATAAGCGCCCTCGGTTATTTTTCTGATTGGGCTTCCTGCTTCTTGACCTGATACTCCCGGTCAAATGAGGCGAGGATTTCCTGGGTAATGTCTGGTTCACCTTCATTCCAAAGCACAGCCTGAGTATCGACAACCAGTGTAATACCATTTTCTTCAACATAAGATTTAACAAGCGATCGTATAAAAGGCTGGAACTGTTTGATGAATGCATTGCGAGATTCCTGCTGGCGCTGCTGCATAACAGCTTGCAATTTCGCCTGCTCTGACATCATCCCCTGAATATCTTTCTTATATTGATTGATTTCTTCTTCTGTCATTAATTCCTGATCAGTCTGCAGACGGGAGCGACGCGTTTCAATCTGCTGAGTCAGATCCTGCAAACGATTTTGTTCTGTTGCCAATGCAGTACGCAATTGCAGCGTTGCATCCTCTGCTGCTGCAGAATTAAACAACACAGCTTGATAATTCATAACGGCAAGTTTGGATTCAGCCAACGCAGCACCGGACAGAAAGCTGAACGTAACCAGACTGAATAAGACATACAATAATTTAGTTTTCACTGTAGCAGACTCCTATTAATAAGAAACACCGATGTTGAACGCAAAACGGGTAACGCTGTCCGAGTCACGTGCGTTCAGAGGGATGCCATAACTGAAGCTCAACGGAGCCAGAGGCGAAATCCAGGTAAAATCAGCACCAACGGAATAACGTATATCATCCAGACGAATACCATTAGTACAGGAAGGATTATCACTGCGACATTGATCAGTAAACGAATTACCGGCATCCAAAAACAGCGAGGTACGGAATGAATTCTGATTCTTCACAAACGGCGTTGGAACAATAAGCTCTGCACCATATTCAACCTGAATATTACCACCTATAGTATCCTCTGATGCTTCAATTCCTATGATATTTCCGTTCTCATCCTTCACCTCAAGAGTTCCGGTTGGACCAAGCGATCTCATGGTAAAACCGCGCACAGAACCAGAGCCGCCAGAATGAAAGTTTTTGTAGAACGGATAAAGATTTCCTTTACCATAACTATCACCATAGCCAAGCTCAGAATGCAACCGGAAGGCAAAATTATCAGCTATATGGAAGTACGTCTGAGCATCCAGCGTGGAGCGATAATACTGCAAGTCGCCCGGCACCGTGCCAACTTCAGTATTCAATGCAAGACGAGACCCTTGGTCGGCTTTTAACGTGCCATTCAAGGTGTTGTACAGCCAGCCGAACTTGACTGTGGTATTGGTATAACCATCACCATAATCTTCGACAAAATCCGTCATTTCCAATGTGGCATCACCTGCCAGAAACAATTCATCACGGCTAGCCCCAATACCATAAGACACTCTCTGATTCTCAGAAAGAGGGTAACCAATTGTCACTCTGCCACCGTAAGAATTGGTTGCATAGGTGCTAAACGCTTTTTTACTGTAATCACTTCGCCGGTAGAACACGTCAGCGCCCAAGCTGACACCATCGATAGTGAAATACGGGTTCTCTAATGATAATTGGTATTCTTTGGTGCTTTTATCAAAAGTGAAGGATGCAGAAAAATCAACGCCTTTACCCAGGAAGTTACTTTGCGTCAAAGACGCTTCAGCAAAGAAGCCGCTCCCTTGGGCATAGCCACCCTGAACATTAACCTGAGAATCTTTGGCCTCTTCAACAGTCACAACAAGGTCAATCATATCATCCCGGCCAGGTATGGCCCGCTTCCTGATATCCACCGAACTGAAATAACCGAGACGCTCCAGACGGGCTTTTGATGTCTGGATTTTGCTATTTATCACCAAAGCACGTTCCAGCTGGCGTAACTCCCGCCGAATAACTTCATCATTGGTAGCGCTGTTACCCTGAATCACAATTCGATTCATATAAACCGGCTTACCAGGTTCGACTCGGATTCCAACATCAACCATCAGACTGTCAGAATCCGGCTGTTGGAAATCACGTACCTGTGCAAAGGCATAACCATAATCTCCCAACAACTCTCGGATGGAGGAAGTTATCCTGGTCATTGATTGCCGAGAGTAGATTTCACCAGACTCTATATTGATCAGTTGCTTAATCTCTTGATCCAAGCCATTCAATTCACCGGTCAACTGAATATCTCGAATGCGGTATTGTTCGCCTTCATGAATATTGAGCGTAACAGCAACATCTTCTTTATTTTCTGAAATAGAGACCTGTCTGGATTCAAGCGCGTAATCCAGATAACCACGATCAAAATAAAAGTCTTCGAGGCGCTGTTCGTCCCCTTGCAAGGTAGCACTGGCATAATGCGTGCGGCGGCCAATTTGCCGCCAGAACTTATCTGGATCAACAGCCCGTGAATAGAAAGTAGAACCAAGCTCCTCGTCAGTAAAAACTCGATTACCAACAAGATTAAGGTGAGATATCCGAGCAACAGGACCTTCAGTAATCTGCAGATCGACGTTAACCCGGTTACGGGAAAGCGGTGTAATATCGGCAGTCACAGCGGCATTATATCGCCCCTGTAATCCGTACTGTTTTTCCAGCTCAAGCTGAATATTTTCCAGAATGGACTCGCTGTATATTTCGCCTTTTTCCAGCCCGACATCTTTGAATACCGATTCCAGAGTTTCGTCAGGAACGGTGGAATTTCCATCAAATCCAATTGATTCAATGGCGGGTCGCTCAACAACATGAATAACAATATCATTGCCTTGGCGTTCCACCATTACGTCATAGAAATAGCCGGTTCTGTAGACAGCACGCAACCAGTCAGAAGCTCGTTGATCATCAACGATCTGGCCTTCCCGAATCGCAAGAGCCGATAGCACATTACCCAGCGAAACTCGCTGCAGACCATCAACATGAATATTTTCGACGGTAAACGTCTGCGCGGACACAGCGGCTGAACCTGCAATGCACAGCGCGAAAAAGAGACTACGTACCACTCCCAATCCTATTATTATGTTAAAACGTTGAACGTTTGATGGAACAACGAGACGAATAAAAACGTCGCTGCTCACAGGTTTTATTTAAAAGAAGCGCCCGATATCATTAAAAAACGCCAGACACATCAGCGTTAACACAAAGGCAATTCCAATTTGCATTCCAACCATCTGAACTCGCTCAGACAATGGTTTGCGAATAATCCATTCGATACTGTGCATTGCAACATGTCCGCCGTCCAGAACAGGAACCGGCAGTAAATTCACAATGGCAAGGCTAATGCTGATAAATGCAAGGAACCCGATAAATGCCTCAAAACCGGAACTGACTGAAGTACCTGCCATCTGAGCCATCGAAATAGGGCCGCCAATCTGGCGAACAGACACTTTACCAGTGATCATTTTCCACAGCATTTGATAGCTCAGGCCAACCATATCCCAAGTTTGATTCCAACCTTTGACGGCAGCCATCCATGGTGTAAAACGGGAAGTAACCATTTGTTCATCAGGCCATGCAAAACCGGCTGAACCAGCCCCGACATAACCAATCACAGAACCATCATCCTGAGCCTTGACGGCAGGTGTAATACTGACCTGCATTAGCTGATTGTCACGCTTGATAGACAACCGGAGAGTATTGCCAGCATTGGCGCGAATCACGTCAACCCATTGTCCCCAGGAATCTATTGAGTTGCCATCAACTGCAGTAACAACGTCACTTGGCTGTAAACCTGCAGCATCCGCTGCCCCCTGAGGTTCGATCCTACCAATGGTTGCTGGTACTGTCGGAATTTGAGGTATCAATCCGAGATTTCCAAGGGGATCCGGTGTTTTTGACGATGACAACCAGTCTTCGATTTCAACATTAACCGTTCTTAATACGCCGTCATGAGAGACAACGAATGCTATCCTACCGGTATCTCCAACTCTGCCAGCAAGCGTCAGTGCCATCTCAGAAAAGGATTTTACATCTTCACCATCAACTTTAAGGACCAGATCTCCACGCTGCAATCCCGCCTGGTACAGCGGCGTGCTAGCATCGGGGCGATCCACCAAAGTAGCTAGATCCTGTATGCCTATCATATACATAAGAGCGAATGCAAAAATCGCGAAGACAATATTGGCTATCGGACCAGCCAGAGCAATGAGAATTTTCTGCCAGGGCGGTTTACTGTTAAAAGAATAGGCACGCTCACTTTCCGGCACCGCACCTTCGCGCTCATCCAGCATTTTAACGTAGCCTCCCAGTGGAATGGGACCCAACGCAAACTCCGTACCGGTACGATCTTTTTTGCTCCAGATTGGCTTACCAAAGCCAATAGAAAAGCGAAGCACCTTGACCCCGCAACGTCGAGCCACCCAAAAGTGACCAAACTCATGAATTGTCACCAGTATTCCAAGTGCCAGTAATAACCCAAAAATCGAATTTAACAAGGTTCAACCCCTTAGTTTCGAAATCAACACCAGCGCTTCCTGGCGCGCAATTTTATCTACCATACGGAGTTGTTCGACAGATTCCACTGGCTGGACAATTGTTTTACTCATAACCTGTTCATTGACCCTGGCTATGTCCATGAACCCAATCCTGGCATTCAGAAACGCTGCAACTGCTTCTTCATTCGCGGCATTCAAAACCGTTGGCAAAGTACCACCATCTTGCATGGCATCTTCAGCTAACCGAAGACAAGGGAACCGGTCACGATCTGGCTTGTCAAAACTCAACGTCAGCAACTTATCAAACGCCAATCGCTCAGAACCACTGGCCACCCGCTCAGGATAAGCAAGTCCATAAGCAATGGGAGTTCGCATATCGGGCGCCCCCATCTGTGCGATAACTGACCCATCAACATAACGCACCATGGAATGCACAACACTCTGAGGGTGAATAACCACTTCGATGTCTGCTGGCATAACGTCGAATAGCCAACAGGCTTCAATCAGTTCAAGCCCCTTATTCATAAGGGTTGCCGAATCAACCGAAATCTTCCTTCCCATAGACCAGTTCGGATGCGCAACTGCCTGTTCTGGAGTGACATGCAATAGCTGTTCGTATGAACTGGCTCGAAATGGACCACCTGATGCAGTTAACAGGATTGATTCAACACCAGGCTGCACTCGACCGTCAGGTAAACACTGAAAAATAGCGTTATGTTCACTGTCAATTGGCAGCAGTATGGCCCCTGAATGCTTTACGGCATCAGTCATCAGCGCCCCGGCAACGACCAGGCTTTCTTTGTTCGCCAGCAGTAATTTTTTCCCGGCCTGAGCAGCTGCAAGTGAAGACTCAAGCCCTGCAGCACCGACAATAGCCGCCATTACCGCATCGACTTCAGGGTGACGGGCAATTTCCACCAGCGCATCGTCGCCAACCAAGATTTCGGTACGCGGTGAAGTACCAACCAGCAATGCCAGCAACGCGTCCCGACCCTTATCATCGCCGACAACAGCAAAATCGGGATCAAAACGCTTAATATCCCGAGCCATCTGCTGAACATTGGAAAACCCGGTAATGGCAAAGGCATTATAGCGATCCGGATGTCGCGCTATGACATCCAGTGTGTTTTGACCAATAGACCCTGTTGCACCCAGGATGGCTATATTCTGGCGCTTCATAGTCTCATATCACCGACAATACATACCAAAGTAAAACGAACATTGGTGTCGCCGCGCAAAGGCTGTCAATCCGATCCAGTACACCACCATGACCAGGCAATAGCGAAGAACTGTCCTTGATTCCCCGATTACGCTTTAACAGAGACTCAAACAGATCACCAACAACAGATACAGCCACAACCGCTACCGACAGACAAACCACCCATAGCCAACCTTTCCACGAATGGGCAGGTAAATAAAAATGGACCAACAATACTGAAACTACAATTGCCGAAGACACGCCACCATAAGCACCAGCCCAGGTTTTTCCTGGACTCACTTGCGGCGCAAGCTTACGCGTCCCCCAGGCTCGGCCAGAGAAATAGGCACCGATATCAGCCCCCCAAACCAGTAACATCAACCAAGTCAGCAGCAAAACAGATTGCTCCTGCGCCTTAAGCCAAACCAGCCCCATCCAAAACCCACAAAATACAGGAAGAGACGCAACCAATCTGAGCCCTCTGGATTTCAACCAGCCTGAACCCTTCGGATAGGCAACAACAAGGACAATTGCCAGCACCCACCAAACGAGAAAAACAAGAATCAAGGCTAGCCAGGCATGACTGGTTGCAGGCAATAGACAGTGTAGAGAAACAAGTACAAGAGCGGTCACCAGGGAAACGCCAAACCGGGCCGAAAGCTGAGAAAAACCTGAAATATTAGCCCATTCCCAAGATCCAAAGAGGACGATTAGCCCAATAAAGATACGAAACCAGAAATCCGGCAATAAAAAAATGCCGGCCAGCATTAACGGGGCCAGGACGAGTGCCGTTATGACTCGCTGTAACAACATATCAGAATTTCTCTTGAGCTAACTGTTCATCAGTTCGGCCATAGCGACGAACCCGACTGCTGAATGCCGAGAAGGCGTTAAATAAGGACTCTTTATTAAAATCCGGCCAGAATTCCGGGGTAAAATAAAACTCGGTATAAGCCATTTGCCAAAGCAGAAAATTTGAAATGCGCTGCTCTCCGGCAGTACGAATACACAAATCAGGCGGAGGCAGATCACCCAGTCTGACATGCCGACCCAATATTTCTTCGGTGATATCGTCAGGGGCCAACTCGCCAGACTTCACCTGATGGGCCAAGGCACGACATGCCTGGGTGATATCCCAGTGACCACCATAATTGGCTGCAATCGCTAAAGTCATGCCAGTACAGTGACTGGTGTTTTCTTCAGCCTTGAGAATCGCTTTCTGAATGGATGCACTAAAGCCATTAATATCGCCTATAATTTTCAGGCGTAAGTTATTTTTGGCCAGTTTTTTTACTTCACGGTTTAGCGCCATCAGAAACAGATCCATAAGCGCATTCACTTCGTCTTTTGGGCGGCGCCAGTTTTCAGAGCTGAATGCATACAGAGTGAGAACCTCAACACCGGCACGGGCGCACTCCTCAACAACCATTCTAACGGTATCCACAGCAGCCTTATGCCCTGCGATACCCCCTAAAAATCGATTTCTTGCCCACCGATTATTACCATCCATAATAATGGCGACATGCCTGGGGATTGTGATGTTTTCTGGCTCATCTGCCATAAAAGATATTCACCTGTATGTCCGTCTACTACTGTGGATTTTTGGCCCATTATTGCAATTAGGGCAACAACGCTGACTCGCTACCCTAAATTACTGAATCAGACCTTCATCAGCTCTGCTTCTTTATTCGCCAAGTGAGTTTCGACTTCAGCTATCGAACTGTCGGTAATTTTCTGAATATCATCCTCAGCACGCTTACCTTCATCTTCAGACAATTCTTTTTCTTTGATCAGGTCTTTAATCGTGGCATTGGCATCACGACGACCATTACGAATTGACACACGAGCTTTTTCAGCCTCAGAGCGGGCAACTTTAATCAGCTCTTTACGCGTTTCCTCTGTCAACATAGGCATGACAATGCGGATATTCGTGCCTGCTGTAGCCGGGTTCAACCCCAGATCGCTTCTCATGATAGCCTTCTCGATCTCAGGAACCATGTTCCTCTCCCACGGCACAATAGACAGAGTCCGTCCATCCTCAACAACAATGTTGGCGACCTGCTTCACAGGTGTCGGATTACCATAATAATCAACCATGACATTATCGAGGATAGAAGGATTCGCCCGACCTGTACGAATTTTATTAAACGCTTCATCCAATGCAGAGAGCGCTTTTCGATTATGCGTCTGCGTTTCCTGTTTAATTTCATCAATCATTGCAAGTTTCCTTCACCTAACCCGGTTTCATACGGTTGCGTAGTCTTTAACTGTTACGGCAGGCATAACCATAACGCCGTTTCAGCTACAGCCAGCAAAAAATTGGACGCCATTATACACACCCGAATTGCGGTTTGCTGTTTATTTCCACCAAGCACACAGTCATATCAATACCCTTCAGGCACAAAAAAAGGCGCCTCAGCGCCTTTCGTGAGCAACGGATTTTAGTTGCCTTTTGCGGCAGCTGCGACTTCAGCAGCGAAATCCACCTCTTCTTTGTCGATACCTTCACCCACCTCAAAGCGAGTGAAGCTGATGATTTCAGCACCTTCTTTCTTGGCAAGAGCACCAACTTTAACGTCAGGATCTTTAACGAAAGGCTGCTCAGTCAGAGAGATTTCCGCTTCAAACTTCTTAATGCGACCGACCATCATTTTTTCAATGATTTCAGCAGGCTTACCAGAAGACTCAGACTGGGCGCGAACCACTTCTTTTTCACGCTCAAGTACGTCTTGAGGAATGGACGCTGGAGTGACGAACTGAGGGTTGATCGCCGCAACATGCATAGCAATGTCTTTCGCCAGCCCAGCAGTACCACCTTGCAACTCAACAGCAGCAGCAATACGTCCACCGTGAACATATGCTTCAACGGTCTTACCTTCACCGCCAACAAAGACTGCACGACGAACAGAAATATTTTCACCAATCTTCTGAACCAGTGCTTCACGAGCACTCTCCAGTTCACCTTCCATCAACACAGCAATATCGGCTTCTTTCTTTTCAAAGGCCACGTCAGCAACCTTGTTAGCAAAGCCCAGGAAGTTTTCATCGCGAGCAACGAAGTCAGTCTCAGAGTTGACTTCCAGCAGCATTACCAGAGAGTTATCGTCTGCTGTGCGAGTAACAATAATACCTTCTGCGGCAGTACGACCCGCTTTCTTGGCTGCTTTCAAGCCAGAAGCCTTACGCAGATTGTCAATAGCCGCTTCGATATCACCATCTGCTTCGACCAGAGCTTTTTTACACTCCATCATCCCCAGACCAGTACGTTCACGCAGTTCTTTTACCAGGCTTGCAGTAATCGCCATGAGTTTTGTCCTCAAATTCTGTTACGCAACATGCGTAATTTATACGCTTCTAAAACCAGAAAGGGGCATAAAGCCCCTTTCAAGCTGGAACCAAGCTATTATTCAGCCGCTTCTTCTTTGGCTTCAACTTCTTCAGCAACTTCAACGAATTCGTCTACTGCTGCATTCTTGGATTCCAGTACGGCCTCGGCCATCGCACGAGTATAGATTTCAATCGCGCGGATCGCGTCATCATTACCCGGAATAACGTAATCAACACCATCCGGATTAGAGTTAGTATCAACAACACCGATGACAGGAATACCCAGTTTGTTGGCTTCCTGAATGGCAATACGCTCATGATCTACGTCGATCACGAACAAAGCGTCCGGCAGACCACCCATATCTTTGATACCGCCAATAGATTTCTCCAGCTTCTCAATTTCACGAGTCGCCATCAAACGCTCTTTTTTGGTCAGCTGTTCAAACGTGCCATCAGTCTGCTGAGTGTGCAGATCACGAAGACGCTTAATGGATTGACGAATCGTTTTATAGTTCGTCAACATACCACCCAACCAGCGATGCGCCACATAAGGCATAGCTGAACGAGTAGCTTCTTCACGAATGATATTACTTGCTGAACGCTTGGTACCAACAAAAAGAATTTTGTTCTTCTTCGCTGCCAGATTACCAACAAATGCCAGTGCATCATTCAATGCAGGCACAGTGTGCTCAAGGTTAATGATGTGAATTTTGTTACGGGCGCCAAAAATATATTTGCCCATTTTCGGGTTCCAGTAACGAGTCTGGTGACCAAAATGAACACCTGCCTTAAGCAGTTCACGCATAGATACAGTAGCCATAAATACCTCTATATTTGGGTTAAGCCTCCACACCCCCCATAAACCAACCCCTTTCGGGCACCCAGATTCATGTGACGGAGCATGTGAGAGATTTTAGTTTCACTCCAGCGGAGCGGCGCGCTTTATACCAAAAGACGCGGACAATAACAAGTCGGATTTAGACACAGGATCGAGCAAATACCCATGCACACCGCATGGTTATTGACACAACACTAAAAACTGCCTTTAGAGACAGGGATGTAACTGGAATCCAAAACCGTTAGAATCGCCCAACACTTAGTTTGCGAAACATTGGAAAATCTATGGGCGTTACGATCAAGACCGCAGAAGAAATTGAAAAAATGCGTGTAGCTGGCCGCCTGGCAGCCGAAGTTCTAGAGATGCTGGATGAACATGTTGTCCCAGGAATAACAACCGGGGAACTGAATCGAATTTGTCATGACTATATTGTTAACGTCCAGAAAGCAATCCCCGCCCCACTGAACTATGGCAATCCACCTTTCCCAAAGTCCATCTGCACTTCGGTTAACCAGGTTATCTGCCATGGAATCCCCAGTGATGAAAAGGTTCTGAAGAAGGGTGATATCATGAATGTTGACATCACAGTCATTAAAGACGGGTACCACGGCGACACCAGTAAGATGTATTACATCGGCGCTGTTGCTGCTCACCTGGATCGACTGTGCAAGGTAACCCAGGAATGCCTTTACAAAGCCATCGACATTGTAAAACCGGGTACAACGCTCGGCGATATCGGCCATATTATCCAGCACCATGCCGAGGCCAGTCATTATTCAGTGGTCAGGGAATTTTGTGGTCACGGTATTGGCGCCGGTTTTCATGAAGAGCCACAGATATTACATTATGGCAAACCAGGTATCGGTATGGCCGTGGAAGAAGGTATGACCTTCACCATTGAGCCGATGATTAATCAGGGAAAACCTCAGTGCAAGATTTTGGGGGATCAGTGGACAGTCATAACCAAGGACCGCAAAGCCTCGGCGCAGTGGGAGCATACCCTTCTGGTCACTGCAACTGGCGCGGAAGTACTGACTGCGCGTAAGGAAGAAACCTTTTAATCCGGTCACCGCCTTTTCGACGTTAGATGTAAGGAATCCATGTTGGATCTTTCCCGGTATTCAGATATTTCTCTGTGTGACAGCGATGCAGTAGCGAATCGGCTCTCAGAAGAGCCATTAATACCAACGCTTAAATCTGCATTAAAGACCTTGAATGACCAGCTGAATCAGCGCTTCAGTCAAGGCCAGCCTATTCGCGATCTGGTTTATGGCCGCGCCTGGGCTATGGACCAGATTCTGAGTCTGGTCTGGCAGCAATTCAGCTGGACTCAGGAATCGGACATTGCCTTGATCGCCGTAGGTGGCTACGGTCGTGCCGAACTACTGCCCCAATCAGATATCGATCTATTACTGTTATTCCGCGACGAAAGTGTCATCAACCTGAACGTGGAATCACTACAGTCATTTCTGACGCTGCTCTGGGATATCAAATTAGAAGTCGGCCATAGTGTGCGCACCATCGAGGCCTGTATTACCGAAGCCGCAAATGATGTCACCATCACCACCAACCTGATGGAGTCCCGTACACTGATCGGTCAAAACAACCTGCACGCTGATTTGATGAGCCAGGTCGGCCCAGAGAAAATCTGGCCAACTCGTCATTTCTACAAAGCCAAGATGAATGAACAGGCCAACCGCTATCAGAAATTCAATGATACAGAATACAATCTGGAGCCTAATGTTAAAGGTGGACCTGGTGCCTTGCGCGATATTCAGAACATTGGCTGGGTAGCAAAACGTTATTTTGGCGATACCAGTCTGCATGACCTGGTTGAACGCAACTTTCTGACTGATGCCGAATACAAAACCCTGCTCAACGGCCAGGATTTCCTTTGGCGCGTTCGTTACGCATTACACATGATTACCGGGCGAGAGGAAGATCGCTTACTGTTCAACCTGCAGGAACAGGTTGCCGAAATGTTCGGTTACAGTGATCAGGAAGGTCAAATGGCGGTAGAACACCTGATGCAGGACTATTTTCGTCAAGTGTTCCACTTACGCACACTCAATCTTATTCTGTTACAACACTTCGATGAAGCCATTCTAAACGACACCGAAGGCGATACTGTCACTAACGTCAACGCTCGTTTCCAAATTCGCAACAACTATGTCGAAGCGACCAGCAGCAATGTATTTAACCGTACCCCTTCAGCATTACTGGAAATTTTTGTCCTCTGCGCCCAACACCCTGAGATAAAAGGGATCCGAGCCAGTACCATGCGCCAGCTACTAGCCAGTCGGAAGCTGATTAATGGCGCTTTTCGCCAGGATCTGCGTAATATCACTTTCTTTATGGAATTATTGCGCAGTCCTCAAGGGGTCTACCACAACCTGGTCCGAATGAACCAGTTCGGCATTCTTGGCCTCTATTTACCGGAGTTCGGCAAAATTGTCGGACAGATGCAATTCGATCTGTTCCATGTCTATACGGTCGATGCCCATACATTGCTGACAATTCGCAATCTGCGCTCATTCCGCCACGCCAGTAACACCAAACGTTTCCCGATCTCGACCAAAATTATTCATAACCTGCCCAAAGTTGAATTGGTTTACATTGCTGCGCTTTATCATGATATCGGTAAAGGCCGCAACGCAGACCATTCGCAGGAAGGTGCTGCCGAGGTGCAGCGTTTTGCCAATCGACATCGTCTGTCGGTCTGGGAAACAGAAATGGTGGTCTGGCTGGTCAAGAACCATCTACTGATGTCAATGACTGCCCAGCGTCAGGATATCAGTGATCCTGAAGTCATCAATCACTTTGCTCAGCAAGTAGGTGATTTTCAACGCCTGAATTACCTGTATGCGTTAACGGTAGCCGATATTTACGGCACTAACCCCAACCTGTGGAACAGTTGGCGAGCCTCCCTGATGGAGCAGCTCTATCTGGCCACCATGAGAGCCTTAAGACGAGGTCTGGAAAACCCCCTTGATAAAGCAGAGCTAATAAAAGAAACACAACAGTCAGCCCTGGCCCTGTTAGCGACAGACGGCATCGAAGAAGCTCAAGTGCTTGAATTATGGGGGAATCCAGGAGAGGACTATTTCCTGCGCGAAACAGCCAAGAACATCGCCTGGCATACCAAGGCCATTGCCAATCATGGCTTGAACGTACCAATGGTCTTGATCAAGGAAACGGAGAACGCACACAATTATGCGGGGGCAACTCAGATTTTCATCTACGCGCCGGACCGACCGCATCTGTTTGCTGATATTGCCGCAACACTTGATGCGTTGAGCCTGGACATTCAGGATGCCCGCATCATGACATCATCCGCGTCTGGTTTCAGTCTTGACACCTTCATTGTACTGGAGCAAGACGGCACCAGCATTGGCGACAACTCTGCCCGCCTACTGGAAATTCAGCAACGACTGTTACAGGAAATTCAAAATCCTGATGACAGCCCTATCTCCAAACGCCGCATCTCACGGCAACAGAAACACTTTAAAATCGAACCGGAAATCACCGTCAGTAACGATATGGTTAACCACCGTACGGTTGTCGAAGTTGTCGCAGCAGATCGACCAGGCCTGCTCGCGGACATTGGTCGCTGTTTTCGTCGCCTGAAACTGAGCCTGCTCAATGCCCGCATTTCCACATTGGGCGAGCATGTCGAAGACGTCTTCTTCGTTGTAGATGATTCAGGTTTGCCGCTAATGCGCTCAGCTGACGTTGAAGCATTGCAATGCGAACTCAAAGAAACCATATCGGAAGCCATGGAACGATGAATCCTTTTTTATCTACTTTACATCCTTATCCTTTCGAAAAATTACGCAAACTGACTAAAAACGTACAACCAGCGGCAATGAAGCCGATTGCCTGGTCAATCGGTGAACCCAAACATAAAGCGCCGGATTTTCTGCAGGAAATACTGATCAAGCATCTAGGCAGCTACAGCAACTATCCCGCGACAGCCGGCTTACCAGAACTGCGCGAAGCCATTGTGCAATGGCTTCGCAAGCGCTTTCTCAGCCAGGCACCAAATCACCTGAATGAACACAAGGTTCTGCCGGTGACTGGAACCCGGGAAGCTCTATTTTCAATTGTCCAGGCACTCTACGACCCGACCAGAGCCGCGAAGGAAGTCTGGCTACCCAATCCGTTTTACCAAATCTACGAAGGGGCAACCCTGCTGGCAGGCGGACAGGTACGGTTTCTGAACTGCATGGCAGCTAACCAGTACCAACCCGACTTTGACCGTATCAGCGATGAACAATGGCAACAGTGCCAGATGCTGTTTGTCTGCACTCCCGGCAACCCAAGTGGTACAACGCTGTCCCTGGAACGCCTTAAGTGGTTGGCTGAAAAAGCGCGCCAATTCAATTTCGTATTAATCAGTGATGAGTGCTACAGCGAGCTGTATCGCGATGAAAACGACCCGCCAGCAGGCATACTGCAGGCATGCGATGCTCTGAACGATGCCGATTTCACTAATTGTCTGGCCTTTCACAGTCTCAGTAAACGCTCCAATCTGCCGGGACTGCGCAGCGGTTTTGTTGCCGGCGATGCAAACCTGCTAAGCCAGTTTTTGCGCTACCGAACCTACCATGGCTGCGCGATGCCTTTACCGCACCAGCAAGTCTCGATTGCAGCCTGGCAGGATGAAACTCATGTTCAGGCAAACCGCCGCCTTTATAATGAAAAGTTCCAGATGATCGCCAATGAACTCGGTTCGGTGATACCGGTTAATATCCCAACCGCCAGCTTTTATTTATGGCCTGATCTTGGTCAGGACGATGAACAGATTGCTCTGGACTGGTTGACCAAAGCCAATGTTCACGTTCTGCCCGGACAATATCTGTCCCGCGACATCAACGGTATCAACCCTGGCTACGGTCACGTAAGAATTGCACTGGTCGCCACTTTGGACGAATGCTTTGAGGCGGCTCAGCGAGTAAAAACCATTTTATAGGGCAAAGCATGCTTAAGATTTACGGTATTAAAAACTGCGACACGATTAAGAAAACCCTGAAATGGTTTGACAGCCAACAGGCGAGCTACGAATTTGTTGACTATAAGAAACAACCACCGAACGAAACACTGGTGACGCAGTTCCTCAACAGTCATGACTGGGATACTGTTGTTAATAAACGTGGCACCACCTGGCGCAAGCTGGATGAGCAAACCAAAGCATCAATGGATGCCAAAAATGCATTAATGTTGATGCAGGAGCAGCCTTCCATCATCAAACGCCCAATTATCGAAAAAGATGGCCAATTCTGGATTGGCTATGACGAAAAATTATTTGAACAGCTTATTTGACGGAGAGACCAATGACTTTTTTTGCACTTGCACTGGGAACCGCCACCCGAAACCAGGAAGGTAAAATTATTGAAGCCTGGTATCCACAACCTATTTTGAACCCGGATAACGCCCTGGTCGCCGAACTGAAAAACCTCATCAAGCATGACGAAGGTAACTCGGTTCACGTCCTGGAAGCAGCGCACTATGAACCATTGCAACTCATCTTCAGCAAAGCTGGACTTGAGTTGAACGCCAAGCTGCTGGCAACGGCACAAGGCAGCGATCAGACGCTGATTATGACGTTACTGGAAACAGACAGTGCACCAGTATTAGTCGCGGAAGGCTATCTGAAACTACACTTGCTGTCGCACCGACTGGTCAAGCCACAACAAATCGTTCTTGATGGTATTTTTGGCATCCTGCATAACATCGCCTGGACCAATGAAGGGCCGATTGATCTGCCTGACTTACCAGACCGTCAGATCTCCGCTCGTCTGGCCGGACGCATATTAGAAGTGAACTGCATTGATAAATTCCCGAAAATGGCCGACTACGTGGTACCCAGTGGTGTTCGTATTGCGGATGCGGCACGGGTTCGTTTAGGTGCTCATCTGGGTGAAGGTACGACGGTGATGCATGAAGGCTTCGTGAATTTCAATGCAGGAACCGAAGCTGTCTCCATGGTTGAAGGTCGGATCGCCGCAGGCGTATTGGTTGGTAACGGCTCAGATATCGGTGGTGGTGCATCCATTATGGGAACATTATCAGGCGGGGGTAAGCAGGTTGTGTCACTGGGTGAAAATTGTCTGCTTGGTGCCAATGCGGGTACCGGTATTGCCCTGGGAAACCGCTGCACCATAGAAGCTGGACTCTACCTGACCGCAGGCACCAAAGTGACGCTGCTGGACAGTGACAAGAACCCCATCAAAACAGTTAAGGCTCGTGAGCTGTCTGGTCACTCTGATCTTCTGTTCTGGCGTAATGCGGAAACCGGTCGAATTGAGTGCCTGACCAATAAGTCAGCCATTGAACTGAATGCGGATCTACACAGCCATAACTGATACCTGAATCCGTGACAATTGCAGGTGCACCCATAGGTTCACCCCAATTTTTGGGAAGCAAAGAGGAATCAATGGCTTGCGCACTGCGCCGCTATGGAGTCACGGATTCAGGTGATAGTTCGTTACGGCGTGGCACTGTCCACGCCAATCTATACGGTGAGACTGCTGACGTTCAACTGACGATTAACAACATCCAGAATAAATACCAGCGATATTCGGAAACCTTCATCCTTTAAAATCGTAAATTGACCTGACCTATGCTTTCCTACCCACCGGCAGGCCTTCAGCAAAAACTTGTCAGAAAGTTGATTCCCTCTTTCAGTAAATCGCCAGGTGATCGGCTGGTTACAGTATTCAAAACTCAGCTCGCACCGGCCGGTTTTGATGTCTTTGGTTGAGGTAATGTAGTGAATTGGCAGAGTTTTGCCGGAAGCGTCCAGCAACTTACGAAACAGTTGGGCATGATACTGCTGCTCAAAGGTACGTAGCGTTTTCAAACACACAACATTCTGCGGTAGCAGCACAGCGATCATGTCCCGATCTTCAGAAGCGATATCAAGCCTGGTATCGGCTAAAGATATCAGTTCATCCTCAGTCCAAATGGCAACTTCCTGATTCAGTTGCTTCAATGTTCGACAAACAAACATAAAGCGGTTCAGCACAGACTGCTTCTGGTTTAGCAAAGGTCGTTGGCTCTTTTGATGGGCATCAGCAACACTGACACCAACAGCCGGATTTTTATTGGTTGAGGGTATTGGTGCAAGCGTCGAAACCGGTTCGGCAGGCTCAAAAGTGGCAACACCCATAGTAAATGGTTCTTTCTCAGGCGGCAGTAAATTCACGGATTGTGATCCGGTCAGTACAGGCATATCAGCCCATGATTCTGCAGATTGATGAGACCGTCGATCCGCCTCTGAATCACAACGAGGAAAAAACCAGGCTCGGGCAAGCACAACCATCAACACCAGATTTGATGCCAGCAACGCTGAAACGACAAATGAAACAAAAGGTAAATGTGTGGAAAGTGTAAACAAGACAAATATTGCCAGCAGCAAGCAGCCAACAGCTCCAGCAGCCCATCCAGATAATGTGTAAAAATAACGCAGCATCAAATACTCCCTATTATTATTCGGCAAAACCGACCACGGTAACTTCCATAGACAGTGGCTTATTTTTTTATACCTGAATCCGTGACTCCATAGCAGCGCAGTGCGCAAGCCATTGATTCCTCTTTGTTTCCCCAAAATTGGGGCGAACCTATGGGTGCACCTGCAATTTTTGAAAAACAAATAGAAATCAAGCTCTTGCACTCTGCATCCACTGAAGGAGTCACGGATTCAGGTAACAGCTTAGGAGTTTAGGCATTAGCTCGGATTTGTCAGTGCGCGTATTCTCGAATGTGACAGGGATCACTTTTCGTGAATCAATCCGTCGTTTCCAGAGAAAATAAACACTGCTTTAAATCGTTTTTAAAAGCCCATGATCAGCATACCTGCCCTGCCGCCCAGGCACTTGCCCAAGCCCACTGAAAGTTATACCCACCCAACCAGCCAGTCACATCAAGCACTTCACCAATGAAGTAAAGGCCCGGATTGATTTGGCTCTCCAGTGTTTTCGACGAGATGTTATCGGTACTGACACCGCCCAGAGTCACCTCCGCAGTGCGATAACCTTCAGTGCCTCCTGGCGTAAACTCCCATTGGTTAAGATACTGGGACAACGTTGAAACCTCGGCTCTGGACAATTCAGCCAACACTTCGTTCGAGCCATAACGGGTTACAAGCTGTTCGGCCAGGCGTGCTGGAATGAATTGAGCCAACCAGCTTTTCAGCGTTTTACGACCATGGCGATGGCGATCCGCGACAATCTGCTCAGTAACGTCCACCTGCGGTAACCAGTCAATGATCAATGACTCACCCGGTTGCCAGTAGTTGGAAATCTGCAACATGGCCGGACCACTCAGCCCTCGATGAGTGATCAACAGTGGTAATGAGAATGAGGTTCCATTATGTGATTCAACCCGCACCGGTGTCGCAAGGCCAGATAAATCGGACCAGGTCTCCCTATCCCGACTGTTCCAGGTAAACGGCACCAGTGAAGCCCGATAGTCGACAATATGGTGACCGAACTGCCGGGCAAGGCGATAACCGAAATCGGATGCCCCCATGGTCGGAATGGATAGACCACCAGTTGCTATCACTAGCGAATCGCAACGTAGCGAACCTGCTGAGGTTTCAAGGTGATAATCCGCCAGCCTTTGGACACTGAGCACTTCGGTAGACAAGCGTAATCGGGCGCCAGCCTCAGTTAGTTCAGCCAACAGCATCTGTTGAATATCTTTTGAGGAATGATCACAGAAAAGCTGACCGAACTCCTTTTCATGATAAGCAATGCCATGTTGAGCAACCAACCCAATAAAGTCCCATTGGGTATAGCGACTGAGTGCACTACGCACAAAATGCGGGTTCTGACTAAGGTAATACTCAGGGCCAACATCAAGATTGGTAAAGTTACAGCGACCACCACCAGACATCAGAATTTTCTTGCCGGCTTTGTTGGCGTGATCGACAACCACAACCTGGCGCCCCCGGCGTGCGGCCTCAATAGCACAAAAAAGACCGGCTGCGCCGGCCCCTATGATAACAACGTCTACCTGCTCCATTTCAACGCCGCACTTTGCCTACGTTACGACGAGTACGCTGATGGGTCATTTTGCGTTTATTGGGATCGAACTTACTCTTAACAATCGACTTCCATGGCATGGCTGGTAATTCGACCGACGCCGCCAACCGGTCAATCTCTTTCTTGGGTAGTTCCTGCCAGGTGCCTGCCCGTACAGTAGATTCGAGAAACACAGAGCCATAACGCACCCGCTTCAAACGCGAAACCTGGAAACCCTGACTTTCCCATAGCCTTCGGACTTCGCGGTTACGGCCTTCCATGATGACCACATGAAACCAAAGGTTGGAACCTTTTCCATCAAAATACTGGATATCGGTAAATTTGGCGGAACCATCTTCGAGTTCAACACCAGCGCACATGGCATCAATGTGTTCCTGTTTTACATCACCCAGCACCCGGACGGCATATTCGCGCTCAACCTGTCGTGACGGATGCATTAAACGGTTTGCCAGTTCACCATCATTGGTAAACAGCAAGAGGCCTGAGGTGTTAATGTCCAAACGACCAATAGCAACCCAGCGTTCACCCGGCAGCTTTGGCAGCCGGTCAAAAACCGTATGGCGACCTTCTGGGTCTTTCCGGGTACAGATCTCACCTTCCGGTTTGTTATAGATCAACACCCGGCGAACCTTTTCCTGCGCCTGCCTGACAGGCTTGCCATCCAGTCGCAATTCATCGGCATCGGTTACTTTGTCGCCCAATTTGGCCGTATTACCGTTAACCTGAACCCGACCTTCTTCGATCGCACGCTCCATTTCACGGCGCGATCCCAAGCCTTGCTTGGCCAGAATTTTCTGTATTCTTTCTTCACTCATTATCTTCTTCCTCGCTTTGCTGGTCACTCTCCCGAGCGTCCAGCAACGCTTGTTGCTGGGCTAATTTTTCCTGAATAATTTTCCACTGCTCCTCTTCGCTGAGCATCGCAGTGTCTTCGGTCACGGCTTCGGTCACGGCTTCGGTCACGGCTTCGGTCACGGCTTCGGTCACGGCTTCGGATAGCGATTCTGATTCAGGATCTTCAGATTCAACCTCCTCCACTGCTTCAGTTACATTCGAGGGCTCTGCCTCGGCAGCTTCCTCGCCGGACTCGTCATCATCATCCAAATTCAAATCCGGGTGCTCACGCTCGGCTCGCTGCTGCTCAAGCGCCTGTTCAAAGTTAGTATTCACTTCATCCATTGCCGCCAGTTCGTTATCAAGTTGCTCATCAATGTATTCAGAGCCTGTCTTACCGCTCTGTTCACTCTCCCGCAATTTATCGACCATGCCACTGAAGCTGATTTCAGACTGCTGGGTATCCTCAGTGGCATCGGTTTCATTGCCACCATCCAACTTCATT
The DNA here is from genome assembly GCA_037389025.1 of Reinekea sp. GTDB lineage: Bacteria > Pseudomonadota > Gammaproteobacteria > Pseudomonadales > Natronospirillaceae > Reinekea. Next base: position 14,017 of record JARRJP010000014.1, on the reverse strand, counting down.
TGCGGGTTCAGCTCATCCATATCGCGAATCTCACTCAGATGCGGTAACTGATCCAGCGAATGCAAACCGAAATAATCCAGAAACTGACGCGTTGTGGCATACATGGCCGGTCGCCCCGGGACATCACGATGACCGACAACACGTACCCAGTCCCGCTCCAGTAAAGTACGAATAATATTGGAACTGACGGCCACGCCACGCACATCCTCGATCTCACCACGGGTAATCGGTTGGCGATAGGCGATCAGGGCGATCGTTTCCATCAGGGCGCGGGAATATTTCTGAGGCTTCTCATCCCAGAGTCTGGAAATCCATGGTGCGGTTTCAGAATCGGTCTGAAAGCGATAACCGCTGGCGACTTCAACCAGCTGCACCCCACGGTACTCATAACTGGCGATCAATTCCGCCATGCTCTGTCTGATAATTCGACCATGCGGCCGTTCACGGGCCTCAAACAGATCGCGCAGGTGAGATACGGACAGAGTTGCCCCCGAAGCAAACAGGGCTGCTTCCAGAATACGTTTCAGCTCTTCAGGGTCATGCCCGCCATAGGGGTCACCCTTCTCTTCACTGACCGACTCTTGCTCAAAAGCTTCTTCGCCCAGTTCAACATCATCATGAGCGGCCGGGTCGGCAGATTGCAGGTTTTCATCAGCGGACTGAATATCAGCGGCATCGGTCGGCTGTATTTCATCATTTGATTTTGGATCAGACATTATTCCGCTCTCGCTTTGACATGAATTGGTGCGAATACATCGTTCTGCACCAAATCAATCAGGGACTCTTTTGATAACTCCAGAATCGCCAGAAAGGTCACCAAGACACCCATACGACCCTCACTGGCATCAAATAGTGCGACAAAGGGCACAAATGCCTTGCCTTGCAGCCGGTCCAGCACATCGCCCATACGCTGACGGGTTGACAGCGTTTCACGCTGCACTTCATGTTCTTCAAACATTTCGGCCCGACTCATCACATCCTTGAAAGCCAGCAGAACTTCGCGCAGATCAACATCAGGATGCAGCTTGGGCCGTTCATAATCAGGGCGCATTTCATCAGCCAGGAAGATATCACGGCCCACACGCGGCATGGTATCCAGGTTTTCGGCGGCTTCTTTGAATTGCTCATATTCCTGCAGACGTCGGATCAACTCGGCTCGGGGGTCTTCTTCGTCCTCTTCACCTTCTTCTTTGCTTCTCGGCAACAGCATCCGGCTTTTGATCTCGGCCAGCATGGAAGCCATAACCAGATATTCCGCGGCCAGTTCAAGCTGCATGCCCTGCATCAACTCAATGTATTCCATGTACTGACGGGTAATTTCAAAGACATTGACGTTGAGGATATCCAGATTCTGCTTGCGGATTAGATACAGCAACAGGTCGAGCGGACCTTCAAATGCATCCAGAAACACTTCCAATGCTTCGGGTGGGATATACAGATCCATCGGGATCTGCGTCATCGCCAGCCCTTCGACAATAGCAAACGGCATTTCCGTTTGTTCGGCCTTAGCCTTCTCCCGCAACGCCTGCAACGCCCTCTGCTTAGGGGTTAACGGCTCATCAGGAAGCGGCGCTTCCCGCTCAGAAAAGAGAGCCTCTGGTCGGTCTGGCGTCTGCTGTGGATTGATGGACGAATCGTCAGTACTCATCGTTCAGCTGCTACAGAAAAGGCTGAGGATCACCGGCGCCTTCACGAAGCACCTCTGGCACACCGTCCAACAGGCTGATGATCGTCGACTCATCAAAACCACAGAAACCACCATCAATCACCAGGTCCAGCTCGTGCTCTAAAACTTCGCGGATGAAATAGGGATCGGCAAGCGGCTGTTCTTCATGCGGTAGAATCAATGACGTACTCAACATCGGTTCACCCAGTGCTTCCAATAAAGCGGCAGCAATATTGTTACCCAGAACACGCAGACCGATTGTGCGCTTTTTCGGATGCAGCAATCGGCGTGGCACTTCCCGTGTCGCCTGCAAAATAAAGGTGTAAGGACCAGGAGTATTGTTTTTGATCAAACGGAACGCCGAGTTGTCTACCTTGGCATAGGCTGCAAGGTCTGACAGGTCGCGACAGACCAGCGTCAGGTTATGTTTGTCATCAATCTGCCGGATGCGGCGGATAGTATCGATACCATTTTTATCGCCCATCAGACAACCCAGTGCATAAGCCGTATCGGTGGGGTAAGCAATGACACCACCATTACGTAAAATTTCAACAGCCTGGGTAATCAAACGTGCCTGTGGATTTTCAGGATGAATAACAAAGAATTGGCTCATGTTGGCTCCCGCCAAGGGATAAAATGTAATGAATATAGTTACCTGAATCCGTGACTCCATAGCGGCGCAGTGCACAAGCCATTGATTTCTATTTGCTTCCCAAAAATTGGGGGAACCTATGGGTGCACCTGCAATTTTTGAAAAACAAATAGAAATCAGGCTCTTACACTCTGCATCCACTGAAGGAGTCACGGATTCAGGTAGTTACTTTAACTCGACTGCGCTTTGCTTGCCAACCAATCCTTTGCTAACGGAACATCAGCAGGCCATCCAGGAAAACTTCCCAGCTTGATCCAGTCAGCAGAGGGGCTGTGAAAGTCACTGCCGCCACTGGCCCAAAGACCTCGTTCCTTGACTTGACCAATTAAGAATTTGCGCAGATCTGGATGCATCCCTACGCAACTGACTTCAACACCTAGCCCACCACATTGCTGAAATTCATCCAGCAATTCGCGTGCTTTGGTCCAGGTGAGTTTATATTTGTGCGGATGCGCAACCACCGCCATACCACCGGCACAATTAATTGCGGCAACTGCCTCAGCTAGCTCAGGCCACTGCTGTTTCACATCTCCGACCTTGCCCTGCCCTAACCATTTTTTGAAGGCTTGACCAGGCGAGGCCACCTGTCCACTCTGAGTCAGGTATTGTGCTATATGTGGCCGGGCTGGTAACGCTGGCTCCGCCTGCTGATAGAGAGTTTCGATATCAACACCAAGCCCCTGTTTTTGCAGTAACGTCAGAATTCGCTGCAATCGTTTTGTTCTGCGGGTGTTGTAGTCCGATTCTGTTGCCAGCCATTCACGGCTGCATGCATTAATGCCCAAACCAACCAGATGCACAGTACGGCCGTTCCAAACACAGGACAGTTCCGTCGCAGGGTGAAGTGTCAATCCCACAGGCACCAGATTCTGTTCAAGCGCAGCACGGAAACCCATAGCAGTATCATGATCGGTCAGTGCCAGATTCTCAACGCCACGTGCCATCGCCAGATGAAACAGATCAATCAAACTCAGACGACCATCGGAGTAATAACTGTGACAATGTAATTCCCAGCTATGCTGACTATTCAGAACCATAAGAAAAAATCGCTATTATTGATCGGGTTTCGCAAACTATACACTGAAGGTTGCAATTAAACGGCGCACAACGTTAAGTTGTTCATCGTTTTATTCAAATACTCAACAGTGAGACGACTCAAATGTGGTATGCCATTATCTCAGAAGACCATACAAATAGCCTGCAAAATCGATTATCCGCTCGACCAGCGCATCTTGAGCGCCTGAACGAGTTACAAAATGCAGGGCGATTATTACTCGCTGGACCACATCCAGCGATAGACAGCGACAATCCCGGTAATGCCGGTTTCAGTGGTTCCCTGGTTATTGCAGAATTCGATTCTCTCACCGATGCCAAAACCTGGGCCGAAGCAGATCCCTATGTAGCAGCCGGTGTTTATGCCAGAGTCACTGTCAAACCTTTTAAAAAGGTCTTGCCTGCATAAGGGTTTTGTCGCGTATCCTATAGGCTTGTCGATAGTCATCCATTAATCGAAATACAGGAAAACATAATGTCAGTTCGCCTTTTCACCCAACTTCTGCTCAGCGTCAGTTTATTTATTGCGGCACCGTTAAGCGCCTATGCAGAGACCTTATGGTTAACCGACAAACTGTGGGTCAATGTACGCACCGGACCAAGCGGCGATTACCGAAGTCTTAAAACGATTATATCCGGCACCCGGATGGAGGTTTTGGAAACGTCAGAAAATGGTGATTACTACCGTGTTCGCACTGAAGCAGGGCTTGAAGGTTGGGTGCCCAAACGATACACCGAAACAGAACCGACAGGGAATATTCGCGCCGATAACCTGGAAGCTGAAAAGCAGCAACTGCAACAGCAACTCGAAGTATTGGATAAAAAATACAAAGATCTGCTGGCTGGCAAAGGAGATGTTAACGGAGAACTGGAAACGCTACGAACGAACAACGCCGAGTTAACCAAAGAACTGAATCGCATCAAAGCCATCAGTGAGAATGCCATTAATCTCGACGCTCAATATCAGGCTCTGGCGGAAGAAAATGCACGCATCAAAAATGATCTGGATGTTATGACTGCAGAGAACCGCTCACTGTCGGAATTTAACGACAGTCAAATGCTTTACATCGGTGCGATATTGATGATCGTTGGCATTATTCTCGGCGTTATTCTGCCACGTCTGACCGGGAACAAACGGCGCCGCGATGGCTGGTCATGAAATCGAGAATAAGAAGTCAGGATAGCGCAAAGCAAGATGAGAGACGAAAACAACGAGGTGATATTTTTTGTACACCTTGCGTCTCACATCTCGCCTCCCGGCCTTTTAAAGCCGCCAGATATATTAACCTGAATCCGTGATTCCATCGCGGCGCAGTGCGCAAGCCATTGATTCCTTTTTGCTTCCCAAAAATTGGGGTGAACCTATGAGTGCATCTGCAATTATTGAAAAACAAAAAGAAATCAAGCTCTTACACCCTGCATCCACTGAAGCAGTCACGGATTCAGGTTAAGCCAGACTGTTCAATACCTCTCCAACAGCATTAAACATGCTATCCAGATCATCGGCTTTTGCATTGAACGTTGGCCCGAACTGCAATGTATCACCACCAAAACGAACGTAAAAACCTTTTTTCCATAAGGCCATGCCTGCCTCAAACGGCCGCAAAGTCGGATCACTGTTCTTTGGTGCCAACTGCAATGCACCGGCAAGGCCGCAATTACGAATATCCACAATATGCTGGCTACCTTTCAGGCCATGAATCAACGCCTCAAACACCGGTGCCAGTTCTGCTGACTGTTGAATCAGATTATCCTGTTCCAGCAGCGCAAATGTGGCAAGCCCTGCGGCACAGGCAACCGGATGTGCAGAATAGGTATAGCCGTGCGCGAATTCAATGGCGTGCTCAGCCAGATTCTGATGCATCAAAGTATCGTGGATCTCATCTGAAGCAATAACGGCCCCCATTGGCACAGCACCGTTAGTGATCTGCTTGGCAACGTTCATAATGTCCGGTGTGACACCAAAATACTCAGCACCGGTCCAGGTGCCCATACGGCCAAACGCAGTGATAACTTCATCAAAAATCAGCAGGATATCGTGCTGATCGCAAATTTCCCGTAATCGTTGCAGATAAGCTTTTGGCGGTACAATCACACCTGCGGAACCGGACATGGGCTCAACGATAACCGCCGCTATATTAGAAGCATCGTGCAGCTCAATACGCTTCAAAAGTTCATTGGCCAGCTCAACGCCACCCGTTTCGGCCATGCCTTTGGTATAAGGCAGATCTGCTTGTAAGGTATGAGGAAGATGATCGGCCTCCATCAGCGAACCAAACATCTTACGGTTCCCACCGATACCACCAACACTGGTGCCACCAATATTAACCCCGTGATAACCACGCGCTCGACCGATAAACCGGGTCTTATTCGGCAGGCCTTTAGCACGCCAGTAGGCTTTAGCCATTTTCAGTGACGTATCAGCACTTTCTGAACCGGAACCGGTATAAAACACATGGTTGAGGCCGTCGGGTACTTTTTCTACGATCTTATCAGCCAATTCAAACGCTTTCCGGTGACCAAACTGAAAAGCGGGAGAATAATCCAATGTGCTCAACTGCAGGGCCACTGCCTGCTGAATTTCACTGCGGCAATGCCCGGCACCACAGGTCCATAAACCAGAAAGGCCATCGTATATGCGCCGCCCCTGATCATCGATCAACCAACTGCCTTCCGCACCGGCGACAATGCGAGGGTCTTGCTTAAACTGGCGATTGGCCGTCGTCGGCATCCAATAGGCACCCAAATTCAAATCGGCATCCGCGTTTGAATCCAGGTTAAGAGGCTGATTCATGACTCTCTCCTGAGGTTTATCAATTAATGGCTGTATCGTGAATTTGGTCTTAGTTGAGTTAAATACCAATCTACTTACTTTTAGTTAAGTAATATCGAAAGTAAATCGAGATGCGCTGGGTTAAACCTGAATCCGTGACTCCTTCAGTGGATAATTGCAGGTGCACCCATAGGTTCATTGAAATTTTTGGGAAGCAAAGAGGAATCAATGGCTTGCGTACTGCGCCGCTATGGAGTCACGGATTCAGGTTAAACGTCAGCCAGGTAGTGTCTTGAGACGCTACACGAGTACGTCCCACACAACACATCTGTTACACTTTTTCCCAATTAACTTTTGGAAACAGATCATGGCCTGGATTGATACACCGATCGAGAAGCCGTACACCCTGCGTAATCTGGCGGATTTGCTCAGCCAGGGGCTGCTCGGCTCCATGTCGCGGTTCTCCCATTTTCAGATCGTCGAATGGTGCAGTCAGTTTGTTGAAGAATATGACCTGACCCCGGATGACGACCTGCCACTGCCGCCTCATGAAGCTATAGCGCTGGCAGATGACGTGGTCGTGCAATGGGAGCTGTATCTGGCGAGTCAATATTCACTGGATGAGTTGAACCGTTTCATGCTGTCTGATGTGGTACTGCCCAAACCCTATTTCGAACAATGGCTGAATACGGTACTCGCATTACCAACACAGCACTGATTAAAGAATATACGCTTATGGAATTTGCCCGTCTTAACTTCACTGAAGATGGCACACCGCGCTCAACACAATTTGATGATGTCTATTTCTCCCAAGGGCATGGCCTTGAAGAAACCAACTATGTGTTTATTCAGGGTAATCAGCTCTCAGAACGCTTTCAGCAACTTGCAGATAATCAGCATTTCGCCATTGCCGAAACCGGCTTTGGTACTGGCCTGAACTTTATTGCGGCCTGGAAAGCTTTTAACGAACTGGCGCCTGCCTCTACTCGACTGACCTTTGTAAGCTGCGAAAAATTCCCGTTGCAGCGCGATGCCCTGGCGCAAGTCTATGAAAAATGGACAAACCTTACCGAATTCACTCATCCGATCCTGGCACAGTATCCACCAGCTTTTGAAGGCTATCATCTGCTGGAATTCGGTCGGGTTCGCCTGTTGCTGATGCTGGGCGATGCAGCACAGGGTTACAGCCAACTGAGTGCCAAAATCGATGCCTGGTTTCTGGATGGTTTTGCTCCGAGTAAAAACCCGGATATGTGGCAACCAGAGCTGTTCCACCATATCAATCGGCTTAGTCATAGTGGCACAACCGCAGCCACTTTCACTGCCGCCCGCCTGGTACGTGATGGCTTGAGCGGCTCAGGCTTTGCCCTGCAAAAGGTGAAAGGCTATGGCAAGAAGCGCCATATGCTGATTGCGAAGTTTCAGGGAATCCATGGCCCGTTAAGACCTGCTGGCTGGCCCAACCCGGCAATGCCTGCGCCACCGCCAAATCAGCGCAAACGGATTGCCATTATCGGTGCAGGTATTGCTGGCGTCAGTACCGCCATCGAATTACAGCAGCGCGGCTATCAGGTTGAACTGTTTGAACGAGCCCCCAAAGCGGCCACCGACGGCTCAGGCAATCGCCAGGGTGCCGTTTATGCCAAGCTATCGGCCCATACCACGGTTGCCAATCGCTTTTATGCCCAGGCACTGGTGCTGGCTCAACGGCTGTTGCAACAATTGCCCGCAGAGGTTCCACACCAGAGTTGCGGCCTGGTGCAGTTGGCCAATACTGAAAAAGAAGCAAAGAAACTCAATGACTTTGCTGCAACAGGCTTTTTCCCGAATGACTTTGTCCGAGCATTGTCAGCCGAGGAAGCCAGTCAACTCCTTGGAATTTCAGTTGAGCATAGCGGGCTATGGTTTGACAATGGAGGCTGGGTTTCGCCAGTCGCGTTGATTGACGTTCTGATTCAGGAAAACCGGCTGAACTGCCATTACAATACGGACATCCAGCACCTTGACTATGCCGATAATCAATGGCGACTAAGCACTGCCACAAAGCAGTGGCTGTTCGATCAGGTGATACTGTGCAATGCCTTTCACAGTAACCGGTTTGCTGCCACACAACATTTACCGTTAAACCCGATCTCCGGACAAACCACTCAGATGCAGGCAACGCAGAGTCATCAGCAACTTAAGGCTGTGCTCTGTACTGATCGCTATGTCATGCCAGCCTTTGACGACCAACTGACCATCGGCAGTACCTTCCGAGTAAAATCGACGGATACCACGCTAAGTGATGAAGACCATCAGCAAAACATCAGCGCGTTAAGACAACAGGTACCGCAACTGCTTAGCGATCATGAAAATATTGTTGGTGGTCACTGTGGTCTACGTACCAATACACCGGATTATCTTCCATTACTGGGCGCCGTCGCCGACCCTGAAAAGCTGGACCGTCAATTCCGCTTGCCAGTGCAGCGTAACCGACTTGAACGAGAACCTGCAGCACGCTATCTCCCCGGCCTTTGGATCAATGCCGGGCATGGTTCGAAGGGCTTGAGTTCATCACAACTGACGGCAAAACTCCTTGCCAGCATGATCAGCGGTGAACCATTACCAGTACCTGCCGATGTGTTGCAGGCATTGAACCCAAACCGCTTTGTTATTCGCAATCTGTTACGGGATAAACGCAGTAAATGAGCCGATACCGCCCCCCACGCCGTCACGGCAGCCCCTACATCACACCGGAAGGCGAAGCCCGAATGCGTGCAGAATTACATGAACTGTGGAAAGTTGAACGACCACGAGTTACTCAGGAAGTCTCCGATGCCGCCAAGCTCGGAGACCGCAGCGAAAACGCCGAATATATCTACGGCAAGCGTCGTCTGCGCCAGATCGACAGTCGGGTTCGCTTCCTAACCAAAAGGTTGGAGAAACTGACCGTTGTGGATCGACGCCCGGATGATGAAAGCAAAGTTTTTTTCGGTGCCTGGGTGCGGGTACTTAATGAAGACGATAAAGCCAGCGTGTTTCGCATTGTCGGTACCGACGAATTCGATGTGGACGAGCGTTACATCAGCATCGATTCACCAATGGCTCGCGCATTACTGGGTAAAGCCGTTGATGATGAGGTAACAGTGCGATTGCCTAAAGGTGAGGCCTGTTATTTTATTGATGCAGTGGATTACGACGGCGCGCCGGAGTAACCCGGCGCCCATCAATCGTTAGTAAGGTTAGAAAGGCTGATCAGGATAAACAATCTCCCCCGGTTTCATATTACAGAATTGCTTGATATAACCGCGATAATCCGATAACCGGGATGGAACCAATTCTTCATTGGTTTCGGCAAATACAGGCCCATCCAGCACCGTGGCGCAGTCAGTTTTTTGTGATACCAGATCAGCCAATGTAACAACCGCTGTCGCCGTACTAATAGTGTCACTGCCTTTACCCAGCATCTCTGCAACGGTCTTTTTAACCTCAATGGATTGAGCGACACCCTGATCATCTTTGTACTCAATCGTCAGCGTAAAAGTATCACTTGCATTCAGGACATCGGAGCCAAGAAAATGCTCCAGAAACAGTTGCGAATCGTTATAGGAGAAATTAATGGTCTGCACATCTTCGGCGTTTTCAGAGACTTCTTCTGCCGCTGAACCGTCATGTGACAGGCTTGCAGGAAATTCAAGTTTAAAGCGCACATCAGCTACAGCGCTATCGATAAAGCGCATAAAACCGGTGCCGAAAATGTTCTGTGCATCTTCTGGCGTAATCATCGCCATGTATGGGCCTTTACCGATATCCGTCAATTCATTCAGAAATGCATCCTGAAACATGGAACCGATGCCGATACCAGCAAAATAGATGCCCTCACTGCTGTTGATCGTTGTGTTTTGGGCAATGATATTTGCATTCACCTCACCGGTATTAGCATAGGCATCCGTCAGAATCACCACCCGGTTAGCTTTTTCTGCATCATAGTTACGCTGTGCAACCTGATAAGCCAGGCGAATCCCTTCATCCAGATTTGTACTGCCACTCACGCTGAGATTATCAACCGCTTCCTGATATAGATGTTCGTTATCCAAACCGTCGGCATTACGCACAACAGCAAAGGCTTCCAGTTCAATCTGCGCACTGCTATCAAAGGTCACCAGATTTATCACGTCGCCGGTTTTCAAACTGTCTTTCAACTGGGTCAGGCCATACTGACTAACGTCCAGCAAGGTTTTGACATCCTGACGAACTTCAATGGCATAGCGACTATTCATCGAACCGGAAATATCCTGCAGGATGGTCAGTACAACATTGGGACGTTCCTCTTGCGTCATCACCGGGCCGCTAAGATTAACGCCCAATGTATAGGTTGCGGACTCTGCAACAAGATCAGTTTCCTCCTGCATGCCGAAAGAAAGATCGAACGGACCGTATTGCATCGGGTCAAAATGCTCAAATGTTTCAGCATTGAGAAATTCATAGGCACGGCCATATTCAACGCGCGGGCGAATCCCATTTTCCAGACTGAACAGAGTCAGGTCGCGCGCGGCACTGCTGCCGGAATCATCATAGGAAAAATAAAACCAGTTTGCGGGTTGCGTGGGTTCAGAAGGAACAGGCATCGGGCTTGGAATAATAACATCAGTCGATGTACCGTTGGTATTGCTACCATCATTGGCAGATGGCGACTCAGCACCACCGCCTGACGAATTTTCCGTGCTGCCTGGTGCACTATCGCTGCCACCACTCGTGGTATTCTCGGATGTTGAACTCCCAGACGTTGTACTTCCAGTTGCTGCCGACTGGTTAGAGTCAGACGACTCCGGTGAACAAGCACTTAAAACGGCCAACAATAAGGCATTGGCTACCCATAGACTTCGGTTCATAAATATCCTTTGTCGCTGAATTCCGACTTAAAATAAGACATACTGATCTTCTTGATTAAACCTGAACCCGTAACTTCAAAGTGGACGCGGGGTGCAAGAGCTTGATTTCTATTTGTTTTTCAAAAATTGCAGGTGCACCCATAGATTCATTGAAATTTTTGGGAAGCAAAGAGGAATCAATGGTTTGCGCACTATGCCGCTATAGAATTACGGATTCAGGTTAAAGTTTGACGAATCACCATAAAATATCCTTTAACTCAGTCACACTTGCTGAACAACCGCATTGAAATGAATGCATGGGTGGTTAAAAAAACAAGAACGCGACGACAAAACCGAAACAATCTGATACCTGAATTCGTGACTTCAAAGTGGAGGCAGGGTGTAAGAGCTTGATTTCTATTTGTTTTTCAAAAATTTCAGGTGCACCTCCTCATAGGTTAATTGAAATTTTTGGGAAGCGAATAGGAATCAATGGCTTGCGCACTACACCGCTATGGAGTCACGGATTCAGGTGATACTCAAAAAATCTGTATAACGGAAACGAAATGACAACAGCACATGATTATTTCCATCAGCTCAATCAGGACTACCTGAACATCCACCGTCAAAAAGAAGATTTGTTCTGGTCAACCTATATGGCCACCAGTGACCAGAGCACTGAATTCGACAATGCCCAAAAGGCCTGGAGTGAATTCATCTCCAACCCAAAACGTATTACTGAGATTAAAACGCACTTGAAAGCCCTGCAGAACGAGCCATTAGACAACGAAGCCTTAATTAAAGGATTGAAAGGCTGGCTGGCACTTTTTGAGGCCAACTCTTTCGAGTCGGTAGAAGCTCGTTCACAAAAAAACAAACTGATTGATATGGAAAGTCACCTGTTCAAAGCCAAACAAAACTACAAGCTGCACTATACCAATGAGCAGGGCGATACCATTGAAACCGGATTACCAACCCTGGGAGCAATCGTTAAAGCAAACGAAAACGAGGCCGTTCGCAGAAGTGCCCATCAGGCTTTTCTGGATCTTGAACAATGGGTATTGAATAACGGCTTTATTGAACTGGTTAAGGCTCGAAATGCATTTGCCCGATCACTCGGATTTAAAACCTTCTTTGATTATTCGGTTCGTAAAACCGAACAGATGACAACCGAAGAACTGTTTACTATTCTGGATGATTTTAACGAAAGAACCAAAGCCGCCAACACACGTTGCATACAACAATTGATTAAAGACAAAGGTGAAGCGGCGGCTGAAGGGCATAATTTTCGGTTTTATGCCTCCGGTTCAGCATTGCGCAAACTCGATCCCTACCTACCCTTTTCCAAATCATTGCAGCGCTGGCAGGAAACCTTCGGTCGGTTACGAATCAATTATTCCAATGCGGAATTAACATTGGATCTTCTGGAACGAGATAAAAAATATCAAAATGGCTTTTGTCACGGCCCCGTGCCTTCTTTTTACAATCAAGGTAAATGGGTGTCGGCAAAAGTCAACTTCACTGCCAACGCACAGCCAGACCAAGCAGGTGCCGGTTATATAGGTTTGGCAACGTTGTTTCATGAAGGTGGGCACGCTGCACACTTTGCCAATGTAAAACAGAATGCACCGTGTTTCTCACAAGAGTTTGCGCCAACTTCAATGGCTTACGCGGAAACTCAATCGATGTTTCTCGACAGACTGCTGGAAGATGCCGACTGGCTAAAACTCTATGCAAAAGATAATGCCGGCAATACAATTCCAGATGAAGTTATCCGCGAGCAGATTGAAAGCAGGCAGCCATTCCACGCACAAGAGGAGCGAAGTATTCTGGTCGTGCCCTACTTCGAAAGAGCACTCTATGCCATGGCAGATAATGACCTGACGCCGGAATCCATTACCAAGCTGGCGCGCGACACGGAGCAACGCATTCTTGGCCTGGCCGTATCCCCTCGCCCAATGCTAGCGATTCCCCACTTGCTTTCAGATGAAGCCTCCTGTGCTTATCATGGCTATTTACTGGCAGACATGGCGGTTTACCAGACTCGTGCCTACTTTCTGAAAACCGATGGCTATATCACCGATAATCCAAACATCGGCCCCGCACTGGCGAAGCATTACTGGTCACCTGGTAACAGCCTCAGCCATGATGAAACGATCCAAAGCCTGACTGGCGAAGGCTTTAACGCCAAGTATCTGGCCGATGCCTGCAACGCCAGTATCGAGCAAGCCTGGCAGCAAGCACAGAAACAGATTTCAGCAGCATTGGCCCGCACACAGCCAGAAGTTCATGACCTCAACGCCCAAATCAGAGTTGTCGATGGACTGGAGATCCTGGCAAATAATGATGTGTCAATGACTGAGATGAATCAGAACTTTGAAGCGGCAATTGAGCGCCGTTATGGGTAAATAACGCCTCTAATTTTGCTCCCTTACCCTCCTGGTGAGGGAGCAATAATAATCGACCATTAAATCAATGTGGTTTGGCAAAACGTAGATATTACCAGAATTCGTGACTTCTTCAGCGGGTGCAGGGTGTAAGAGCTTGCTTTCTATTTGTTTGTCAAAAATTGCAGGTGCACCCATAGGTTCACTCCTATTTTTGGGAAGCAAAGAGGAATCAATGGCTTGCGCACTGCGCCGCTATGAAGTCACGGATTCAGGTTTCCTTATGAGGTGGATTTGCACACTCTCCAAAGCATCGCGCGCAGGTCGGTCAAGGCTGCGCAGTGCAACGGAGCACCCGAAGGGCTTGGCCTTGATTGGCTGAGCACGGCGCTGAAAGAAGTATCCGCGCGGAACGGTACGGATATAACCGAAGCGCTTCCGTCCTGGTGCTTCAGAATACCGTCCATCCCTGGACCAGCCCTTTTAAGGTGAAAAAATAACCAGCCTTTATATCCCCGTTTGTTCGTATATCCTCTCCCTGAATCCGTGACTTAAATGAGTCAAAACACCCTTTCACTCGCTAATTCATAGCATATTTTGATAAAATAACGGTTCAAAAAAACTCACCCAGCCAGT
>JARRJP010000013.1:0-130232 GCA_037389025.1 Reinekea sp. | reverse complement strand
AATTGGGGTGAACCTATGGGTGCACCTGCAATTTTTGAAAAACAAATAGAAATCAAGCTCTTACACCCTGCATCCACTCTGGAGTCACGGATTCAGGTACGAGATAAGTCCATTTTTTGCAAGTACGTATTTCAAAAAAAGTGCTGAGTGGATCGACTTTGTTTTTGCTGTCAGGTTCAGGGCTCGATTGCGAAACCTCATGTAGAAGTAATATCGCATCGAGCTGATCCTGTTAACACTAAAATTGGGTTGCAGACACTTCGTGAATTTCGAAATCCAATGACCAGGCTTTAGGATGTAACTGTGCCATGCCATCGGCGCCTGATTGAGCAAACAATTCTCGTAGTGCTTTGCCCTGGTCGCTATACAAATAACCGTCGTAATTTACCAAGTCGATTAGTGACATTGAATAGCCAGTGGGAGACTCACCATAGGTGCTGCTTCGAACAATAGAATCTGGCAGAGCAAACTGAGTAAAACGATCACCGGATACTCCTTGAATAATTGTCCACTGATCTTGCTTTCCAGAGTCCGAGATACTGAAATACTCCAACGTTGCATTGAGTTTGGCATCTGAACTGAAATCGAAGCTGGTCTGGTTACTCTCTACAAAGGTCTTCAGTGCGTTCGTATCAGCACTCGGAACCTCATAATTGATACTGGAGGTATTTTTGGTCAGCGGTAAATTAACAGACCATTTAATGTCTGATGAAGCGGATCCACTGGTCAGCTGCTTTGTGGTACTGAAGCGCAACGGCTTTACCCGATCATCAACCAGCAGATTTGCGCCCTGCAATGAATCATAATCGGCGTGGAACTCATATATGTCATCGGAGGCATAATACAGACTGCCCTGGCCAACCTCAGACTGATTTATCGTCAGCGCATTGCCCACGGTAACAATTGACGCCAGGTCCACGTCAATAATATTGTTGGTCACCAGTTCCGAGGGGTTACTATCGACATAATAGCGCAGCTCTGCACTGGTATCGTTGGCAAAGGCGACCAGCAAAGGCTCAAGATACTCACTTGAGGTTGAGATACAATAGTCAATGTCTTTATAAGTTGTTGTCGCGTTATTAGATGCCGGATTCCCATGCGGCCAATTTAGATGATTATCCGCTAGATTACCCGGTGAGACCTTAACTGATACCTTGCTATTGCCATCACTTCTGCAGGTACATCCGGTTGTGTCTTCAGTATCAAAATACCAAGTGCCTAAATCACCAGTATCAATGTCTTTGGCAACGTAAACATCCAATCCATTATCCAGTTCCCGGATTACCATGAAGGAGGCTGTGCCAGCGCCGACGCGCACAGAAGCCTGGCCTGCTGAACTTAGGTCAAAGGCTTTGTTAATACTGTTATCGTCGTTCAGCAAATAAGCAGAAACACCTGTGGCAACACTTTTGACGCCGCAACGATTCTGTTCGGCAAAGGTCATTGAAAGTTTGCTCTTCTGCCCAACGGATGATTCCGAGCTGTTGCAGCCAAAGACTAGCAGACATGCAACAGTGACTAGCGAAATGGTTCTGATCATGTTTTGCCTCCGAGAGGTGTTCAATCGATAAACTCATTCTGAAACGGCACAAAACTTTGGCCTGACTTTATGAGAAGTAGTTATTTTTGTTAGGTTATACCTGCATCCACTCTGGAGTCACGGATTCAGGTTTGAAATATCAAGGACAGGTCTTGTTGCTGTCATTTTGTTTTGATCTCAGATAAAGGTGAGCCCGCAAATACTGCGGGCTCTTCTCAGTGAGGTTCCAATCTATGCCGGAATCCCCTGAAAAGCTTCAAATGGATCCCATCAAGCTGTCGGTTTTTCCATCTTGTTTGAAACCTGAATCCATAGCGGCGCAGTGCGCAAGCCATTGATTCCTATTTGCTTCCCAAAAATTTCAATGAACCTATGGGTGCAGCTACAATTTTTGAAAAACAAGTAGAAATCAGGCTCTTACACTCTGCATCCACTCTGGAGTCACGGATTCAGGTGAAAAAAAGATTATTCTCGCTCTTTAACATAAGGTCTTCCGACCGCTTTTGGCGCCACCGCCTTACCGATGAAACCACCTAACAGAATCACGGTTAGAATATAAGGTACGGCTTCAATCAACTGAACAGGAATCGTCAAGCCACCAATTGAAGCGCCTTGAGAGCGATCTGCAATGGCTTGCAAAATACCAAACATCAGACAGGCTAGGAAAGCACCACGCGGGTGCCACTTACCAAAAATCAGTGCCGCCAGAGCCATATAGCCTTTACCAGCACTCATGTTAGGTAAGAATTGAGCGGTAACCGCAACAGACAGATAAACCCCGGCGAGCCCGGCCAATACTCCACAGATAACCAACGCGAAATAGCGCATACCAACCACGGAGATACCTGCTGTATCCACAGCCGAAGGGTTCTCACCGACGGCGCGCAAGCGCAGACCAAAACGGGTACGGAATAGAACCCACCAGCTCAGCGGCACGGCAGCGAGGGCAACGTACACGAGCAGAAAATGGCCGCTGAGCAGTTCGGAATATATACCGCCGATAACAGGGACATCCGCCAACTGCTCAGCAAATGGAAAAGTAATCGGGGTAAAGCGAGCATCAATATTGTTGAATGGATCAACCAGGTTGGGGGTGTTACCGCCCTGATGAAACCAGAAATTACCCAGCGCGGCCGTCAAACCGGCGGCCAGGATATTGATCGCCATGCCTGAGACAACCTGATCCCCCCGATGAGTCACCGTTGCAAAACCATGTAGCATGGCAAAGGCAACAGACACCAGAACACCAAACAGCAGTCCCATCCACGGTGAGTTGGTCACATAAGCGCCAGCAGCTCCAGCGAATGCTGAAGCCAGAATTTTTCCTTCCAGAGCGATGTTGACAACACCAGAACGTTCTGAGAACAACCCGGCCAATGATGCAAAAATCAACGGTGTGGCAACCCGTAACGTAGCGTCGAGGATCAGTATCAGGTTATTAAACGCTTCCATTAATTCGCCTCCGCTACATCTGCATGTCGGGATTTTTCAGTTAGCTTCAGGTACAGGCTCTCAATTGGATGTTTCATCATATTTTCCAATGCACCGGAGAACAGAATCACCAAACCCTGAAGAACGACGATGATGCGCGGGTCAACCCCATATTCAAACTGAAGCTCACCACCACCCTGATAAAGAAAACCAAACAGCAGACTCGCCAGAACAATACCAAAGGGGTGGTTACGGCCCATCAAAGCCACAGCAATACCGGTAAAGCCCATTCCATTCACAAGACTCAGTTTAATCTGATGCGCTTCCCCCTGAACGACATTCAGTGCAAAGAAACCACCCAGCATACCGGATACCAACATGGTCATCACAATCACTTTGCCCAGCGGAATTCCGGCATATTGGGCTGCGTTGCTGTTTTGGCCAACAGCACGCATTTCATAGCCCCAACGTGTTCGCCAGATAAAGAAGTAAACACCGACACCGCACATCAATGCCCAGACGATCGACATATTCAGGGGAGATCGCTGCAGCTCAATACCGATCATGGCTAATACTTCATGCACTTTCGGAATCCAGCTTGCTTCGTGAAACACGGCACTTTCAACGGACATGGAACCCTCAGGCTTCAACACCTGGCCCAGCAGATAGCCCATTAAAGAGGATGCAATAAAGTTGAACATAATCGTCGTAATTACAATGTGTGAGCCGCGATAGGCCTGCAACCACGCGGGAATGAATGCCCACGCTGCGCCAAACAGACCAGCAGCTAGAATTGCTATTGGCAATAGAACGATAAATGGTACTGAGCCACCAAGCCAAAGGCAGACAAGACCGACCCCTAAAGTGCCAATGTATGCCTGGCCTTCAACACCGATGTTGAACAGACCGCTGTGATAAGCCACCGCGACTGCCAAACCGGTAAAGATAAAGCTGGTGGTGTAGTAGAGAGTATAACCCCAGCCGTAGGAATCACCGAAAGCGCCGTAGGCCATCGTACCTACCGCATCAATCGGATTGATATCCAGATAAAGAAAAACACAACCAGCGGCAATGGACGCCAACAGGATATTAACCAGAGGGATCACAACGACGTGGATCCAGCCTGGGATTCGTTGCTGACTCATGCTTGCGCCTCCTGCTGTAATGCTTTTACTTCATCAGGAACAATGTTGGCCATCATCAAACCAAGCATCTGTTCGGTTGCCATTGCTGCGGGAATTTCGCCAACAATTTTACCGTCGAACATCACCAGTATGCGATCCGCAAGACTCATGATCTCTTCCAGTTCAACCGAGACCAGTAGCACCGCTTTACCGGCATCGCGCATCTGGATGACGCGATTGTGAATGGATTCAATTGCACCAATATCGACCCCTCGTGTTGGCTGGCCAACCAGCAATACATCAGGGTTTTGTTCTACTTCACGCGCAATCACCAGTTTCTGTTGGTTACCACCGGAAAAGTTTGCTGTTTTCAGTCCTGGGTCTTGTGGCCGGACATCCCATTTTTCCATTTTTTTAGCGCAATCGGTGGTAATCGCTCGGAGGTTGGTCAACACCTTGCCGTTATAGGCCTTATTACGGTGGTACCCCAGAATAAAAGCTTCATCGGCGGCAAATGAGTTGATCAGGCCCATACGGTGCCGGTCTTCTGGAATATGGCCGACTTTAATATCGCGCACCTGGGCCGGATCCATCTGGGTCTGTTCATTAAGTTTATGGTTATTAATCACCACCTCACCCTGTTGAACATCGATGATACCGGAAAGTACTTCGAGTAATTCAGACTGACCATTGCCACTGACACCGGCAATACCGACAATTTCACCGGCGCGGACATCCAGGCTGACAGAATCCAGGCGCGTTACACCAGAGCTGTCTTTCCAAGTCAAATTTCGCGCAGACAAGACAACATCGCCAGGGTTGGCCGCGCCTTTCTCTACTCGTAACAAGACTTTACGACCCACCATCAACTCAGCCAACTGTTCACGGCTGGTCTCGGCGGTTTTGACATGAGCGACCATTTCGCCACGGCGCATGACGCTGACGTTATCTGTCGCCGCCATGATTTCCTGTAGTTTGTGAGTAATGAGGATAACCGTGGTGCCTTGCTCTTTCAGCGAGTCCAGAACCTTAAATAAATGCTCTGTTTCCTGCGGCGTTAATACACCTGTGGGTTCATCAAGGATCAAAATCCTGGCACCACGATACAGGGCTTTGAGAATTTCGATTCGTTGCTGATAACCAACAGAGAGTGTTTCGACGGGCTTGTCGAGGGGAACGTCTAAACCGTATTCTTTTGCCAGTCGTTCAAGTTCGGCTCGCGCTTTACTCAGGCTGTCCTTCAGAAACATGCCGCTTTCAGCACCAAGAATGACATTTTCCAGAGCGGTCATATTACCAATCAACATAAAATGTTGATGAACCATGCCAATCCCGGCTGAGATTGCAGCCTTTGAATCTTTGATTTGGGTTACATTTCCATCAATCAGAATGTCACCGTTATCGGCTTCATAGAAGCCATAGATGATGCTCATCAAGGTGGATTTGCCAGCACCATTTTCACCAACAATGCCGTGAATAGTGCCTTTTTCTACTTTGAGATTGATATTTTTGTTAGCGTGCACTGCGCCGAATCGCTTATCAATTCCACGCAATTCTATTGCCATCTGTGCAGCAGTATCTGCCTGAGCGGTCATGACTCACCTAAGCGTTGCAAAAATTGGAATCTGTTTCAAATATGTGCAGGCAGATTAATTGCGTTTGCCTGAATAACTAGCCTAGAACAATTTTGCCTAACCAGATACAAAGTCCGGCGCAAATATGCGTCGGACGATATCGGCTGCACTTAGTATTCGCAGTTGTTGGAGTCCATATAGTTATGAACCTTAATCTTGCCGGAAATGATATCGGCTTTGATTTTCTCAACAGAAGACTTCATCTCTGGAGTAATCAAAGCTTCGTTGTTTTCATCAACAGCGTAGTCTACGCCACCGGCAGCCAGATCCAGAACTTTCAGACCTGCCTTCCATTCACCCGCCTGAGCTTCTTCCCAGCTGGTGTAGGCCGCAAAACCAACACGCTTGACCATTGACGTCAACATTGTACCTGGCTGCAGAAAGTTCTGGTTGGAGTCAACACCAATCGCCAGCTTGCTTTCATCTTTGGCCGCCTGATAAACGCCGATACCGGTTCCACCTGCTGCTGCGAACAATACATCAGCACCCTTGGAAATCTGGGACTTGGCCAGTTCAGAACCACGTGCCGGGTCAGCAAAGGCTGCTGGAGTAGAACCTGTCATGTTCTGAAAGACTTCGGCTTTAGGGTTAACATACTTAACACCCTGCTCGTAGCCACAACCAAATTTACTGATCAGGGGAATGTCCATACCGCCAATGAAACCTACTTTACCAGTTTCAGAAACCATAGCGGCTAATGCACCAACCAGGAAAGAGCCTTCATGTTCAGCAAACACAATTGACTGAACGTTTGGTAAATCTACCACAGAGTCAATAATGACAAACTGGGTTTTAGGGAACTCCTTAGCCACTTTTTCTACGGATGATGCGTAGTTGAAACCGACTGCAACGATCGGGCTCTGACCCTTCTTAGCAAGACGACGAAGCCCTTGTTCACGCTGCTCTTCGTTCTGCGGTTCAAATTCACGAATACGTACGCCCTTATCCGCAGTAAACTTTTCCGCACCATTGCGAAAAACAGCCTCGTTGAAGGACTTATCAAATTTGCCTGCTGTGTCATAAACAACCGCCGGTGCAAAATCCACTGCCATTGCTGAGGCAGACATTCCGATTACTGCGGTAGCAGCAAGGGTTAACATAGCTTTCATGGATGATCCCCTTTACATTTAAAATTGTTTTGCCAGTGTCGATCCAGGGTGGTTGTTACCACCATAATAAACCTTGACCAATCGGTCAATAGAGAACCGACAGGACCGCCAGCATTATACACAGGAACCCCCCTTATACACGGGCATCCTGCGGTATCATTCACATAAAGTGAAAAAAGCACAATAAAGGTTTGCGTTGATATAGATCAGCACAACAGTAGTGCAATTACCTATGCTGAAAGTGCATTAATCGACTGGAGATCGATATGAACCAGTGCTGTCCGAAGTGTAATCATGAACTTGAAGTCATTAGAGCCTGTGGCTGTCAGGATTATTTCTGTAACCACTGCAACGAATTGGTCAGCAAAAGAAAAGCCGTCACCAAACCCAATTCAGACGACACTCAAATAAAAAAAATTGGGGTGAACCTATGGGTGCACCTGCAATTTTTGAAAAACAAATAGAAATCAAGCTCTTACACCCTGCATCCACTTTGGAGTCACGGATTCAGATACAAGCTGTTCCTTTCCGTCTACCGCACGGTATTGGATATGCAATTCATGGCCTCAATCTGTGATAATCTCCTATACTCTCAACCCTGTGACAACAGCAAATAAATGCCACTCAATAAAAAAATCATTAACCTCGAAGGATTCATTCTTCCAGAAAGCAGCCACATCAGACGTAAACATGTCAGGCCGGAGAACCGACAATCGGATCATTATCTGGCGACCTATGACAATACCACTCTCATTTATGACTGTTTTTTTCAGCCTCAAGTCAACCGCTATATCTTGACTGCACCAAGATTTCTGAATCTCTGGGCTCTGATAAAGAAACATTTATTTATCGATGGCCAACGCTATCAAGGTCGTCTCAAGCGTTTTACCTGGCAGCGTTGCGAGCAGGTCGAAATCAGTGCGCCGGCAAATGCAAAACTGCAAATTCAGCTTGATGACATCCTACAGGACATCCCGGTTCGCAATACAGCAATGAACCTGTTCAGCGGACTCAATGTCGCAATGGCGATGAATAAAAACAATTCACTTGACTGGATTCGAGATTGGGCCGAATACCATGTTAATGCGCAAAATCTTCAAGGCGTTTGTCTTATAGATAACGCATCAACCAATTACACGATAGACGATATTTTATCTGAGTTGGAAACCATCAAAGGGCTTGCTGCCATTGCCGTTGTTCACGCACCGTTCTCCTATGGCCCAGTGGATCGGAGTAAAAAGCTGGAAATTAGCCCACGCTTTTTACAAACCTCAATGTTTAACCTTGTCAGGCGCGACCTGTTTCACCAGGCCAGAGCCATATTAAGCGTTGATATTGACGAACTGGTGATGTCGAATTCACCCGAAAACGTTTTTGATGCAGCGGTTAATTCAAGACTTGGGGCGGTGTCTTTTCGGGAAATAAAAACCTACCCGAATGAAGGGGGTGGAAAGGCCTATGCGCAACGAAAACATTCGATGGTAAAACAAGACTCTAAACCGGGAAATACGAAATGGTGTGTCAAGGGTCAAGGATTTATGAATAACTTTGGTTGGGCAGTTCATCGCTTTGGCGGTGGTTTTTTTCCACTCACAGAGACAAAATCTTTCAACTATTTCCATTGCCAGTCAACATCAACAAACTGGAAGAAAAATCGATTAAAAAAACAGGAAGATCTTGTGGAATCTGCCGAAGTTAAAGCGACATTAACTCGTTACTTACCTTAGTTTACGCCTTGCAAAAGAAGTTTCTTTTTAGCATTTCAAGAAATCCAAAACAAAAAAAGGCACATCAAAGTGCCTTTTTCAATAACAATGTGATTAATTATCTAATAACGGTACGGGCACTGATTAATATTTGCCAGGTAATCCACCACCTTGATTTTGTTCGAGATAATGTTCTCTCGAAACTTATTGATTAGCTACTGCTGACTTTATTCAACTGGTGAATGACAGGGCAAACTAAGCCGTAATGCTGACAAATGGAAACGGCGCTAACGCGCCGTTTTTTTATCTATGAAAATCAACCAAGCTTGGATTCTACCAACTCAACCAACGCTTCAGCAGTAATACCGAAATGTTTGAACAGATCAGCAGCGGGGCCTGATTCTCCGAACGAATCCATGCCTATAATTCCACCTTCGAGACCAACATATTTGTACCAGAAATCTTTGGCGCCAGCCTCTACAGCGAAACGCTTGACACCTTGCGGTAATACAGAAGTTTTGTAGCCTTCATCCTGCTGGTCAAAAACGTCTGTGCAAGGCATGGAAACAACCTGGATAGATTTGCCGCTTGCTTCAAGCTGCTTCGCTGCTTCCATTGCAAGGCCCACTTCCGAACCAGTCGCAATAAGAACTGCGTCTGCTTTTTCCACACCCTTAAGAATATAGCCACCTTTAGCAATATCAGCCAACTGTTGCTCACTGCGTTCCATGTGCGGAAGGTTCTGACGAGAAAACACCATCGCATTCGGCGTTTGCTTGCTTTTGATCGCTTCAATCCAGGCTACAGCCGATTCCACGGCATCCGCAGGTCGCCAAGTATTCAAGTTAGGGGTCGAGCGCATGGCGGTAAGCTGCTCAACAGGCTGGTGAGTTGGCCCGTCTTCGCCCAGGCCGATGGAATCATGTGTATAGACATGAATCAGCGGTTGCTTCATCAATGCAGCCATACGGACAGCATTACGTGCATATTCCATGAAAATAAAGAAAGTCGCACCGTAAGGCTTCAAACCACCATGCAGGGAAATGCCGTTCATGATAGCGCTCATGCCAAACTCACGAACGCCGTAAAAGCAATAGTTACCGGAGGCATCGGCCGCGCTGACACCTTGAGCGCCACTCCATAAGGTCAGGTTTGAACCAGCCAGGTCGGCAGAACCGCCAAACAGCTCAGGTAGATGCGGAGCCAGTGTTTCAATAGAGTTTTGCGATGCTTTGCGCGAGGCAATGGTGTCAGCCTTACCGTTTACATCTGCAATGAATTTGGCTGCAACTTCGTCGAAATCACCCGGCAGCTCACCATTCATGCGGCGCACAAATTCGTCGGCCAGTTCAGGATAAGCCACCTTATAAGCGGCAAAGGTTTCGTCCCACTTCGATTCACGACGCACGCCTTCTGCTTTGGCATCCCAGGCGTTTTTGATATCAGCAGGGATTTCAAACGCAGAATGAGTCCAACCCAAACGTTCACGAGTCAATGCAATTTCATCATCGCCCAATGGGGCGCCATGACAGGATTCTTTGCCTTCTTTATTAGGAGAGCCAAAACCAATAATGGTTTTGCAGCAAATCAGGGTTGGTTGATCGGTATTGGCGCGTGCCGTTTCGATGGCTTGTTTGATCTCTTCTGGATCGTGACCGTTGACTCTAGGAATCACCTGCCAGCCATAAGATTCAAAGCGTTTTACTGTGTCATCGGTAAACCAGCCTTCAACTTCACCATCAATGGAGATGCCGTTGTCATCATAAAAAGCAATCAGCTTACCTAAACCGAGCGTTCCAGCCAGAGAACAGGCTTCGTGAGAAATACCTTCCATCATGCAACCGTCACCCATAAACGCATAGGTAAAGTGATCCACAATTGAATGACTGTCTCGATTGAACTGCGCTGCCAGCACTTTTTCCGCCAGCGCCATACCAACCGCATTGGCAATACCTTGCCCCAAAGGTCCGGTCGTTGTTTCAACACCTGGTGCATAGCCATACTCAGGATGGCCCGGTGTTTTGGAGTGCAATTGGCGAAAATTTTTCAGATCATCGATAGAAAGATCATAACCAGTCAGATGCAGCAGAGAATAAACCAACATGGAGCCATGACCGTTCGACATGACAAAACGGTCACGGTCATACCAGCTCGGATTTGCCGGGTTATGTTTCATATAATCGCCCCAGAGAACCTGAGCGATATCGGCCATCCCCATTGGGGCGCCTGGATGGCCGGACTTGGCTTTTTGAACAGCATCCATGCTTAGAGCACGGATCGCATTGGCGAGATCACTGCGTGACGGCATTTCTTTCAATCCTCGGATAGTATGTGAAGCTTCGAGCTGAATTCCACAGAGCCTGTTAGCGCTTAATCCTTGTAACAATCAATATGGTATTGATCTTCCATTTCCAGCAATAAGTGGTAACAGGCCCTTGTTCTGGAAGCAGGGAATTGTCCCAAAAAGGGCACGGCTATTCAAAGCGAAATGCGACCAAACAGCACGGATTTCACCTAAATCGCGCCAAATAATCCTTATCTATGGATTAGCTTAGCGTTTTTGACAGTTCGGACAATAGCAAGTAGTGCGATTATTGGTTCGCATTTCCCTGATGAGACTGCCGCAACTCAAGCATAATTCTCCAGCCCGACCATAAACCGATAGCGACTGCGCGAAATAGCCAGGCTTGCCATCGCCTCCGACAAAATCCTTCAGCGTGGTTCCACCCTGCTCGATGGCTCTGGCCAAAACTGTCTTGATTTCATGCACCAACCGTTCGGCTTCAGCTTTAGTGATTCTGCCGACCACTTTATGTGGATAAATACCAGCGTAAAACAAGGCTTCGTTGGCGTAAATATTACCGACACCAACCACTATCCGTGCATCCATAATGAACGTTTTAATTTTTGTTTTACGGTGCCGGGAAAGCTGGTACAGGTAATCGGCATTGAACGCGTCGGTCAGTGGTTCCGGGCCAAGATGCCGAATGAGTTCGTGTTCCAGTAAAGACGCTTCCGTGTACAGCCAGGCACCAAAACGGCGAGGGTCGTTATAGCGAAGGCGAATTCCATGCTCAAACTCGACATCAATATGATCATGCTTACCCGGTGTTGGGTCATCAAACAGTACCCGGAGATTACCTGACATACCCAGGTGTACTAATAGAGTTCCTCGCTCCAGTTGAATCAGCAGATACTTGGAGCGACGTTCAACTGCCAGAACCTTCTGATCGCGCGACCAGATATCAAGATCATCCGGCACTGGCCAACGCAGCCGTGAATCACGAATGACAATACGGCTGATACAACGGTTTTTTATATGGGGTTCAATACCGCAGCGAGTGGTTTCAACTTCAGGTAATTCAGGCATAGAGTGTTCGCAGAAACAGGATCTTGCAGACTGTAACCTGAATCCGAGACTCCAGAGTGGATGCAGAGTGTAAATGCTTGATTTCTATTTGTTTTGCAAAAATAGTAGGGCACCCATAGATTCATTGAAAAGGTGTAAAATAGCACAAATAAAAAGGCAGACTGAAAAGCCTGCCTCTCATAAATACTTGAGCGTTATAAAAAGATTAAAGAACTGAAATATCAGCCACCTGCATAAACAGACCGCGAAGTTTTGCCAACAGCGCCAAGCGATTATTTCTAACGTTCAAATCCTCGGCCATCACCATGACCTGATCAAAAAATCTATCAACAACGTCACGCAGACCAGCCAGGTCGGTTAATGCTTTCGCATAATCCGATGCATTAACGGACTCGGTAACACTATGCGTTACAGCGTCCAAAGCACTAAGCAATTTACCTTCAACAGCCTGCTCAAACAATGCAGTGTTAATATCACTTGTAATGTCACCGTCAACCTTTGCCAGTAAATTGGAAACTCGCTTATTGGCGGCGGCTAACGCTTCTGCCTGCTCCAATTTACTGAATTGTGCGACAGCACGAACTCGCAGATCAATGTCGTATGGTCGCGTTGGATTCAAAGCCCGCACCGACTGGAAAACTTCGGTACGAATACCTTCATCGGCATACCAGGCACTGAAACGATCCAGAGCATAGCTGACAACATCAGAAACAACACTGTCCTGTTTTGGCAGATTGGCGTGCTGGCGGGCGGCAAATTCCACAAGCTCGGCCAAATCAAGATTCAGCTCTCGCTCAACAATAATGCGTAGAACACCCAGTGCTGCACGACGCAGTGCAAACGGATCTTTAGTACCTGTTGGCGGTTGACCAATACCAAATAAACCAGACAGGTTATCCAGGCGATCAGCCAGGGCTACCGCCATACCTTCCCGTGAGGCAGGTAAGGCATCACCGGCACCGGCTGGTTTGTATTGTTCCAAAATCGCTTCAGCAACAGCTTCTGGCTCACCATCGGACAGCGCGTAATAACGTCCAGCAATACCTTGCAGATCGGTAAACTCAAACACCATGTCTGTGACCAGGTCTGCCTTGGCAAGAAACGCTGCGCGTTCAGCTTCTGAAACCGAGGCATCTATCTGCTCTGCTACGTGCCCGGCGATATTTTTTATACGTTCTGCTTTGTCGTAAACGCTGCCTAGCTGTTCCTGGAATTTAACGGTTTTCAGTTTTTCAACACGGTCAGCCAGTGGTGTTTTCTTGTCTGTTTCCCAGAAGAAGGCCGCATCGGCGAGGCGTGGTCGGATCACCCGTTCATTACCATGGATGACCACTTGAGGATCTTTCGATTCCAGGTTAGCGATGAAAACAAAATAAGGCTGAATTCTGCCATCCTGATCAACCGTCGGGAAATACTTCTGATGTTCTTCCATTGAGGACATCAGTGCTTCCGCAGGAACATCGAGAAATCGTTCTTCGAATTGACCGACGAGCGCAACTGGCCATTCAGTCAATGCAGTGACTTCATCAAGCAGATCCGAATCGATAACAGCAATCACCCCTTTTTCCGCAGCGGCTTTTTTGGCTTCAGCTTCAATCAAACGATGGCGTTGCCCATAAGACGCCAGAACTTTACCTTCATCCTCTAACAGACTGACGTAGCTGCCGGCGTCAGGAATGACGATCTCACCCGGCGCATGGAAGCGATGACCACGCGTTGTATTGCCGGACTTGACGCCATAAATTTCAGCCGGAACAACTTCATCACCCAGCAATAGCAATAACCATTTTACCGGTCGAACAAATTCATCACGGCGATCTGCCCAGCGCATCCGTTTTGGAATCGGTAGGGTATCCAGGGTCTGCTGAATAATTTCAGGTAATAACGCCTTGGTTTCCTTTCCAGGTTTAACTCCCCGATAAACCAACCAGGCGCCTTTATCTGTTTCTAATGTTTCCAGTTGATCAACACTGACTCCACACGAAGCCGCAAAACCTTCAATCGCTTTTGCAGGTGCCGATGCGGAAGGCCCGCGACGTTCAATCGTCTCATCCGGTTGATTCAGTTGCAGCTTATTTATCATCAACGCGAGCCGACGCGGAGCGGCGTAGCTCTCAGCTGTTTCAAATGATAGTCCGGCCTTGTGCAGGCGATCAATAATGCCATCCGCAAACGCATTTTTAAGATTGCGCAGTGCCTTTGGTGGTAACTCTTCGGTACCCAGTTCAATCAGAAAATCAGCTTGCGACATTATTTTTTCCCCTTTTTCTTGGCCGCTTTTTCGGCTGCAGCTTTTTCTTTGGCAATCACTTCATTACGCAACGCTTCCGGTGCTTGCGGGAAGCCCAGACGCAAACGAGAGTTGAAATAGGATTGCGCAACCGTGCGCGACAGGGTGCGGATTTGCAGGATATAACGTTGGCGCTCAGTCACAGAAATCGCTTTACGGGCATCAAGCAGATTAAAGGTATGAGCGGATTTTAAGATTTGCTCGTAAGCAGGTAGAGGTAAATCATTTTCAATCAGCTTTTCAGCTTCTGCGGCATGATAATCAAACTGATGGAACAGTTCGTCGACATTGGCGTATTCAAAGTTGTAGGTGGACTGCTCAACTTCGTTTTGATGGAAAACATCACCGTAAGTGACTGGTTTACCATCCGGACCAATGGTCCAGATCAGATCATAAACACTGTCAACACCCTGAATATACATGGCAAGACGTTCCAGACCGTAGGTAATTTCGCCGGTTACCGGATAACATTCGATACCGCCGACCTGCTGAAAATAGGTAAACTGAGTGACTTCCATCCCATTCATCCAGATTTCCCAGCCAAGACCCCAGGCACCCAGCGTCGGGTTTTCCCAGTTATCTTCAACAAAACGGACATCGTTGGTTTCCAGATCAACACCGATCGCCGCCAGCGAACCCAGATACAATTCCTGAAAGTTATCCGGGTTCGGCTTCAGAACCACCTGATACTGATAGTAATGCTGCAAACGGTTCGGGTTCTCTCCATAGCGACCATCGGTTGGGCGTCGAGATGGCTGCACATAGGCGGCGTTCCATGTCTCCGGGCCTAATGCGCGTAAGAAGGTTGCGGGATGTGATGTACCGGCGCCAACTTCCATATCCAGTGGTTGCAGAATGACACAGCCTTGATCGGCCCAGTATTGTTGCAGGGTAAGAATCAGCCCTTGAAAGGTTTTGGTCTCTGGCGTTTTGGTTGTCACGAGGGTCTTCCAGTCAAATTAGCTTGAAAAATGGGAGGGCATTATACATGCAGTGCCTACTGTGGTCATGGGATATGGCGACTGTACTTGGAATCAACCTAACACTTAAGTCATAATTAATTTCTACCTATGCCCGAATATATCTCTGTCGATGGAAAGGCCTCGGAGTCAAATTCGGCATGATAGGAGGCCAGATATACTAACGATTAGAACGTGATACAAGGAATAAGATGAAGTCTTTAATTTCAACAATTCTATTTGCAACAAGCTCAGTATTCAATTTAGCGATTGCCGAAGGGTGGGGTATCGACTTGGCTTACGGCGTCGGAA
Source organism: Reinekea sp. (assembly GCA_037389025.1). Classification (GTDB taxonomy): domain Bacteria; phylum Pseudomonadota; class Gammaproteobacteria; order Pseudomonadales; family Natronospirillaceae; genus Reinekea. The sequence continues at coordinate 114,757 of JARRJP010000013.1, read as the reverse complement.
TGAGCGACCAGCCTATTTTTACCTATATCTATCCAGATGGCTCAACAAACAAGTTGGTCCCAGGCGATGGTTTTAGCTTTTTATTGAGTAAAGATGTATTCCAACTAGGACCTGCTGCACTCAACCTCAGAGCAGGATTGAACTGGGAGGCACAAACCGGTGATAGCCTCAGCGGGGAAGCAATGAATCATCGCTTCAGTTACCTGCCTGTTTACCTGACAGGTAAATTAGATCTCAGTCGTCAATTATCTATTGCCGGTGGGCTTTCCTATCTATTCCTGCCCAAATATGTAGGTCAAGTAGGTAGTGATAAGGTGATAGCCGAACTGGCGTCTTCTTTTGGCTATAACGCTGAATTGAGATATACGGCTATACAAAATGTAGACAATCCAAAGAGGGTAATACCTGGAATATTTGTTCGCTATTCAACAAATAGCGCTTCACTTACCACTGTCAGCAGCAATCAGGGAGACACCATTGAGGTGCCTGACGGTTACAGCATAGATATTTCGGCTCTTAGTTTTGGAATTACATTTGAATTCTAGTCAGGAAAATTCACCAAAACGCTCGGAAATCTGCTGCAACTCACGAGTGTAGGGCAGCTTAACTTGTCGATGCGGAAGACAATTTATCACCTATCTTCGATCTTTGGTGAAGTTTCCGGGCTAGGCTCTATAGGGGCAAATGCCCCTTGCCACCCTGTCGGCATAGTTGCTCAGGAGCGCCAGTATTGCGGCGTTAACAGAACCAGCAATGTAAATATCTCCAATCGTCCCAGCAACATAGCCACGCACAGCAACCACTTTGCTGCACCCGGGATGGAACCATAGTTCAAAGCCACATCCCCCAAACCTGGCCCGAGATTGTTCAGAGCCGAACCAACGGCTGACCATGCCGTATGGAAGTCCAGCCCGGTTGCTAACAATCCAGAAAAATTGACTGCGTAAACCATAATATAAACGCTGAAAAATCCCCAGACCGACTCCACCACCTTATCACCAACCCCAAGATTGCCAACTTTAATCGGGAAAACCCCGGCCGGATGAATCAAACGTTTTATTTCACGAATCCCTTGCTTAAGAATCAACAGCACACGCATAACTTTCATGCCGCCGGCGGTCGATCCCGCGCAACCACCAATAAATGAAGACATGAACAATAAATAGGGCAGCAGATGTGGCCAGCTGGAAAAGCCTGTTGAACCATAGCCGGTCGTGGTCAGCACACTGACGGTTTCAAACAAACCGTAGCGGGCGGCTTCCCAGAAGTTGGAGGAATGACTGATCCAAAGTACCAAAATCGTCAGCAATACCAGTAACAATGCAATCTGCAGGAAGAATTTATACTCGGGATCCCTGAGGTAATGCTTTACAGATTTGGAGTTCCACGCCACATAGTGCAGAGCGAAGTTGGCAGCCGACAGCAGCATGAACACAACCGCCACCATTTCAATCGCAACGCTGTTGAAGTAACCGATAGAGGCGTCATGAGTGGAAAAACCGCCAATGGCGACTGTTGAAAAGCTGTGCGATATCGCATCAAATCCATCCATTCCGGCCAGCCAATAGGCCAAGGCACAGACAATGGTGAGCGCCAGATAGATGTACCACAACGCCTTGGCCGTCTCGGCAATACGCGGCGTCAGTTTCGAGTCTTTCATCGGTCCTGGTGTTTCAGCACGATACAACTGCATTCCACCAATACCCAGAATCGGCAACACGGCAACGGCCAGAACAATAATGCCCATTCCTCCCAGCCACTGCAGTTGCTGGCGATAAAAAAGAATGCTCTTGGGCAGAAAATCAATGCCGGTAATGACCGTAGCACCGGTCGTCGTTAAACCACTTAACGACTCAAAAAACGCATCAGTGTAATCAAGCTCCATCGTCGGTGCCAGGTAGAGCGGCACTGACCCGGCCACCGCCAGTACCAGCCAGAACATGACGGTTACAATAAAGCCATCGCGAGTGCGCAAATCCCGATTATGTCGGCGTACCGGGTACCACATGCAAAATCCGCAGGCCAGCTCCAACAGAAACGTGATGATAAACGCGATATGTGCGCCATCGTCATATAGCAGTGAAACAACAATGGACGGTAACATCGACAGGCTGAAAACCATGAGCAACAAGCCCAGTATTTTCAAAGTCAGTCGAAACTGCATAAAGCGATCCTTCGTTTAGAAAAAGGTAAAACCGACCTGGAACAGACGTTCAACATCCGCCGTGTAACGTTTATCGATCAGAAACAATATCACGTGGTCGTCGGTTTCAATAACGGTGTGGTCATGAGCGATAATGACTTCGTCGTTACGCACGATAGCCCCGATTGAGCAGCCTTCGGGCAAATCAATGTCTTCTATCGCACGACCAACCACCTTCGATGACTTGCGATCACCATGAGCAACCGCCTCAATCGCTTCGGCTGCACCACGACGCAGTGAGTGAACATTCACAATGTCGCCACGCCGCACATGAGTCAACAAGCTGCCGATAGTGGACTGTGATGGTGAAATAGCGATATCAATATCCCCTCCCTGAACCAGGTCAACGTAGGCGGTGTTGTTAATCAGCGTCATCACCTTGCGCGCCCCCAGGCGTTTGGCCAGCATTGAGGCCATTATGTTGGCTTCATCATCGTTGGTCAGGGCCAGGAAGACGTCAGTATCTTCGATGTTCTCATCCAGCAGCAATTCCTGATCCGAGGCATCACCGCGCAGCACGATGGCATGCTTCAAATGGTTACTGAGCCAATGACAGCGTTTTTCATTATGCTCCAGAACTTTGACGGAATAGCGGTTTTCGATGCTTCTGGCCAGCCGATAACCAATGTTTCCTCCCCCGGCAATGACGATGCGCTTGTAATTGCTTTCCTTGCGGCGCAGCTCACTCATAACAGCCCGAATATCGCTGCTGCCAGCGAGGAAAAAGACCTCATCTTCGGCTTCTATCACCGTCGACCCTTCTGGAATAATGGCGCGGCCTTTACGGAATATGGCGGCAACCCGAGTGTCGATTGATGGCATATGATGCTTCAGAAAACGCAGCTCCTGCCCCACAAGCAACCCACCGTGAACTGCTTTCACCGCCACCAGTTGCAGTTTGCCGTCGGCAAAATCCAGTACTTGAAGTGCTCCCGGCGTATCGATGAGACGGTGAATGTAGTTGGTAACTAATTGCTCGGGGCTGATCAGAACATCAACCGGCACTGTCTCCGGCGTAAACAGTTTGTCGCTTTCACGGATATATTGCGGATCACGAATACGGGCAATCTTGGTGGGAGTACGAAACAGGGTGCGCGCAACCTGACAGGCGATCATGTTCACTTCATCACTGTTGGTGACCGCTATCAGCATGTCGGCATCTTCAGCCCCGGCTCTGGAGAGCACATCAGGCAACGACGCCAAACCGGTTATCGTGCGGATATCGATTCGGTCCTGTAACTCACGTAATCGTGCGGCATCGGTATCAATGATGGTGATGTCATTTTCTTCTGAAGCAAGGTTTTCGGCCAATGTGCCACCAACCTGACCAGCACCCAGTAAGATGATTTTCAAAAGACTGTTCCTGCGCCCTAGGCTTTGTTGTTTTTTATGACCTGAATCCGTGACTCCATAGCGGCGCGGTGCGCAAGCCATTGATCCCTCTTTGCTTCCCAAAAATCGGGGTGAACCTACGATTTTTGAAAAACAAATCGAAATCAAGCTCTTACACCCTGCATCCACTGAAGAAGTCACGGATTCAGGTATGACAATAGGATTATGACTGCTTTTTTAACAGTGCAAAATAAAAGCCGTCATGACTACTCTGTTTTGGCAACCACTGCACCCCGCAAGGCACATCAACATCACTGCTTAATGCCATTGGCACCAACTCGGCATTTTGTGTTCGCTGCAAAAAAGCGCTGATCTGATCGGTATTCTCATCAGGCAGGACTGAGCAGGTTGCATACAATAATCGACCACCAGGTTTCAGCGTTTTCCACAGCTGATCCAGCAGTGCCTTCTGTACCTGGCCCAACTGTTTGATATCAGCCGATTTACGAAGCAGCTTGATATCTGGATGACGACGTATCACTCCGGTACCTGAGCAGGGGGCATCAAGCAGAATGACATCATACGGCTCATCTTGCCACCAACTCGACAGATCAGCGGCATCCGCCACTCGCAGATCAGCCGACAGACCGATGCGATTCAGATTCTCTGCAACCCGCTGCAAACGTTTCTGGTCCACATCCAGCGCAGTAAGTTCAATATCCGCATATTCCAGTAAATGACCGGTTTTGCCACCCGGTGCCGCACAGGCATCCAGGACGCGTTCGCCATCCTGAACCTTAAGTATCTGCGCGCACATCTGAGCGGCTTCATCCTGGACAGAAACCAAGCCCCGCTCAAAACCAGGTAAGGCATGGACCGGTGCCGGAGAAGCCAGTGTTAACCCCACCGCAGAGTGATCGGTGGCTAGCAACTCGAATCCTTCTTGCTGAGCATTCGCCATCCAGTCACTGCGAGAGTTCTGCCGGGTATTTACCCGTAGCGTCATCGGGCCGGGAATATTGGACTGAGCACAGATATCAGCATAGTGCTGTGGATAAGCCTGACGCAGCCGTTTGTTAAGCCAGCCAGGAAAAGACTCCTGTCGCCGCATCACGGCTAACAGAGACTCCCGTTCACGCTGAAATCGGCGCAGGCTGGCATTTACCAGATTCCTGGCCCATTGCTTTTTGGCACCGACAGTTGCATCAACCGTTTCATTAATCGCAGCATGATCCGCAACATCCAGCTTCCAAAGCTGATAAAGACCTATGGCAAGCAGCATATGAACAAGACGCTCTTTGCCTTTTATCGGCTTCTCAACAATACCCTGAATTAACTCATCCAAAGCGAAATAAAAGCGAGTACTGCCGTAAACCAGCTGGTGCAAAAAGGCCTGCTGATCGGGATCGACCTGTTCTGATGCCCGTGGTAGCTCATCATTCAGGGAGCGGCCGTTATCGACAACATTCAGCAGTATTTCGGCAGCCAGCAGGCGGGTATTTTTCATGTTATCTCAGAATTAGTCAAAATGGGGGTGGGCTTCGAACTGTTCTCGGCGGGCATTGAGGACATCAGCAACTGCCATGGCTTTTTTACCCGGCATTTGCAGCTGCTCCAACTGAATCACCCCCTGACCGGTGGCAACCGACAGGCTTTTGTTATCGAGCTGAATAATGCTGCCTGGTGTTTTTTCAGTCTCAAGTTTAGCGATACTGGCACGGTGAATACGTACGTTATCGTCCTGCCATCGGGTATAGGCGCCGGGCCATGGCGTCAGGCCACGAATCTGACGGTCTATCGCGTCCGCTGACTGTCGCCAATCAATTTTGCCTTCGGCTTTTTCCAGTTTGTGGGCATAATTGGCCAAAGCATCATCCTGCTTTTCAGGTGCGGCTGTACCTGACGCCAACTGGTTCAATGCATCAAGCAATGCCAAACCACCGATACTGGTCAAGCGATCATGTAAATCCTCGCTGGTATCAGTTGCCAGAATCGGACATTCGCTTTTCACCAGCATATCGCCGGTATCCAACCCTGCATCCATCTGCATGATGGTAACACCTGTCGTTTGATCACCCGCCAGCAAGGCGCGATGAATCGGTGCAGCACCACGCCAACGTGGTAAAAGAGAGGCATGAACGTTGATGCAACCCAGGCGAGGTGCATTCAATACAACAGAAGGCAGAATCAAACCGTAGGCCACAACCACCATCAGATCAGCATTCAGGGCCTGTAACTCAGCTACCGCTTCATCAGATTTAAAATTCGTCGGCTGATATACCGGAATATGATGCTGCTGTGCCAGTGCTTTTACCGGAGAGGCGGTCAACTTACGCCCTCTTCCGGCGGGGCGATCCGGCTGGCTATAAACGGCGATAACCTCATGTTCACTGCCAAGCAACGTATCCAGATGCGCAACCGCAAAATCGGGGGTGCCCGCAAAAATTATTTTAAATGCCATATCTTATGCTTTGGTCGCCAACTTGTGATTTTTTTCGAGCTTTTTCTTGATTCGGCTACGTTTCAGTCCAGATAGGTAATCCACGAACAGTTTGCCATCCAGATGATCGATTTCATGTTGAATGCAGATCGCCAACAGGTCATCCGCAATAAACTCAATGGCTTCACCAGCTCGGTTCAGCGCACGAGCGCGAATCTTGTTGTAACGCCCTACATTTTCATAGAAACCTGGAACAGACAGACAACCTTCCTGATATTCAATAATGTCACCCAAAATGTCGTATTCGGGATTAAACAGAACATGAGGTTCGTTCTGGTCTTCCGACACATCAAGCACGATCAGACGCTTGTGTACATTGATCTGAGAGGCTGCCAGGCCAATACCGGGAGCGTTGTACATGGTCTCCAGCATATCATCAGCCAGTTGACGCAGTTCATCGGTCACCTCTGCAACCGGCTTTGCAATGGTACGAAGCCGGGGATCAGGAAATTCCAAAATATCGAGTAATGCCATAATGTATTGATTCACCACTGTTAATTTATCTTGCCAGCCAAATCCAATTTCTGACAAATTGTTACCCAGTTAACAAAACTGAGTCAATTTGTTCAGATTTGGCTTTAAGGTGTTGTGCTAAGCAATTGACTGCTAAACTAAAAATGTTCACTCTTGTGACTCGGATCGGAGCAATAATCCTTCAATGCCGTATATTGACTGGTCATTATAGATAATTGCAGGCCAATTGGTCTGTGTATACGAGTTGAACCGAAAAGAAAGAATGACAATATGTTTTATGTCCAGCCGCCAACGCCAAATTGTATAGGGAATCTGGCCATGAGGAAAATCATCGCAGTTTTATTCATGTTCTGTTCGACCATGGGCATGGCCCTGGCTGATGAACTGATAATAAATCAGGATGTACCTGACCGTTATGTAGTCGTCAAGGGTGATACCTTGTGGGACATTGCCAGCAGATTTCTGAGAGATCCGTGGAAATGGCAAGAAATCTGGTACAACAACCCACAGGTCGAAAATCCGCATTTAATTTACCCGGGTGATGTCATTGCCCTGATCACCGTCGGTGGAGAACAACGTTTTACCGTTGTACAACGTGGTGATTCCGCCAATACCATCAAAATCAATCCAGAACAGGCCAATGAGAACGGTGTGGTTAAGCTACGTCCACAAGCCCGATCAACTCCTATTTTTGGTGCCATACCCGCAATACCTCGCGAACATGTTGAGGGCTTCCTGTCCGGTAACCGTATTTTGCCTGACGAGCAGATGAACTCTGCGCCTTACATTATCAGTGGTTCAGACGGCCGATTATTACTGGGTGCCGGTGACCGCATTTATGGTCGCGGTGAGTTCTCACCAGATTTATCGGTCTATCAGGTCTATCGAATCGGTGATCGTTATCGTGATCCAAATACCAAAGAAGTCCTGGGTTATGAAGCCATCGAAGTGGGCAGTGGACGTTTGAATAGCCTGGATGGCGACATTGCCACCTTTGACGTGCTGCGTTCCAACCAGCAAATTGCCATTGGTGATCGCATTTTGCCTTCGGACCAAGCGCTACTCGAATCCGTGTTCTACCCAAGCGAGCCACCACAAGGTCTGAATGGTGAAATTATTGATGTTGCACGTGGTGTTCAGAATATCGGCCAATTCGATATCGTACTGCTGAATGTCGGGGAGCGCGAAGGTGTAGAACCAGGCAATATTTTTCGTGTCGACCACGTGGGCGACCGAATTCGCGACCCTGTAACCGACGAACGTATTCAACTGCCAAGTGAAGAAGGCGGTATGTTGATGGTATTCCGTACATTTAGAAAGATGTCTTACGGTCTGATCCTCTCAGCCAAACTACCAATGCAGACAGGTGATAGAATTACGGATCCTGGCTTCTAAGTTCCTGACTTAACCCTGAATCCGTGACTTCCTCAACGGATTCAGGTTAACGTTATCAATCAAAGGAACCTTCGGGTTCCTTTTTTATTGCCTGAAAAAAATCGATCAACAAATAAACAAACATCGAGTATAGTAACTCGCAACCTTAAGGACTAAGGCTAATAACATAGTGAGCAAGGAGTTAATCATGTCCAACGATACACTGGCCTGGCTACGCTGGGTTCTTATCCCTGAAATCGGCCTGAAAAGAGCCCACCAGCTATTAGCACTGGTCGATTCACCACAAGCCCTGTTTTTGCATCCTGACCGCTGGCCACTGCCGGATCGCATTAAAACAACCATTCGGGAAATGAATCTGCTTGGTGAACAACATCCTGTTCACCGCAAAGCACTCGAACAATTGCGCTGGGCAGAATTGGAAAATAATCACCTGCTGACGCTAACCGACTCTGCATATCCTGATCAACTCACACAGATTTATGAAGCGCCACTGGTGTTATGGGCCAGAGGCCAACTAAGCGCTCTGGCAAAGCCTCAAATTGGAATGGTTGGTAGCCGCCAGGCCAGCCACAGGGCAATGAGGCATGCGGCTCATATCAGCCAACGCCTTGCGGAATCAGACCTGACCATCACCAGCGGCGGCGCAAAAGGCATTGATGCTGCCTGCCATCAGGCAACGCTGGACAGTAATGGTTCAACCATCGCTATTCTGGGCTGCGGTGTCGACATCGTATATCCGAAATCAAACCGGTTGATGTTCCAGAATCTGACTCAGAGCGGACTGCTGCTATCTGAATACTCACTTGGAACACCGCCTCGACCGGGTCACTTCCCGCGCAGGAATCGGCTTATCAGCGGCCTCTCAGAAGTTCTGATCATTATCGAAGCATCATTGAAAAGTGGCTCGCTGATAACGGCACAACATGCTCTGGAGCAGGGCCGTGATATCTTTGCCATGCCTGGAGATATTGATAACCCTAACAGCGATGGCTGCCATCGCCTGATTCAGGACGGAGCCTATCTGCTATCCAGTGCTGATGATATTCTGAATCATCTGAAGTGGCAGCAAAATACCCGACACACTGTACATCATGACCCCCTGGAAGGTTTATCCGATGTTCAACGCCAGATAGTTAATACGCTTAAGACGGAACAACAACCATTGGATGTGCTCGCTCATCGCTTGAGCCTTTCTGTACATCAATTACTTGAACCGGTTTTGGAACTCGAACTGAGCGGAGTGATCGAGCAACAACCAGGAGGGTACATCCTGCTATAACGCAACAGATTTGCCTGTCTTTAGCATCACCGCTACTCTTAGCCGCTGCTTTTCAAAGGTTTCAGGATTATATGGGGTGTTATTGTCATCATGTCAAGGTCTCGTCAGATTGCATTCTGAGCGGTGGCATCATTGCTTACCCGACTGAAGGGGTCTATGGCCTGGGCTGTGACCCGTTCAATGCCGATGCCGTCGGCCGGATTCTGCGAATTAAAGGGCGCCCGATTTCCAAAGGCCTGATTCTTATTGCCGATAACATCGAGCGTTTGACACCCTACCTGCAGCCGCTAACACAAGGCCAGCGCGACAAGCTTAAACAGAGCTGGCCCAGGCCAACAACCTGGGTTATTCCCCACAACGGCATACTGCCTGACTGGATTACCGGAGGAAGAACGACCGTTGCGGTGCGCGTCACCTCACATCCCGTTGCGGCAAAGCTCTGCCAACGTACCCGGATCCCATTAGTATCCACCAGCGCAAACCGCTCCAATCGACCGGCATTAACGACCAGCTTTCAAGTACGCCAGCACTTGGGTAAAGAAATCGATTATTTACTTACCGGCCAGGTTCAAACACCGGGCCATTCAAGCACAATCATTGATCTTAAATCAGATGAATACTTGCGCGCCTGAAACTAAGGATCCTTCATGTCTAACTTCAAATTCGACGTCGAACCAATCAAAAACTACCTGCTGTCATTACAGGATCAAATTAGCCAACACCTTGAGCAGGCCGATGGTAAAGGTCGTTTTGGTGAAGAAAGCTGGCAACGCCCTGGTGGTGGTGGCGGTCGTTCAAGAGTTATTGAAAATGGTGCGTTACTGGAAAAAGGCGGGGTAGGCTTTTCTCATGTAATGGGCGATCAACTGCCTCCCAGTGCAACTCAACACCGGCCAGAACTCGCTGGTGCCAGATGGCAGGCAATGGGCGTATCTCTGGTCATGCATCCAGAAAACCCATTCGTTCCCACCAGCCATATGAACGTCCGCATGTTTGTCGCGGAAAAAGATGGCATAGCACCGGTATGGTGGTTCGGTGGCGGCTATGATCTGACACCCTACTATGGCTTTGATGAAGATTGCATACATTGGCATCAAACAGCAAAGAACGCCTGCGAACCTTTCGGCCAGGAAGTCTATCCACGTTTTAAAAGATGGTGCGATGAATATTTTTATCTCAAACACCGCGACGAACCTCGCGGTATAGGTGGTATCTTCTACGACGACCTGAATGAGTGGGACTTTGAAACAACATTCAGTTTTATGCAATCAATCGGCAACTCTTATTTACCAGCCTACTTACCCATTCTACAAAAGCGGCGGGAAATGGCCTGGAATCAAGCCAATCGGGACTGGCAGGAATATCGCCGCGGTCGATATGTTGAGTTCAACCTGGTATTTGACCGCGGCACCATCTTCGGATTGCAGACTGGCGGTCGCACCGAATCCATTCTGATGAGCCTGCCGCCACACGTACAATGGAAATATAACTATCAGCCCGAACTCGGTAGCGAGGAGGCTAGGTTGACCGAATATTATCTGACCAACCGTGATTGGATATAGACAGATAATCCGGCGGTTCAGTCGCACTGCCGGATTATTTTTAGGCTATAACTATCAATCCACCATCGGCACTCCTTTAGCCGGATATCAGCAAATAGGTATGATGAACCACACTTCTGTGACAGCCGTTATAACTGCGATGCTGGTGCTATATGCTTGCCAACCCGCAGACACGACCAAAGCTTATACGCCAGAAAGGGCAGAGGCCGCGTACAGTTTTGCACAACGGCTGCAGGGTTCCATCGGTCCCATTCTGGATTCACAAACCGGTCTGGAAAACTTTGCTCTGCAAACGGCCGATGATCTTCAAACCATTCGGGCAGACCGACTCAATGCGATGGGTGACGCATTATCTATCCTGTTTGATGATCTGGGAGATTATCTTTTCGGCGCACTGACGGTTGATAATGACGGCAACATCATGTCAGTAGACTGGCAACAGTTACCGATAACCCGGAATAATCAAGGTCATGGCATCTTCATACAACGCAGTGGCACTGTGATCACGGTGACTGGGACAGGCATTGTCGGACACGCCAGAACAACTAATAACAGTATTGATGCATCGTTCGTGATCAGCCTGTCTGATACAACGGTTGACGACAACACACTGCTTCTTTCGGTCAGCGCGTTGACAGTCAGTGACGACTATCAGACCAGTATCACAGCCAGCTCCTGTGTAATATCGATGAGCTTTGAAAGCTCGACATATCCGAACAATAACCAGCCTACGCCGAACATGAGTCGCATTGACCTTGAAAACGGAGCCGTTGTGTTATCTGGTGTTCTTACTCTGACTGGGAATGGCAGTATTTCGGTTCTCACTCTACCCAATGAAGACAACGACGATACATCCGAGCAGGTGAAATTATCTATGGATATCAGCGGAATCTTAGGAAGCAACTCCGGAAATAGCTTTTCAGCTCCGCTAACAGGAGCATTGAACTATACCGATGACAGAATTCGTCCAGATGGAAACAGCCCGAGCACTTCCGAAATCAGCGGAACAGTTAATGTTGATATTGATCTCAGCGGTGCCGCCAACGATACCACGCCAATCATTGCCAGTCTGAGCTATAAATTAAGTTCACCCCAGACTCAGGATGGTGCCAGTTTTCCCAGCGACAACAATCTGGAGATTGAGTTCAACGGTGTCATTCATCTAACCATTGGCAATAATCGCTTGAGCTTGGACTTGAATGTGGAGACGGATCGAAAAACGCAAAGCGATCAAGACAATGTTTTTCATTTTACCTTGAACGATGCAATCGATAAAAACTTCAAGATTTCTATGACTCTGCTACCGGAGAGCAAACCTGATTTCGATGCCAATACAGTGACTATCGGAAACATTGTTGTTGATAATATCGAACTCGCCGACATATACCTCAAACTGGAAAGTGGAGAAGTTATTGCCAGTTTTGATCAACTCAATGATGTTTTACTGGTTTCCAAAGGCGATACTGCTGCAACCTCATCCACTGATTTCCGTCAATAGAACCTGAATCCGAGACTCAATAGCAACGCAGAGGGCTGAACGTCCCGATTAAAACTGCCATCTCAGACCAACTTTTAATGAAAAACCGGGCCAGAACAGTGCCTTCTTCTCATCCGGTTCCACGGGCGTTGTTGGCTCGCCACCGCCATTGCCGCCGCCACCGCCTCCGCTTTCAGATCCTGACTTGGTTTCCTGAACAGACAGTGGAATCACTTGACTGGCTTCACTGAATACTATCCATCCATGCCATTCTTTCTGCCATTGGAATTGGGCAACAGACACCAGTACCGACTCAATCGATAACGCCTGACTATCAGTCAATACCGGCAAACCCAGAAACAGTAATGGTTCATAGATATCGGCATTCACTTCGACATCATCAATGTAGCTTAAGGAAAGCGGCCATGAGAACCGCCCCCATGCGCTGTCCCACACTGGTGGTTGTAGCCCTAGCTGGCGCTGACGAAAATCAAACTGACCAGTCACGAAGTAACGCCCCTTACCGACACCGGACACCAATCTATCCTGAATATCCAACTGGGATAGCATATCGCCATCCACCACTCGAGATTGATAGCTCAACTCCCATTCCTGATATGCAACTGCCGCAAACCAACGCTGTTGCGAAATATTGGTTTCAGTGTCACCGTTAATTATTTGATCAATCTGCCAGTCATCTGAAGCGTTAAATTCATTGTTCCGATAGCCAGCCTCAAGCTGCCATACATCGTTATGATAGGCCGCAGAAAGACCAGAAAACTCAAATGAATTTTCACGCCAATCGCAGACAGCCTTCAGTTGCAATGCCCACCATTGTGCGCTGACGTTGCAACGATTCTGTTGCAATAGGAAATCAAGTTGTTCGTTAACATCAAGCTTGTCTGAACGGACCTCCACCTGTAGAGGCAATTGCCAGTGGCCGAATGATGCATTCAACTGCGCACCAAAGGCTGAAATACCTGAATGGATTTTCCAGTTTTCAGGCGACATATAAAGTTGCAGATAGTCATTGCCAAAGCCAATAAAGGGCTCCGCATTCTCTACGTAAAGGTCGTATTGCTCACTGTCTAAATGATAGTGATAACGTTGCGCTTGTTGAATCAAACCAAAATACAACTGTGTCGTTTTCTGTTCAGCATTGGCAACAAAGCCGTTTGAATAGGTTGTATAACCCAACTCAGCACCATTCAGATTAGTGCTCTGGATATCTGACAAAAAAGTAATTGGCAAACCCGTAACCAAAGCTGAACCGCCGACCACTTCAGTCATTGTCCCATCCATAACCAGAAGGGAAACCGGATCCAATGCGGTTGTTCCGGGGAACAAAACACTGCTAAGTAAAATGGCTAACAATTAACAATACCCTGATATCTTCAAAATGATCATGAATCAAAAAAACCGGTTTTAATATCTGAACAAAAGACTACGCAAAATCATTGCTCTATCCGGGTAATAAAAAATATAACAACAATTAAAGGAGCCGGTTATACTGTCTTGGCTCGACTATGTCGACATATTTGATGTTAGCTTAAGGATTGAAAGCCATGTTAAAAAAATATGCTACAGGATTACTTCTTGTTTCCTCAGCTCTGATGTATGCCTGCAACTCCGACTCAGGTGATAAAGATAAAAAAACTCTACCCGAGGCAGAAGCGGCACATAAATTTGCTGTCAGTATTCAAAATGTCAATCAACCGATCAATGAAGTGCAGGAACTGTTATCAGGTTTCTCGCTTCAATTGAATCAGGATATATCAGAAGTTAACACCCAAGCGTTGACGGTCTGGGGTGAGGTTATCGAAAATTTTGTTATCGACTTTGATAACTATATTGACCCGGCGATCGTTGCTGACAGCAATAATAATCTGGTCGAAGTCAACTTCGAAAACCTTGCCACTTCGGCCATCACCAGCAGTGGAATTTCCATTAACCGAACGGGCTCCACCATTACCATATCCGGTTCAGACATCGCCAGCTCAAACTCACAGGTGACCAACACCTTGGATTTAAGCCTGGTCATGATAATTAACGATATTGCGATAACGGATGACAGCTTTTCAATTGCTCTGTCCAACCTGAATATTTCAGATGATATTGGCACCCTTGTATCAGCAACCTCGGGCAAATTCGAGCTGAATTATCTCGACGCGTTCAATCAGGGTCGGATTAAGGATGCAGAACCATATGCATTTGAAATCGCGCTTAACGACGCAGAAGCACAGATTGCCGATATATCATTATCAGGAGACGCTGCCTTCTCTTCTGCTTTTGATCCAGAAGAACAATTCGAAAGTACCAGGGAAAACTTTGGCTTTGACATTAATGGGTCTCTGACCAACAGCCAGGGTGACACCCTGAATGCAACAACCAAAGTCGTTGTAGAGTCAGACTTCGGGAACAGTTACAGCTATTATACTGGTCAATACTATGACGACATAGACATGGAATTTTCTGTCAAGCTAGATTTGACAGAAAAAACCTCTAATAACACCCTGTTTATCGCTGAGATGAACTATGAGATGACCGCCGACAATCTTTCTTATGAGGCTGACTCAGTAAACTACTTGAATTTTGACGGCAAACTGGCGCTCACGGTAGGTAATACCAAACTAGGGCTGGGTTTGAACTTAAACGTCAAAGATGATGAGGTGGATACTGCCTACCTGTATGACAGCACCAATACGATGCAGGATGTTCGCATAGTCTATGTGGCTGATGTGAATAGCGATTTCGATTCAGACAGAACTATAATCGGCCAAATAACCGTCAACGGCAATAAACAGGCCGACCTGATTTTGGATATGGCAACCTATGAGGTCATTGCGGATTTCAGTAATCTTTCGGATGTAGTTTTAATTTCACAGGACAATCTTGACCTCGAAAGCATTCCTGCCATCAACTAATTGATACAACAACTAGTGTTGTATCTTGAATAAAACCTGTACCTGAATCCGTGACTCCAGAGTGGATGCAGAGTGTAAGAACTTGATTTCTATTTGTTTTTCAAAAATTGCAGGTGTACCCATAGGTTCACCCCAATTTTTGGGAAGCAAATAGGAATCAATGGCTTGCGCACTGCGCCGCTATGGAGTCACGGATTCAGACTGTATTAAGAAAGCCCCTCCAGATGTTCACTACGAGGCGCAGCTCGAAGGCCCCTCCTTTATCAAGAGCTGGAACGAAGCGGTGGACTTCTGGAGAGCTTCTCGAAGAGCGGGCCGCCGTTTTACCGAATAATACCTATGCCGCAACTTTAAATCGGTGGATTATCTTAATATGCGTTTTATTTGAGACACTACACTGGCCCCTACAACAAAAACGGATCAGTTAACTGATCCGTTTTTTAACTTGGCCTTTCCAGCAACATTACTGCCCCTTCAATGCCACCGGTAACTCAGACACATCACCTGACAGCATAGCTCTTAATTCATCATTACCACCAATTAAGGTACCCGCTACAAAGATCTGGGGAAATGTGACATACCCAGTCCACATTTTAATCGCCAAGCGCAAACGCCACTGCGAAAAATAAGAGCCGTACTCCAAGTACTCATATTTAATGCCTTTTTCATTGAGCACCTGCCGTGCACGTTTGACAAAAGGATTCTGCTTCATACCCACGACGACGACAGGATGTTGCGCAATCGCTTTTTTAATCTCTTCAATATAGCGCGGGTTGCCACCCAGTTGATCGTGAATTGCCGCGTGAATATGCTCAATGTCGAGAATCGGACGCATAACAGGGACTCCTTAAGGTTCCTAACAATATACGTTTAAGTACTTACCTGAATCCGTGACTTCATCGCGGCGCAGTGCGCAAGCCATTGATTCCTCTTTGCTTCTCAAAAATTGGGGTGAATCTATGGGTGCACCTGCAAGTTTTGCAAAACAAATAGAAATCAAGCTCTTACACCCTGCATCCACTGAAGAAGTCACGGATTCAGGTACTTAAACACCCAAACAGAGTATTTCAATGTAGCAAGTTGAATAAACGGCAGATAGTCACTTTTAACCGAATTGACCGCTCACGACTGTAATTGTGTTTTCACAAAGATTACCGCCGTTTCATGGTTCCGGTAGTCAAGCGGTACAGCCGTCGCACGACCGTCAACAACCAGAACCATAGATGGAAAGCCATTGACCGGCAAAGAGCGAGCATAAGCCAACTCCCGCTGAAAAGCGGTTTCCAATGCATCGCTCTCAAGATCAACACTGAACTTTTCAACATCCAGCGCCAACTCTCCGGCCAGTCGAACGTGAGTGGAAACATCCGAAGGGTTCATTGCACGCAAATAATAGGCATTTTGAATGGCATCAATCATTGCGAGCTCAGCCTGCTGCCAGCGGGCTGCTATTACCGCTCGACAGGCAGGATAAGTTGATCGCCGAGGGGCGTTCTCAGTCCAAAAGCTGAAATTAAATTCCGTCCCAAACATTGTCTGGATTTTCTGCCAATACCCTTTAATAGCTTCCTGTTGCTGCAATGGCATAGCTTGTTGGCAATCTGGAGCGAGACCACCCATCAGATATTGCACGTCTACAACCGGACTCAGCACGAGGTGAACTCATGACATCTTTCCAATGTATTCCTGAATAAAGCAGACTACCTTAGAGCCATAAAGTTCAATAGAGATTGATCTATGGCGTCATATAAACTGGCACCTGATACCTTGCCAAGGCAGGGAGACCATCTGTGGATTCTCAGACAAGGCTACAGCCATCACGGTTTATATCTGGGCGAAAATAACGAAGGTGAGGCGCTGGTCATTCATTATGCTGGCTGGATACGACACCTGGATTCAGGGCCACTTGAAATTGCCGACCTCAATGGTTTCGCTGATGGTAGAACAGTTTATGTCAGAGAATATCAAAAACGACGGTTTTCTCGTGAGGACTGCGTATTACGTGCCTTAAGCCGACTGGGCGAAGAGAAATACAACGTCCACTCCAATAATTGCGAGCATCTATGCCACTGGGCCATTATGGGAGACCAACGCTCAGCTCAGATAGAGTGGGTTGATACAGTGCTTGGGGCAATCCATCCCGGTTTGGAAGCCATCAGCCGAGGACTCGGCACACTCAGCGCACCAGGGAATACCAGTACAGCCTCCAAGCGAAAAGCTGCTGGTAACATTGCAAAAGACCTGGCGCTCGACTGGGGACTTAAATCAGCTGCTCGCTGGGCAGCCGGTCCGGTGGGTGTTGCAGCCTATGTTGGCTACCGGGTTTCCAGGCAATGGTTGCGCAGCCGACAGCGATAATTTAACTGAGTTACCCAATCGTTGACCTGAAGCAAAGCGAATCATGTCTTCTGGCTTAGTCTTTTTAGCAACCAAGTCACCAAATGAGCTTCAACATGAACATTCGCCTACCCGCTTTTGCTGGCACGCTTTATGAGGCCGACACACAACGTCTACTGGCACAGGTAGAGGCTTGGCTGGAACACAAAGGACGATTGATTCCACGCCCACCCAAAGCCTTGGTTGTGCCACATTCTTCTTATCAATATTCTGCACAGACAGCAGCGCTGGCATACCAACAGCTGGATACCGTCTATGACACTATCCGTCGCGTGGTATTACTTGGCCCCTCTCATAAAACACCACTTGATACCCTGGCACTGCCGATCGAAGACGCCTTCCAGACACCTCTGGGTACAGTCAATGTTGATAAGACAGCGATTAAACAATTTTGTGAACATCCAATGTTTGAAAAAAATGCAGAAGCACACCGAAAAGAGCACAGTCTGGAAGTACAGTTGCCGTTTCTACAGGTTGCCTTGGATGATTTTCAAATTGTTCCCATTGTTGTAGGTAATCAGGATTCACCAAAGATCAAAGAGACTCTGCTTGAGCTTTGGGGCGATAACGAGACGCTATTTATCATCAGCACTGGACTCAGTCGTCACAAACCTTATGAAAAGGTAGTGGAAGAAAACCAGAGATCAAGTGAACGTGTTCGCTTATATGATTCGACTTTCCAATATGAACAGGCATGCGGCTACAACGTCTTAAATGCTTTTTTACTATTGGCAAAAGAAAAGCAGCTTGATTCAAAATGTCTTGGCATGTCGACTTCTGCCGACACAACCGGAAAGAAAGATCGTGTTCGCGGATTCGGAGCGTTTGCATTTTATTGATTGAACGTCTCTGAAAAGCTGTGCACAGCAGACGCCAAACATTTACCGCTCACTTCCAATTGGACGGATCAAACTGGCCCGGAAATGTCACCATAGGTCGAGAGCGGTGAAAATTAGCCTGGGAGGCTGTCCGAGAACAAGGCACAAGGTCGCCGACCCAAAATACGGCGATGTGTAAGTACATCCATAAAATACTTTGATTTCAATTAATTAGACTGATAGGTAGCATAAAGAAACTTTCGATTCACCTAAAACTATATTTCGTTTTTAAACGCTATTCTCGGACAGCCTCCTAGATACTATCCGATTTCAGGTTGGGTACAGAGAGTGATCGCGGATTCAGGTTGAAATAAGACAGGATGCCTTTTTCCGGTCGCTTCACTGAACAGCAGAGTGGATTAACAGGCTGGTAGATCGCTTTGCCATGACACCCCTTCCTTCCCGCCATAGATGCCAGTATCCTCTACAGTATTATCGTCCAGCCCAGTATTAGCCGATGACACTGGTAATACTGACCAATCACGAAAGGCAATACCCTAATGATCAAAACCTCTATTGTTTCCTCCAGCCATCTGAGTGAAAGCGGCACCGAACTCAGTGAATTTGAATATGCGCTGACCATGGCCAATAACGCCTTTTCGCGCTGGCTGATTCACTGCATGGCGGCAGCAGGTAACAAGGAACTCAGTTCGATCGATATTCTGATCCTGCACAACGTGCATCACCGGGAACGACCGAAACGTATTGCCGATATCTGCTTTATGCTGAATATCGATGATACCCACACGGTCTCTTACTCATTGCGAAAACTGGGTAAGCTGGGACTCGTGTCAAGTGAGAAGGTAGGCAAAGAAACCTTTTATACCACCAGTGACAGCGGTGCCACCCTGTGTCTGAAATACCGGGATGTGCGCAAGGACTGTCTGGTCGATTCACTGGCTACCCTGGGTGTCAGCCGTGAGGAACTTGGCAACATGGCCAAGTTTCTGCGTACCATGTCCGGAGTATATGATCAGGCTGCGCGGGCTGCAGCATCGTTCTAGGTGGCTGTCCGAGAATAAGGCACAAGGTCGCCGACCCAAAATACGACGATGCTCAAGTACATCTAAACAATACTTTAATTTCAACTAATTCAACTGACAGGTAGTATAAAGAAACTTTTGAATCACCCAAAACTGTATCTCGTTTTCAAACGCCATTCTCGGACAGCCTCCTAGTGTTGATTCTCAAGGCTTTTCGCCGTCGTCGGAAGTTTTACCAGCCTGATTGTAACGGCGGTGCCCGCGAGCGCCAGAACCATACCAACCAGCATTCGTAATGAGATTGTTTCCTCAAGTAGTAGTGCGCCCCAACAGATTGCAAAAATAGGCACTAGAATTGTTACGGTCGTCGATGACAGCGCTCCGGCACTGCGCACCAGCCGATAAAACAGCATAAAAGCGACGCCGGTACAAAACGCTCCCAGTAGCAATGCGCTAAGCCAGGTAATGCCATCTGGCATCACAGCAGGCCAGTACAGTACACCAGGAATAACCAATAGCAGGCTGCTGGTAAACATAGTGCCGACGGCCATTTCCGAGGCGCTCAGCTCCGAGAATCGCTTGGTGTAGTTCGCCGACCAGGCATAACACAGGCAGGCAGTCAGCCCTGCGATGATTGACCAGCCTTCGCCACCACTGGTGAAGTCCATCTTGTCTGATGACAGTACAAAAATACCGAAAAAGGAAAACGCCAGACCGATTATCTGGTGACGGTAAATGGGGGCAGCGAACAATAAAGTCCCCACTATTGCCGTCATGATGGGCGTTGTGGCGTTCAACAACGAGGTAAAACCGGCTTCCAGGCGCAGTGTTGCAAAAGCAAACAGCGTGAAGGGCAATACCTGATTAAACAAGGCGAGAATCGTCAGTGGCAGGATGTTTCTGGCGATACGACGCAGCGTTCCTGCTTTGAACAGTAGTGGTGAAATGCACAGAAACGCGCTGAACATGCGAATAAAGACCAGTGACCAGGGACCAAAATCATCAGAGGCCACACGCATAAACAGAAATGATGCTCCCCATATTGCCGATAGCAAGACCAGAGTGAAGAGATCAATCTTTTTCATGCAATGTTCCTTGTACGATAATTTTTTGAGTCAGGATGTTTCCGAAGAGATATTACGCCAGAATAGGGTCCTTAAATCTGGCCGTTTTCGGAATTTACATTGCATAGAGGGAATGGCTAAAGTGCAGAAATAAACTGTTGCACTTCATCTTCTGTTGTACGGAATGAGGTAACCAGACGGACAACCCGGTGGTCCTCCGTCAATGCCAGCCCGGCGGGTAAAAAAGCGTTTGGCCAGTCATAGAATATTGCACCGAAGCTACGCAATCTATCGATATTTTTCTGGCTCATCACTACGAACACTTCATTGGCTTTTACCGGCCAGACAAGCTTGTACTCGCTGTGCTGCTGCAAGGCGGTTTGCAGGTGATCAGCCATTTGGTTGGCATGTTGTGCCAGCGTGAGCCAATGATTGTTATCTAACCATCCGCAAAATTGCGCACCCAACCAGCGGCTTTTGGATATCAGATGACCGGAACGCTTGCGTTGCGCAATAAAATTGCTTGCTTGTCCCCGATCAAAAAAGATAACGGCTTCTGCGCATAAGGCTCCGTTTTTTGTTGCGCCAAGGCTTAATACATCGACACCGGATTTCCAGGTCATTTCAGCAGGTGTACAACCTAATGCGGCAATGGCATTGGCGAAGCGTGCGCCGTCCATGTGAACGCGCAAACCGTGCCGTTGGGCAAGTGTAGTCAGTTCACTGATATGCTCCAGCGAATAGACCTGACCCGATTCGGTTATCTGAGTAATGCTGAGCGCTTTTGGTAGCGCATTGTGCGGTGGATGGGCCGCTCCCTGCCTCAGTAATTCTGTCAGCGAGGTCGCTGACAGCATCGGTTTTGTCAAGTCAAGGCCGATCAAGCGCGCACCACCGGTAAAGAACTCCGGTGCAGTCAGTTCGTCGTTGATGATATGAGCCTGGCCGTGACAGACAATGCTCTCCCACGGGTTGACCAGGCACGATAACGCCAATGAATTTGCCGCCGTACCGGTGCTGACCAGAAACACTTCAGCATCGCATTCAAATAACTCGCGTAAACGACCGACCGCCTTCGTCGTCCATTCATCATCACCATAGGCTGCGGTGATACCTTCATTGGCCTGCTGCAGAGTCGCAAAGACCTGTGCCGATGCTCCGGCCTGATTATCACTTCCGAAATACATAAAAGATTACTGTCGTCTGGGTTTGGTTGGATATTAGCGTTGTTGCCAGGTTGAGTCGATCAATCAGGTGTTTTGCTGTGCCGCATACAGCAGCAACCAAATCATCTTGCTGTTGAATCACCAATATTCTGTGTTTAAATATTTGCTGGATCAGTGACTTGTTTCCGTTTGGTGTTCGCAGTTCCGGTTTCTGGGTCGCAGTAGGAATCGAATATACTGGTTTGAGCTGTGTGGTTTTTCCGCATGGCCAAGCCTTGGGTTTGGTTGGATTCTTTTTTGGCGAAAGCAATTTTACAAAACCACAAGGCCGTTTTATTTGGAATTGGTCAATTTATTTTTTAAATTCAATGGATTAGACGCTTCCGGACAGACACTAGTTATTTGCAGAGTATGGCAAGTAAGGGAGTGAATCCGTTGATTGCGAGACAGATGGTGTTGGCGGGGGAAATTGTGGCTTTTGGGGTGAGTAGTTACGACGCAAGAAGGCTGGCTCTATCTTACGGTGATCATAAATTTGTACTCACGCCGAGTGGTCGGTTGGAGCACGAGTAGTCGAATGACAGCAGCATTAGTGTGTGATGCGTTAAAGATGGCAAAGACAGTCAAAAGCTGGGCTGATTGATCTATTCGGATCGTGGCTATCAGTACACGAGCGAGTGAGTATCGAAAACTACTGGAGGATCATCACTTTGTTGGTAGCATGAGCCACAAAGGAAATTGTTGGAACAGCGCAGTAAGCGAAATTGTTTTTGGCACGTTAAAGCAAGAGCAAGTTCAGTGGTGTCATTACCAAACACGAGCAGAAGCGCAAGCAGATGTTCTGAATTATATTGTCATGCATTACAACAGCAAAAGACTTCATTCCTACTTGGGCTACAAAAGTCCAATACAGTTTAAAACAGATAATGAAATAATGGCAAAGGCTGCTTAACTGGACTGGTCAGTAATGCTTGACCAGGTCACAGGTATTGTTGGCCGACAGAGTCGCTTCATACTTCCCTTTTCCTTTACTGCCTTTGTGTGGCAGAGTCGTTTCATATTTTCCGTTTTGAGAGGACGGCTTGTTGGAATTGACTGGAGTTTTGGTCGTGTTCCTTTCCAGAAAAATGGCACAGATGATATCCAATAGAGCCAGCATGCTTTGCATGAGCAATCGAATTTCCCAAGAGACTTTACCTTCAAAAGATAATCGATTGAACTCGGATTTCAACCGATCCAGCTCATCTCATACTGAGATTTTATTGATACTTACCATAACAATTCGGATAATTAATGACGTTAAAATATCGTGGAAATTGCCAAGATTCTAAGATCTCTTTTTTAATGGGTGTGATTTGCTTATCACTAAGGTGCTATTGGCAGATAATCGATATTTTTATTGTTGAATTTTTATAAATAAACATGAAAAATGATAATTCTTGCTTATTCGTATTTTTATATCTTTTTAAGATAGTAGAGCCTATTGAATTTTTATAATCCTTGCCTTCAATGGAAATGAAAATGGAAAAAGTTTCAAAAAAGTCAATTAGGAAAATTATCAATCATATCAACATTAAGTATTGTAAAGATGATTTTTTGAGAAGCGTTTTTCTAGTTATTATTAAAAAGATTAATAGTAATAGTAAAAATCCTTTTGATTTGCATGGGGTTTGCTCATCTCTATGTGTTAGTGAAAGAACTTTATATAGAAGATTGAGAGATCGAAAAATGACATATTTAGGGGTTAAAGATGAGATTAGAAAGCCGTATGCGTTATTTTTGCTATCCTTTGAAGGTTGTACTGTTGATCAGGTGTCTAAATTTTTGTTTTTTAGAAGCTCAAGTGCATTTATAGAATCATTTAAACGCTGGTATGGTTATACGCCAAAAAAATGGGCTCATGTAAAAAAAGAAATTTCATGATCTATTAAATTAAGTCTGTAGTGGTCTAATGGCACCGGACACTTAATTGAGAGACAATAACCGCCAATCAGTTACGGTGTCAGTATGAGTCAGAAACGAACTCACAAGCAATATACGAAAGAATTTAAAGAAGAGGCTGAAGCTTTAGCATTATAGCAAGGTTATTCCGTTACCCAAGCCGCGAATTCGTTGAGCATTGCACGATTCTTACTCTATAAATGAAAAGAAAAATTTAAGCTCAGCGTGAAGGTGTTGCCTTAGTCGAAGATGAACACGAAGAACTCAAGCGCCTCCATAAAGAAAATAAAGAATTGTGCATGGAGAAAGATATTTTAAAAAAGACCAGTGCCTTCTTTGCGAAATAAATGAAGTAAAGTTTGAATTCGTTAAAGGAGAGTCTGAGCACTATCCAGTTGTGACACTTTGTCAAGTCATGAAAGTCGACCTATTATAACTGGAAGAAGCACCCAGGCGTGGTTATTAGTGCGGAAACGCTCACACTGTATCGCCGCATGAAAAAAACCTTTGCCGACAGCAGAGAGAGCTCAGGCAACCGGGAAGATGACGCAGCCGAGTGTTATGGCTATTTTTACAAATAAACAACTGCAATCGGATATTAATATGGCAACTACAACTACAATTGAGTTAACCGAAAATCAAAAAAATATTATTTGTAATAACTTAAGAATAAAAAAAGATAAGGTTCCGAATACTATCGCAATAGTAGCAATTGCGCCTGAGGCTGGCTCTTCAATTGGCATTCCCGAAGATCAGCATTCAACTTTTTCTCCAGCATTAATTGTTACCTAAAACTAGTATGATCTAGCGTGTGGACACATTATGAAATATTCAAAATCAGTAGACAAGGCTATCGATTATTTGGTTTCTGGTAAACCGATAATAATTCGTGATCGAGATGATAGAGAGGGTGAAGGTGACCTTGCTTTTAGTGGAAAATATGCTACTCCAGCATTGGTGAATTTTGCGTTGACTTTTGCAAAGGGATTTTTGTGTGTTTCTTTGCCAAGTGAGTTTGCAGAAAAGTTTGAAATTACACGTTTACGTAGCAATAATAAGGATGTGCATGATACTCCTTTTGGTTGTCCTGTTTCCCTTGCCAATGGTTCTTCAGGTATTTCTGCAGAAGATCGTAGTGAGACAATACAGGCGTTAAGTGATATCGATAGCACCCCTGAATTATTCTGTACTCCTGGTCATATTCCAACTCTATTAGCTAAGCCAGGTGGCCTGAAAGTAAGAGATGGGCATACTGAAGCGATCGTAGACTTACTTGATTTAGCTGGGATCGGGGGGGCTGGTGTGATTTGTGAAATATTAAATTCTGCTGGTTCTATTGCTCGAAAATCCGAACTAGAAAGTATCTCTAGAAATCTAGATATACCAATCGTGTCTATTGTGGATATTACGAAAGCGGTTCTTTTAGAAGATGAAGAATTGCAGGTTGGTACCTGATGATACGTCACTTGAATAAAAGTATCCTCAATATCAAAGAAAAAATTGGTTCTAATTTTTCCCTTGGGAATGGCAAGTTTCTTGTTGATATTAGTGGTGGGTCATTAACCCAAAACTTTTCAAATGTTGAGACGCTTTGTGAGCTTTCAAAATCTGTATTAAATCATATTGCTCCGTCTGCTGGTTTTGAGTCAGAACAGAAGAGAAAATTGCAGAAAAGTGTCATTGCTCAATGTAACAAAAAATATAAAGACATGTTGTGGTCAAGTAGTGGTTCTGATGCCATTGAATCTGGTATCTGGGCAGCTAATGTTTACTGTAATTATAAATATGGTAAAGAGATTCAAAGCTTTATTGTAAGAAAAGGTAGTTATCATGGAAATACAGATTTATGTCGAAATCTATCGGCTCGTGCTTCCGGTGGTTCCAAAGACAAGCGTGTGATTGTCATTGACGAATGTCCATCGGAAGAATACCTAGCCTGTAATGAAAATTTAGATAGATCAACATTTATTGATCATTTAAAAGAGTTAGTTGAAAGCAAGCGGATTCATTACCCCGCATTGCTATTGCTTGAAGGAAAGCCAACAACAGGGTGGAAGTTTAACAGTGACGGTAAAGTTTTAAGAGACATTATTTCCTATTGCCGGAATCATGAAATTTTGGTTGTGCTAGACGATGTCGCATCAGGTGCATTTAGGCATGGTGTTTTTCTTTCATGCGGTGTAAAAGAAGAACAGGTATTACCAGATGTTTCAATTGTATCCAAAGGGTTGACTTCCGGTTTACATCCCTTGAGCTGCACTCTTTTATCTTCTGATATTACAGAGGCCGTTCAGTCTTCCGGGATAGCTCCACTTACATTCACGCATGGTCTGACAGAATTTTCCGCAGTTATTGAAAATTGGCATAAGTGTAACCCCAACCTCTATTCGCCTGGATATGAATTCAGAGCAGGCCGCTAAGTTCGCGTCTGATTTAACGGGCTTCGATATGTGGGCATATATAGGGACATCTGTAATGAAGAAAAGTGGGGATAAGCATAGCGTTAGAAAGTATGCGCACATTTGTCCTGCATTTGATCTTAGCTTGAATGCTCAAAATGAAATATACAGAAATCTTATTCAAATCTTGTCTAATCAATAGGAAGTAAAAAATATGGCGCCTTATAAGTACCTCATTTTTCATTTAGTAAAACATAACGATGCTTTTTATGCACAAACGCCCGAAGAAGAAGCAAAGAGCCAAGAAGCAATTAACAACTTCTTTAAGGATTGGTATCCGAAAGTTAAGCAAACCATCGGGTCACACACAATGAACATGGCAGGCGAGTGGGATTGGATGGGAGTTTTCTCCGTAAATGAACTGTCAGATTGGGAAGCCTTTCGTGAAGATTACAAGCGAAGATTTCCTGGGCGTGTCACCAAAAGTTTGTCTATGCCTGGTGTTAGTCATACTGAGTTTGAGCGCGCGACTAAAGATATCCCTCACTACGTAAAACTACGAGAGCTTGGCCAATACCCAGGTGAAGCTGAAAATATAGAGTAAAAATTATGATTATTGGAGTATCTAGCTGTGTGGAAATATTGGATGCGCCCCACCATTCAGTATTTGATAAGTACCTGGACTATATTGTTAAAGGTCTGGGGTATAGCCCTCTTATGATTCCTTGTATGGGGAGGAGGTATAAAGATACTCAAACCCGTGCCAGCACATTAAGAGAAGTTGTCAAAAGGTTGGATGGCGTACTTCTCACGGGGAGTCCCTCCAATGTGGAGCCCAAAAAGTACGGCGAGGAAAATATAGTTCTTGATGAGAAAGGAAATATTGATTTCAGCCGAATTGACCTTGATAGAGACAGTACCACTTTGCCTTTGGTCTTGGCGTGTATTGAGGAAAAAATTCCATTAATGGGAATATGTCGTGGGATGCAGGAGATAAATGTCGCTTTAGGTGGGACCTTGTATCAAAAGCTTCCAACGGACGAGCAGATAGAAACTCACAGAGTACACATCACAGGTGTTTTTGAAGAAAAATACATAGATTCCCATAAAGTAGTCCTGCAAGAGGGCGGAATTCTTGCGCAGGAATACAGCAAGAAGAATAAAACTGAAAGAGTACTGGATGTGAATTCCCTACATAGACAGGCAGTCAATAAGTTAGGTTCTGGTTTGAGAGTTGAAGCCATTAGTAAAGATGGTGTGGTAGAAGCCTTTTCTCTTAACCCTGAGCTGGGAGATGTTATTGCTGTGCAGTGGCATCCTGAATGGTACTACGAAGTGAACAAAGCAAGTGATTTGGTCAGAAACACATTCAAAAAAATGTGTGAAAAACGCCACTATGAAAGGTTCTAGTTAAGGAAAGCGTGATGGGCTCGAGTATTCTTAAAAGGGGTTCTTTTGAAAAAATCCTCTGTGCTGCTAGTAGTGGTATATATGTTAACGATCGTTCTGGCCGTCGGTTTTTGGATAGCTGCTCAGGAGCTGTGGCATCTCTAGGTTATAGCAATGAAGCTGTTATCGAAGCGACAATAAATCAGCTGAAAGAAGTTCCATTTTCGCACACCGGAACTTTTACTTCGGAAGCTTCTGAAAAGCTAGCAGACTTGTTGGTAACACAGTCCAAGGGAAGGCTTTCTCGAGTAGTTTTTTCTCCATCAGGTACTGAGGCAATCGAAGTGGCCATTAAAATGGCCGCCCAGTATTGGAAACTTAACGGATTTGGCAAGAAAGAAATCGTTCTGTGTCGAGAGTTAAGCTATCACGGTGGTTCTCTGAAAACATTAGAAGTAGGTGGCCAGCTTAGTAGAAAGAAATATTTTTGCGATAAAAAAAGCGGGCATTCCGAAAATATAAAAATTTGCAACTCATATCGAAATGTTGACACCTTTGAAACCACTACCGAATACATAGACTACTGTATTAATAGCTTAGAAAAAGAGATAGAACGTCTTGGTGCAGAGAAAATCTCCTGCTTCCTGATAGAAACCGTAGGCGGATCGACTTCTGGAGCTGTAACGGCAGAAAAGGATTACTTTGAGAAAACCGCGAAAGTATGCAAGAAATACAACATCCTATTGGTTCTCGATGAGGTTATGTGTGGCCTGGGTAGAACTGGACATTATTATGCATTCGAGGCTGAGAATATCCAGCCAGACATTGTTGCGGTTGGTAAAACGATTGCCTCTGGGTATCAGCCGTTAGCGGCCACGCTGTGTAGTCAACGAGTTGCGGTGTGCATAGAACAAATGAAATCTGGTTTTATTCATGCTGGTACATACGTTGGTCATAACGTGTCTTGTGCTGCTGGCTATGCTGCTCAGAAATACGTGCTAGAAAATGATTTGGTAAGCAGGGTAAAAAATAACGGCGCGTATCTAACTTCGATATTGAAAGAGGAGTTAAATTCTTGCGGGATAGTGGGAGATATAAGGGGGCGTGGATTTCTTCAATCTATTGAGTTTGTATCAAATAAGTCTGATAAGACACCATTTTCGAAAAATATAAATATGCCTGATGTTATTAAGAATATCGGAATGGAAAACGAGATTCTACTCTATGCCTGCGAGGGATTTAGTGGGAAAGGTACGAGTGACCACATATTAATTGCTCCACCTTACATATGCACCATAGAAGAACTCAACATTATGGCAGAGAGAATTGTTAAGACGATTAAGACTGCTGAAAATCTATTGTATAAACCCGAAGCCAGAATACCTACCATAGTGTAAAAATGTGTACTAAAGATGAAATCAATAAAAATATTAGATGGTAAAGTAAATGTTCCAGTTCAGTTTATTCTGGATAATGCTTATGCTGGTGATGATGACCTGATAATTGCCACAAGTAGCTTGATTGAAGGTATAGGTAACAAATTCTCTGATCTAGACATCTATGTGTTTAGAGAAAACTTACCTAAAGCAAAAGAAATCGATTTTGAAAAACACCACAGAGTGTTAACTGTTAATAGAACCATAGTTACCTCAACCAACATCTCGGAAGTGGAGAACGAAGAAGTATTTTTGGTTCACACGGTAATACCTGAAACCAATATTAAAGTTGATGTTGAATTTAAAAGCTACCGGTCGATAGCGGAAGTAGCCAATAAAGTTGAGAGTCTATTTGAGTACGCTACTAGTAATTTGGAAATGCTGTCAAAGTATCTAGAATATAGAGAAAACAGCATTATACATAGGATATTTGAAGCACTTCCTATTAAAAACGAAAGAAAGCTTAAAGAGATTCAGGCGCAATTCTCCAAAGAAAAGTACTGCTATCTTGCCTATCGTTGGTTGGCATCAGATTTTTCAATATTGTTGGACATCTTTGGCGCTATATCAAAGGGGGAACGCGATCGTGCTGTTGAAATATCTCAAATTAACTTAAAGAGACAAGTGCAAGCGTATTTGCATATAAATGGCTGTACTAATGTAGATCCAAAATGGATGTATACATATTTACAAGAAAGTAAAAAACAGGATATCTCTTCGCTCTCCGGTGACTTCTTCAAGCTAATATATTTTATTGGTTATCAAATGGAGAAGAGTTCAGACAAAGAAAGGTATGTTCTAGATTGTCTGGATTTTTGTGACCAAATTTATAATTTATCCATCAGTATTCTAGATAAATATAGCGTTACACCAAATAATATCAAATCTATTGAGTTATTAGCTAACCGGTATGATTTAAAGAATATTGATGTGGAGAGCTATGAGTATATGGAATATACCTATCGAAGCAAGGTGTATGTTGAGGGAACTGAACCAACTCGGCTGTGGATCTCGTGAAAAAAGCAGTGTTGGCGGACGCTGGAGGTGGTTTATATTCAGATGCGCTCATGAAGACGCAAGTTAAAATTTCTACGGTGGCAGACTACACCTGCGAATTTGGGTTGCATGAGTTAAGAGCGCGTTACGTTGAGAGCCAATATGCGAACCATATAACTACTGATAATGTGTTGGTCACCAGCGGAGTAAAAGAAGGTCTGATGCTGCTTGCCCTATTTTTTCAACGAAAAGAAAAAAGCGTAGCTATATCAGATATCGCCTGGCCGGGGTTCGCAAAGATATTTGGAGGCCTTGATTACGATATTAAGCGGTATTCTTATACCAGCATTCGTTCTATAGAAGACGCTTCTAAGCGATGTTCGGTACTAATAGTAAATAACCCTCATAACCCAACAGGTTTTTTCTTTTCCTGTGCTGAGATGAAAAAAATAGTAGCGGTGACGAAAGAAAACGGGTGTATGTTGATAATTGATGAGTGTCTTGCTCATTATTCCTTTGGAGACTGTGAACGGTTTTCCGCGCAGGTGGATGATACCCATGTTGCAGTTGTTGATTCACTTTCAAAATGGGCCGGAATGCCTGGGTTAAGAGTTGGGTTTATAAATGCCTGTAA
The DNA here is from genome assembly GCA_037389025.1 of Reinekea sp. Taxonomy (GTDB): domain Bacteria; phylum Pseudomonadota; class Gammaproteobacteria; order Pseudomonadales; family Natronospirillaceae; genus Reinekea. Next base: position 84,328 of record JARRJP010000013.1, on the reverse strand, counting down.
GTCTCTGATAGATAACTTAGTAGAGATTAAATGCAGATTTCTTAACCCCGTATCTTCAGTTGCTCAAGTTACAGCGGCAGAGAATATGAATAATTTCTCCAAATGGGCCAAAGCCGAGAAGGAAAAATCTAAAAAAGTACTCGACACGGTGAGCGGGCTAATTGCAGGTGAGGGTTATGAAGTTACTGGATTGCTTGTTCAATATATGTGGCTTAAAGCTGGCGAAAGAATCCAAAACGGCAAGTTAGGTATCCAAGGCATAGAATTTAAGGTGGTAGGTGGCGAAACCTTTGGCGCAGACAAACAATATGCGAGATTCAATTATCGTCAGTGCGAGCAAGCCCTAAATGAACTTGTTTGATAGGGAATTTACGGAAAATACATGTCTATAAGTAGCAATATAATAACAACATCAGAACACTCAGCAAAGAAAATTGGAAAAAGAGCACTGGAAGAAATAAAGGTGGTTTCTGAAGTGCTGCCCTTTCGTGTTAACGAGTATGTCTGCGACTCATTGATTGATTGGGATAATTATAGAGATGACCCTATATACAGGTTAACTATTCCAAATAAAAGCATGCTCACAAATGAGCAGTACGAGAAAATCAAGAAAGGGTTAGCGTTAGGAAGAGAGTCCATTAGACCAATAGTAGAAGAAATACGTTCTGAGCTGAACCCTCACCCTGGTGATCAGCTAAAAATGAATATACCAGAAGTGGGGGGAATACCGGTTTCTGGTTTGCAACATAAATATGAAAGAACCGTTCTTTACTTTCCTTCATCGGGTCAGGTTTGCCATAGCTACTGTACTTTCTGTTTTCGGTGGGCCCAATTTATTGGTGATAAACCGTTGAGGATGGAGTCGAAGGAAATTACCGACTTGCTGGAGTATGTAAGAGCTAACCGAAATATAACGGACATCTTGATTACCGGTGGTGACCCCATGGTTATGAAAACCAGTAATTTGAGAAAGATGATTGAGCCGTTATTGGGTAAAGACTTTTTACATGTGGAAAATATTCGAATCGGGTCTAAAGCCCTTACATTCTGGCCGCAAAGATTTGTAACAGACTCTGATTCTGATGATCTTCTAAATCTGTTTAGGAAGGTGACCATTTCGGGTAAGCATTTGGCTTTTATGGCGCACTACAATCACCCCAAAGAAATGAGTACCGAGATATCCGATAGAGCTATTGCCGCAATTCAGTCCACCGGAGCGGTAATAAGAAGCCAAGGGCCTTTATTAAAGGGCATAAATGACAACCCTGATAATTGGGCGAACTTATGGAGAGCGCAGGTACATCGAGGGATTGTTCCATACTATATGTTCGTTGAACGAGACACCGGAGCGAATAATTGTTTCTCTGTCCCGCTTTGGGAAGCATATAATATCTTTCATAAATCTATTCGGGTGACAAGCGGACTGGCTCGTACCGTTCGTGGGCCGGTAATGAGCACAAAGTATGGGAAGGTTGAAATCCTCCACTATGAGCCAGGCGAGAATGGGAATTTTCTAATGCAGTTTATTCAGCATAGGGATTCGACAAGAGTGAAGATACCTTTTAAATCAAAATATTCGGGTAGCGCAAGCTGGTTTGATGAGCTAATACCTTTTGCAGAGGCCGATTCCCCATTTTTTAAATATTAGATTGGAAGCTAGCAATGTTAGTTGAGCACACAATTAAGTACTACGACGAGAATGCAAACAAGTTCACATCGAGAAGTTTGGAAGAAAATGTAGACGATGCTCGGGAAAGGTTCACTAAATATATTGCAAATAGTGGTGCCATTTTAGAAGCAGGATGCGGGCCGGGGAGAGACATCGACTTTTTTCTTTCCAAAGGTTTTGACGTCGATGCTTTTGATGCATCGTTCGAGATGTGTTCCATAGCTAGAGAGCGAACAGGTGTAGATGTAAAGCATAAAAGGTTTGATACATATGACCCCGGAAATCAAAAGTTTGATGGTATATGGGCGAGCGCCTCTCTGTTGCATGTTCCTTATGCAGATCTTGCATCTGTTTACAAACAGCTTATTTCATACTTGGAGAATGACGGAGTGTTTTACGCTTCTTATAAATATGGAAGCGAAGACAAAATAAGTGAAAAAAGTGGCCGATTGTTTGTTCACATGAATGAGGAAAGGTTCAAACAGTTTATAAATGACATTCCTGGTGTTCAAATTGTTGAACTTTGGGTTTCCATCGACACTCGAGCGCACCGGAAGGAAGATAAATGGTTAAAAGCTATCATTAGGAAGGTATAGATATGAATATTGAAAAGCTAAACGACATCTTGGGGCCGGTCTTGGCGTTAGATTGGAAAGATACCGAGTCGGTGGAAGTCGTCACAAAAAATGCGCTGATGAACTTGAGTGAAGATAAGGAGCTACTTAAATCATTGGTAACTGATCTCTATGAAGATGAAGAAAAATTTGGACGCTGCGAGAAAGACTATAATATCGAAAAATATGTTCTCTTCAGTGACAAAGAAACTGGCGTGAGACTGCGTATGCATGTGATGTATCCACATTCCAGTGATATTCCACACAGCCACAGAATGAACTTTACAAGTCTGATACTGCACGGTGGCTACAAACATACTTTGTATAGCCCAATGGATGACGGCTCGATTCTACATGACGCAGACCAAATTAAACCTGTGTACATAAAAAATGAAGTAAAGAATATCCCTTACTTTATTGACCACTCTGTTATCCACAACTTGAGAGCGGTAGGAGAGGATAAGTGTATATCCTTAATGTTGCGCTCACCGGCTCAGAAACAGAGAGCGATCCATTACGATTTTGGAACAAAAGAAACCTGGTGGCGCTATGGCTCAAAGGAAAGAACTCCTGAGAGTTTAAAAAATACCAGAGAAGTTACTCGGTCAGATATCGATAACCTATTGACTCTTTTAGAAAGTTATCGCGTTGTATAGAGAATTAGAACTATGAGTTCATCAAAATTATTTGTGTTATGTGGCGTAGATGGTTGTGGTAAATCTACTTTGGTAGATTTGGTATCCAAACGCCTGCAGGAGATTGGGCATTATTCTACTGCTCTGAAAAAGGATATTAAAACCAACGTAAACCTTATTTGCGATTTTTGGGGTGGAGATCAGGACTGGAGTGGGGGTAAATTTGCGCAGCTAGTCTCTATTGCTACGGGTATGGATTTTATATCTCACTATGACAAATACATTCAGCCTCTAATGAAGGAGAATACCATCGTTATATGTGATAGGTATAGTTATTGTTACACGTCGTACATGTCAGCTGTGAATACAGATAAAGACTATTTCTCGATGTTTGACAATGTAAGGACGCCGGACAAAACCTTTTACATAAAAGTACCTCCCGAAGTTGCTATAGAAAGGCAACATCTTAGAGGAGGGCCGAGTAACGATGAAACGCCAGATGTAATACGAAAGCTTTCTGATAGCTATGATGGTCTATTTTCTGACATGTCCGATGTAGTGACGGTAGACAATACTCAAGAGCTGGAGCACTCCGTCTCAGAAATTGTAGAACATATTCTGGAAGCGCTATAACCATGAATTTAAATAAGAAGGTAGCTCTGTTTGTATTGAGGGGGCGGCCAGGGTTGGGCCATGTTATACCGGGTTTAGCGCTGGCGAAAGCAGCTTATGATCAAGGGCTTGAAGTGCATATCGCAAGCTATTCAAACGGTTATGAATTCCTTTCCGGTCGTGGCCCTATTGATATTGAATACAAGCTGCATCAGCTGGATGTGCGTAAGGAGTATTTGGATTGGCCGGGCTTATGCCCCTACGATCACGGTGTACGAAATATACTTCCGCTAATAGAGAGTATTAATGCAGACCTTTGTTTTTTTGGTGGTGAGTATTTAATGGGGCCGCTTACTAAGGGAACCAGCTGTAAAGCTGTAGGCTTATTCAACCCTGAAATACTTATTGATACGCCAAAAAATAAAGGGCCTTCTACTTATCTGGTGAGTCTACTAGGAGAGAGTGACTACCTTCTACCCTTGGATAAACTGCCGGAGAAAAAAACGTTAATTAGTAATAGTAATATTTCTAGCAAGATTGTGAGCCATGGTTTTTATACTCTACCTAGTTGTGGTGCTCAGACCGAAGACAATATTGTTGTTATTGCGAACGGTGGCGGCGTTGAGTTCCCCTCAAATACCGCTTCATATAGTTCAGAGGAAGTAGATGCCGCTCAATGGATTTCGGAAACGTATGACTATACCCACAAGGCTATAGAGAGTGCACTTAACTGTTTTGATAAACGTAGCCACGTAAAGGTATTTTCATGCCTCGGGGAAGAGTTAAACAACTCCTTACAGAAGATTTCAGGTATTGATCGGCTCGTAGTGGATTCAATATCTCTCGAGTACTACAGATACCTATCTGAGGCCAAATTGGTTGTATCTCGTGCTGGTGTTGGTTTTCTTTCTGATGTGAAAAATATAGCCGGAGGAAAGGTCGTATGGGCTCTCTCTGGACACGACGAGCAATTCTTGATTGCCTCCGAATTTGCTGAGTCAACAGAAAATGCATATTTTTGTTCGTTTATCGAAGACTTAGATTTGTGTATAACAAGCGCAAGTAAACTTGATCCCGAAGAAACAGAACTAAAGCCGAACCTCGGTTTCGAAAATGCTGAGAATTCCATTCGTAAAATACTGGAGTGTATGTAGAGTGAATCTGGTTGTTATCTATGGCATATCTTCTTTTCTCGGTTTTAGTATTTCTAAGAGACTAGGTGAGAGCGGAAAAGTGAATATTATTGGTGTTTATAGAAATAAAAACCAATATATAGATAGTCTCAACAAAGAAGAATTCGTTATCAAATTAATCTCAATGGATTTAGCTGCCAAAAGTGTAGTTGCAGGCGATGTCATTCGTGATGAAGTAGATAATTACGAAAATATCACCGTGCTTTACTGTTGTGGAATGTGGAACCACTCTTCAGTATATGAAATATCACAAGAAGAAATAGAAAACGTCACCCGGGTGGGGTTTCGTGCTCCCGTGGAAGCAATGGCCAGCTATTTTAGTTATTTAAAAAAGCATAAGAAGAATTGGCAGTTTATCAATATTACTGGTCTGGCGGGAGAAAAAGGGGCGGTAAAATATAACGGTTTATACAACGCTACCGCGACCGCTCTCTGCAATTTTGTTCGATCAGCAGCAATGGAGATTTCAGGTTCTGGAAGAAGTGTTTGCGTTTTCAGTATAGGTCTATTTGATAAAGGACAAGAATACATAAATGAATTATGTAGCCAACTTGTTATTGAAAGGCCGCTTGCAGTGGAAAATGTTGTGGAGCCTATTTACCAACAGATAATGTCACCAAACTACGCTCTTAATGGCGCAGTGGTTGAATTGTCTGATGGGCTATTTAATTATCAAGAAGCAGCTAAGTTAATGGTGTCTAGTTAATGAAAAAAATAATTCCAGTTATTTCCCTATGCGGTATTGACGGCGTGGGAAAAACCTCAATTTTTAAAAAACTTGAAACTGAACCCGAGTTGAAAGGGAAGGTGTATTTTGTTGGTCGAGGACCTGCTATAGCAGAATCTACAGTGGAAAAATGCTTTCCTAGAAAAAATGGCATTGAAGATTGGTATAGCGGGGAATTCAATCAGGCTATAGCAATTAGCTGTGCGATAGATTATGTAAACTATTACAATCAGGTAATTAGACCCGTATTAGAAGGAAGTTCGACTCAATATAAGCTCGTTGTAACAGACAGGCATACGCCTTGTTTTAAGGCTTTTACGCTAATTAATGAGCAGCCAAGCAATATTTCCCTACAAATTTTAGATTCCGTTCCGGCCCCAGAGAAGGTGATTTTTATCACTCTGAAAGAAGAGCTAATTCGGCAACGTATGGATAGCAGTTCCGATGACATTCATGAATTTGAAACCAAAGAGTGCCAGAAGAAATTATTGGCGGCATATGTCAATCTCTTCGAGAATTCTGATTTAGACGTGGAAAGCGTGAGTAATGATGGTTCGTTTGAGCAGACGCTAAATCAAGTTAAATCAATAATTGCCAGTTATCTTTAGGTTTTGGGAATGAAATCGATTGCGATATGTGGTGTAGACGGAAGTGGAAAATCCACCATAGTAAACATGTTGGAAGAGTCAAATATACTGAAAAACGTCTTCTTCTTTAGACGTACAAAATATGAAGATGGAAACCTAAATTTAGTAAAGAAATACTTTCCAAGAAAGTACGGCGATTCGCGAGACTGGAAAGAAAGTGCCTTCGGGAAAAACATAGGGTTAGGGATACTATTGGATTTTATTCGTTGCTATGATCAGAATGTTAAGGCCATGGAGAATTACGATTATGTTGTCTTTGACCGATTTCTGCCTTGTTATCTCGCCTATATTGATATTTTTGAAGATGTTACACCTTTAAAGGACCTGCTTTCTAAATTTATTCAACCTGACCTGACCTTATATATCGATGCTGGCATATCAAACTTGGAAAAACGGTATCTAGACAGGCAGTCTTGTGGTGACGATGAAGATATCGAACTCATGAGGATGTTTGGTGAATCTTATCTCCATGTGTTCGGAAAATTTCAAATCAAGTATCGGGTTATCGATAATTCGGGCGATCTGTCATCAACGAAAGATCAGGTACTAACTGCGATAAAACCCTTGATAGCGTAGAGAGTGAAATATATGAATGAATCAATTGGAGGAGTCCACCACGATGAAATACTTGATCTTATTAGAAATCAAGTTACAGAAGGTACTCCAGTATGGATAGCCGGTTCGTTGGTGGAGGGTATTGGAAATGATAGCTCTGATATTGACGTGTATATGGTGGTCGAAGATCTCAATACCATTAAAGAATTCGTGACTGATGGCTGTAGGTTTAAAATCCAAATCCATTACTTTAAAAGTAGAAGAGTCGATGTGGAAATATGGAGCTACGAGTCCATAGATAGGCTCGCGTCCAAAATAGATAGCTTACAGGTAGATAACGCTGAAAATAGCTTTTTGGATGCGCTAGATGAAAACGAAATTGATTTCGCACATAGAATATTTAATTGCCGTGTTGTTAGGAATACTGATGCCTATGCAGATATTGTTGATCGTTTTGATCGCGTAAAAATCAATCGATATCTTTTTGAGAATAAGCGTATTTATATAGATGATTCTTTCGATGACACTGTAGGCATGCTGAACAGCGGGAATATATCCGGTGCGATTCGGCGATCCCAGGAAACCCTGGAATTTTCGATAGATTTGCTGCTTTACTCCAAAGGGTGGACTAACCCTAAAAACAAGCATCGTTTTAAAATTTTGGAAGCAATATATGAAAGCGATATTGACGCGAGGGAAGTGTATTTGGATTACTGGTCTTTCATGCATAACCTACCAATAAACAAATATGACAAAAGAGACTATGTGAATACTGCACTTCATCTTTCGGAAAAGATGGTTGAAAAAGCTTACTGTTTGAGAAGAGAAGCGGTATGACTATGGTTGCCTTGGGTGATGTATTAGTGAAACATCATGCGGTTAGAAGGAGGGTGGTTAACGGAGATATCTTTCTGATTAAGCTGACGGATTTGTGCCGATTAGATGAATTTTCAAACTCTGCTTGGAAGTTGATTAACGGAAAGTGGAGCATATTTGAAATAGCAAATCATTTGGGGCCAAGGTTTCCTTCAATGGCTCAGCACGAAGTTATTGAAAAGACAGTTCTTTGCTTATCGGAATATCTTAATTTAGGTTATGTATTATCTCCAAGTGACGCGTTGGATAACAAGTCTGAAGTTTATAAAGCATTAACCGTTTCAAAATATCTCGGCTCAGTAATGCAGGTCTTCTATTCCCAGCCTGGAATATGGCAGAAGAGTATATCCGAATCATTCAAAGAGAAACTTACAGTACGTTTCTTTAGAATCCTGTACGAAATGTATGAATCTGAAATATCCGATAAACCCATTGAAAGCGAAACTGAATTCAGAAATAGAATTGCAGGCAAAACCATTTTTAATATAGATGACACTGTTTCAGACCTAAAAAATAAATACGATATTAAAGGCTGGCGTCATGATGTAGATACCCATTCCATAGTAATACAGTATAGAGGTACTGTTTATTCTGGTGATGTCGACAATCGATTGTAGGCAGTAACCTATAAATGGAGAAATATATTTTACTGTCGGACCTCCATTTGACTGGGAGGAGTGTTGAAACCTATTCCTGTAATTCAGATATTAATTACAGGAAGGCGGTTTCTCATATAGCTGAACACCATACAGATGCGCAGGCGATATTTTGCATGGGTGATATATCTAATGACGGTTCTGAGATCTCTTATAGATATTTTTCGGAATGTAACCAAGAATTGACCATTCCATATCACACCTTGTTAGGAAATCACGACAGCTTTCTCCAGGCTAGCAATCATATTGAATTAGATACTTATCAGGGAAGGTATGTACAGTTCAGTAAAGCGTATGGCAACAAGATATTTATATTTCTTGATACAACAGTCCCCGGTCGGTCGTCAGGAAGTTTGTGTTCTTCTCGAATGAATTGGTTGAAAAGAGTTCTTGAACAATCTAGCAAAGACAAACGTGATGTATATCTTTTTATGCACCACAACCCTTTTCAAATCAATGTTAAGTGTTATGATGATATTGGCCTGGAAAATAGCGACAAATTTTATAAATTACTTTCTTGTTTTAGTGACATTGTAAAACATGTGTTTTTTGGTCACTGTCATCAGAATATTCACGGTGAATATCAAGGGGTTCCCTATACAACTATAAAGGGAACAAATCACCAGCTTTATCCCGATTTGTCAGGAGATAAACGCTTTAAAATATGCAATTTTGAACCTTCGTATTATGTAATGCTTTTCGGGCATGGAGGTCTCTATTTTTATAATATTGAATTTAACAAAACACTTTCCTGCGTAATTTAGGTATTTCTATGAGCACTCTATTTAGCGTAAATCTGAATAAGCTTGCATTGCTGAGAAACTCACGGGGTAACGATTACCCTAATTTAGGCTATTTTGTAGAAAGGTTGATTGGCTTGGGGGTTAAGGGGTTTACGGTTCACCCCAGACCCGATCAACGTCACATTAGATATGAAGATGTGTATGAAATAAAAGACCTTTTGAGAAAACACTCGGAAATAGAGTTCAATATTGAAGGTAATCCAAATGAAAGGTTTATTGAACTAGTTAAGGACGTTAAGCCGCACCAATGTACATTAGTACCCGATGATGATAACCAGCTTACCTCCGACCATGGATATGATGTACAGAATGAAGGAGAGTATCTCTCCATGTTGAATAAAGCGTTTGCTAGTTCAGATATTCGCTGTGCAGTGTTCCTCGATGCAAATATCACTCAAATGGGAAGCATAATTGAGAACAATATAGGTGCAGTGGAATTATATACGGAGGAATGGGCCACAAAGTTCAATCAATCGAATTTTGTAGAAGCAAAAGAGCGTTATCTTCAATGTGTTCAGTTGGCAAATAAGCACGGTGTTCGCGTGAATGCTGGACACGATCTAAATCTAGAAAATCTGAGAGCGCTCCTGGATTTAGGTGACATATCTGAAGTTTCTATAGGTCATGCATTTACCATGGAGTGTATTGAATATGGCATTGACCAAGTGGTTTCAAGGTACTTGGAAATTTGCAGTGATTAATATGGAGAAACGAATGGTTAAAAATATTTCAGCGTTATTTTCGACGAGTGTTCTTCTCCTATGTGGCCAGTTAAATGCAGAAGAGACCGCCAGTATTATTTCAGTAGATGAATACAAGTATATTGGTGCGAACAACGTCGTGGTAAAGTGAGGTCCCAATGATGACGGCTAGCTCAACAGGATCGCCTTGTGAGCTTGGGGAAATTGCTGATGAGTTTGCGGAAGAAGTCCTTAAGATCAAGGGGATTAAGGAACTCAGGCATACCGATCCAGAAGAGAGGATTAACTATTTTGCTTATGATCCCGATTCAACGGGAAGAGATAGACTTGAGGAGGCGAAAACGGCCTTTGAAATCGAAGAGCAATTTGGTTACTTTTAGCGATATACTCGGCCTTTACCTGATGCACCAAAAGGTGATTTTATTTCACTGATTGATAAATAAAAAGGGCAGACATTCGATGACTTTAGCAGCCCTTTCAAGGTGAAAAAATAACCAGCTCTAAAGTTAGAGAAATCCTTAAAGAGCAGTGTTTTGGCGGCTCTAAAGCTAATCGAGTTTAAGAAAAGTACTCGCTAAATCCGAAATTTTTTGTTGCAATTTCGACCATTCCCTTTAAATGTAGCTAAAATTGCCTATATTGCCGGTAACGTGCTGATATACCACCTTGAAAGGGCTGGTCACTGAAGAAATATTTAAATCTATCTGAAAACGTTATTCTTAATCTAGGTTTTCTCAAGGCACATGCAAGTGATCTTATATTCAAGAACTCTTGAAAATGTAACCTGAATCTGTGACTTCATAGCGGTGCAGTGCGCAAGCCATTGATTCCTCTTTGCTTCCCAAAAATTACGGTGAACCTACGGGTGCTCCTGCAACTTTTGAAGAACAAATAGAAATCAAGCTCTTACTCCCCGACTTCACTCTGGAATCACGGATTCAGGGTAGTGTCAACACTATCCGCTACAGGAACAGGAATTTATGTCTAAAATATTTCGGCTCGATTTTAAAGTACGTGACTATGAATGCGACATGCAGGGTATCGTTAATAATGCGGTCTATCAGAATTATCTGGAACATACCCGGCACGAATACTTGCTCAGTCGCGGCGGTGATTTCGCCGAACTGACCGATCAAGGCTTAAATCTAGTGGTCACACGAGCCGAACTGGACTACAAGCACCCACTCACCAGTGGCGACCATTTTTACATCACGCTGACGGCCAAAATGAAGGATCGAGTTCGGCTAGTCTTTGAGCAGAATATTTTCCGTAATGACGATACGCTCTGTGTCAAAGCGTTAATGACCATTACTGGGGTATATCAACGCGGCCGACCAGGAAAATTGCAGGTGCACCCATAGGTTCATTGAAATTTTTGGGAAGCAAAGAGGAATCAATGGCTTGCGCACTGTGCCGCTATGGAGTCACGGATTCAGGTTAATAATCTGTGTGGTCAGGCTATCCAGTCTTTCAATATGATTTTTCATTTTTTTGTCCACTTCAAACTCTTTATCAAATCGTTCTATTGAACCCGTCAATTTCGAATGAATAATTTCCCGGATCCTGTCCTCCTGTTCCGATGTCATGTTGAGGGCAGGCATCTGCGTATGGATTTCCTGTATCAGTTCATCCAACATGCCAAGGCATCTGGCTTTATAGTGATGTTGAAATGCCGCTATGTCATGAAGGACACCCTTGGATTCGTCGACAACACTCAAAAGCATTTCAGCCCGTTGCTGTCCGATATGCATATCGCGCACAATTTTCCAATTCAGTTCATGCGCGTTCTCGCACAGGATGACCAGATAGTCACGTAGCTCTCCACGCCGACTTTCACTTTCCGGCAGATTTTTAATCAGTAATGAGACAGTATCGAAATGAATAATCAGCCGATTGCCATTTTCCATCAACCGCTCATTAAAGCTTAATGCCCGAATCAGAACTTCTTTTTCCAGTGGAAGAATATCGACCTCACAACTGGCGATATTGGGTTCCTGATCATGACCCAGAACCAGAACAGAAGCATTCAGTTCGTATTCTTTGCATGATGCCAGCATCAATTCAGCCAGTTCCTGTGCCGTACGCTTGCGAGTGCCATAGCGTAGGAAATTCAGCACAATACCAAGATCACTGACGTTGGTAATGGCGGCCATGACCAGCTCAGAGACTTCGTCTTTCTCATGAACAAGCTGGTTGCGCTTTTCTAGCTGTTCCAATGTAACACGAACTTTTTCCTTTAATATGTTCAGTTCAATCGGCTTGGCAATATAGTCGTGTCCGCCGGCTTCAAATCCTTTGAGTATCGCTCCGGTATCGGAGTTGGATGAAACAAAAATAACCGGTATGTCGTCTACGGTCTGCTTGATAATTTTACAGGTCTGATAACCATCCAGTGGTGACATTGAAATATCCATTAGCACCAGATCAGGTTTCTGTTCATGCATGATCTCCAGCGCCATGTCGCCGCTGGTAGCAGCAACGACTGTATATTGATCTTTCAATATTTCTATCAGTACACGTATTTCGATCGGTGAATCGTCAACGACCAAGATCCGCTTTTTATCCGCCATAGTCTATCTCCTTGATCATTTGGTGCGCCAGGTACTCCGCGAGCTTGATATCGAATATGTCTATTGCATTTTTAAATTCCGAAAATGGCTGTTGAACAGATTCGGGAACACCCTGATCACTGAGTTTTTCAATTTCTGTTTCAGCAGTTGAAATATCGCTCTTCAGTAAGGAGTGGATCAAGCGTATTTTTTTAAGAAAAAGCGTCACAGAAACCGGCACCCGACTGGCTGGTTTTGGTCGAGCTGACTCAGCAATTTCCTTAGCCTCAGGTGCGGTAAGAGACCAGGCTGTCATAAGCTGTTCAATGAGCTCGGGGCATTCATCATAGTGCTGCTGGTGGATAGTTTCTTCAAGCCTGCTGGCAGATTCATACATTAACATAGCGCTGATATTGGCTGCCGAACCCTTGATAGTATGGACAAGAACGGCAGCTTCGTGCCATTGCTTATTGCTGGTTAGACTGCGTAATGCGTCGGCGCTGTTTTTATTCACTGTATAGAACGTATTACAGATGCGGGCGAGTAAACGGGCATTACCACCAACCCGTGACAAGGCATCAGCGACATCAATGTATTTATATATTCTTTTTTGTGTTTTGCTCTGCTCAGGCTGGTATACGGGGGAACGGTCTACGGGCAAATACTTGGCAATTTCCTGAATGAGGCTGGATACCTCCAGTGGTTTGATCACGTGACCATTCATACCGGCATTCATCGATTCCTGATAATGATCCATGGTTGCATGCGCTGTCATGGCAATGATCGGCAGCTTTTCCTTACTGTAACCCAATCGGCGAATCGTTCGCGTCGCTGTTAACCCGTCCATAACCGGCATTTGAACATCCATGAACACCAAGGCATAGGATTCAGCTTTAATTGCGGCGATGGCCTCAACGCCATTTCTACAGATATCACACTGAAGGTTGGCCTGTTCCAGAACATTTTTTGCGACATGAATGTTAATGTCGTTATCTTCAACCAGCAGAACTGTCTGCGCTTTAAAACGGGTGTCTTCATTGATGTCGGAGTCGATAATCGGTATAGCCTGTTTTGCAGTGCGCAGTGGCAAACAGACAATAAACTCGGATCCCATGTCTTTGGTACTTTCAACATGGATGGTACCGCCCATCAAGGTCGTCAGACGAGCGGTTATGGTCAGCCCAAGCCCGGTTCCTCCAAATTGTCGGGTGATGGAATCATCTGCCTGGCCAAAGGCGTCAAAAATTCGCTTTAGCTGGGTTTGTGTCATTCCGATGCCTGTGTCACAAACCGACATTATCAGCATGCCGTCTTTCCAATCCAGCGAAAAAGTCACCTTGCCGACGTTGGTAAACTTAATCGCATTGGAAACAAGGTTGGTGATAATCTGCCTGGTTCGAATGGAATCGATATGGATAAAATCCGGAAAATCACTGGCATACTCGGCAACAAGCTCAGTATTCTTTTCTTCAGCCTGAAAACGCATGGGTTCCAGAGTCTGTTGCACCAGATCGACTAGATTGACAGCTTCAAGATGCAGTGTCATTTCTCCAGCATCAATTTTGCTGAAGTCGAGAATATCGTTCACAATTCCCAAAAGGTGTCGGCCAGATTGCTGGGCAATTTTCAGCGTGCGCTGTTCACGTTCGGAAAGCTGAGCATTGGCAAGAATATTCAACATGCCAAGCACACCATTCAGCGGTGTCCGAATTTCATGACTCATGTTGGCGATAAACAGCGATTTGGCCCGTGTCGCTGCCAAAGCAGCATCGCGAGCTTTCAACAATTCTTCTGTTCTTCCTTCTACCAGCTTTTCCAACGATTCGCTGAAGTTTTTAAGCTCATTGTTACGCTCGAATAATTCCCGGCTTTTGGCTTCCAGAATTTGCTCGGCTTCTTCACGCGCTATTTTTTCCCGCTCGTAACGGCGGCGCAGTCGCTCGACTTCAGTCATGGTTTACGTTGGACCAGTTTAAAACGTGTGCGTTGCATAGTGTTATCTTCTGTCAGATTTTCACGCTCAACTTGATATGATTCTCCATAATAGAGAATCGTTTCGTTTATCAGACCATGGGCTAAATCGGCCAAATTTCTTGTTGAAGCATAATTAAGAATAAAAACATCTGGATCGGTATCATCAAAGCTGAATTCGGGCAATTCGGCATCTGGATACAGCTTGGCCACTTCAACATGAATGTGATTATCAATACGCTTTAAAAATTCTAACGTATTCCGTGCCTGCTTAAAAAAATCTGGAAACTTAACGACAAATGTCCGTGCCAGATAGTGCCCGAAAGCACGAGTCAACTCTGCTGTTGGCTTTTGTGTGCGCTCACTCAATTTAGCTATCATCATCGTCAGCTCGGTATGATGATAGGTGCCAACACTGGTATAGCTACCACCGGAAGCTGGATTAACTGCTTCTATTAAATAATCCATCATCGCTTCACCATAAACAGCATCAACCATCTGTTTAAACTCAATGAACACAATTCCTTTCATAGAACGACCGCCCATTGTGATCTTTATGACTAGTATAGATGATTTACTGAGTGCAACGGAGAGAAATAGTAAGATCTTTGAATATGAACCTGCCCATGTGCAATGACAATAGGGGTTATTCAGCTTTGGGAGTTCATTTTCACCTGAATCCGTTTTATCTAAACGCTCGATATTCATCCAAGCAGTCCGCATTGGCCAGTGCGGTGAGATTTTTTGGCTCTTCACCTCGCAGGATCTGCATCACCGCCAGCTCCACTTTTTTTCCTGAACGGGTATATGGAATGGCCTGTACCTGAATAATGTGCCTCGGCACATGGCGTGGTGTGGTGTTTTGACGAATGGTGGTTTTGATCTGTTGTTGTAGTTCTTGAGTCAATGACTCGCCACCAGCCAATACGACAAAGAGCATTACTTCAATATCACCCGCCACTGGTTTGCCCACCACCAGTGAATCTTGAATCGGCGATAACATTTCCACTTGACGATATATTTCCGCAGTGCCGATGCGAACGCCACCAGGATTGAGTGTCGTGTCACTTCGGCCAAGAATCACAACCTGCCCTTGCTCATCGATGGAGCAGAAATCACCATGAGCCCAAACACCAGGAAACCGCTCAAAGTAGGCCGCCCGATAACGTTCACCGGTTTCATCGTTCCAGAATTTTATCGGCATGCAGGGGGCTGGCTGGGTGCAAACCAATTCACCGCGTTCATTAATGACCGGCTGACCCTGTTCATTCCAGGATTCAACTGCCATACCGAGATTAGCGGCCTGAATTTTACCACGTACCACAGGCAACCACGGATTGCCGCCAACAAAACAGGAAACAATATCAGTGCCGCCAGAAATAGAATGCAACATGACTGAATCTTTGACCTGCTGATAGACCCAGTCGAAATCATCTGGTGCCAATGGTGAACCCGTGGAAAAAATAACACGCAGCGCATCGAGGTCAGAAGTCTCGGGTTTCAGCGCCATCTTGTGACAGCTTGCCAGGTATTTGGCACTGGTACCGAAATGAGTACAGGACCATTTGCCGACCAACGTCCAAAGGCGATCTGGTTGCGGGTGCATGGGATTACCGTCATACAGCACTAGTGTTGCACCAGTTACCAAACCGGAGGCAAGCCAGTTCCACATCATCCAACCTGTGGTAGTGAAGTAGAACAAGACCGACTGATCACTGATATCACCATGCAGACGTAATTCTTTAATGTGCTGCAACAGCGTGCCACCGGCCCCATGCACAATACATTTGGGTTTACCGGTGGTGCCGGATGAGAACAGGATATAAAGCGGATGGTTGAAGTCGAACAGATGCCGTTCAGGTTCAGGTCGGTGCCCCTGAATAATGGCTGCAAAGGATTCACTGCCGTTGATTTCTGGTTCGTCTGGAAGAACCCGGACTGAAATCAGCTGTACAGCGGATGGCAGCGCGCTGACAAGCTGTCGAACCAGCTGATGCCGATGATAGCTCTTGCCACCATACTGATAACCGTTACCGGCAATAAGGACCTTGGGTTCGATCTGACTGAAGCGATCAAGAACCCCTTCCAGACCAAAGTCCGGTGAAGCTGATGACCAGACCGCCCCAAGGTAGGTCGTCGCCAGCATTGCAATGATCGCTTCCGCAGTATTACCGAGATAGGCACAGACCCGGTCACCCGGTTCAACGCCACAATCGTTAGCAAGATAGGCTGCAAGCTGCATGACCTGATGGCGCAACTCGGCATAACTGATGGTCTGCTCCTGTCTATTTTCACTGACGGCAATCAGTGCGGTTTTCTGGGCTTGACCAACAGCAAGCAGGTTGTCAGCGAAATTGAGCCGACTGTCAGGAAACCACTGTGTGCCCGGCATGGTACTCTGATTGAGCACTCTGCCGTTCAGCTCTCCGCGCACGCCGGCAAATTGCCAGATCAGACGCCAGAAGGTTTCTTTTTCTTCAATGCTGAACTGATGCAACTGTGCATAGCTATCATAGGATTGACCGGTTTGTTGACTGACGAAAGCAGCAAAGTCACTCAGCTGACAGTGTTGAATGTCAGCCGCTGTTGGTTTGAACAGGACTGTCACGATAAATCTCTTTTGTTGTTTTTACACAGCCTGACACTAGTTAGAACTGAATTCCACCTGAATCCGTGATTTCTTCAGTGGATGTAGGGTGTAAGAGCTTGGTTTCTATTTCCTGAATCCACTCTGGAGTCACGGATTCAGGTGTCACTTACTCACCGGAATCTTTAGCGTACATCGCAATCCGCCAAGCTCGGAAGGTCCCAACTCCAATTGTCCATTCAACCAACGCTCTACATAGTGCAGGGTAACATTGAGTCCGGTGCCGAGCTGCTCATTGGGTTTGGAGGTGACGAACATTTTCTGCACTTCCATATACTGCTCTTCATCAAGACCCGATCCAGAGTCCTCAACATGTACAGTCAAGGTGCCATTGCACATAGACAGAGAGACGCGGGTATAACCACCCTGCATGCCCTCCAGGCCGTGCTGTAAGGCATTGAAAACCAACTCTTTCACCAATTGAGTCAGCAGAATCAGTGGCACTGATACGCTGATGGTTGGATCCTCACTACGCACTTCCAAGGTGTGAGAGGTGGCGCGAAACAACGAATGAAAGTAGTTGTACCAGTAGTCTCTGACCAGCGAGGCTGGCATGGTCTGTACGTCATTGTCTGTCGCTTCATGCACTTTAGCATCTGCAAATTTAAAAATACGCGAGAGCTGATCTGCCGATTTTTTTGCCGATGCCAGTAACGCCCGATCAGCCACATTAAACTGTTCCGGCTGCAACAAAGTTACAAAATTCAACAGATTGCCAACCGCACGAGCACTGACAGGAATCAAGCCCGATAAACGCTCGGCCAACTGCACCAGTTTACGACTGCCATCCAACTGGGCTTCCAGTTCATTAACACGCTCCAGTGCACTCGTTGTGATGTTTTCATTGGTGACCAGAGAATCCACAGCTTCAATGAGCGAGTCTTCGATCTTGCAGCGCACAATCAACTGACCCAATGCGTTGGCGAATGCCTGAATAATCTCGGACTGCGCGTCAGTCAGTGGTTTCAGGTGAATCAGGTTATCAACAAATAACCAGCCGTACAGCTCCTGTTCTGAACTGATCGGTGCCTGAAAAACCCAGCCTTCAGGTATGGGTTTATCCAGCACACCGTAAAAATCATGATTCTGTTTGAACCGGAAGCGCTCCTTACCAGGCTTGATCAACAAGTCATCCGACACTGGCAGGCACAGGTCATGCTCTTCGCGCAGCCGACCCTGTTCATCTGTGCCCCAGGTACCAACCTGAGTACTATTTTCGGCGTCATACCAGAGAATCCCGGCCCGATCAAAATGTAATTGCTCGCGCAGCGCAATCACCGCCCGCTTTGCCAGATCATCCACATTTTTGGCTTTGGCCAACTTGTCAAACGCCAGATTCAGTTGCTGTAAATAAGACATTAATTTTTCACTACCAGAGCCGATGTAGGGTTTATCAGATTAGTCTAGCAGCAAATCAGCGTTCCATTATTAACCGGTATTGACTCAAGTTTGCGTCATATCCTGATGATGACTACGCTGAACAAGCGAATCAGGAGAAAGTCTCATGTCAACGACAGAAATGTGGGTAGTGGTGCAGCTCAATGGTGAGCCTCTGGCATTTCCGGCCACGCTGATTAAGGAAGTTGTTCCCTGGCAACCATTAAACCCTGTTCCCAGCCATGCCACAGGCGTCATCGGGCTGATCAGCCTGCGAGGTGAAACCCTGGCAGTTATGGACGTACTGAAAATGAACGGGACCGGCTACGTTGAAGACCCCAGCTTTATGCTGGTTCTGGATTTTCCCGAGAGCCGGGTCGGCTTGGCCGTCGATAAGGTTGAAGGTGTGCAATATTTTAATGTCGATGAGATGGATACCAATATGGCCGGTGGCTATATCCAAGGTACGCTGACATGTGAAGATCGGCTTTACCAACTGATCAACTCAACGGCTTTGGAACAACTGATGGCTCAGTTCACCGATATTTCCAATCTGGCCATGGGATCTTAACCTGACCTGAATCCGAGACTCCATAGCGGCGCAGTACGCAAGCCATTGATTCCTCTTTGCTTCCCAAAAATTTTAATGAACCTATGGGTGCACCTGCAATTTTTGAAAAACAAATAGAAATCAAGCTCTTACACCCTGCATCCACTCTGGAGTCACGGATTCAGGAACCTGAATCATCCATTTTCTTTGCACAATGTTTCGATAGACTGATCGCACTAACGTCTATTGAGGTGCATCCTTGTTCAAGTCTATTCGAGCCAAACTACTGATACTGATGATCGCAGCCAACGTACTGATGGTCATTGGTATGATGGCGTTGAATGCGTTGCAGTTTAATCGCAGTTTTTCCGATTACATCATTCAGCAGGAAACCCTGCGGCTACAGCCATTAATCACCAGTATTGCCAGACAGTATGATCTTGCACAGAACTGGGATTGGCTACGCTGGAACAATCCTGAGTGGCTTCAGATGTTGCGACAGTCTTTTTCACCTCGGGATATGATGAGGCACGGCGTCAACCACCCGCCTGGGGGGCCGCGTAATTTCATCGACAATCTGAATATTAAAGACGCCTCAACGGGCAGAGTTCTGTTGGGACAGCATGCTAATGCAG
Source organism: Reinekea sp. (assembly GCA_037389025.1). Classification (GTDB taxonomy): domain Bacteria; phylum Pseudomonadota; class Gammaproteobacteria; order Pseudomonadales; family Natronospirillaceae; genus Reinekea. Next base: position 64,911 of record JARRJP010000013.1, on the reverse strand, counting down.
ACGATAGAAAACGAGTCTGGTTACCTGTCCAGAATACCGATGGCACGACGGTGGCCTATCTTGGTTTCGAGCCATCTTCACGCGCCAATCAGGAGTTCGATCAGTTATTTCAACAAGAACAACAGCGAGGGCTGGTGATTATAGGCGTTTTCGGCATTCTGATTGCCGCAGCACTGGCAGTTCCTTTTTCTGGCTGGCTGGTTCGTCCGATCACAAAACTAACCAGCGCTGTGCGCCAGATGGCCAGCGGTAATCTGTCCGTTTCAGTGAATGAAAAGCGTCAGGATGAACTTGGTCGACTGGCAAAAGATTTCAACCGTCTCGCGACTATCCTGGCAAAAAATCAGTACGATCGGCAGCAATGGGTCAGCGATATTGCGCATGAATTGAGGACACCAGTTGCGCTTTTTCTGGCCGATATTGAAGCCGTCCAGGATGGGGTGCGTGCAGTCAATGAACAGTGGCTTGCAAATATGCATGATCAGGTTGAGAGGCTATCTCGTCTGGTAAACGATTTACATCAGTTATCGCAATCCGATGCAGGTACATTGAATTATCGCTTTGAACCATTAAATTTGAATGCACTACTGGAATCAGTATTGGCGCACTTCGGGCAATCGGAAACCGGCCATTTCCAGATATCAGCGGATCTGCCGCGTCATTCCATCTGGATTCGTGGCGATGACACGCGATTGAATCAGTTATTCAATAACCTGATTCAAAACACTCTGCGCTATACCGACAGCGATATTAATAAACCCGGCAGATTGCAGGTTTCTCTCACTACAGAAAAAAACCATGCCGTCGTTGTCTGGCAGGACTCTGCACCCGGCGTCGGTGATCACGATCTCGACAAGCTGTTTGAGCGGTTGTATCGAGTCGATGAATCCCGTTCACGAGATTCAGGTGGTGCCGGGCTAGGCCTTGCCATTGTGCAGAATATTGTCGCCGCACATGAGGGGGGCATCCACGCGAAACACAGTGACCTTGGCGGTGTCAAACTGGTTATCAGATTTCCACTGGAGGTGGGCAAGGACAACAGATGAGTCATATTTTAATTGTTGAAGACGAACGACACCTGGCTGAATTGGAACGTGATTACCTGGTTGCTGCCGGTCATGAGGTAACGCTTATCCATCACGGCCAGGAAGCTATGGAGTGGCTGGAAATTCATCAAACCGATCTGGTCATTCTGGATTTGATGCTGCCCGGGCGCGACGGTTTGGATATCTGCAGAACACTGCGCCAAAGCAGCATGGTGCCCGTCATCATGACGACGGCCAAGGTTGAGGAAGTTGATCGTCTGATCGGGCTGGAACTGGGTGCGGATGATTATTTATGTAAGCCATTCAGCCTTCGAGAACTGGTGGCCAGAGTAAAAACACTACTACGGCGCCAAGCCTATTTCAGTCAATCAAACAATGCTCATCGCGAGCTGAAATTATTGAAAGATTCCACTCAGGTAAAACTGGGGCAACAGACGGTCGAGTTGACGATCGTGGAAGTCAATCTGCTACGGCTGTTGATGGACCATCCAAGACAGATTTTTTCACGTGATCAGATTATCGACCGGATTTATGAGGACCAGCGTATTGTTTCGGACAGAACCATTGACTCCCATATCAAGAAGCTTCGCAAGAAACTGCAGCAGCTAAATCCAGCTCATGATTTTATTCACTCCGTTTATGGTGCCGGTTACCGCTTCGAGCCATTAACATGAACCTGAATCCGTGACTTCTTCAGTGGATGCAGAGTGTAAGAGCTTGATTTCTATTTGTTTTTCAAAAATTGCAGGTGCACCCATAGGTTCTTTGGGAAGCAAATAGGAATCAATGGCTTGCGCACTGCGCCGCTATGGAGTCACGGATTCAGGATGAAATCAAACAGTGGTATCAAGATTAAAACCAACATCTTTAGCCGATTGTGTTTGATAAGCCGCGTTCAGAGCAGCAGCCACTGTTTCAGCGGTACGAGTCAGAATCTCATCAAGCCTTTCTTCGCTATCCCCTGATGCTTCTTCATCCTTGGCGGATTCCTCTTCATCACTCTTGGCAACCTTGGCTTTTTCTTCGACCTGTAATTCGTCTTGTTCAGCGCTCTCTTCTTCAGTTTTTTCGGTCTTCTGGCGCTCTTCGGTACGAAGTGCTGCCTGCGCTTCCAATACCAACTGAGACGCTAATGCGGCGACACGCCGATCCTGAGCCGAAGGCTCTGCAGGCGCCAGAGCGGCACGGCGAACCCGCTCTGCCTTATCAATGGTATCGGCAGGACTGGACTCACGGGAGATATCAATTGAGACTTCACCGCCGACAGCATATTGCTTGCCATCAGGCCCCCGACGGTAACTAAATACGGCTGCGCCTGCATACTCGCCGCCCGATGCCTGATGAGCCTGTTCATGAGCCCTAACTTCACGATCACGGCTGGCCAACTCACGGATCAGTTCGATCTCCCCCTGCAGGTCGGCGCTCTCTTGCCTGGTTTGATCCTCTCGGCCAGCCTGAGGTTGCTGCTCTGCACGCTGGGTCGACTCGGGATCACGCTGCGTTGCGCGCTCGATGATTGAGTCTGGTTGACTTGCTTTTTCAGCCTGAGCCGTTTCTGTCACTTCTGGCTCTGATTGTTCCGGCGCGTGGAACTGGGGACGAACATTGGTGGCCGATTCAGCTTCAAGTCGACCTGGTTGCTCAATATTGGCAGGGCGGGTTTCTGAGTTTTGGTCAATTTCTTCTACAGGTGAGAAAACAGCAGATTCATTCTGACGGCGCAGGCGAGCCTGCTCCGCAGGGTCAGATGTCGGGGCAAAAGATGGTGTAATTGCATTTGGGAAAACACCACTGACCGTTGACATAAACTTCTATCCACCATTCAAACTTTAATATCGATAATACTTCCCAGCGCATCACTGGCGGCCTGTATTACTTTGGCACTGGCTTGCACTTGATGCTTGCCACTGATCTGCTCAGTCACCGCCGTATACAGCTCCTCAGAACCACCTTCTTCCGGGGGGAGATTTGCTTTGGCAATCTGATCAGCACTACGGTTCAACTGCTCATAACCATTGCGAACCCCTTGAACACCAATACTGAATGCAGAACTGATCATAAACAAACTCTCCTGAGCAAATGACGTTTCCAGTCACTCGACGCAATACGCCCTGTCTATATTTTAACCAATGAGTCAATCAAAAGTGTAATTTTTTATTTTTTCATTTAGCCAAAAGTAAAGCCTGCCAATATCTTGACCGGCAGGCCGTCATTGTGGCGTCAGTTCGCAATACTCAACCCTGGGGTGTTCTTACTAACTTTTTATCAGGTCGAAAGCAATAAGGACTCATGACAATGCGTTTCGAGAAACTTTTTCCCGAAAACGCATTTAAAATACACTACTTTCGCTTTATTTGACGGGATCAGACCCAAAAAGAATAGCCTCAGCCCACTGGGCCGCTATCGCTTGATCGCTGTTCATAAAAGGCAGAAGACCAATCATTGGGGCAGGCATCAGTCGTTGCAGAGTTTGCAGGTTTTCATTAAAACCATTCATGTCAGCGGATAATTGATTGGCAACCCAGCCTGCCAGTTTCACACCATCGGCCTGAATCGCTCGTGCAGTCAGTAAAGCATGATTCAGACAGCCCAGTTTCATACCCACGACCAGAATAACCTCAAGCTGGAGTTCCCGGGCCAGATCTGCCAGGGTTTCGCGTGAGTTGACCGGGACTACCCAGCCACCAGCGCCTTCGACCAGGGTGAAATCAACCGGGTTTGACATAAAGGCACCGCGACAAAAACCGGCTAATGACTGTACCGTGACACGACGCTGCTCGCGTTCAGCCGCGATATGAGGTGCCATGGGCGCTTTAAGCAAAACAGGATTGATCGTTTCATAGGGAACCTTCACTGAGGAGGCCGCCTGAAGAGTCAGGGCATCGCCGTTACGCCACTGCCCATCAATATCGTCAGCACCGGCCGCCAACGGCTTCAGGCCCAGGGTTGATAAGCCATGCGCCTGGGCCGAGCGCAGCAGGGCTTCGCTGACGGTGGTTTTGCCAATCTCAGTATCGGTGCCGGTAATAAAAAATCGCTTTCTCATCGCTTCCTCGCAATCAAATAACAGGCATCCCAGGTTGCCGGATAGCGCCCGTCACTGCGCTTAAACCCATCATATTGACGCAACATCTGCCGTAGATGACTGCTTCGCGGTGAATGATCGCGATCAACATGATTAGCCCCCAGCGCTTTCAATTCGCGTAACAGTTCCAATGGTGAGTCATAGCGCACTTCGACACGCTCTTCACGCCATAACTCAAGTGTCAACTCCGACTCCCAGACAGCCTCAATCCAGTCCACAGCATCATGAAAGTCATTGACATGCCGATAGGTATCCACCTGCGCCCAGGCCAGCTTCAATTCCCACAGCGTTTTCGGCCCAAGCGTTGTCAATGCGAGCACACCGCCCGGTTTTAAGGCTTTGGTGATATTGGCGATAAAAGGCTCTGGCTTATCAAGCCATTGCACGGCCAGGCTGGATACCACCAGATCAAGCGATTGGCGCTCAAATGGCGCCGTTTCCAGATCGGCGTGAATGCATTCAATGTTTGGCTGGCGCGCACGTGCGACATCCAGCATGGCATCGGAAAAATCCAGTGCATATAGCCGTGCAGGATTAAATTGCTGCTGTAGCATTGGCAGACAATAACCGGTTCCGGTGCCCAGATCCGCAATCTTTGCGCTGACCGGTAATTGAATATTCTTGACCAGCGCCAATAACCGATCCGCAATTTTGCGCTGCAGATGCGCCGCTGCATCGTACTGCTGTGCTGCGCTGCTGAATTGGCGGGCAACAGCCTGTTTATCCATGCAGCCCCACCCATTGGGCGACCGCCGCTGCTGAGGTAATCGGCAAACTGTGCTCACCAGAGAGTATAGTGACTGTCTGAGCCAGCGGTTGCCAGGCTTGTTGCGCGCTGGTTACTGGCACTAGCTGATCCTGCTCGGCAAGCAGAACGTGAATCGGACAGGCTAATTCCTCAGTAATATTCAGCTCATAAAGCCACTCAAGGGTATTCAGATGATTGCCATCCAGCAGACTGTTTTCAATCTCGCTGACTTGTTGGCGATCCACCAATGCCGCGAATTTTTTGCGGGTAATGGCGGGATTACGCTGATAGCGACTCATAAAACTGTCGGCCACGATATTGGCTAATCCCGGCCCACCGGCAAAGCGGGTATTGGCACAAATCGCCAGAACCTTTTGGACTTTTGACGACCGTTTGGCTAGTTCACAGGCAAGCATTCCGCCTAAAGACCAGCCCACCAGCACGGTATCCTGATCCAGATGCTGCACCTGCTTGTCGAGCCATTGCGACAGCGTTAAGTCCATAGCGGCATAGTCGAGCACATTCGGTTCAGTCACCTCAGCATGTCGCCAAAGCGGTTGAAAGGCCTGGGCGGAAAACTGCCAACCGGGAATCCAGACTATATTCATCGGACATCATCCAAAGCATTCAACAGGCTATTAACCTGTTCGGCGGTATGACTGGCGCTGAGAGTGATACGTAACCGAGCCGTACCTTCCGGCACCGTTGGTGGGCGAATGGCAGTAACCATAATATCTCGTTCACGCAATACGGCGGATAAACGCAAAGCGTCCGCATTGGCACCCACGACAACAGGCTGGATCGGGGTTTCAGATGACATCAGGCTGAACCCCATCGCCTGTATGCCGTTTCTGAGCTGAGCAATCCGCTGTGTCAGGTGAGCACGGCGATCATCAGCCTGTCTGACCAGTTGCAACGCCTGGCGTGTCGCGGCGGCCACTGACGGCGGGCTCGCTGTTGTATACATATAAGTGCGGGCAAATTGCAGCAGATAATCAATCGTCGTCTGATCACCGGCGACAAAGGCACCGGAGGTTCCAAACGCCTTGCCCAGCGTACCGACGACCAATGGCACCTGCTGGCTATCAAGACCAAGCTGACCAACCAAGCCGGAACCCTGCGGGCCAAGAACACCAAAGCCGTGTGCATCATCAACCATCAGCCAGGCATTGTGCTGCCGGGCGATATCGGCAATTTCCGTCAGCGGTGCACAATCACCGTCCATTGAAAAAACACCATCGGTCACGATCAGTTTTTTGCCACTGGTGCTCTCCAGCATCTGTTGCAGATGCGCCATATCGTTATGTCGGTATCGCAATAGATTTGACTGAGCAAGCAGCGCGCCGTCAATCAAAGAGGCGTGGTTCAGTCGGTCCTGCACTATGCTGTCCTGACGCGCCATCAAGGCAGACATAACCCCCAGGTTCGCCATATAACCGGTACTGAATACCAATGCAGCTTCGCGCTTGCAAAAGGTAGCCAGCTCGCGCTCCAGTTGTTCATGCTCAGCGTGATGACCATCAATCAGATGTGACGCACCGGCTCCGACACCATAGTCATCAATCGCCGCTTTCATTCGTTCAGCGATGACAGGATGGTTCGCCAGGCCTAAATAGTCGTTACTGCAAAACGACAGATACAACTTGCCATCAATAACCGGTGTAACGGACTGAGCCGACTGTAACTCAACACGACGACGTAACAGATGCGAGGCTTCACGCTCTGCCAACAAATCAGGAATATCAGAGAAATGTTTCAATGTTTTGCGACCGTCAACTCTCGCTGACGGCCCTCCGGATGCGACGCTCAGAGACTGGCGTCGTAAAATTTTTCGTTGTTACGCTTTGGACAAGTCGACGGATCAAATGCCGGTGCCGGTTCGCCACTGTCAAAACTGCGATTTTCAGGCTCGATGCCCAGTTTTTTGAACAAAGTCTTGTCGCGGTTCGCTTCCGGATTGGCCGTGGTCAGCAATTTTTCGCCGTAAAAAATAGAATTGGCCCCGGCAAAAAAAGCCATCGCCTGAGTTTCTTCGCTCATGACTTCACGGCCAGCACTCAAGCGTACATGCGAGGTCGGCATCATAATGCGGGCAACAGCAATCGCACGTATAAATTCAATCGGGTCAAGGTCTTCATTCTCGGCAAAGGGTGTCCCTTCAACCCGCACCAACATGTTGACTGGAACACTCTCGGGATGTGGATTCATGTTTGCCAGTTGAATAAACAGACCGGCACGGTCATCAACCCCCTCACCCATGCCCAGAATACCGCCGGAACAGATTTTCATCCCGGCATCACGGACGTTTTGCAGAGTCTCCAGCCGATCCGCATAGGTACGGGTAGTGATAATCTCACCATAGTATTCCGGTGAGGTGTCGAGGTTATGGTTATAGTAATCAAGCCCGGCCTCGGCCAGTGCTCCTGCTTGCTCACTTTCAAGCATGCCCAGCGTCATACAGGTTTCCAGGCCAAGATCCTTAACGCTCTTCACCATTTCCAGAATATAGGGAAAATCTTTTCTGGCTGGTGAACGATAGGCGGCCCCCATGCAAAAACGAGAAGCGCCAGCAGCCTTGGCAGCCTTGGCCTGCTCGATAACCTTTTCCACTTCGATCAGTTTTTCTTTCTCCAGGCCGGTATTGTAATGCGCCGATTGCGGACAATATTTGCAATCCTCAGGGCAGGCCCCGGTTTTGATCGACAACAGTGTACTAACCTGTACTTCGTTGGGGTTGAAATGTGCGCGATGAACTGACGCTGCCTGAAACAGCAAGTCGTTAAACGGCAGTTCAAACAGTTTGACCACTTCTTCAGCGGTCCAGTCATAGCGTAAGGTCGGTTCTGTAGCGGCAGACATGTCGATACCCTGTCAATATATTGCAGGCGATAGTACCGCTGAATCAGGGCTTGTCAATTTACTAAGCAATATAAACTTAACTAATGGTTATTTTTCGATCAATGCAATGGCTACACTCGATTAGCAATCATTGTCCTGCCTGTTTGCAGCCTTCAGATGGCCTTTGCCCGGTATGTCGTGGTTTTCTGACCCGAATTGAGCTTGCCTGCCAGGCCTGTGCGGTGCCGATCGAGTCAGGCGAGCTTTGCGGAAACTGCCTGAAACAACCGCCGGATTGGAATCAGGTAATTGCACCATGGACCTTTGATGGCCTGGCCCGCTTTTTGATTCATCAGTTTAAATATCAACATGACAAATCCAGCGGACGAGCGTTGGTTCGCGAATGGCTGGCAATTTCGGAGACTCTGCGCAAACCTGTTGATGCTTTGCTGGCAGTTCCGATGCATCGCCGTAAGCAAGCCGAACGAGGTTATAACCAGGCAACTGTTCTGGCTAAATACATTGCGGCTGAGTTGAAAATTCCATTATTCCAACAGCTAAAACGAACCCAGCAGACCCAAGCACTGGAAGGCTTATCTCGCAAAGAGCGGCAACACGAATTGAAAAATGCATTTGAATTAACCGCGACGCCACCAAAGCGGATTGCCATTATTGATGATGTTCTTACAACGGGGGCTACGGCAAATATCATCACCCGATTATTAAAACGCAATGGTTGCAAATTTGTTTCTGTCTGGGCATTGGCACGAACACCGTTGAAATAATTCACATGGCAAAGTTCTTTATTAACCCTGAATCCGTGACTCCATAGCGGCGCAGTGCGCAAGCCATTGATTCCTCTTTGCTTCCCCAAAATTGGGGTGAACCTACGGGTGCACCTGCAATTTTTGAAAAACAAATAGAAATCAAGCTCTTACCCCTCCATCCACTTGGAAGTCACGGATTCAGGTTAATCTTTTCGCCACAATCTTTTCGACACAATAGAACTGCAGCAATAGCATCTTGAGAGTCACTCTCAATAAAAGAACAAGACTGTTATACTCACGGTCAATAAAATGCGGATGACACCCTTATGAGCCCTACGCCTCCCTATCAAACCCTGACTCAGGATCGCATCATTGACTGGCTGGAGTCACTCGACATCGAGTCTGATTACCGCATCTATCCACTGAACAGCTACGAAAACCGCGTCTATCGTATTGGCATTGAAGACAGTACGCCCATTGTCATGAAAATCTACCGCCCGGATCGCTGGAACGAAGCACAGGTTCGAGAAGAGTTGATTTTCACTCAGGAACTGTATGATCAGGAAATCCCTGTTGTGCCAGCGTTGAGCATTCAGGGCGATATAGTCCATGAACGGGACGGCTTTTTGCTTACCTGCTTTCCGATGCGTGCCGGGCACGCCTTTGAACTGGATGACCCGGACAAACTGTACCGCATCGGCCAACTGCTCGGTCGGATGCACAGCGTTGGAAAAGTGAATGCCTTTCAACACCGTAAGCGCCTGTCATTGGCTTCAGCGGCAACGGATTCATTGGCCTTTTTTGATAACAGCCCATTACTGCCCGATGACATGAGAGCCAACTATCTTGATGCGTTGAATCATCTGGCTAAGCTGCTGCAACCCTTTGAAGAGCAACTGAACCAGGCTGACTGCTTCCGGATTCACGGCGACTTCCACGCGGGTAATATCCTGTCACGCGATGATGCACTGTTGCTGGTTGATTTCGATGACTGCGTGACCGGCCCGGCCATGCAAGATATCTGGAAACTGCTATCCGGTAGCGATGCCGAACAGACGCTGCAATTAAGTGAACTAAAAGAAGGTTATGAACAGTTTGCTGATTTTCCACGCACGGAAATCAGCTTAATTGATGCTTTACGCACTGCGCATATGATCCGTCATACATTGTGGATTGCCAAACGCTGGCACGATCCGGCATTTCCACAAGCCTTTACCTGGTTCGGCAGCGCGCGTTATTGGAGCGAACAGTTACTGGGCTTACGCGAGCAGTGGGCGGTTTTACAGGAGAAGTAAGCCTGAATCCGTGACTCCTTCAGTGGATGCAGAGTGAAAGAGCTTGATTTCTATTTGGTTTTCAAAAATTGCAGGTGCACCCATAGGTTCACCCCAATTTTTGGGAAGCAAACAGGAATCAATGGCTTGCGCACTGCGCTGCTATGGAGTCTCGGATTCAGGTGACAGAAAAGCTCCTCTCCTCCCCCAAAAAAATCACGAAGTAAAAACGAACAACTTACTCACCCCTACCTGATCTACTTTCCTGAATTCGATAAACTTCAGGTTTTGCGTTTGCCACACAGGAGCACAACTTTATGAGTCAGTTTGCCGTCATTGGCCTTGGTCGTTTTGGCAGGTCAGTCTGTTTGGAGTTAATGCGGCTAGGGCATTCGGTGATAGGGGTTGATATTGAGCCAAAGCTGGTTAACCCGATTGCAGATGAATTGACTCATGCGGTGATTGCTGATGCAACGTCAGAAGCCGCACTTGAAGAGTTAAACCTGAAAGACTGCGACGCCGTCGTTGTCGCTATCGGTGAAAACCTGGAAGCGAGCCTGTTGTGTACACTGCACTTGAAAACACAGGGTGTTGAAGATATTCGAGTCAAGGCCGTCACGCCAGAACATCATCGCATTTTATCGCGGCTCGGCATCAGCCAAATTATTCATCCAGAAGAAGACATGGGCATCAGAGTTGCCCAGGCATTAAATTACCCAATGGTGAATGCGTACATTTCCATCGGTCATAACCAGTATGTTGTAGAAGTACGGTTGTCCGAAAAATGCGATGGAAAAACGATTGTGGATATTGTGCCTGAGTCAGTGCATTGCCTGTTATTAAAACAGGGTGAGCATCTCCAGCCTCAACCCGATGTGCAAACCCAACTCAGTGATCACGACACGCTGGTGCTGGTTGGCGATCTGAAGTCTCTCGACAAATTAGCCAAGGTGCTTTAAATGACCGCGCCCAAAAGCCTGGTTCGCTATGCACCAACAAGACGGCATCGTAAAGCCACCATTGGCATCAGCCCACCAATGGTACTGGTTGGCAGTTTTGCATTGCTGATTGTTTTAGGGACACTGGCGTTAAAACTACCTTGGGCAACGCAACACCCCATTAGCTGGTATCAGTCCTTATTCACTGCAGTTTCTGCGGTAACCGTTACAGGGCTGGCGGTTGTGGATACCGCCACTGGTTTTAGTTTTTTTGGTCAGATCATAATTGCAGTGCTGATTCAATGCGGTGGTATTGGCCTGATGACGTTTGCACTAGTCACGGCGGCCAGTCTCGGTTGGCGTATTAGCCTTAGAAATCAGTTAATGGCGCGCGAGGCATTAAACCAAACCAATCTGTCGCATATTACTCAAACAGCTCGTGCCGTGCTGCTGTTAACACTGATGATTGAAGCAATGGGTCTGTTGGTTTTGTGGCTCTACTGGTGGCCGGATCTCGGTTGGCATTCGGCATTGTGGCATGGCTTGTTCTACGCGGTTTCCGCCTTTAACAACGCCGGTTTTGCATTAGCCAGCGACAGCCTGTCTCAGTTTGTTGCCGACCCCATGATCAATGTCACCATCACCAGCCTGTTTATTATTGGTGGTCTCGGATTTACGGTGCTGACAGAATTATGGCATTACCGGCGCGGCAAGCGGCTATCCATTTATACCCGGCTGATGCTTTACGGTACATTAAGTCTGAATCTGGTTGCGATGATCACCATGGCATTACTGGAATGGAACAATCCTGGTACGCTTGGTAGCTTGCCAACCGTTGGAGCCAAATTGTGGGCGGCCTGGTTTCAGGCAGTGACACCGCGCACAGCGGGTTTTAACAGTGTCGACCTCTCTCAACTCAGCGATGCCTCCAGCCTGTTCATGATCCTGTTGATGTTTATCGGTGGTGGCGTTAACAGCACCGCCAGCGGCATTAAACTGAGTACCTTTGTGGTTTTAATGCTGGCAACGATTGCCTTTCTGCGGCGAAGACCTGCACCCCAGATCAGTGGTCGCTCCATTGGCCAGGATACGGTGTACAAAGCCATGGCAATTACCTTTCTTGCTGTAATTACGCTGTTTTTCGCGGTCTTTATTCTCAGTCTGACAGAACAAGCCCCTTTTCTCGACGTCGTATTCGAAGCCGTTTCGGCCATGGGAACGGTAGGCGTTTCACGTGGTTTGACCGGGCAACTCTCCGCAGCAGGACAAATGGTGATTATGGCGCTGATGTTTATTGGCCGGGTTGGACCATTGACCATGGCCTACCTGCTGACGGCACATAAACCACAGCACACACAATATCCTGAAACGGAGCTTCAGGTTGGTTGATATAGTAAAAAGCTGGAACGTTAAATGTGGATCCTGAATCCGTGACTCCATAGCGGCGCAGTGCGCAAGCCATTGATTCCTATTTGCTTCCCAAAAATTGAGGGAACCAGCCCTTTCAAGGTGATTATTTAACCGATTTCAAAAGCCTTACCGCTGAGTCAAACAACAGATCAAGGGTGTATTGCTTATCAACGGCGCGTTCAAAACGTTGGTTTAGTTTGTCTTCAGTTAAGGTGCGTTTGTTAGTGCTCTTGCCATCTCATTAACTCGAAGACTGGAGCCGAAGTGCCCAACACCCCTTAATTCGTGACAACTCTCACATTTTCAAACGCAGATCGAGCTAGCATCTTTACTGAAGCACCGTACTTCGTTTTCAATTCCACCTTGATCAAAATGAATCATAAAGGAAGCACTAATGAGTGACAATGACCCGTCGACGCACTACCCCAAAAATCAATTAAACACCGAGCACGATACAACGACCCAACCCACGCCGAGCAGGCCAAAGCACTCCATTCCGATGCTGGGATCCAATTCTTCCGCCGCGATGGCAAGGACTATCGCAAAGTCAATTACGTTGGCGCGGGTTATGGCGACTGGCTAACACCGATGGTTGATAAGCAATACACCCGTAATCTGTTGTTTGACTCAGCGGTAAGGCTTTTGAAATCGGTTAAATAATCACCTTGAAAGGGCTGGACACTACACTAGTCAAGACAAAACAAATAGCCAACGAAAGGAAGCTTCAGTCTTTTTGCCTTCATTACCTCAGCTATTGAATGGACTGGGATACAATAGTTGAGTTCACTTGATGTAAGTTGCATGTCGTATCTCCTGGCTATTGGTTGTCAGTGTTTTTTACACCCTATCAACAATCTTTATCAGGTTTGTCGATTTTCTTTTCAATGAGCACTCTTAAAGACCTTGGAAGCCTTGTTTTTAAAGGAGATTTAGAAGTTGGTCCTTAAATTGCTTTAAGTTGTCCCGTCAATATTCAGTTGATTGATGAAACGTAAATAACTAATCAGATAGGAAAATGAGCATGAGCATTAAACTTGTTAAAGGAATGCTAATAGCCACTGCTCTGGGTGTCGCTGCACAAGCGAGTGCCATGGATCTGGGCTATAAAGCAACAATCTACGATGGCAATGGTCCTGTAGGTGAAGACAACGAAGTCGAGCCAGGCATGTTAAACCAGCAGAACTGGGACATGGAAGGTTTCTATTACAACGATACTACAGATGTCCTGAGCATGATCGGCGGTTTCGATGTAGTCAATGGTGAAATTGATCCTGCTACCGGTGACGTAGTCACTGCCGGTGACATCTTCTTGTCTACCGGAACACCTGTGTATGGTGATATTCATGGTCAAAGCGGCCCACAGGTTGTGAAAAATACTTTTGGCTACGATTATGTAGTTGATGTTGATTACGCTGCAGGAACTTGGGAATTATTGAGTTTGGATAGCACAGCAGATGTTTTGACCGCTTTTATGGGCGCCAACCAGGGTTCAAACCCGTTTCAATATGTTGGAAACGGTACAGCTACTGGTATTAATGGTTCATTTAGTCTAACTACTGCGACAGATGCTGAAGTCGGTTATACCGGTGGTACACACTATGTCATGAGCATTGATCTGTCTGATTTGGCTGCTCAAACTACGCAGGACACAGTGTTCTACAGTCACTTCACTATGGGCTGTGGTAACGATAACCTGATGGGCTCCTACATGGTTCCAGAGCCAACAACATTGGCATTGTTCTCAATTGGTATTGCCGGTTTGTGGTTCTCTCGTCGTAAGCAAAATTCCAGCAACACATTGTCTGCCTGATTTTACAGCCAAACATAGTATGTTGTTAAAAACCGGCTTGGTGCCGGTTTTTTTATGCCTTGAGAGTTAAGCCTGAATCCGTGACTTCATAGCGGCGCAGTGCGCAAGCCATTGATTCCTTTTTGCTTCCAAAAAATTTCAATGAACCTATGGGTGCCTGTAATTTTGAAAAACAAATAAAATCAAGCTCTTACGCCCTGCATCCACTGAAGAAGTCACGGATTCAGGTTAAGTACTTTCAGAAATCAAAAGCAGAACGGCTCTTATAAAGAGCCGAATTGAATTGAGATAAACAGGCTTGGCGAAGATAAGTCTTTATTGGCTATGTTGACCTTGCTTGGCTTTGTGACCGTGCGATAAGAAGCGCCAAAACCGATTTCCATGAAATTGGTCACATTAACATCCAATTGGGTGGAGAGTTCAGCAACCAGAAAGCTTCCCATAACATCATCATCTGAACCTGGGTTATGCAATTCCTCTATACTGCCAGCGCCTAAAAGTAAGCGGCTATCAACGTGAGCAATGGCTTCTGGATTATAGGTGTAACCGAACACCAGGCCGCCATATCCCATATCGATATTTTCATCTACCTCGTTGACCAGACCATATCCGCCACCTCCGATCATGATAGAGTGCTTTCCTGTGGTGAACGTTGCGCCACCCATACCACCAATTTCCAACGAATCCTGACCCATAATTCGACTGTACTTAAAGGTTGGCCCTCCAAATCCGCCAACGCTCGCGTTATCCAAATCAATCAGGGTGTCTTTTGCTGATGCCTGTGTCGCAGCGAGCAGCAGAGTACCTGTTGCAAGTACGATTAATCTTGTTTTCATGCGGAAGCCTCCATGTCTAATCATGATTTTATTAAAAGTCTTTGAATAGTAACTGAACAGAGCCAGAAGTTAGCTTTTTTCTGTCGGTGATAGTTGCGATTCTAACTGTTCAAGCTGTTTCTGAAGATGGTCGATTTGAGTGCGTGTCTTCTCCAGGATCGCTTGTTGGGTATCGAACTCTTCACGACTGACGACATCAAGCTTACTCAGCTGGGACTGAATCAGTCCACGTAAATTAGCTCGCACATCGTCCCCCAACTGTTTGCCATTACTTAGCAGATTGTTGATCTGAGCGGTCAGGGTGTCCAGAAAATCGTCACTTGGTTTCATACCTTGAGTGTCCTCCATTAGCTGTTGTTCGCGTGAACCAAAATCGTGCCATGCCAGTGAATGGCATTGCTCTATTTCGGTGCGCAGCACCTGAGTGGTGCGTAATTAAATGCGAAATTTAGCTCTATTGCATGTAACTCATTGAAATATATAGTTTTTTTAAATTGGCACAGCCTTCGCTAGAGGATCTGTGATACTGCACGCAATTCAATGCTATTGCACTGAGTACGAATTGTATGTGCGCAGACCAGGTTTCTCCAGGCCAAAGAACCACAAGCCGGAGAGTATTGATTTACCGTTTGGCTGGTTGGCTCCGATATAAACCAAGTGTTTCTACCAGAGAGGGCTGAGCGGCGGGTTTAAGTCATAATTCGTGGAGCAGACAAAATGAAATTAGTTTCCGCCATAATCAAGCCCTTCAAGCTGGACGACGTCCGCGAAGCGCTATCCGAAATTGGTGTTCAAGGTATAACTGTGACTGAGGTTAAGGGTTTTGGTCGTCAGAAAGGGCATACAGAACTGTATCGCGGTGCAGAGTACGTAGTTGATTTCCTACCAAAAGTTAAAGTCGAAGTGGCGGTCAGCGACGATGTTGTCGATCAGGCTATTGAGTCGATTTCGAAAGCCGCTAATACCGGAAAAATCGGCGATGGCAAGATTTTTGTGTTACCGCTTGAACAAGCCGTGCGTATCCGTACCGGAGAAACCGGCGACGAAGCCATTTAATTAGCGAATTCAGTTGGAGATGAATATGAGCGATATAGGTCAATTGTCATACGCACTTGATACTTTTTATTTCCTGGTCAGCGGTGCGTTGGTCATGTGGATGGCAGCCGGATTTGCCATGTTGGAAGCCGGGTTGGTTCGTTCCAAGAATACAACTGAGATTTTGGCTAAAAACTTTGCGCTGTTTGCGATTTCCTGTTTCATGTACTTGGTATGCGGTTATTACTTTATGTACGGTGGCGAAGATGGTTTGCATGCCGCTGTTCCATTCTTGAAAGGCATTTTGGGTGATGGTGTCAGCGAAGGGGATACTTATGCACCATCTGCCGATTTCTTCTTCCAGGTCGTGTTTGTTGCAACAGCAATGTCTATTGTTTCCGGTGCTGTGGCTGAGCGCATGAAGCTGTGGGCTTTCCTGGCTTTTGCTGTGGTCATGACTGGTTTCATCTACCCAATGGAAGGTTCTTGGACTTGGGGTAGCGATGCTGTGTTCGGTATGTTCAGTCTGAATTTCTCGGACTTCGCAGGTTCCGGTATCGTTCACATGGCAGGTGCTTCAGCCGCTTTGGCCGGTGTACTGTTGTTAGGGCCTCGTAAGGGAAAATATGGCAAGAACGGTGAAATTAACGCCATCCCTGGTGCAAATTTACCGCTTGCGACTCTGGGTACGTTTATCCTTTGGTTGGGCTGGTTTGGTTTTAACGGTGGCTCGGTATTGCAGACATCAAGTGTCGAATCAGCAAACGCTGTCGCGATAGTCTTCCTGAATACAAACGCCGCAGCAGCAGGTGGCGCCATTGCCGCGATGATTCTGGCGCGTATCCTGTTCAAGAAGGCTGACCTGACCATGATTTTGAATGGTGCCTTAGCAGGCCTGGTTGTTATTACAGCCGCTCCAGACTCCCCAACACCACTACAAGCGACAATCTTCGGCGGTTTGGGCGGTATTGTGGTTGTCTTTAGCATTCTGGCTCTGGATAAACTGAAAATTGATGATCCGGTTGGTGCGATATCTGTTCACGGTGTGTGCGGTCTGCTGGGTCTGTTGCTGGTTCCTGTCACTACTGATGCCACTATTCTGGGTCAGTTGGGTGGTGCATTGACAATCTTTGGCTGGGTATTCGTAACATCATTGATTGTCTGGAGTGTTCTCAAAGCATTTATGGGTATTCGTGTCAGCGAAGAAGAAGAATATGAAGGTGTTGATCTTGCTGAATGTGGTATGGAAGCGTATCCGGAATTTAATAAAAACTGATCTATTCATATAAAAGCAAGAAAGTCAAACCTGAATCACTGGGCGCTTCGGCGCCCTTTTCCGTTGTGGGATTTGTTATTTGACCTGCGTTAACAGGACTGAGAAGCTAGTGTAGTGTCTCAAATAAAACGCATATTAAGATGACCCGCCGGTTTAGGTAGTATTCGGTAAAACGGCGGCCTACCCTTCGAGAAGCCTTCCAGAAGTCCACCGCTTCGTTCCAGCTCTTGACAAGGGAGGGGGAGCTGCACCTCGCGGTGAACTTTGGAGGGGCTTTCTTAATGCAGCTTAATGCAGGTTTTATTCAAGACACTAGCGACTTATCTTTCAATTTGGCACGATATCAAGCCGTTTTGAAGTTTTCAGTTTTATTGCCGGACAATATGAGAGCTATCCCCATGAAACATTTACTGCTGTTACCGTTACTGCTGCTATCAGCCTGTGCCAATTTGTCGTTGACCGATGTTTATCGACAACCCCAGTTCGAATATGAAAAAACCAAGGTAACAGGTGTGTCTCTGTCAGCGTTATCCGGTACCAGCGAAGTTCGTATCACCAATACCAATCCTTATTCCTTACCTGTGAGCAGCTTGAACGCCAAGTTGATGCTTGAAGGTCAGGAATGGATGAGCCTGGACAATGATGCAATCAGTGGCTTGTCAGCCAATGACTCAACTTCAGTGACATTTCAATGGGAAATGGTTTATGACCAGTTACTCAGGAGAATGTCTGACGTTTATCAACAGGGGCAGGCAAATTTTACTCTGGTAATGGAGCCAACGTTGAATGTCCCGGTATTGGGGCCGCAGACTGCTGTCTGGCAGGCAGATTTTACTGTACCTATTCCAAAATTGCCGACCTTGTCAGTGAACGACTGGAAGGTGAGTTCGCTGTCGTTCAGTAAAGTTGAATTGACTTTTGACCTGTCTATTCACAATCCTAATGTATTTACAGTGAATACTGAGGGCTGGAAAGCAGGCCTGAAGCAGGATAACCGGTCTCTGGCTGCACTGAACCTGAATGATGCCACATTGGCGGCGAAATCGACCAGTCAGCAAAGCCTCAAGGTTGCGCTTTCTCTTGCGGATGTCGGCGTGACGCTGGCAAACACACTGACAAAAGGTGAATGGCCAAACCAGATTGCGCTGGACTGGCAAGGCCATTGGAACACCCCTGATCTGGGCTTCAAGCTTCCGTCGTTGTCAGGTTCGTTACTGTCAAATATTGAATAAGAGGATACTCAGAAAATGAAGTCTCTCAGCGCGATTACTTTGCTTTTGTTGCTGTTCTCAAGCTATGGATTCTCATCAACATTATCTGATGTTCGTAAAGCAGATCTGATCAAGTGTGGCGTTTCCACTGGTATTCCCGGTTTTTCCAATCCAGATAAAAAGGGTCGCTGGTTTGGTCTGGATGTCGATATTTGCCGCGCTGTCGCCGCTGCCGTCTTGGGGTCTGCAGATCGTGTTCGTTACGTCCCGTTGACTCCGGCGGATCGTTTTAACGCTCTGCGCTCTGGTGAAGTGGATATTCTATCCCGGATAACCACCTGGACTTACAGTCGTGATACCACGATGGGCATCATCTTTGCCGGTGTATCCTTTTACGATGGGCAGGGCTTTATGGTACGTCGTGATTCAGGCATTACCGACTCAAAGGGCTTGAACGGTGCTGCCATCTGTGTGCAGCAAGGGACGACGACAGAGCAGAATCTGGCGGATTATTTTCGCGAGCATGATCAGCGTTATCAGCCTGTAATCTTTGCCTCTTCTGATCAGGTCATCAATGCATTTAAAGCCGGTCGTTGCAGTGCAGTCACGTCGGATTTGTCTCAGCTTTATGCTCAGCGTACCAAATTTAAAAAACCCAAAGAGGCCGTGGTATTGCCAGTGGTGATCTCCAAAGAACCGCTAGGACCTGCCGTTCGTCAGGACGATATGCAGTGGTACAACATTGTGAAATGGACTCTGTTTGCTCTGGTCAATGCCGAGGAATTGGGTGTCACCAGTGATAACGTTGATAAAATGATGAAGTCCAATAAACCGGTTATTCAGCGTCTGCTGGGTATTAATTCCAATACAGGCAGTGCCATGGGACTGCCGGCCGATTGGGGTTATCAGATCATCAGTCAGGTAGGCAACTATAAAGAAGTGTTTGATCGTAATGTCGGCCAGGATTCGGAATTACAGATCGAACGCGGTATGAACGCTTTGTGGAACAAGGGTGGAATACTATTCGCTCCGCCGCTGATCTAAGTTTTCGTATTGCTGCTGCCTGTACCTGCATCCACTCTGGAGTCACGGATTCAGGTATACCTTGCTTCCCAAAAATTTCAATGAACCTATGGGTGCACCTGCAATTTTTGAAAAACAAATAGAAATCAAGCTCTTACACTCTGCATCCGCTCTGGAGTCACAGATTCAGGTATAGTTAAAGAGCACAATCAGGCTTTCCAGGGCAGTAATGAGCCTGTATATAATCGTAATGAAAAGATTCTTTTTGTGGTTGGAACAGGGATATAAACGAAAAATTGACGTTTCTAAAGTTGATATTTCTTCTGTGTGTTAACCGATTTCATTACTTATAGCGCCTCATTTTTCCAATATCTCAAGGCATTCTGCACCGTCATTTTTTTGAATAGATTCCATTGCATTTTGTAAGGTTATTCTCTCTTATCCTTTCGCCTACTCCCTAACTACTTTGTATGCCAATTTCCTGCGAGATGCCTCTCTATACTGTGAGTCCAGGTGAGTTGGGTATTCTGACAGCTATAGAAGTTTATATCGTAGTGTTTCTGAGCCCACAGGTTCACCATCCTTCATTGATCGGGAGTGGATGAGAATGAGTAAATTTAAGCTGGGAAGAGTACTGTCTCTTCTGCTGATCAGCGCACCATTGGCGCTGCTGTCATGCGGAGGCGATAGTTCTTCAGATGGTGGAAATAACAATGCTGATGACGGCAACGGCGGCGGCGAACCTGCTACAGAAAGCAGTGCTCGCATTAGCGGTAGCGTCACCCTGTCGAGTTCAGTTGCAGGTTCCAACAAACCTGGAGCGGTGTTGCAGCGGTCGGCTGCTAAAGCACTGCAGTTCAAGGTAACCCCTGATAGCGGTGTTCAGGTTCTGAATAAACCGAATCTTTCGAGTGGCTTTGAGGCGGTCAGTCTGATGTCTGTCGGCGATGCCGTCAGTAATGCCTATGTTTACCTTTATGATGCTGAACATCCTGAATGGCTAGGGCCGGTTGCACAGGATGTTACCAACAATGACGGAGAGTATGTCTTCGAGGCTTATGGCTGTACTGACAATGTCTCCTCTGCCGACTGCTCATCCGATGCTGCAACCAATGATGATGCCTATGTCGATGGTGATCCGTTACCATTCGGCATATACACCATGCTAGTGTATAAACCCTCTACTTTTGACCCAATTACCGGGGTAACCACCGATCCGATTGTTTCGGTACTGCCTGCCTTCAAAGCAGAAACTGAAGAATTGACGGTTGATGATGCCGAAGCGGAAGTGTCCGATGCCACGCCAAACGTCATCACCATGTTTGGTATCAAAAAGAATACTGATGGTACGGAAACCTGGGGCAGCAGCGCCACCCAACTGCCAGGTAACACTGCGATTCAGATCACCTTTGATATGGCCATGAGCCGTGGCAGTGTTCAAAACATCATGGTTGAAAATAATGGCAGTGAAGTGGCTGGTAGCTGGTCACTGTCTCCCGACTGGAAAACGGCCACCTTTACTCCGAGTGCTGCTCTGGCTGCCGATACCTACACTGTCACTGTTCCCGCAACGACCGTGAACGTATATAGCAATACCATGGGTTATGCCGCCAGCGGAACCTTTACCGCTGTGTCTGAGGATTCCACAGCGCCAACGGTATCGGTATCCTCACCGACTGCTGCAACAGATGTTCCCGCCACTACGCCAATTCGTATTAGCTCCAACGAGGTGTTGAAAACCAATGCCCTGCGAGTTGAGTCCACCCCTAGCCTGGGTGATTTCCCAAGCATGACGCTGGTGGACAGCGACGGCAGCAGCTTTGTCTATGAAGTGATCACCACCAAAGCACTGCAACTGGGCGAAACCTATAACGTGACTATCAGCGGTATTCAGGACGGTTCAGGTAACACTTCAGCAGACCTGACAACTTCCTTCTCCGTTCAGGGGGCTGCATCCGCCGAAGGCGTGGACGATGCCGCAACAGATGCAACCCAAGCTGCTCAGGTGGCTATCAGTGAGATTTTTGCCAAGTGGGTTCGCGCCGTAAACGAGCGTAATTCAGCAACCATTCAATCATTGATGAGCGGTGCTTTCGTCTTTGAATACAGTGTCCAGGCCGAAGATGGCTTTGACGATTATGACCTTAACCGTAATGGTCGTCTGTCGTTGAAAGAATTCATGAAAATGATCAATGACGGCATGCTTAACTGGGAATACTGCGAGACTACCGTCAGCGGTAACATCGATGGCCCAATTAACGTCACTTCAGCGGCCTCGGGCGATTTTGAATTTACCCTGTCCTTTGCCTCAACCAATACCTCTCAGCAATGTAGTGACGAAGGTGGCTCAATGTTCGCCACGGTTAAAAACATCAACGGTCTGTGGAAACTGGCGCGTATGTCCGAAGGTTATGACCATCGGGGTACCACGCTGACCTCATACGAGCTGATCGAAGCATTGCTGTACGAAACAGCAGACAACGCTGCTGGTGAACAACTGGTGCCGAACTGGGGCCAACTGCAGCACTTTGCTGATAATGAAACTCCACTGACCTTTAAGTTTGACCACGTTTCTGGCGCAGAAAGCTATGTCTTCCTGCTGGTGAACGAACGCGACCCAAGTGAACTGGGCTTTGCCTTTGCTATGTCCGCTGATCGCCTGGCCTGCGGCACGGAGACAAGCTGTTCCGCCACCGAAGGTGATGACCTAGAGCTGACCGTGCCTGATCCATTTGGTGATGAAGGAATGCCATCCGGCGCTTACCCCGTTTCAGAAATTTTCGGTTTTGATGATGAACGCGACTGGGGTATCGAAAACCCAGGTGAGATTTTCATGTGGGAAATCATTGGTATGAGTTCTTACACCGCACGGGCAATGGCCGATAGCACCCCGAGTGCCGTTGAATTTGTTCGTGATATCAACTCTGTCAGCGCCGTCAAGCGCTTCCAGAACCCAGGCAAGGTTGTTGACATGCAGATCGACGTCGAAGCCTTCAGTTTCGGCCCCGATGAAGAGCTCGGTGGTGGTGATGACGTTAGCCAGGGTGTTCTCGAGTACAGCATCTACAACGGTGGTTACGATGCCCTTGCGGCGGACTATGTCAAAGTCTCTGTTGCCATCCCAGATGAAAATGGCGATCTGGATAATATTGACGCCCGCTTCCAGGCTAACAGCAACATTGGATGGGCCGAATATCCAGTGACCTTCTACTATGATTCCGCAATCTCAGCCTCAGTGGCGTCAGCCGACATGCTGCTGTATAAGGGCTGGACCTGGATGGAAGTGGGTAACGGCATGAACCGCTGGGAAAACTTCCAGGTACTGACTTCAGGCGGTAAAGGGCCGGATGCTCGCATCGCTGCTATTACCGCATTTGACAGTAATGACAGTTCACTGGCTAACCTGAATCTGGATCAATGGGCATTTGCCGATGCTTCCAGTGAAGCACTGGGAACCAGTGAAGGTGCGGCAAGTCTCGACGTCAGTTGGGATATATCTGATGGCATAAACAACTCCGATGGCCTGGGTGGCAAGTTCGATATGCAAGACTTTATCGACCTGTTGACTACGCAAAACTGTGCCCCAACCGGCCCTGGTTGGATCAACCTGAACGTTAATGTCTGGAACGACAGCGGTGCCTATACTCAGTTCAGCTATTGTCCTGAAGGTGGCGGTGGTACGTCCACTCCAGCTCCAACCGGCGACATCGATATTTCCGGTAACACCATCTCGGTTCAGGGCTTGAAAATCTATGAAGGTGATAACTGGATTGGTCTGAACTTCCACGGTGATGACGGTGCTGGCAATTTCTATGAAACTCAGTCTTCGTTTGGTGTTTACACCGATGGTGGCAGCGAGTTTGTTGCACCAGTTGAGCTGATCAGCATTACCACCAGTGAAGGAACGCCCGATGAAATCGGCAACTGGGGCCAGGGTTCGGATTGGGATGCCACTGATGTAACCGATAGCACCTCTGAGCTGACCATGGTATTCAAGTTCGCCGATGCCAGTTCACCGATGATTCATGCCGGTTCCGATGGAGTGTGCTGTAGTGACGAACCAATGGACTACGACGCAAATTCAGACAGCTATTCCATTACACTGAATCTGTATCGAGGTTACAACTGGATCAGCGTTGAGGACGGTTCCGGTAGCTGGTACAACGTCAACATCTTCACTGAAAATGGCGCTGAAGTACCAAAACCGAACTTCCTCACCGCCAATGGTATCGCCATTCCAGAAGAGGATGACATGCAAGGGCCACGTCAGGTCACAGTCGATCAGTGTCTGATCACTCTGACTGGCACCGTGCCTGCTAACACCGAGCGTCTGAACCTGAATTGGAACGGTGGCACCTCATCGGAAGGTTACTGGGAAGGTCAGGAAATCTTCTTCCCGGCGGATACTGATCAGCTACAGGAATGGACGGCGACCTTCCAGTTGGTCGGCGGCGCCGGTGCCCATAACCACATCGACGCCTGGGATGAAGTCAACCGAACCGGCTCCGGTCTGGAAGTTTTCACCAGCGACAACAGTTGTGAATACACACAAGCCGAGTTGACCGTTGATGGCGTCCGTCTGAACGACGCCAGCGGTGTAGAACTGGTGAATGACGGTATGGACAACTATGGCACTGCCGCCAGTGCCGGTGACGGCGTTGAGCCGATTACCGCAACATCGGTGTGGGTATATGGTACGTCATCACTACCGGGTCGTTCGATTTACCTCAACAGCCGACTATGCAGTCAGGAAGTGAAATTCTCAACCTCAGCCAGCACTGAGGCAAATGGCGCGGGTAGCTTTGATTGGGGCGTTGAAGTATTGGTCTACGATGACAATCCAGATCCGGTTAACTTCGATACAGGCCCATATCCGTTCAATCAGTGGCTGGATGTTTCTGACGGACAGAGCTGGCAGAACCTGGCGCTGGTTTCCGACAGTAATGTAATACCAGCACCGTCCATGTCCGTGGATCTGCCAGGCAACATGGCCGAAGTACAAGACCAGTTTGGCGGCGGCTGCAGTATGGTCAGCTGGGAGGCTAATCCGTTAACAGAGACCTCAGCCGTGATTTCCGGCCATACTAATAACGAGGACGCCTGGGGTGGTTACGGACATGCCAACTTTGCCAGCAGCTTTCTGGATTTCGAGATTGATGAAAATGGTGACTTCTCATTCGAGATCAATCTGTTCAACAGTCATAACCATATCTGGATTAGTGATGACCGAGGTGGCTACACCGAAGTCGAAATCTACACTGAGAATGGCAACTATCCACCGCAGTACCTGACCATCAACGGCTTCGCCGTGGACGGCGGCAGCGCTGGTGAGCTGACTACATTATCAACCGGTATCTCAGGTGATGTGACCATTTCAGGTGATTTGAACGTGATCGATTCCGAGCAGTTCACACCAGAATGGCTCAATGCCAACGTCACCATCTGTGGCATGGTTCAGTGTCAGGACTTTAACTTCGACTCCATGCTGCAAGTGCCAAATGAGTTCGCTATGCCGATGGCCTACGATCCGATGAACCCGCAAGACGGATTCAGCCTGTTGATCAATATACCAACGGCGGTGAACGTGCACGTCAATGTCTGGGGTTGTGCCAAAGAAGGTGGCTGTCATGGGCATGACTTCAGCTTCAACGATGAAGGAATGGACGACGAGAATGTGTATAAACCGGGGCAGAGTATCCAGGGAGATAAATACATCCGTCATACCCGTTGAGTAACCGAAGGAGGGCGTAAGCCCTCCTTTGCTATATCAGGCAGGCTGTAAAATGCAGTGGATCAGAGTGACATTATTGCTCATCTGTGTTGCCTTTGCTCAGGCTGGCAACACTGAAAAGCCAAGTCATGGTGTTTCATTACAGGTGACAATCTCTGTGGTCAGCGCGCAGACGGCCTGCGTTTTTGTTTTTCAAAGCAGTGAACAACCCATTCAATTGCGTTCTGCACAATGGCTGCAAGGCGACTGGATCGATGATGCCAGCGTTGACTGTCGAGCCCTGCAACAAGACTTCATTTTCGTCGCACAGATTCCTGCTGAGCAAGCCTACCAACCTGTTTCAGTGCAGCTAAGCTGGCAACTGGGCAGCGATATTTTTTCAGGCATTTATAGCGGTTCAGCAAACCCTGACGCTCAATCCAGGCAGGCACAGAGCAAAGTGGTCGTGCCCGCCGCTGACCCAGACCCGGATTCACTGTTTATCATTCGGATCGGACAATGAGCATACTGCAGAGAATGCTGTTCCTGGCAGCATGCAGCGTGCTGCTGGCGGGCTGTGGCATCGAGTCTATTTCCTCCGATGACCAGAACCCATCCAGCAAACCAAATCTATTGACCACCGTGACCGGTCAACTGACATACCAGGATCGCCTTTACAACAGCCAGGGTTTTATTTCTGAGGAAAAGCCGCTTAAAGCGATTCGCAATGTCCCAGTTGAATTGCGTGATGCCAATGACCTGCTGATTGCACAAACAAGCGCCGATGATCAGGGCCGGTTTTCCATGCCCGACGTCCCAGAAGGAAATTACCTGCTCAGAGTGATTGCTGAAACAGAACACAGTAGCGGCACTAAAGTGACCATCCGCTCTGCTTCCGGCCAGCGCTACGCTATTGAACAGGAGGTTTTCGTCTCGCCAACTGAAAACACCCTGACGTTCAACGCTACGACAAACGACCGCATCGCCGGTATCTTCAATATGCTTGATGTCATGACGTTAGGGCTCGATTTCGTCGATGCCCTGGCATTGAATCATTCCACAGTGGATGATCTGACTGTTTACTGGCAATGGGGGCGGTTTGAGGGCACCTATACCTGTCATTTCACGTCCAGTTACTGCACGCAAGGGGCTGGTATTTATGTGCTCAGCGATCCTCTGGTGACACATGATACCGATGAATTCGATGATGACGTGTTGTGGCATGAATTTGCCCACCATCTTGAGTTTTCCTGGGGAATGTTGGATTCACCTGGCGGCGCTCATTCATTGATCAGTCGCTCGCTGGATATGCGGTTATCCTGGAGCGAAGGTATGGCCAGTGCCTTTTCACTGTCGCTAAAAAAATGGTTGCGTAGCGTGGCACCGGATCGATTATCCATCGCCAACGATATGGGTGAGGACTATTCTAGCTATTACATTGATACCATCGGAACGTCAGCGCAAATCAGTGTCGATCTGCTTAATGCGTCTTCTGCGTTTTACCGCAACGTTACCAACGAGGCAGCCGTGGCCTCCGGTATTTTGCGCTTGCAGAACATCACCGGCATATATACTACCTGGCAGCAACTGTTTAACACGCTGACAGAAAACAGTACGGCTGACACCATGGATGCCTTCTGGGATGGAATGGTCGCTGGCCTGCAGCCCAGTAGCGCGTTACTGGAACAATGGCAATGGACTCTGGCCGCAAAACACATTGACTACCAGCAGGATGCTTATGAAAGCGATGATTCAGTCTACAGCGCATTACAGTTATCGCTGGATGAAGAGCAAAGTCATACTCTGTACCGCACAGTATATTCCGTTGATGAAGACTGGTATCAACTATTGTTAACCGCAGGACAAAGTTACCGCATTGAAACCTTTAATCTGATCAATGGCGCGGATACTGAGCTCAAACTTTACGCCTATGATGGCGCTCACTTCACCCTGATTGCCAGTAACGATGATGCGGAAGATTGTGGTGTTTGTGTTCCGCTGCACGATGGTAAAAACTTCGCTTCAGTGGTGAATTACACCCCCTCTGACTCTGCCATCTATTACGTTAGCGTGCGCAACGCAGACGCGGTATATACAGATCCGATCAGCTACGGCTACCTGGGTCGTTATGGTGGCTACAGTATTCGCTATCAACAGCAGTAGACAGAAAGATCATCAGCCTGGGAGGAACAGAATCCAAGCTGATGTAGATACCTGAATCCGTGACTCCATAGCGGCGCAGTGTGCTAGCCATTGATTCCTCTTTGCTTCCCAAAAATTGTGGTGCACCTGCAATTTTTTGCAAAACAAATAGAGATCAAGCGCTTACACCCTACATCCACTCTTAAGTCAGGGATTCAGGTAGATAGTGAAACCCTTAGTTCATTACATACAGACCGTAACGAATGGCCTTCCACAAATCGTTGCTGGCCTGAGCCGGGGTTATGTCACTTCGCCATGATTTGGCAATACTGGGTGAGACCTGATCAAGCACTGTCTCGGAGGTAGCCATACCATGCGCAATACTCGGTAACAGGGTGTGGTTGCGTGAGGCTTCCAGAAAATCCTGCTTACTGTTTCTGGCGCAGAGATCAAAATCATCCAATGAGATATCCGTTCGGGCCGGAATAGAGCCTTTTGCCTTATTAAACGCAACCTGAAACCGCTCACTCATAATGTTGGACGCCAGTGTTTTTTGGGCCTTCGTTTCACTGGCACCGTTCAGGTCAAACATAGCAAAACTGTCGACGACGTAAATGAAACTGCCATCGGTGCCCGGTGTCGGGGCACAGATATAGTCGATTCCCGGTTTCTTGTTAGCCAGTTTAAATTCACCTTTTGCCCAGTCTCCCATGAATTGGAATGCAGCATTACCGTTAATGACTCTGCCGGTGGCTGCGTCCCAGGATTCAGAGACATTATTGGTGGCCAGGAATGGAATCAGTCGATCCATTTGAGCAAAAGCCTGCTGCATGGTGTCACTGCGCAAGGCGGCAGAGTCGTTTTCAACGAATGCCTGGAGGTAGAATTTTGGGCCGCCAACGGCCAATACCACGGCTTCAAACAGGGTTGCGTCCTGCCATGATTCATTACCCTGTGCGATAACCTGATAACCGGCATCTTGAATCTTTTGCGCGGCAACTTCGAATTCTGCCCAAGTGGTTGGGACTTTGACGCCAACCTTATCCAGGATGGCTTTATTTGCCCACATCCAGTTACTGCGATGCACGTTGACCGGCGTAGCAATATAGTGATTTTTATATTTCATCTCATCTGCAATAACGGCAGGCAACTTGTCATCCCAGTTTTCCTTCTCGGCAATATCATCCAGATTAGCCAGATAACCAAAACGCGCCCAGCGCTTGATTGATTGGCTTTTCAATACACTGGCAGTCGGTGGTTTGCGTAATAGAATGCGATGGCTTAATTCGGATCTGGCCTGAACACCACTACCGCCGGTGACGATAAAATCAATCCACTGATCTCCAGATTGTTCGGTCATCTGTTTTAAAACATTAATGGCAGCCGCCTCGCCTCCTGAAGTCCAGAAGTGCAATACTTCGACGTTTCCTGCCGAGACGAATGCTGCACTGCTGAACATAAACAGGAAGCTCAACATCCGTTGAAATGGTTTTTTCGCTTTTTCATACATAACTGTGAATCCTCTATTTCGAGCGTCGAAAGCCCGTATTCGAAGGTATCTTCAATAGCGCACATAAAATGTTCTCGAACTAGTTGGAGTCGATAACCTTTATTCAGGTACACATATCTGCCGTTGGAAAGCGGCGATAAGTGTACGGATGACTAGCCAGAGAATGACTGCTGAGAGAACAATCAGCAACGCTACCGCCAGATACTGAATGGAAACCTGGCCGCTCAGATGAGCGAAGTGTGTTGATGCAATAGTCAGTGCTGCAAGCGGAAACGAATAAGCCCAAGAGGAAACAAAAAATGGTAACTTCCAGAAGCGCGGCGAATTCACTGCCAGCAGCAATGCTATAAACAAGGCTGAATAATACAGAATGTGGGCAAAGGCATCCAGTCCAGTGGTCAAAAAGGTATAGGAAATAAATCCGACCGACGGTGGCGCCAACAGGATAAACATCATCGGGGTCAGCTTTGGTGGTAATGCCTCATGGATGATGAGACGGTTCATGACAACCGTGAGCAGAACCAGCCAATAGACGATACCGATGCTGAAAAAGAACCAGGAAATTTCCATAAAGCCGAAATGAACGCCGTTGATTGGCACGATAATATTGCCCACTACTGGAATAAACCAGCCAGGATTCAAGTGACCGATCTGGTAGTGTGAATGGTGCAGCCATGAACTCATGACCAGTAGCGTCGCCAGCAAGTGCAATGTTGCACCGGTGACAAATAAAATTAACGCGAAAGCGCCGAGGTTCTGCCAATAAACCGATAATAACAACAGGCTGATAGATATTGTCGGAAAAAAATTAATTCGGATAGGGTGTTTCAATTCTTCAGCCACATGGGCGCGATGCAGCATTAGTTTTGCCAGGTAGGCGATCAGTAATATGACCATCAGGAGCGAAGCAATACTTGCAATCAGCAAACCGATGGCTTTACCGCCATTGACTATGTCTCCAAGTCGATCCCAGGCAATAGCCATACCGGTCAGTCCCATCACCATGGCAAACAGCGTTACCGGTAGATTGGCAAGGCGCTGCGCAACCAACGGCTGCTGGACGCTTGTTGACTCAATAGTTGAACTCATAAAGCCTCCCATATCCGGTTTTCAGTTACTGATACATAGCAGGGTCTATTTCAACCTTATGCACAGTACCACTCCAGCCATCAAATCCACCGGTAAGCATCTTCAGCTTGGAAAATCCCATTCGCTTCAGTGTGTAGGCTGCCAGGGTGCTGCGCCCCCCATTTTTGCAATAGATCAGTATCTCAGCCTCCGGGTCATTTAATGCAGGATGATCACCGACGCGAAATTCCAGTACACCTCGCGGGACATTGGCAGCACCGGGCAGGTGGCCTACTTCAAACTCGGCTGGCTCGCGCACATCCAGTACGATAATTCCTTTTGCCAGCAGGGATTCGGCTTCGTCACAGAGTACCAGGTCTGCTGAATTGGCGGCTTCTGCCAGAAAATCTTCTTTGGTCATGTTCATTGCGGTTGTCCTGTTCGATTGTGCTGGTTGACTGTTTTCAGGAATAGGATAAACCTTATATTCGAAAAGTCTAATACCGGAATCCGTGACTTCCATGTGGATGCTGGGTGTAAAAGCTTGATTTCTATTTGTTTTAAAAAAATTGCTGGTACACCCATAGGTTCACCTCAATTTTTGGGAAGCAAAGAGGAATCAATGGCTTGCGCACTGCGCCGCTATGGAGTCACGGATTCAGGATCTTTTCAGTGTAGCCTCTGCTGACACCGGACCAGGGGTCAGGAGTGAATTTATACCTGAATCCGTGACTCCTTCAGTGGAGGCAGGGTGTAAGAGCTTGATTTCTATTTGTTTTTCAAAAATTGCAGGTGCACCCATAGATTCACCCCAATTTTTGGGAAGCAAATAGGAATCAATGGCTTGCGCACTGCGCCGCTGTGGAGTCACGGAGTCAGGTTTATAATTACTTTTGTATTACCTTGATCATGGTATATTTTCCGCCAACCAAAACAATCAGCGAGAACCATTTATGAAAAAAGGAATACTTGCTATCGCACTACCAGCATTACTGGCAACTGGCTGCGCGACAAGCCCTTCGCAACTAAAGGATGTTGAGGCACCAGTCAGCGAAACAACGCAGGCAGCAGCACAGGCGGAACTTTTTGCTCAGCCGACTCATCTGGCGCTGAAGCGCAAAGTAGCAGTGGCCCGTCTTTCTAATGAAACCACTTATGGTAAGAGCCTGTTGTCGGGAAATGCACCTGAAAAAATGGCTCAAAAGGTCAGCGACATGTTCGTCCAGGGGTTAACCAACTCTGGCAATTACCTGATTTTTGAACGACCTGATCTGGACAGTTTGCAAGCCGAGTCAGTACTTTCTGGTGCCGCTCAGGAGCTGATTGGGGTCGATACCTTGATTGTTGGCTCACTGACAGAGTTTGGTCGTGCGGTGACTGGCGAATCAGGTTTTTTAACGTCATCGAAAAAACAGCAGGCGAAAGCCACCATCGATATACGTTTGATTGATGTGAAAACCGGTCAGGTTATCCGTTCGATTACTGGCACAGGTGTCGCTTCTACTGAATCGTCAAGTATGATGGGATTTGGCGGCGTCGCCGGTTATGACGGTTCCATTAATGATCAGGCCATTGGGGCAGCGGTCAATGCCGTTGTTGCCAAGCTGGACAGCTATATGCTGGAAAAAAGCTGGACAGCCGATGTTTTGGCTTACGAAGAATCCATTGTCTACATCAGCGGTGGACGTTCCCAGGGAATCACCGAAGGTATGGTTCTGGATGTCTACACCAAAGGCAAACAAGTAAAATCGCAGACCACTGGAGCCACCATTACATTGCCCGGCAAAAAAGTAGCCTCACTTAAAATTGTGTCGCTATTCGGCGAAACCGAGCTGGAAGAAGGGGCGGCAGCGACGGTTATTTCCGGCAGTATAGACGGCGTCGCACTCGATGCACTGGAAGTGAAGGAGGCGATAAAATGAAAACTCTGATTGCAATATGTATGGCAGTTTTGTTGCTAGGATGTGCCGTCAAAGGCCCGGTTAACAGTGCATCCACAGTCGATGACCGGCCGCGTATCAGTTTCGACATCAAAAGCTATAATCCTGAAGACCTGGAATTGTTTGTCGACAATGTCAGTTACGGCAGCGCCAAAGGTTATCTCTTCCACAGTGATTCCAGCGCCGAGGCTGCGTTGAGGATATTAGCCGGAAAACACAAGATTGAATTGCGTATGGGCAGAGAAATTGTGTTTGCAAAAACCGATTACTTCGCTGAAGGCATGCTGAAAGTATTCAAGGTTAGTCGCTGATGAGAAACACTTTTTTACTGGTCGCGTTGCTATTGTTGCTGACTGGTTGCGCATCGACCAGCCTATATAACTGGGGCCATTACGAAGACGATCTGTTCGATTATTATTACCAACCGGAACATAAAGCCAAGGTCATCGAAGATCTCGTTGAACATTTGCAAAAGCAAGAGACCAACGGGACTAAACCGGCACCAGGGCTGTATGCAGAGGCGGGCACCTTTTATCTGTTGGAGGGCGATACCGAAACGGCTATCCGGTTTTATGAGCAGGAAGCGCGCCATTGGCCGGAAAGCGAGCCGATGATGTCAACGCTGATTCACAATCTGGAGGCTAACTGATGCCTCGGACCCTGATCGCAGTGCTGCTGGCAGTGTTACTGACTGGTTGTGTCTCCATGCCTTACGAAACCAACGAAAATCCGTTGCAAGCCTTTCAACAGGTTAAACCACACTCAATTCTGGTATTGCCAGTGGTGAATAATTCGGTTGATGTGATGGCTGGTGATTCAGTACTGACCACTTTACCTAAATTGCTTGGCGAGCGTGGCTATTATGTTTTTCCGGTAAACACGGTAAAAACCCTGCTTGAATATGAAGGCTTTTCCGATGCTCAGGAAATTCATAGTGCGCCAACAGAAAAACTGGTCAGTCTGTTTCATGCTGACTCCGTGCTTTACGTGACCATTTATTCTTGGACAGCCCAATATCTTGTGGTGAGTACAACAACCCAGGTGGATTTGGAATATGTGATTAAAGATGCCAATGGCAATGTCATATTCTCTGATCGTCGTCTGGTCGAATACACTCCTAGGGATAACTCGACGGGCGATTTCTGGAGTGATTTGGTGTCCTCCGCCATTACCGCAGCCATTGAACGGGCAGCGCCGCATTATCTACCACTTACCCGAGAGGCCAATGCTCAGGCTTTTCTGTACAACAGATATCCGTTACCTCCGGGTCCTTACCATCCATCTTATGACCAGTATTACCTTGATGTTGAAGCAAAAGCTGCGGCTGAGACGGCAGGGCAATACCTGAATCCGTGACTCCAGAGTGGATGCAGGGTGTAAGAGCTTGATTTCTATTTGTTTTTCAAAAATTGCAGGTGCACCCATAGGTTCATCGAAATTTTTGGGAAGCAAAGAGGAATCAATGGCTTGCGTACTGCGCCGCTATGGAGTCACGGATTCAGGTATCAGTCAAAAGCATAAAACGACACCGGGGTCGAATCGATTTAAGGCGGAGTTTGCGGAGGAGCGGGGGTATGAGTGGGCGCTGGCTCAGGGGCATAAACTGGTTCCGGGTCTAAACGGCCGACTCTGGGCAGTATGGTTATTGATGGGTTATCTTAAAATGCGATTTTTTTGAGACACTACACTAGAGTCAGACAAGCGTCTTCAGCAAAGCGAAATTACCAACGGCAATAAAATGCGGGTTCAGCACATCTTTCTTACCATATTCCAGTGGCTTACCGTCCCATTGTCTGATAGCACCACCAGTTGCATCCAAAATGGCTTGTGGCGCGGCCGTGTCCCATTCGCAGGTTGGTCCGAGCCGAGGGTAAAGATCGGCTTCCCCGCAGGCCAGTCGGGCAAACTTCAAGGCACTGCCAACGGCCTGGGTTGAAACCTCATAGCCTTGTGCTTCCAGTTTCTCGCGCCACTCTCCTTGCCATTTCGAGCGTCGCGAACCGACGGCAATTAACGGTTGAGCCATCGCCATTGGTTTAATTTCTTTGACATTGCCGGGTTTGCCGCTATACGCGCCCATGGCCATGCCGCCCCACCAGGCCACTTCGATGGTGGGTTGATAGATAAAACCAAAAATGGGTTGGTGGTTATGCATTAAGGCAATATTAATCACGAACTCGCCGGTCTTGTGCAGAAATTCCCGGGTTCCGTCGAGAGGGTCGACCAGCCAGTACAGCGGCCATTTTGAGCGTTCCTGGTAGCTTGGCAAGGCCTCTTCGGAAACCACAGGACAGTTGATGACCTCGGCCAGTGAGGACACCAGAATGTCAGAGGAACGAATGTCCGCAGCAGTCACCGGGGTGTTGTCTGATTTTTCACTGGCCTGCCACAGGCGTTCATCGCGATAGACTTCCAGAATGGCCTGCCCGGCGCGATGTGCCAGCGCATAGAGGGTGGAAATCTGAGTTTCGGTCAATACACCATTGTGGGTTATGCTAGGATTAACAGCCACTCAGAATCCCCCGAAGATAAGAGTCATGAATCAAAAGACGTTACATGGTAGCACATCTCTGATCACAACTGGACAATGGTCCGATATTCGTTGGGTGTTACTGGATATGGATGGCACCCTGTTGGATTTGTGTTATGACAATGCCTTTTGGCGTGAACAACTGCCGCTGGCCTACTCGCTGCACGCGCAGATTCCATTGCAGCAGGCGAAAGATGAGATCGAACAGATTGTTCACCAAAAATACGGCCAGTTGGAATGGTACAGTATCGACTTCTGGAGCTCTCGACTTGGTTTTGATATTCGCCCCGCCAAGGCTGAGTTAAAACACATGATCGGCTTTCGCGCTGGAGCGCTTGCGTTCCTGAAATGGCTTCGCCATCAGAACAAACACATTATTCTTGCGACCAACGCCCACCCGGACAGCATCGCACTGAAGAATACCCAGACTGATCTGAAGACTCTGGTTGACCGGGTACTTCATGCGCACGAGCCCGGCGCACCAAAAGAAGATCCGGCTTATTGGCAGTGGCTGCAGCGTCAGACAGGTTTTATTGGCGAACAGACACTCTTTATTGATGATAGTGACCCGATTCTGGACAGCGCCCTTACCGCTGGTGTGAAGTATTGCATTGGCGTCAAGACACCAAGTTCGGCATCGTCAGCCAAAGAATCCCGTTACCCAGCATTTGATCATTTTCAGGAGCTTTATCCGGTACAGCATTTGTTGTGAGAGGCGGATGTTGGTGAACCGAAGGCTTGATCGGCGATTTATTACTGCGCACTGCGCCGCTATGGAGTCGCGGATTCAGGTTTTGAGTAGAAGCAAATTTCCGATGATCAGACCACCTGCAGTATGAACCAGAAACTCGCTTCTGGCGTTGCCGGTTCAATATTGTTGCTCAACAAGTGAGTGCGTGGTGCCGTCATCAAGATCAACATAGGTATGACGGTCAAGCAGAGCGAACCGCCTGTTTATCAGCAAGCTGTAAAAAAATGTGTTGTTGCACAGAGGATGCCTCTATGGTGTGCAAACAAAATTATTTTCCGCCCGCCAGAGCATTTCAGCGAACAAGCGATAGGTGCCACCATTTGGTTGGAAGCGAACACCGCCGTCATGATTCCCAGCTTCACCTGATGGCACTTTATAGAATTGATCGCCTTCGCTATTCAGCACGGAGGTCATCTGTGACCAAGTATAATCTGCATCAAATGTTCCAGCGTTTCCATTACCATGGCAGCCTTCGCAGTTGCTTTTCAGGAATGGTTTCATATCTGATGTATAGATCTGCTCACTTGACTGACAAGGCCCCTGTTTGATTTCGTAGTTGAATTCCTGCACGGTGGATTGACTGTTTTTGGTCAGTTGAACATCAAAGTCATGAGTGCCTGCCTGTTCAACAATAAAGCTCGTCGAAAAAGCCTTGCTGGAATTACAAAAGGTGCCCGCCGGAAGTTCCAGACATTGGATGTTTTCCTGCACAATCTGAACGTCATCCAAAAAAATGGTCAGCTGTGTACCTTCTTCAACGGTCAGGTTAAGCGTTGTAAAAACCGGTCCCGCAGTATCGGCGTTAAATGAAACGGAATTGACCGTCAGGTTTAATGAACCATCTCCCGTTTGATTGGTATTCAAATCACCAGAGTCTTCTTCAATTGGCGTTGTTGAATTTTCGGTTTGACAGCCAAACAGCAAGGCAACGCTAAGCCAAACACAACCATATCTGAACATAAGGATTTTCTTCCATTATTGAGATCAGGGATAACTGTTCTGTCTGTATTATACCTGAAGGAGTCACGGATACAGGTTATAAGCGGAGGGGCATGAAATAAGTGGCTATCCCGTCACACCCGGCGGTACATCTTTCGGAACGACCCGGGTCGTTTTCTGACTCAAAAAAACACCGACAAATACCAGACCTATGGCCAACCATTGCAATCGCTGCATCCGCTCGCCAAGTAACAGCATGGAAAACATCAATGTAAATACGGGAATAAGGTTGGTATAGCCCGCCGCTGTTGAAGCATTAAGCTGAGCCAGAGAATAATTATAAAGTCCATAAGCACCGATAGAGACAACCAGTCCCAGATAAATAACCGAGCCAAAAACGATCATTGGCAGCTCACTAGGCCAATCGGCCTGGGCTGCCATTGGCAGGAAAAAGAGTGCACCAACAAACTGCTGAGTTGCAGTCAAAACAAAGGCGGAATAACGATGTATCAGGTGTTTAGCCAGCATTATGTAGCCTACTGCCGCCATCATGGCACATACTTCCAGGGCATTGCCAAGTAGGGCATTGGGGGCCTGGTCAGTGCTTTGCGATGTCACCGTCATAACGATCACACCTAGCACAGCAATGATCAATCCTGACCATTGACGCAACGTGTTGCGCTCTTTCAGAAAATAAAACGCAGTCGCAGCAACCAGTAATGGTAATAGTGCTGTGATCATTCCTGCCTGACCGGCACTGGTGTATTGCAATGCCTGAACCTCAAAAAGGAAATACAGGCAGGGTTCGAACAGCGCCATGCCAATCAGGTACTTCCAGTCTCCTTGCTGATAGCGCAAACCATGACGCAGCCATGGCCAGACAACCAGAAAAGCAACCGCACCGATAGTCATGCGCAGAAAAACAACAATCATCGGTGACATGGCCGTTACGGCTGTTTTGAGCGCAATAAAGGAACTACCCCAAACAATCATGGCAACCAGAAGTGCCAGGTGAGCACGCAGATTATTTTTTTCCATAACGTTACCCTGAATTCGTGACTTCAAAGTGGATGCAGGTAAACCTGAAATTTCAATAAACCTATGGGTGCACCTGCAATTTTTGAAAAACAAATAGAAATCAAGCTCTTATACCCTGCATCCACTCTGGAGTTCACGGATGCAGGTAAAAGAAAAGGTCGGGTCTGTGAAAAGTTTCCGGGTTAAAGACTAAAGCCGTAGCGTTGTGCCAGAAAATGTGCGACCCCATCTTCGGTATTGGCGCCAATGGTTTCGGTTGCGATTGCCTTCAATTCGTCCAGTCCCTGACCCATTGCATAGCATTCATCGGCAAGGCGGAACATCGACAGGTCATTATCGGAATCACCAAAGCAGATCAACTTTTTTGCGCCAAGCTGTTCGCTCACCATTCGCGCGGCATCTCCTTTGGAACCGGATGCATGATGCACATCCATCCAATACTGATTCGGCCCATACATATCCGGTCCGGCATAAACAGCGACGCCTTTTATGTCTGCAAGTTCTTCGGCCATATTTATAACCACTGAGTTATCGGTAATGGCAAAGATATTCAGGATGTGATCCATGACGTCTGAGTAATCATCTCTTTCCTGCACGACAACGCCGACCTTGCGCATCTGATCGGCCCAGGCTTGCTCTCTGGGCGATGAAATGCCACGAATCACAGCGCCGATACGATTTTCCTGATCCAGAGTATTTAACCATGGAAAAATATTGTGTTCGCGCAGGCGGCGGCAAACTTCCATCACCTCATCGCGATCCATCTCGATTTTATTGATGACCTTGTCTTCGTTCAGATCCCATAACAGAACCCCGTTTTTATATACCTGCGGATGTTTGAAAGTGAGATCCGACAGCGCTTCGCGAGCACCGTGAGGCATACGGCCTGTTGCAATGGTCCAGTTAACACCTAATCGATCCAGCTCGGACAATGCAAAGCGGGTTTTTTCTGACAGTCGCTCATTGCCATTAAGTAACGTGCCGTCGAGATCAAAAAACAGTAGTTCGTCCAAAATATATCCTTAGCATTTGTAAGTTCAATTAATGCGCAGTCGTAAAAAACTGGTATAGCAAAACCTGAATCCGTGACTCCATAGCAGCGCAGTGCGCAAGCCATTGATTCCTCTTTGCTTCCCAAAAATGGGGATGAACCTATGGGCGCACCTGCAATTTTTGAAAAACAAATGGAAATCAAGTTCTTACACCCTGCATCCATTCTGGAGTCACGGATTCAGGCAAAAGATAGGTATTGTAACCTGAATCCATCACCTTGGTGTGGATTCAGGTTGTAAGAAAAGTGGCTTATAAGCCGTTCAATTCAGCATGCATTTGTTGAATAACTTCTTGGTAAGAAGGCGCGTTGAAGACGGCAGATCCTGCAACAAAGGTATCGGCACCGGCTTCAGCAATACTGCGGATATTATCGACCTTTACACCGCCATCAACTTCAAGCCGGATGTCCCGGCCACTGTCGTTAATCAGGCGTCTTGCCTCGCGCAATTTGTCCAGCGCAGATGGAATAAAGGACTGACCGCCAAAGCCTGGATTAACGGACATAATCAGTATCATATCTATTTTATCCATCACATAATCCAGGTAATGCAATGGTGTTGCCGGATTAAACACCAGCCCGGCTTTCAACCCAGCGGATTTTATTAATTGCAGTGATCGGTCGATATGGTCGCTGGCTTCCGGGTGGAAGGTAATGATGCTGGCTCCGGCCTCAATAAAATCGCCAATCAGCCGATCAACAGGAGAGACCATGAGGTGAACGTCAATAGGCGCCGTGACGCCGTGCTTACGCAGTGCTTTGCAGACCAAGGGGCCAATGGTCAGGTTAGGGACATAGTGATTGTCCATCACATCAAAATGCACCCAGTCGGCGCCAGCCGCCAGTACATTATCAACTTCTTCCCCCAGCTTGGCGAAATTGGCGGACAGGATTGATGGGGCGATGAGAAAGTCAGACATGGGTATGGCTCCGGTTGGACGAAAAGCGGTCATTCTAGAGATTCGAAAAGGCAGGTCAATTGAAATGAAACGCTTCTGTATCTCGCTGATTACCAGTGTTTTATTGACCCTTCAGGCAGGTCAAGGAGCAACTGCGCCAACTCCTAATCTTTTGCGTAATCTCGACTTGCAGCGATATTATCTGGCTGCCATGCGTGGTGAACAGGTTTTGGAACTGAGTACTGATCAAGAGCGTTTTATTGCCCTCAGCCTTGAGCAGCGTACTGCAAGTCCTAAAGGTGGAATACTGATCCTGCATGATATCGGCCACACCCCGGATTGGCCTTATCTGTTGCAGCAGGTACGCAAGGTAATGCCTGATATGGGCTGGTCTACATTGTCGATTGATCTGCCAACGCCTGCTCGCGATGCTATTGGCCGCTTGCCACTGGGTGGAGTTGAATCAGATACTGCTCAGGTGGTCGAGTCAGCAGCAGATTGGGAAGCGCGCCTGATGGCTCGTATTCAGGTCGGCGTCGGCCAATTGAATCAGGATGGTATCTTCAATATCGCTGTTCTGGGCTATGGCGACGGTGCCTACTGGGGAACCAAATACCTGGCTGAGCGGTTGTCAGATGAAGAAAAGGACAGCTATGCCCTGATTCTGTTTGAACCGGCACTGAATTACCCCGACTTACCTGAACTGATGGCCAGCTTGCAGATTCCGATACTGGATGTATATATGAACAACAGTGATTTTTCCGCCATGCAGGCCAAATTACGCAAGGGTGCGGTTCGAAGGGCGAAACATCCTGACTACCTTCAGATTCATGATGCTGCCCGGCAAAGCTTTTATGGAGTACCGGATATTGATCGTTCAACCCGGCGTGTATGGGGCTGGCTGCGCAATCACGCAGCCGGTTATGAGGCCGTTCTTGATGGGGGGAATTGATTCTAAGAGGCCAGATCATCCATGGTTGGCAGTGCCGTAAATGCACCCTGGCGGGCAACGGTAAAGGCACCGCACTTACTGGCAAACAAACATAACTG
Organism: Reinekea sp.; assembly: GCA_037389025.1. GTDB lineage: Bacteria > Pseudomonadota > Gammaproteobacteria > Pseudomonadales > Natronospirillaceae > Reinekea. The sequence continues at coordinate 24,986 of JARRJP010000013.1, read as the reverse complement.
CTCCAAAGTCTGCTGATCGGTCAGTGCTTTCTTCAGATCACTCTGCTCGGACAGGGCAAACAGAAAACCGCCGGTGAATGCGTCACCAGCCGCTGTTGTATCCACCACGTTGGTTTCTGGTGGTGTGATTTCGGAGAATACGCCCTTGGCCAGAACCTTGATCGGATTGCCACCATCTGTGATCAGGATCGTCGTCACACCCTGGTCTATGGCATTTTTAACAAAGGCCTGTTCTCCCTCGGGCGATAAATAATCCAGCTCTTCCTTCGATACCTTGATCACATCAACAAGCTTAAAGCACTCCAGAACCACGGCCTTATCGGCCTTCAAGTTTGGCCACAGATTATGACGCAGATTAATATCGAAACTGATCAGGCAGCCCTGTTTGCGCGCTTTTTCTAACGCGAACCGTGTTGTTCCGGCAATAGCCGGTTCTGTCAGTGTATTAGAGCAGAAGTGAAACAGCTCAGCGCCCATAAACCACTTGTCTTTAACATCCTGTTCAGTCATCAGCATATCGGCCGACTGATCACGATAGAATTCAAACGAGCGTTCACCGGACTCATCCAGAGATACGAATGCTAAAGCCGTTTTGGCGCTGGAACTCAACACCATGCTGGCTGTATCCACCCCATAGGTTTCCAGCGACTGTTTTAAAAACCGACCAAACAGATCATCACCTACATGTCCGGCGAAGCGAGCATCACCACCGAGTTTACCGATAGCGACTGCCACATTAGCCGGCGCACCACCGGGAAATTGGCGAAAATCCGGAATTTGGATCGGGCCTTCGGCTCGGGCACCAACATTTAGAAAATCGATTAAGGCTTCGCCGAAGCAGGTCACAGTTCCCATTGTTGTTCCTCAGGTTGCGTAATCAAAAAAGTGCGCGGAGTTTAACCCGAGCCGCTTGTGCATAAAACTGCAGGACATCAAAGAATGCTTGATGAGCATCGCAGGAGTGAATCTATATAAGTTCCTGAATCCGTGACTCCATAGCGGCACAGTGCGCAAGCCATTGATTCCTCTTTGCTTCCCAAAAATTGGGGTGAACCTGTGGGTGTCACCTGAAATTTTTGAAAAACAAATAGAAATCAAACACTTACACCCTGCATCCACGCTGAAGTCACGGATTCAGGAAGTTGACTTCCCAGACAGAGCTATCCGTTTCTTTTCATAAAAAATGGCAGACTATTTATTCTAACTGGTGCCTGTCCGGACAGGCACTAACTGATTTCATTCATACCGGATTTGCCAACTGTAGGTAATGCCAGTGAAGACTCTCTGACATAGTATTGAGAGGCACAAAACAAGGAACGCCTATACTTAGGGCGGCTATTACCGCCCTTTTTATACCCTGAATCAGTCCCGCATGTTATTAAACTGCAGATCCTGCTCAATTTTCTTTTCCTCACGCAGGAGCGCCATGGTTTGCTGAAGATCGTCGCGTTTTTTACCTTCTACACGCACTTTTTCCCCTTGGATGGTCGCTTTTACCTTAATACCGCTTTCCTTGATCAGCTTAACGATCAACTTGGCGGTTGGTTGCTCTAAACCGGTTTTGAATTTCATGTTCAGTGAAAAGGTTTTACCACTGTGTACAGGTGTATCTTCGACATCCGCATAGGCCGCATTAATGCCGCGCTTTATACAGTTATTGGCCGCAATATCCTGCAATTGACGAACCTGAAAGTCAGACTCGCATTTTAGTGTAATGGTCTCATCGCCAGACAATTCAATACTGGATTCAACACCACGAAAATCAAAGCGGGTGGACAGTTCCCGGTTGGCATTGTCGACGGCATTTTTCAACTCGGCTTTATCGATTTCTGACACGATGTCAAAAGAGGGCATTTGAAAGTCTCCAGAACAGTTTTCAAAACTGGACAAAGGGTACGTGGCAGGGGGTGTGGGTGCAAGGATTTTGGCGCGCGTGGCCAGGTGAAATTTACCCTCTGGCGGGATGCATTAACGCCTGACGGCATTCCTGTTCTGCCTCCTCCAGATCCGACTTTTGAGCCAATAGGTTGAGCTTGTGCTTCAACAGAGTTTCCAGATAGTACTCCAACTGAGGTAGGGTATCTTTTGGTGTCTCGTACAGTTCAACCAACTGGACAATATCGTCCAGCGAAAACCCCAGGCGTTTGCCACGCAGAATCAACTTAAGGCAAGCGCGATCACTTTTACCTGAATCCGTGACTTCAAAGTGGATGCAGGGTGTAAGAGCTTGATTTCTATTTGCTTTTCAAAAATTGCAGGTGCACCCCCATTTTTGGGAAGCAAAGAGGAATACATGGCTTGCGTACTGCGCCGTTATGGAGTCACGGATTCAGGTTTTACAGTAGATACGACGTTGACCCTTTCTTTCAGAGTTAATTAACTGTTTACTTTCGTAAAAGCGTATAGTCCGGGTCCTAATGTCGAACTCGTCTGCAAGTTCGTGAATACTGAAGGTGCGTTAATTCATCAGCAGATCCAAAGCCAGGGCAATCGTTGATGCGAGTCATGCCCCCTGCTTTCGCTTTACGGAATACTCGAAATACTTATGCCTGTGTTAGTTGACGTTAACGTAAACCAAACATAGGCTGCAAAGCAACTCTGACAGGAGCAGAAAGATGACAATAAAAACAGTCGGTGTATTAGGTGCCGGCACCATGGGTAGTGGCATTGCACAAGTCTTTGCCCGCAGTGGTTATAACGTTTTGCTGGTGGATAATCAGCCCAGCCATTTGCAACAGGCGTTGGAAAAGATCCAGCGCGGGCTTGATAAGAGCATTGAGCGGGGCATTATCGAAGCAGAATGCAAAAAGGCCGCTCTTGAACGCCTGCATGCGTCGCCACAAATGGATGTCTTCTCGGAATGTGATTTGATTGTCGAAGCTGTTACCGAAGAAGAACCAACCAAGATTGCGTTGTTTGAGAGCCTTGACCGGATCTGTCCTGATCACACCATTCTTGCCTCCAATACATCAGCGATTTCTTTGACTCGCATGGCTGCTGCAACTAAGCGTCCGGATCGATTCATGGGCATGCATTTTATGAACCCGGTACCGCTGATGGCTCTGGTTGAACTGATTCGCGCTCTGCAAACCAGTGACGAAACGTTCAAAACCATATACAGCGTCAGCCAGCAACTGGGTAAAACACCAGTCACCGTCAAAGACTTCCCCGGTTTTGTTTCCAATCGTCTGCTGATGCCGATGATCAACGAAGCCATCTACACCCTCTATGAAGGTGTTGCGAATGTTGAAGATATTGATGCAGTGATGAAACTGGGTATGAATCACCCGACCGGGCCATTAAAACTGGCTGATCTGATCGGTCTGGATACTTGTCTGTCCATTATGGATGTTCTACATGATGGTTTTAAAGACAGTAAATACCGACCCTGTCCACTATTACAGCAGATGGTGGATGCCGGTCATCTGGGTAAAAAGGTTGGGCGAGGTTTTTATCAGTATGAGTTGTAGGCAGCCCTTCGAGTGTGGATAAGCAAATCACTCAGGTTTGGGTAAAAGGTTAAATGTGAAAAAACAGTAAGTGTTCTGTGTTTTTTTAACCTGAACCCGTGACTTCATAGCGGCGCAGTGCGCAAGCCATTGATTTCTATTTGCTTCCCAAAAATTTCAATGAACCTATGGGTGCACCTGCAATTTTTGAAAAACAAACAGGAATCAAGCTCTTACACCCTGCATCCACTTTGAAGTCACGGATTCAGGCATTAAAGAAAGTCACTTAATTGGATTGGAAATATTTTCTTGACCACGTCAAGCAAAGAAGCTTTGCTGCAAAAAGCAGAAAATGCTGAGCTTCAGGTAAGCAGAAGCCCTCAGTTGGACCTGACTACAGTTACAATAGGCTGATTTGTTCAGGGTAAAGACCAGTTGCTACTGTTTTATATCGTCAAACATTTTCTGCAGTACAGCTACGGTTCGGTTAGTATCCAGCAGCGTTTTACCAAGGTTGGCGGATGGTTCTGTCGCTATTGCCAATACAGTATCGGCGTTCACTTCAGTCAACAGCATGGCACCTTCGGTACCCATAACCATAACCTGTTTCAGGTGACCAATATCAACTTCGGATGATGATCGCTTAGCCAGCATCAGTAATGATGCATTCATGGCTGCAAAGGTATCGCCTTCAATGGTTTCACCAAGAATAGAGGCTATCATTATTCCATCTGAGGTCATAACAGCAGTGGCGGATATGTCCGCTCCTGATCGTGCACTCAAGCCTCGGAGTGTCGAGCGAATCTGGCTTGCCAAAGGATGTTCGTCTGACGTTCGTGGCATCATAAAGATATACCTCTTTAAAGGTGGGCTATCGTCACAGGCAGACGATGCCCTGATTTTATTATCTTTGTTTCGATGCTCAAGCCAATTAACCTTGAGCAGAACTTCGGAACCTAAGTTCTTAGAGGGCAGCCTCCAGCATCGGCATGGCAGCCCTGGACTTACTCAGTACCATGCCAAGGTTTGCCGTTAAACGGCAAACAAAGCAAGCAACATGATCTGGATAACTTTTGCTGCGAGTAAAGACGTGAATCAGATTATCAGAGTTAACAATTATCTCTTTGAAATAGTGGTAATCATCAAGTTCTATACCACGAGCCTTTTTAAATAATTGTTCAATAGTCATTACGTTTGAACCCTGAAATAAGTCAGTGGTTGCCGCCGCCAGCAGATCAAGAACATCCCTGGGGTGGGAGTCCACGGTTTTTATACCCAACAGCATACCGCTGGACAAATCCACATAACCCGCTGCAACACATTCTGGAATATTGGAGATTGCTTTTTGCAATGCATTTTCAATTGTTGACATTTTTTTCTCTCTCTCTTTAATTTTATGTGTATTGAATACTGTTTTCTGATTGGTTTTGTTGTTCGAAAGCCTCCAGAAAATCGATCTGTTGTTGTGATTGAACCCACCCTGGTTCAATATTTCTGACATGTTCAAGGGCTGAAAATGCATCCTTCCCTAACCATATTAAATAGGCTGCAAGTATGGTTCCGGTTCGGCCCATACCAGCACGGCAGTGCACTGCAACGGCACAGTTCAGGTCTATTTTTTCTTTGATATACTGGCAAAGTTCAACCGCCTGCGATAATTCCGGTGCGCCCATATCCGGTATAGGGCTCCAAAGGGTTGTGATGCCATAGGTCTGATTCAGTTCGACTGGCGGTTGTGTTTCCATTAGTGAAATCAAATGAGTAATACCAACCCGCTGTAATGCTTTCAAGTCATACTCTGTATCAAAGAAAACACCGGGCATTGCTGTACCTGCGAGAAAACCATTCTGTAACCATAAAAAGCCTCTCGGTCCAAAACTGTCACTGATGTATTCACGGGCAGCGGCTGGTATAGAAGGTGGTACAACGCCTTGCGCCAACTCATCCACTGACGCATCAGGGGAAGGTAACGCACAAGAGCCTGTAGCAACATATTGATTAGCTGCAGCACTGCGGGGATTGGAGAAAAAAGTTTTCGTCTCGGATAATTCCTGAATGCAACCACTTGCCAGCAGGGCGGTCTTTCCGCCCAGTCGAAGCACATGTTTACGGTTATAAAGACAAATCAACACGGCACGTCTGCTGCGTTGCAAATCGATATAATTCAGCAGTATGTCTTCTTCACCTGTTGCCAGTCCGCTGCAAGGTTCGTCAAGGCAGAGCAGGCGGGGCCGGGTATTGCAGGCACGAATTATCATCACTAAACGTTGTTGGACAAGCGACAGTTGTATAACTGGTTCATTGAGTTTATCTGCAAGCTGGGGTTGGTTTGCCTCTTCCAGCATTCTGGCAGCCAGATCTCGCTGCTGTGACAACGTTAATGTATGCCGCTCGGGGAGGTTATACATCAGATTTTGCAACAGATCTGACATTAACAGGCGCGGGTTCTGCTGTACTAAATGAGGCCTTGGCGCTTCTTCTGCCGGTTCCTGACCCAGATAACGAACCTGCCCCCAACTGTGAAAGTTCGGATTGGTATTGTTAAAGCCGGCCAGTGATCTAAGTAAGGTGCTCTTGCCAACGCCAGTCGGGCCAATCAGGCACATCAACTGTTTAGGATAAATCTCCAAGTCAACAGCGCTGAGGATAATCCGCTCCGCAAAGCTGACACCAAAGTCTTTGACTTCCAGAATCGGGCTTTCAAACAGATCGGCGTTTCTATGTGCTTTCAGCTCAGCCATTAAAAATCCTGATCCAACATTGCAAGCAAGCTCAATACAAGCGTTTTTACATCGCGGGATTCGCGGGCATCAACTTCAAATACAGGCACACTGATGTGGTAATCCTGAAGGCATTCAAGGTAAGGCGCCAGGGAGTCGCCCTCGGTCAAGTCCATATGAGTCACACCAATAGCAACCGCCCCCTGCTTGGTAAAGGATGAAAATGTATCCAGATAAAAGCGCATATCCTGCACTGGCTGGGCTTGGCTATGATCTATCAACAGCACTATGCCTAATGCACCAACAGAAAGAATCTCCCACATGAAGTTGAAGCGTTCCTGTCCCGGAGTACCGTACAGAAAAACCTTGTCGTCATTACTCAGGTGAAGTGCACCATAGTCCATTGCAACGGTCGTTTTCTGTTTTGTTTGCGCCAGGGAATCTGATGTATTTGCTTCAGTCGATACCACGGGAATATCACTGATTGCGTTAATTGCTGTTGTTTTCCCGGCACCTACCTGCCCTGCAAAAACAATTTTATAAGCCATAAAACGCAGCCTTTTGCATTGAAAAAGTTTTGTGTCTAATCCGATACTTTTTGCTCAACTTGCTCTTGCCAGTCGCCGCATCAGTTTTCGAACAATGGATAGCTCCTGACTACTTCTGGGTTCTGTTTGAACAGTCATAGCCCGATTAACTTTATTCATGTACCCAGCGTACATGGATGCACTGTAAAACTGATGCAATTCGGTTTCGGCCACATCTAATATTCGGGAAGCCAGCACAATAGAGGTTGCTCTTCGACTAAACAAAGCTGCAATTCGATGACTTTCAGGCGATTTAGGCAGGCGGGTAAAGTTTGGCCACTGGATCAATTTGATTACGTCATCTCTACGGCATCCAGGTAATAAGCCACCAGCGGATTGATGATAGGCCAGATGCCATAACAGTTCGGCCAAGTCTCTTTTCTCTGGATGGTTTTGTTCGAAATGGAATGCCTCAGCGCTGCTGACTCTAATATCTTTCCAGATATCCTGATGGATAAAGCGTTCCAGATTATCTGTCGATGATAGATACTGATTTGAACGTCCCATCACGATCAGATAGGTATCATCATCAAGAATGATCTTTATATCACTGCCATCTTTTCTGGCCCGATCAATATGGGAAAATACTGGGCTAATTTTAGCTGATGGGTCATTCTTTTTTTGGAACATAACTACTGATCCACCCAAATATTATTAACGTCTACAGCTAATCAGTACCAGACTTTCAAAAGCACCTCAAGTAAAAGAGGCAATGGAATCGCTGGTTTATTGGCCGGATTAATCGGGCTAAGAATATTCAGATATAGAATTAGCTATTTTCATGATGCATAAATACACAAATTAAAAGGTTTTGCTTTTAATCTCTGACATGAAACTGGCTATTGCCCTACTTTCCAAAGCTAACGCTTAACAGAAATTCTTTCTACTACCTGAATCCATCTGAATAACGAGGTCTTAACGCCCTATAGCTTAAGCGTTCGAATACCATCCGTTGCAACAGGATAATATTCGACTTCGTTACGCACTTACCATACGTATAATTACGTAAGCGCTTTTATCGGGAAAATTGACCAGAAATCAACTCTAACCAGTGCATTTAGAGTAGCAAACCTGAATCCGTGACTCCAGAGTGGATGCAAGGTGTAAGAGCTTGATTTCTATTTGTTTTTTCAAAAATTATAGGTGCATAGGTTTATTGAAATTTGTGGGAAGCAAAGAGGAATCAATGGCTTGCGCACTGCGCCGCTATGGAGTCACGGATTCAGGTTCAGGCTGTAACGATTCCACTAACAGTATTGAGCCAACCGGATCAGTTCTGCCAAGTTATTAGCTGCCATTTTTTGCATCAGATTATTACGGTGGACTTCAACGGTACGATGGCTGATACCAAGCTGGAGGGCTATTTGTTTGTTCGAGTTCCCGGCGGTTACTTTGGCAAACACTTCCCGTTCGCGCGGTGTTAGCTTCTCATAGGCCTGGCGCACCTGAATGATGTGCCGTTTTTCCTGCTGTTGTGCCCGAGCCAGTTGCACGGCTTTATGAATCAGAGCAATAAGCCTGGCACCAGGGACTGGTTTTTCCAGAAAATCCAGAGCGCCTGAACGAATCGCTTCGACTGCCATAGGAATATCACCATGACCCGACAAAAAGATGATCGGAGTAGTGCAACCCTCCGCCTGCAAAACCTTTTGCACTTCCAGCCCATTCATACCTGGCATGGAGATATCCAGTAAGATACAACCTGCCAAGTGATACTGGCTGGCATCAAGAAAGCTCTGGCCGCTGGCATAGGTGGTTACGCTCATTCTGCTGGCCAGTAATAGCTGGGTCAGCGCATCCTTGGCTGACTTCCTGGTCTACCCAGAGCTGCCCACCATGGGCTTCCACCAGATTGCGACTGATACTCAGCCCCACGCCTAACCCATGGCCTTTGGTGCTGGCAAAGGGTTCAAACAGACGGTCGGCGATATCCGGGTCAAAACCGGGGCCGTTATCATGAATTGTAAGCTGCACCATTGGCGCACAGGTGCGACAGATAATACGAATGGAGCCATCCCTCTGGCCGGATTCAACAATGGCCTCATGTGCGTTGCGCAGCAGGTTGAGAATGACCTGTTCGATCTGTACTTCAACCCCTTGCACTCTCGGCAGTCCAGGCTCCATATCAATAGCCAAATGCAGTACGTTGTTGCGGATGCAGGTTGTGTGCAGGTCACAAACGCGCAGAATCAAGGTATGCAGGCAGGTAGGTTCTGGATCAATGTGGCCGCGACGCATAAAAGCACGCATGTGACGAATGCTGTTACCTGCACGTATGGCCTGGCGGGAGATCTGTTCCAGTAGAGAGGGTAGAGGTTGGGTATCCATCTTCAGATTAACGAGTTGTTGCATGCCAGCCTCAGCATAGCTGGTAATGGCAGCCAGAGGCTGGTTAAGCTCGTGAGCCAGTTGCGTAGCCAGCTCATTGGCAGTTTGCAGACGCTGTAGCCGTGACGATTCCTCCAAGTGGCTGATTGCGGAGACTTCAGCCTGCTTGCGCTCAGTAATATCGAGCATGATGCCATGCCAGAGAATCGTATCATTAGGGCGATATTCCGGCAGAGCATGACACTCTACCCAAATATCGGCCTGCTCCTGACGACAGAGACGAAACTCCATATCACCAATCCTGGAGTTTTCGGCCCCGCAGCTGAACGTTTTTTTGACAACCTCGCGATCTTCCGAATGGATCAGTGCAAAGAATGTGGTGACATCTTCTTCAACCTGTTTGGCAGACAAGCCAGTGAGTCCCTGTACTGCAGGGCTAACACAGGTGAAACTCATTTGACCATCTGGCATCACCAAAAGCGCAAATGCCATACCCGGCAGCGTGTCGATAAAGTGCTGCAAGCGATGCTCTGTCTCGCGAATCTGGGTAATATCACGACCAAAGACCAATACACCGACGATTTCACCGTCAGGTCCCTGCTCTGGGACGGCGATAATCTGGTGATAAACAACATGGTCTTTTTCCAGAAACTGCAATTCCCGTTGCGCGCTTTTACCATGATCCATGGCCTGTTGCGCTGTTTCAATAACCTCGCAGTAGCGCTTGTTCTGGGAGAGATTATGGTATTTGTGACCTATGATCTGTTCTGCGCTGTCTATACCAAGAAATCGCAGTAGCCGTTGATTCAGGTAACGAATACGCATTTCCCGGTCGTAGCGCACTATATTGTCAGGTGCATTCTCCGCTAGATTACGAAAAGCCTGTTCACTGTCCGTTAATGCTTCCTGCAACATATAGAACTCGGTCATATCCCGCCCTATACCCAGGATACTGACGGGAGCCCCTTGGCGGTCATACTCTGGCGTCAACTTGATGTCATGCAGACGTACTTCTCCGTCCAGCTTTGGAATGGCAACCCGTGACAGCATGGTGTGTTGCTGGCAGGCCATCAGCTGGGTAAGGCAGGTATTGTTCTTCAGCTTTCTGGGATAGGTTTCTTTCAGTTTTTTACCGATAACCTCTTCTTTGCTCAGGCCCAACTCCTGTTCCAATGCCGGATTGAGATAAAGACACCGCCCTTCATTGTCCCAGCGGACGACATTATCCGGCAGATGCTCAGCCAAAGAACGGAATTCGCGTTCACTGAGCTTCAATTGTGCAAGGAGCGCCTTATGCTCACTGATATCACGAGCTAAAGAAAGAAAGTAGCGCTTGCCACCGTGGTGAACCAGATTAAAACTCAACTCAACTGGAATGGTGCGGCCTGTTTTGGTGCGATAGTAACTCTCGATGCAGTTTGGCTGGCAATGGTTGTGCAGGAATGCCTCTCTGGCGGCTTCGCTTATATCCGGGTTGATATCCGACGATACCATGCTCAGCATTTCTTCCCGTGTATAACCCAGTGTCCGACACGCAGTCTGATTTACCTCAACAATCCCCAATGCCTCATCATTCAGGAACACGGATACGCTTGACTGGTTGACAGCATGTTTCAGCAGCTCCATGCGCCAGTGTGCTTTTTTGCGCTCGCTGATATCCAGCATGATGCCATGCATCTGAAGGGAATGGTCGCTCAGCGACTGTGGTATGGCGCGCAGTTCAATCCAGCGCTCGCCCTGCTCTGGGTGCTGAATGCGAAATTCAAGCTGCAACGGAGACTGGTTACGGGCAGCCTCAATAATGCTGGCTTCGAGATGGGGGCGGTCATCTGGATGGAGCATGGCTTTCATCGGCTCAAGATTGACCGCCAATTGTTCGGGTTTCAGTGCAAAGAGCGACTCGACACCCGGGCTGACATAGGGCATGCATTCTGGACGATGAAGCGGTGCATGATAGCAGAATGCAAAGCCCGTGTTGTCCAAAAAGCGAGACACCTGCTGCTCGGGCTCGTCTGGCGGAATCTTATGCTGGCTGATATCGGTGCCAAAGGCGACAGCACCAAGGATTTGACCGTCAGCACCCTGCTCGGCTGCCACTCGAACCGCAAGATGGATAACCCGGCCGCTGCCAAGCTGGTAGCTGAGTTCAATGCTGGAAGTTTCTGCGTGATCAATAGCACGCCGAACGGTCAGCTCAAGACCAATAAAAAAGGTTCCAGGCCAGGCTTCAGTCGCGGTTTTACCAACGATGTCACTGGCATCATTAATGTCAAAAAGTGCTTTGAGTTTACGGTTAACGTAACGGATACGACCTGTTGAATCAAAACTGAGAACAGCGTCAGGGGCGTTGTCGACCATTCGGTAAAACACAACGTCGTCCGGGTCGGCTGTTGATATGCTGTGATACGGCACTGGCATTTAATCCGTACTCTCTGATTGAAAACGTTGGAAGCCAGACACAAAGGCCCGTAAAGCTAAAACCTGAATTCATGACTTCATAGCGGCGCAGTGTGCAAACCATTGATTTCACTTTGCTTCCCAAAAATTGGGGTGAACCTGCAATTTTTGAAAAAACAAATAGAAATCAAGCTCTTACACCCTGAATCCACTCTGGAATCACGGATTCAGGTAATCATTATCATGTATTCTGGTTGGTTAGGAAAGTTCAATCTCGGAAGCCTGCTCGGGCCTGTTAATACTACCTGAAGTCACGGATTCAGGTACTAGGCAGGACTGGCTTTACAGGGCAAAACCTTTGAAGATGCCGATGGTTATCGAGTGATACTGCAAAATCGCGAATGGTCTGCCTGAAGGCTTTAGTGGAGCAATGATAAAATCTTTCTATCGTCATTCGAGTTTAATAAATCGCTACTAATTCAACTTTTTAGTCAGAATAGCGCATAGAAGTATCAATATAATGTTCTACTGGTAGCATTAGGGGATGCTTGGTATTAGCGCACTTTACAAAACAGCCATTACCAGCCAACTTAAGATCATCCTGAATCCGTGACTCCAGAGTGGATTCAGGATCATGACTTCATAACCTGATGTATGGAAATTGTGATGGCTGCAAATACCCTATTGGTAAACCTGTTGCTCTATGTCTTTCTGCCACTTTGGGGCATCGCCGGATTTGTTGACTGGTGCTGCCATCGGGCAACCAAGATTGAGCATACCTCTGGTTTGTTGGAATCCTTCTATCACGCGATCATGGGTATTCAGATCGCTATCCCGATTTTGTTATGCCTGATGTTTCGGGTAAACATTCTGATTTTACTGGTTTGTTTCGCAGCGCTGATTTTGCACGAGGTGGTTGCGCATCATGATGTTAAGTATGCCGCACCCAGGCGCAGAATCAGTATCTGGGAAATGCACGCTCACAGTTATCTCGCCACCCTGCCGCTGTATATGTTATCGATCATCCTGATCATTAACTGGCCGATAGTACAAAAACTTTTTGCTATGGACTGGGTTGGTCAATTTCAATTTATTCGTATCGAAAAAGCACATGGTGGCGAAGGATATTTGCCGTCTTATCTGACCTTTATGTTGGTCGTTTGTGTGTTGCCTTATGCAGAAGAATTTCTGCGCTGCTTAATTCATAAGCTGCGCAGCACAAGGCTAGCGCACTGATCTCTTGGGAATTAGTTGTATGAAAGATGTTTATATTAACAGTACCGGCCATTACCTGCCGGGGCCGCCCATTGATAATGGGCAGATCGAAAATATTCTTGGTTTGGTTCATGGTAAACCAAGCAAACTGAAAAGCAGAATACTGCGGGCTAATGGCATTAAGACGCGCCACTATGCGCTCAATGACCGTCATGAAACCACCGTCTTGAACGAAACCATGGCTGTACTTTGCGCACGCGATTGTATTGAAAAAAGCGCTGTTGATATGCGCAAGGTGAGTATGCTTGCCTGCGCAACCAGCCAGGGTGATATGGTATTGCCGGGGTTTGCCAGTCTGGTTCAAGCGCAACTGGAAATTCCACAGGCGGAGATCAGTACCGCGCATGGCATCTGCTCCAGTAGTTTAATGGCAATGAAAACCGCCTATTTGAATCTGCGTTGTGGCGAGCACGATAATGCTTTGGTCATTGGTAGTGAATTGTCGTCACGATTATTCAAAGCCAGCCGTTATGAGGCCATTGAAGATGCCTCATCCATTGACTTTAACGCTGAGTTTTTACGCTGGATGCTGTCCGATGGTGCCGGTGCCTGTCTGCTGGAAAACCAGCCGCGTAAAAACAGTTTTCGCATAGACTGGATCACCAGCTATTCTCATGCGGACGCCTTCCCGACCTGCATGAGTGTCGGTGCACCTCTGGACTCACATGATCCACGTACCTGGCAGGATTACCCCACTTATGCCGAAGCAGAAAAGGCCGGTGCACTATTGCTGCGTCAGGATGTTCGATTGCTGGAAAATGTACTTAAGATTGGTGTTGATGGCTTTCTGCGTTTGATTGAGGAAGGCAAGACTCATCCCGATAAGATCGACCATCTGCTATGTCATTATTCGTCCGACCATTTCCGCAGCAAAATTTTCGATATGCTGGTGCAAGCTGGTGCTGCCATTCCAGAAGAACGCTGGTACACCAACCTTTATACCCGTGGTAATACCGGTTGTGCTTCCATCTTTATTATGTTGGATGAATTCCGCCGCACGCAGCAATTCAAGCCGGGCGACCAGATCCTGTGCATGGTGCCGGAAAGTGGTCGTTTTAACGTAGCCTATATGAAACTGACGGTAATGGGTGACTGATATGAACCAAAGCCAATTGAATGAGCATGCCCAGCAGTGCCTGCGTAGTCTTATGCGCATCTGGTTTGAATTTGAACGCAGACTCAACCGGGTGCCGGTGATAAAACGATTGGAGCAGGGACATTTTACCCGTGAAGATTATCAAAACCTGTTACTGAATATGCGCCAACAGGTGATTGAAGGTTCGCGTTGGATTTCACGCAGTGCTTCCAGTTTTGATCGCGACTATTCTGATGTGCGTTCCGTGGTGATCGGTCACGCCAAGGAAGAACATAAGGATTATCAGGTATTGGAAGCGGATTATCTGAAAGCCGGCGGTGATGCTGAAACGTTGCAAAACCAGCCTCGTAATGTGGGCACAGAAGCATTGCACGGTTTTTTAATGTACCGGGCATCGCAACCCAATCCAGTGGATATGATTGGCGCCATGTGGATTATCGAAGGTCTGGGCGAAAAGATGGCTAGCAACTGGGCCGAGCGCATTGAGCAGCTATTGGGTGAGGAAGCCGGTTTTGTGAGTTTTTTGCGTTATCACGGCGCCAATGATGCCGAGCACATGAATAAGCTTTATGAGTTGTTGGATCGTTTGTGCCAGAATGAAGCTCAGATAGATAAAATTGCTCGTACAGCGACGGTGGTTGGTCGACTCTATTGTCTGCAATTGGAAGAAATCGATGAATAAAGGTCAGCGCAGCGAATATTTACGCGCCCTGCAATTTGATAACTCATTCCCGATTGAGCAGGAAGCCGTTGAGCTTTGGCTGCGCGATCTGGATAACCCGTTTCGCTGGACAGTCAGGCCGATATTGCAATTCTTCTTTGCCATACTGCTGCACGTTACCTGGTTTTTGAAACGTCTGCCGTTGCCGCAATTTCGCGCCCATAAATTGTTGCAGAGCCTGATCTGCTGGTTCTGCAAATACTGGGTCAGTTATGAAGCCAATCTACTGATTCTGCGACATTACACTACCGAATCCAATCTGCTTAATTTTCTGGCGTTGAACTCCGGGAAAACACCACCGGAGCTGTTAAGGCTGTTTCCGAAACAAATTTCCGACATGCGCGAAGACAGCTTTGTAAAACACGATCAGGAACTTTTTCGTGTCTTTCGCGAACTGGGTTACTGGCAAAACCAAGGCAGAAAAATCGAAGCGAAAGAGCCGGACTGGTCTGCCTGGCAGCCGATTGATATGAGCGAATTCAAAGTGGTGCGTCGGCGAACCCAAATTATTGATTTTGAAAGCGCTCACTCCTTGTTTATGTGCCTGTTCTGTCTGCTGTTAACGCGAGAAGAATATCGTGATGCGATTAATGGCTTTAATCTCGATCAATCCATTGCCATTCGTCTTGGTGAAATATTGCAGCGTCCTGAATTTGCCGAAATGTCCTATAACAAGTTCCCTCTGTATCTGGTTGGCCCGTGGAATCTGAGTCAGCGGTTTTTAATGCATGGTTTCTTTACTGAGTATCTTTATGCAGCGCTGGATAAAATCAGAAAGGATGATGCTGAGTCTTGCTGAGAAAACATATTACCTGAATCCGTGACTTCTTCAGTGGCTTGCACACTGCGCTGCTATGGCGTCACGGATTCAGGGATTAACCCGGAAATTTCAGCAAAGATCGAAGGCCGTTGAAAAATCGCTGGAGTCAACGGCGGAAATGAGCTGTATCACCGGTTTTCTCTAATTGCTTTGCTCATCAAGTGGTGAATGAATTGTCAGGCTGAACGGGCTTTTTTTCATGTTGTTCAGTTCGGTTTGTAATTCATTGCGCACCAATGGGTGGCTATGCCACCAGACTTCAGGGGCTCGGAAATGCAAGGCATCATTCTCGAAGGACAGCGACCAGCCAGTGTGATCGATATCATTACGCGCGCGCGTCAGTACACAGGCCAGACGAAAAACGTGCAGCACCAGGGCAAAGTCGAAATGTTCTTCTTCCGGTAAGGATTGCATCTGGTTCCAGTCCGGTTTTTTGCGGTGATTACGTACCAGGTAGGCCAGGCGGCGTTGTTCGTCATAACCAAAGCCTGCCAGATGTGAGTTCTCGACAATGTATCCGCCATGCAGATGGAAGCGATCATGGTTGATATCCAAGCCAACTTCCTGCAGCCAACAGGCCCATTGCAGGTAGCGTGACCAGGGGGAGTCGAGTTTCAGATGTTCATTAACCTGTGCCAGCATTTTCTGTGCAACCTTGTTTGTCTGTTCAGCATGGCTTTGGTCGGAGTGAAACCGGCGGGTCAGCTCCTGCACCGAGCGCTCACGCATATCGGATAGATTGTCATACCCGAGCATGTCATAGAGCAGACCTTCGCGAAGAGCCCAGGGAGAAGCTTCAAGCTGTTGCAGCGATAGCGCATTCATACAGGCGCGTAACACTACCAGACCACCCATGAATACGGCCTGGCGCTGGTGCGCCAGACCAGGTAGATTCAGGTTGTCTATTCTTTTTGCTTTTAGGGCTTCCTCAAGAATATTATCGATCCCTGCCGGTGTAATGGCAGGGTGACCGGTCATGGTTTCAAGAACACTGGCAATGCTTTTTATTGATCCGGAACAGCCGATGGCTCGATCCCAGCTTGCGCGCCGGAAACGACTATAAAAGGGTTCGAGTTTGCGATGACAGTAGACATCAGCATCAGCCAGGATGCGTTTGGAGATTTTGCCATCGCTGAAAAAGCGTTTTGTCATCGAAACACAACCCAGGCCAAGGGACTCCATTGTCTTGGGCTGAAAATCCTCGCCGACAATAATTTCGGTACTGCCGCCGCCGATGTCAATGACCAGGCGAGTTTGATGATCGTCCTCAAGACCAAAGGCAACACCCTGATATACCAGGCGAGCCTCTTCGTGTCCGGAGACAATCTGGATATCAAAACCCAGTGCCTTTTCCGCTTTAATGAGAAAGCGATGCGAGTTCTTTGCCTGGCGCAAGGTGCGCGTACCTACAGCGCGCACGCTGGAGTCGGGCAAATGTTTGATGCGTTGGTTGAAGCGTTCCAGGCATTCCAGCGCCCGCCGCTGCGACAGATCGTCAAGCTGGCCATCGCTGTTCAGCCCGAAACCAAGCCGCACCGGTTCTTTTAAACGGTCAATAATACTGATTTGGCCGTTGGAAACCTTTGCCAGGATCATGTGGAATGAGTTCGAGCCCAGGTCGATGGCGGCGATTTCTTCGGATCGATTTCGCCAATTGCGAGAAAGCTTTAACATGTCCATGATTTTCCGATTTAGTAATCTTTATGAGATGTAAACTGCAAAACGCTAAATGTTTTGTGCCAGTAAGCTGCTACCCTTTGACGTTTTACTATTCAATTTACCCTTTACTCTGCAGTTCAATGATTCAGTTTTCTATTACCATTGAAACAACGTATTCCGTAGCTCCTTCAATGGCTTGCGCACTGCGCCGCTATGAAGTCACGGATTCAGGTCAAGTTATCAGTCATACCATAAAAGCAGGAGAGCGATTTGGCGATATATTCTTTTCGCGGCAAGCAGCCGCAAATCGGTGCACGGGTAATGATTTCACCCGAATCCTATGTTCTGGGCAACGTTACCCTGGGGGACGATAGTTCGGTCTGGCCTGCGGCGATTGTACGTGGTGATATGAATACCATTACGATTGGTCAGCGAACTTCGGTGCAAGACGGTGCTGTTCTGCATATTACCCACGCCAGCGATTATAACCCAGGAGGTTTTCCTCTGACCATTGGGGATGACGTTACGATCGGTCATCAAGCCTGTCTGCACGGTTGTACGATTGGTAATCAGGTTCTGGTGGGGATTGGCTCAACCGTTCTCGATGGTGCTGTCGTTGAGGATCAGGTCATTATTGCAGCGGGAACGTTGGTGCCGCCAGACAAGCGCCTGGAATCCGGTTACATGTATAAGGGCAGCCCGGCTCAAAAGGCGCGTCCGCTGTCCGATAAGGAAAAGTCGTTCTTCAAGTATACTGCTGGTAATTACGTGAAACTCAAGAATGAGTATCTGGATGAAGGTCTGAGCGAATAACCGACCTGCCCCGTCTTGGTCGATTCTTCAGCGCATCATTCACAGCTCTTTTACACCTGAATCCGTGACTCCAAAGTAATTGCAGGTGCACCCATAGGTTCACCCCAATTTTTGGGAAGCAAAGAGGAATCAATGGCTTGCGCACTGCGCCGCTATGGAGTCACGGATTCAGGTTACAATGAGCAGGTAGTAGCCGCTACCCGCTCGTTATCATGAGCCTGAATCCCCTATTGGGATTTGAAAGGTTTGAAAATCACAGTCCAGTATTTTCATCCAGACCGAAGCGACAATTCATATTCTGCACCGCCGCTCCAGAGGCGCCTTTACCAAGGTTATCCAGGCGAGCTGTCAGAAAAATGCGATCCTCAAAGCTTGCCACAAACAGTTCTATCAGGTTAGAGCCATTACAGGCTGTCGGCTCCAGAAAACCTTCTTCCAACTGTGATTCATCATTAAGCGGATAGAGTTTGACGAACACTTCCGGTTCATAGACGTTCGCCAGCGTGTCATAAACCTGTTCTGCCGTGCCATTAATCGCATGCTCATGCAAGGCAATAGAAACCAGCATACCCTGCTCAACATTGGCGACCGTCGGGACAAAAACCGGGGCATGATCCAAGCCGGATATTTTGGTCATCTCGGGCAGATGTTTGTGGTTCAGATCCAGGTTTTTCAGCCGCGCTGCCGCTTTGGAAGCCTCAGCACCATTTTTGCCGCGGTAGTCGGCAATCATGCCTTTGCCACCACCGCTGTAACCGGTAATGGCCTGTACCGTCATGGCATAATCTTTCGGTACGATACCAGCGGCCACCAGCGGTGCAATCAACATATTCATACCAGTCGGGTAGCAGCCGGGATTCGCGATACGGTTGGCGGTTTTGATGCGCTCACGATATCCCGGAAGTTCCGGTACGCCATATACCCAGTCGGCATGAACACGGAATGCTGTCGAAGCATCAATAATCACGGTATCGGGGTTATCAATCAATGCAACCGCCTGTCGCGAGGCATCGTCGGGCAGGCACAGAAAAACAACATCCGCCTTATTCAGAAATTCACGGCGCAGCTCCGGATCTTTTTTCTGATCTTCCGGAATGCTCAGCAGCTCCACATTCGGATGGGCGTTCAGACGCTCCTGAATCTGCAAACCGGTGGTGCCGTATTGGCCGTCAATGTAGGCGGTGATTTTTTTCATATCAGTGATCGCTATGCTCTGGTGAACCAAAGCCCACCAGTATAGAGAAATGCATCAGTGGTATGAATGCTTATCAGATTATTTCCAGCACCAGAGTGACCTCACTGGCGTCAGCAGCATAGCTGCCATGACCTCTCAGCCCTTCCAGTTCGCCAGTGCTGAATACCAGCTCGCACTGGCCGTTGGCGACTTTCTCACTGTGCAATCCGTTGTGGCTTAGCACCAGGCCGCCGCGCTTGCCATCAACGTCGGCTTCAATATGCTCAAGCGCGGTAAAGTGGGCTTCACCATTTGGGTAGTACATCAACACCATCTGCATCTGGCTTTCACCCTGAATGTCGCCCGTATAGTGGTATTTAATCGCCGCCGTTTTCGTCACACAGTTGTCACTGCTCTGCCATTGTTCGCTTTCCTGCCAGTCCGCGACTGAGAAGGTACATGTCAGTGTCTTGCTCATGGTTTTACCTGTCTTGCTCTATAAGGATGCAATAAGCTTAGGCTTGCAGCAGCCAACAGGATTGTAAAAACACGACATGACGCATAACACTTCTCCCAGCGGTCTGCTGAGCCAGCCGGATCGCCCATTCAGCCTGCGAACCATCAGACCGACTGGACGATTGGCTAGGTTTATTGATTATTTCTGGATCGTGCAATGGCAACTGCCGGACGGCGAGTCTTTTGTATCGGAGAACCTGCCTCACCCCTGTGTACATCTGGTTTATGAACCCGGTCACAGCGCCCTGTTCGGCCCCATACGCGGCCATTTCAAAAAGCAGCTGACCGGACATTCACGGGCCATCGGCTGTCGGTTTAAGCCGGGGTTGTTTTACGCCTGGTTGAAACGCCCTCTGGCAGAGATTACCGATAAGGAGTTGGATACAGATACCGTTCTACAGGTATCCAACAATCTGTTTGAGGCTGAATTGAATACACTGGACACTGCCGAACAATGCATTGAAGCGTTCACAACGTGGCTTGAGCAGGCTATGACTGGCATTAAAGATCCGTCCGCATCCGCTTTTTTTGCCCATGAGATTGTGCTGGCCATGGAAACGAACCACGACTGGCTTCGGGTCGAACAGGTTTGTGAGCAGTTTGAACTCAGCAACCGGCAACTGGAACGGCTGTTTCGCCAGCATGTCGGGCTGACACCCAAGTGGGTGCTACGCATGTATCGTTTGCAGCAGATTGCCAATGAAATTGTCAGCGACCAACCCATTCAATGGGCCGACCTAGCCTGTCGTCTCGGCTATTTTGATCAGGCACACTGCATTCGCGACTTTAAAAAAATGACCGGAAAAACACCGGCGAGCTATCGCGCTTCCAGCAGCGACGGACGCTGACGCAAAAAGTACAACAACTGCAAACTGCCCCAAAGAATCAAACCATAAAGCATGTTGATGCCGAGTGAGACGGCAAACAGCAGACATAAAGCAGCCGCACTAACGGCATACAAACGCTGACTCGGCACCAGCTTGATACCCGCCAGCATGGACATCAGATAGATCAGTACAATCACGCCATTGGTCCATTGAATCAACAGGCTGTAAGGCAACTCCATCAGCGTCGCCGTCAGTAAGACAACACTAATGGCACCCAATTCGGTCATCAGCGCAATGCCGGGAACGCGAAAGCGGTTTTGACGGGCAAAGACGGCTGGCAACGCCCCCTGAGCGCTCAGGCTCGCCATCAGGCGGGAAGCACTGGCGACATATACATTAATGGTGGCCAGGCCACTGAGTGCGCCAACGATGCCGATAATCCAGCGTCCACCAGCACCAAATACGCGGTCAAAAACCAGACTCATCGCCAGCCCACCACCGGTGGAAACCGAGAGCATCAACCAGGTGCAACCCAGATAGATCAGCCCAACCAGCAAGACACCCATGAGCAGGGCAAACTGAAAGTCCCGCCTGGGATTTTTAAACTCGGTGACCAGGTGAGTCATGGTCTCGACCCCGATAAAACTCCAGACGGCAAGCCCCAGAGCCGTCAGGATCGAGCCGCCGCCACTATGAAACAGCGGCTGAACCTGCTCTTCTGGCGACGGACGTACCAGCAGTAGAACAATAACAATGGCGAGAATGGTCAGCGTCAAAGCCGTCTGCCAGATACTGGATGCCTGGATACCACGCCAGTTAAGCAACAGAATACTGCCCAGCAACGCCAGCTCAATCCACGGCTTGCTGACACCACTGACCGGAACCAGCAGCGAAACAAACTCCATGGTGATCTCAATGGCGGCTGGGGCACCAATGGGCACCATCAGCAGAAACATCAGGCCGATAATACGTCCCTGACGTGGAGAAAACGCTAATTCAACAAACTGCGCCGGACCACCAGCGTGAGGGTATTGCCTGCCAAGAGCAGCATAAACCTGAGCGACCGGTAACATGGCCAGCACCAGCAACGTCCATGACCACAATGCCTGAGCACCGACCAGTTCAACCGTCAACTGAGGCAGGATAAACAACCCGGTGCCCAACATGGTGGTGACCAGAAGGCCAACGCCCTGCCAGCGACCGATGCTTGCTTGTGTTTGCTGCATTTGTGTATCCAAACGATTAAGCTCTCACGGAATAATACTCTTAACGTCGGTTGCAAAACGTCGTGCTTATCCGTCGTTTTGTCGATTTCTACCTTGGAAGTGCTGCTTTGGATAAATTCGATCAATTAATTCTGAAAGAACTGATGGACAATGCCCGTCAACCGGTTGCCAGAATTGCCCAGCAAGTGAATCTATCGCGTTCATCGGTTTCTGAACGCATCAGGAAAATGGAAGAAACTGGTGTGATCAATGGTTATCAGGTGATCCTGCGTCAGCCTGATGAGCAAGGGGTTACGGCGTTTTTTGAGATCTACCATACCGCGATTAAATGCGATGACATCATGCCGTTAATCAACGTCTATCCGGAAATAGTGCATTGTTATGGCATCAGCGGTGATACCGATCTGCTGGTTCTGTGCAAAGCCGCCAGCATGGAGCGAGTCACGTCCATCCGAAACTCGATCGAGTCTGACCCGAACATCACCAAGGTCAAAACCCACGTGGTCATGGCAGAATGGGCTGGTCGTAAAACCTGAATCCGTGACTCCATGGCGGCGCAGCGCGCAAGCCCATACACCCTGCATCCACTTTGAAGTCACGGATTCAGGTCAAAAAAAGCCCCGAAAACGGGGCTTTAGTCAAATGCACTGGGCTGGCAATTACCTTGCGGTAATCAAACCCAGTTTGTAAGGCTCGGAGCTGTAATCAGGAGCTTTGATATTCGGATCACGCCCCTGATAGAGGTACTGCATGTTACAGGCATTGATCTCCATCTTCTGATTGTGGCCGGAGCGAATCATCTCACCGTGGCTGAAGTCTCTTGTCCACGGGTTGCCAGTGAAGGTGACATTAGCCTGGCCTATAAATGGGTTGTCTCTGGTATCCGCCAGTGGCATCCAAGGGCCATCGAGGCTGGTGGCCGTCCATGAACGGAAATAGCGAGGCTCATACGCTTCCACCAGCAGCAGGTATTTATCTGTGCCTTCAACCTTGTAGACGTTGGACGCTTCAAACAATTTGCCCACTTCATTATCAGACATCACGACTTCATAGCCGTTGAAATTCGGGAAGTTCGCGACCGTGACTTTGGAGCGGTACAGTTTGCCATCATCGCCGGAGAAGAACAGATAGCAGTAGTTGTCGTCACAGATTGTCCAGTAATCAATACCGTTATTCAGGCCATTGCTCAGCAGAGATTTAGGCGCACTCCAACCGTATGGATTGCCGATGTCATCATTCGTTGAGTACTTCGCGCCCCACTGATAAATGAGATACCACTTATGGTGCGGCTCGAAGTAAAACACTTGCGGCGCAACCGTTCCGCCGGTGGCGGTGGCCGTCATATCAAACTGCCTGGCGGAACCGGCCTGAGAGAAGTCCGTAAAGTTCGAGTACACACTACCCCAGGAACCCTTTGCTGAATTAAAGACGGTAGCGAACATGTGATACTTACCGTTGTAATTAACAATGGTTGGATCTTTGATGGACGCCCAGTCTGGATTCTGTGGTGAAATCAGAGGATCAGTCGAGGTCCACTGAACGGTTGATGGTAAATCACAGGCCGTGTCCTGTGGGGGTTTTGGTGAGGATTTTGGATGTTCCTTAAGGTAATTCATCAGCCAGTTCATCGCAGGTCGCGGCGCACCGTATTCGGAAATCAAGCCACTACCTTCAACCCAGGTTTTGCCGATTACGTAACCCCAGAGCGTAATGCCCTTCACCGCAGGATGGTTATAAAACAATGGGAATTGCGCCTGCAGGATCGCCAGTTGTTTCTGGTCATTCGTTTCGGCAACATCGTATTCAGAGATATAAAGTGGCAGACCCAACTGTGCGAGTTTATCCAGTTTGCCTTTCAACGTGCCGACATCCCAACCTTCCAAGCCATGTGCCTGAAGGCCGATCGCATCCACTACACCTGCATCGATGGCAGGTTTCGCCATCGCGATGAACTGGTCGGTATTCCAGGACAGTACGTTATAGTCGTTCAGGATCAGGGTTGCATTCGGGCAGTACCGTCGTGCTAGCTGGAAGGACCTGATGATCCAGTCATTACCAAATGCATTTCGGGCAAAGTTTGCCGGTGCATGACCTGGAGTCGCTTCATTAACAACATCGATCATGTCGGTATCCGGATAACGGGCACAGTAATCGTGAATCCACTCTTCGATTTCCGCTGCCTGTTCGGGAGCACTGAGCGAGTCAATCCATTTCGGACGCTGGTTATTCCAGAGAAAGGTGTGCTGCTTGAACGCGATACCGTTTTCTTTGGCATAGTTATACGCCGCATCTAGCCCACGCCAGTTATAGGAGTCACGCGTGCCCTCAACGGAAGCCCATTTGCCTTCGTTTTCCGGTGTAATCTGATTCCAGTACCGAGTGAAGTCGGAACGTACTGCACCATAGGTTGTGATGTTTCCGACAAAGAAATCAGAAGTTTCTGGCTGGGGGGCCGGGGCCGGATTGTCACTGACTTCGCCGAAAATGGAGAAATCATCCACATAAAAACTGACCTTGGCATCGACTTTGGATTCGATGATGAAATGCTCGAACTCCGTACCGTTTTGGGTGTAATAGCCCTGCAGCTTTGTCCACTCATTGCTCTTCGCGGTAACGGTTGCGATATTGGTGTATTCGCGGTAGGTGCTGTTGTCGTTATCATCATGACGCTTGGCGGTCAGCGTCAGCGCCGTATCATATGCGCCATCGGCCAGTTTAACCCAGACAGAGACATTATATTCATTGCCCTGAGTCAGGTTGCCGACCTTAAAAGTCAGACCCTGCCAAGTCGCATTGCGGCCGGTAATTACAGCACTGGCCGAACCGGAATGGGCAACGGACGTAGACTGACTGATGTTTGCGAATGCTGAACCCCAGTTGATCAGCCCGTTTTCAACGCCACCATTAACGGCGAAGCCATGGTCTACCATATTCGGTGAGTTAGCCGGGTTACCGGTATTGTTGCCTGCCGCCGTAGCGGTATCGTCTCCACCATTTGCTGGCGTACCGCCGGTATTGTCAGCTTGCTGGCCTGTACTTCCGTCTTCACTGGCCTGTAGTGAACCGTGCGATGTTGTAATCGTTATCGGTTCTTCAAGATTACAACCGGCTAATGCAACTGAAGCCAACATGACACAGGCCAGCCGATTTTTAACAAATATATTTAAATTACTATTCATTGATGTTTCATTCCCTTTGTTTTGACCGCTACCTTTTTTAAGGAGTCAGTCAGTTATTAGTTATTAATATGGGGAGTAATCATCGTGACAGGAAATTAGAGAGACTGGAGGAATTGGGTCACAAATTTGAATACCGTAGCTCCCGGCTGGATAGACTATCGGTAAAAGATGAGGACTTGCACACAAATTTCTTATAAAA
>JARRJP010000012.1:0-76032 GCA_037389025.1 Reinekea sp. | reverse complement strand
CCTATCACTGGGCAACGGGTAATGGGTTTGATGGCTCAATGTTGGCTGGAGCGCTAAAGGATGGGTATGATGGTGAGGGTGCCGGTTTTGCGAAATCCGTAGCGGATGATGCGCTGACGTTGGGGGCGGTGGTAGGGGCGGCTGGTAAGGCGGTTAGGCTTGTTCGGGGTGCTAAGGTTGCAAAGAATGTAGACATCTTTAATAAGCTAAATATTGATGATATTGCAGCTTTAAATAAAAAGTTCAGCAATGGTCAGACAATGCAAGGGAAAGATATTTCTACTGTTCTTGCAAATGCTTCATATCGTGAGGGTGGAATTAATCAGGCGGCTTCTGTGATTAGGGATATTGCAGGAGGTCACTTGTTTCAAAATGGAAATAAAAGGACAGCTCAAGCTCTCGTTGAATCGTTTGATTTAGGAATCTCATCTAAGTAATTGAGAAGCGTGATTGATCAAGTAGGTAGTGGCTCGTTAAAAGATGTCGATGATATTGCTAAAGCTTTAGGAGGCTAAACGATGAATGTACTCAAGGAAGTTTATGAGAGTCTAGGTAATGAAAAAGCTGAAATTGATTCTCAGTTTTGGAGTTATGTGATTCCTATCGTATTAAAACTTCAAAGTGAAGGAGCCTCTTTTTTGATTAAGTCTGATGGAGAGCGATCCTCAAATGTTTTCACTGTAATGATTGAAGGTGGCCGATTAGGCGATGAGTATTTGAGGTGTGAGACAGATGATCTGCAAGAAGGGGTAAGCCAATTAATATTGGATTATTCTTTGAAATTCTGGGATTGATTCTCCCGAGCAAGCTTGTAGATATTTTCTACACCGGCTAGCATTTTTCTTCTAGCTGAAGTGTTTGCAGAATGAATAGTAATTACAGGTGGCAAGAAATTAAAAATTGCTACCTGTTCTTCCAGCCAAAGAATTACATCATAACCAGTTCCTATCTCATCATTACCTAAGTCATGGTCTAAGCTGATCTCTTGAACTTCATGTTTTTTTAGAAGCTCTATCGCCTCGCTAGGCCATCGGACTAATACCCATCCTTCCGGTGGTACCCTCTCGTCATCAAGAAAAACTTTCATCTCTAAGCCAGCTTACCCGCAAAAGCCCGCTTAGCATTGTGCTTCAAGATCAGGCTTTCCAGTAGTTCCTTAACCACCATACGCTCGTTCTCATCAAATTGACAGAGCGCCTCAAATTGTAATTTTAAATCATCGTCAGGACTGCGGTGATCTTCTCCGAACACCAAATCATCCAGCGTTGTATGCAGTTCTTTAGCCAGCCGAACCAGTGTGTCTAAGGTAGGCTGGGCTGTACCCGCTTCGTACCGCTTAATCTGATTTACAATCGTAGGGGTCAGAGTCCAGCCCTTTCAAGGTGATTATTTAACCGATTTCAAAAGCCTCGCCGTTGATACGTGAGGCACCTTCGATGATGATTTCTTTTTCGAATCGTAGGAATCGTAGGAATCGGAATCGTAGGGGTCAGAGTCGTTTGATTTTTTAACTTTTAACCTTTGCCATAGATTAAAGCCCTGATCTTCGGATCGGGGCTTTTCTTTAGAGTCCGTGCCATCGGACAACTCACCCACGGCTGTGACTGGAATTACTAACTACCTGGAATATGACGAGGTTATTGCTCAATGGCGATAGCTGTAATCACCACTTAAAACCCCCCACTTAGCCCCGCATTCTGCGGGGCTTGTCGTATATATGCCGCCGGAGTAACGCGGGCTACTTGGAAGCGGTCTTCCCCATGACCGTTGTCATGTGTGTTTTCTTCACCAAACTGTCCATCATCACGATCAGTGCCAGCAACGGGTAATGGGTATGATGGTGAAGGTGCCGGTTTTGCGAAATCCGCAGCGGATGATGCGCTGACGTTTGTGCCGTTGGGAGCGGTGCTAGGGGCGACTGGTAAGGCGGTTAGGCTTGCTCGGGTTGCTAAGGTTGCGGAGAGTGGTCTGAGTATATTGAGGTCCGCCGGCGCAGTGCGCAAGCCATTGATTCCTATTTGCTTCCCAAAAATTGGGGTGAACCTATGGGTGCACCTGCAATTTTTGAAAAACAAATAGAAATCAAGCTTTTGCACTTTGCATCCACTGAGGAAGTCATGGATTCAGTATGACTTATGCGTCAATGTTTCTTATGTTTGTCTGTCACCTGAATATTATCATTTTTCATTCTCGGAATAGGTTTTCCGGAGTTTGTCATAGGCCGTGCGTACCTGAGTCGGGCTGAATCCTTCAGGTACTTCATTGCGTGCGTAAAAAGCAAAGGCCAGTACGGTTGCGATCCATTCATACAATTCTGGAGGGATTGCATGGCCGGTCTCTAATCTGGAGAGCAGGTTAACCAGATCCTCATCTTCATAACAGGGTACGTGGCAGGCCTTGGCGAGGGCGATCATTTCCTCGGCAAAGCCGTCTTCGCCGATCGCGGTCAAAATAGGTGTCTTTCTGCCTTTGTACTTTAGTGTGGCTGCTTTTGCTGTCATGTTCTTATGTCCACCAGGTGCTGAGTCGAAGCCTCCTCGGCAAGGCTGATCTTACGTTTTGGCAAACCATGTTTGGTCTGTATTTGATGTTTGCCAAGGCCTTGTGTCCATTGTTCAAGAGTTGGCAGAAGATTGTTCAGATGGCTGAGTGTTGCCTGATCTTCGCTCCAGAATGTCAGCCCGGTTGTATCGCTGTTGTGATGTAGTTCGGCGCAGAACTCCGATAAGGGTTTGAGAGTAAGAAAGATACGCATCCGAAAAGCTTGACCAGAGTCTTTTTTTGAATCCTTTTGTTTGTCTGAGTGCTTTTTCTCTTGCCACCATTCGATGTCTGCCCAATGCGTCAGGCCCAGCCAGATCAGCGGCAGATGTATATGCTGGATCGGCTGGTCGGGTGAGGACCACTGCTGTAGCGCAGTTTGAACGGCGGAGTGCTGCAGTCGAGCCAGTGAGGTTTCCAGTGCATTACGCAGCAGCAACAGTGTGGCATCCATATCATCAGTAGCTTTGGTGTGTTTTACAGGGCTTTGTTCCACGCCGGAGGGTTTAATCATCGGCGGCACTTGCGTTTTGTGCAGCATGGTTTCAGCCTGTTGTTGAATATAACTTTTCAGAGTTGCAGGGTTCGATGCGATAACGCTATCCAGTTCTGCAATCCAGGCGTTAAGTCTGAATTCAACGGGTAGGGTAGCTCTGGAAACAGATCTGCCAATAATCTGCTCAATGGGTTGGTTGGGCCGTTCTGGCCAGGGAAGTGGGGAGAGAATTTTGTTTGTGTTGTCAGCCTGGTTGTTGCTTGCTGCCTTTGGACTGTCAGGTGTCATCGCGTTGAAGCTGTCGGCATGGATGGTAACCATAACCGCTTTAGGTAATGTAGCTGATGAATGGCTGGGCATGACTATGCCTGTTGTGGCTGTTGTCGCTGCCATCATGGTTTGGCTGACGCTGGGATTGCTTTGCGCCGGACGAACCGAGAGTAAAAGTTGGTGGCTTTCAGGTGGCATTGCCGGATATCTTGTCTCCGATGATGGAATAAATCGGAATATTTGGCCAGAGAACTGCAAAGGTTTGTTTGTCGGTTGCACCGATATGCTCTGTTCAATGCTTTGTCGTACTGTGACCGGGATGGACAGCGCTGCTTTCAGTTCTGGAACGGTTATCGGCCTATTATTAAAACCGACCATGGTCTTCAGACGAAGATCGGGCAGGAGGATGGGTTTTGGTGGTGTCTGCATTGCCTTGTCGGCTGGATTCGCCTGATTTACTGCGCTGATCGGTAATTCGGCTGTTGTCCGTGCCGTTGTCGACTGGCCGGGTTTGGCATCGGCAGGTGCAGATCTGGTCGCAGTGCTAGCAGTGCTAATAGTCTGAAATTGTTGGAACCATTGCCTTACCTGATCAGCATTAACCTTGGTTGGCTGTTGAAGCAGCGCTTTAATCAATGGTTCAAAGGTCGGCATTTCTGTTGCCAGTTGCTTGAGTTGATTTATTGCTGGAAGCGATATCTCGCTTTTCAGATTTGCCTGTGGCATCAGGTGTGTTCGCCAGAATTCTAATTCCAGCTTTACAAGCTGGCGTAATTGGTCTGGTGTCGGTTTTTCGATAGCTTGATATTCCCCGTCCTTATCTAAGGCGAGCAATAACGATGTTCCTGGCTTGATATCTGAATCGGAAACCAATCGAATAGGAGGCTCGCTTTTGGGGGTGTTCTGTACCAGAAGTTCAAAAAGCGATTGCTTGCGGCCTTCGATCAACGGTGTGCTCTGCAACACAATGGTGAGCAGGGGGGTGGGGTTGGTGACTGGTTTGACTGTTGATTTGGGAAGCTGTGTTTCTGGCAGTTCAGTTCCGCGATGCACTTTCTGACTGGCGACAGTGCTGTCGCTGGGAAGTCGAATTCTGTCATCGGCCATCGTGATTCCCATTCTTGGCTGTTTATTGATCATAAAGCTATATCGGCCAATAAGGGAAAGGGTTGAACCTGAATCTGTGACTCCCGAGCGGATTCAGGTTGAATACTAAGGCTTTGGTAAATGTCTTAGGGCCTATATGTCAGCCAGCTATAATGACTGCGTTTTTTGTGCGGTAAAAATAGTATGGCCGGGTTGCTGACAGCGTCAAATTTATTCTGCGAACGAGATGAACGAATATTGTTTCGCGATTTCTCGTTTATTGTGCAGCCGGGTGAAATATTGCATATCAAGGGACCAAATGGTGCCGGTAAAACAACATTAATTCGTCGTCTCGTCGGATTAAGTTGGATTGTTGAGGGCGAGCTTCACTGGAGTACTCAGGTTAGCGAGAACCATCGTCAGTTGGATGGGCATCGCTTCTGGTATATGGCGCATCGACCCGCTGTTACGCTGGTACAGACTCCGCTTGAGAATCTTAAGTTTGCTGCCGCGTTGCATAATATTAACTGTACTGAAGATACGCTTTGGCAGGCGTTGGATACAGTTGGTTTGCGTGGCTACGAAGATGTGCCTGCTGGATCGCTATCGGCCGGTCAGCAACGACGTGTTTCACTGGCCCGGTTATATCTGGATATCGCTGATATTCAACTATGGATTCTGGATGAACCCTTTACCGCTCTTGATGTTCATGCTGTTGCTCAACTGGAATCCAGAATCGAGCAGTTTGCCGAGTCAGGCGGTACCGTGTTGATGACCAGTCACCATGGGCTCAGCCATACCGCCGTGCGTGAATTGGTTATCGGAGGCGCACAGTGATTCGTGTTCTGGGTATTGTCATGCAGCGGGAGTTGCTTATATCGTTTCGCCGCCGTGCTGATCTTGCCAATCCCCTGTTTTTCTTTCTGATTGTCGTGTCTTTGTTCCCCATTGGGGTAACGCCTGATCTTAATGAACTCAGCCAAATGGCGCCTGGAGTATTGTGGGTTGCGGCACTTCTGGCTTCATTATTGTCGCTGGATCTGCTGTTTCGACACGATTTTGAAGATGGCTCTCTGGAACAGATGCTGCTCTCATCGATACCACCGCAACTGTTAGTGTTATGTAAAGCTCTGAACCATTGGTTAGTGACCGGCTTGCCGTTGACGATACTATCGCCTGTGCTGTCCATTATGTTGGCATTGCCAGCACAGGCAATTCCGTTACAAATGCTCACTTTGGCGTTAGGAACACTGACGTTGAGTATGTTAGGGGGGATTGGTGCGGCGATTACCGTTGGGCTGCGAAAAGGCGGTTTGTTGTTGACTGTGTTGATTATGCCATTGCTGGTTCCAGTGGTTATTTTTGGAACATCAGCGGTGCAGGCGTTCATAAATGATTCGGCATGGGCAGCGCAACTGGCATTGCTCGGTGCGTTTTGTGCGGGCTCCATTGCATTGTCCCCTTGGTTGACCGTTACGGCGCTGAGAATCAGCGTTGGGGAATAAAAATTAATATGATCCTGAATCCGTGACTCCAAAATGGATACAGGGTGTAAGAGCTTGATTTCTATTTGCTTTTCAAAAATTGCAGGTGCACCCATAGGTTCCCCCTGATTTTGGGGAAGCAAAGAGGAATCAATAGCTTGCGCACTGCGCCGCTATGGAGTCACGGATTCAGGATGATGATTTGATAAGACAGTATTGGCATTAAAATACTGAACATCATACGAGGAGAAAAATAGAAATGTGGCAAGCGTTTGTGCGCTGGTTTCATAAGTGGAGCTCGCCAAAGTTATTTTTTGAAATGTCCCGACCCTGGAGTATTGGTCTGGGGGTTTTGGGCGCTGTTCTGATTATTACCGCCTTGGTCTGGGGTTTGGCATTCTCTCCTGTTGAACGTCTGCAAGGTAATAGTTATCGGATTATTTTTATTCATGTGCCTTCAGCGTTTTTGGCGCAAGCGATTTATATGACCATTGCCATAGCTGGTGCCATCGGGTTGATCTGGCGCATTAAGCTCGCATTCTACGCAGCCAAACAGTGTATTCCCATTGGGATCAGTATGACGATTCTGGCGCTGACAACCGGTGCAATCTGGGGAAAACCGACTTGGGGTGCCTGGTGGGTCTGGGATGCACGTCTAACCTCCATGTTGATTCTGCTGTTGCTATATCTTGGTTTATGGGCGCTGCACGGAGCAATGGAGCGTCAGGAAAGTGGTGATCGTGCGTCGGCCATTCTGGCGTTGGTCGGTGTTGTGAATATTCCGATTATTAAATTCTCCGTAAACTGGTGGAATACCTTGCATCAAACTGCAACATTGAGAATCACTGAGAAATCACCGATGCACATAAGCATGTTGATTCCGCTACTGCTGGCAATTCTCGGGTTTTATCTTGCTTTTGCGGCCTGGATGCTCATCCGGACCCGGTACGAAGTTCTGGATCGGGAAAAGAAAGCGAAATGGGCACAGCAGGAAATTTTACAAATGGGAGAGAAGTGATGGCATTTGAATCCGTTGCTGATTTTCTGGCTATGGGCGGGCATGGCCTTTACGTCTGGCTTTCTTATGGTATTGCCGGAGCCGTCTTTATTTACAACTTATTCAGTCCGCGTTTGATGAGGCGCCGACTCATTCAGGATATGAAACGCAGGCAAAGGCGGGGGCAACTATGAATCCAAAACGCAAACAGAGATTGTTACTGGTTTTACTTGGTGTCAGCGGTGTAACTATTGCTGTGGCGCTAGTCCTTTTTGCTGTTCGGCAGAATATTAATTATTTCTATACACCGTCAGAAATTGCTGGCGATATGGCACCGCATGATAAAACCATTCGTGCTGGTGGCATGGTGAGTAATGGAAGTGTAAAGCGCGTTGATGGAACTCTTCAGGTTTACTTTACAGTGACGGACTTTGCGGCAAATGTCGAGGTACTCTATGACGGTATCCTGCCGGATTTGTTCCGGGAAGGAGATGGTGTCGTTGTCATTGGCAAGCTTGATGACAAGGGATTGTTTACTGCAAATTCAGTGTTGGCAAAACATGATGAAACCTATATGCCACCTGAAGTTACCCATGCTCTAGAGCAGGCAGGTCAGACAACGACTTCTAATCAGTAACGGAGCCTCTATGTTTCCTGAGTTTGGATTATTCTCGCTGATCCTGGCGTGGTTATTTGCATTTTTTCTGGCTGTAGTTCCGCTGACTGGCGTTATTGGTAAACGCGAGTCATTGCAGAGAACAGCGCTAGGTTTTGCCTGGGCGGTTTTTTTCTTTAACAGTGTTGCTTTTGCGATTCTGATTCACGCCTTTGTAACAGATGATTTCTCTGTCTCAATCGTCAGTCAGAATTCCAATTCGCTGTTACCCTGGTATTACAAGTTTTCAGCGACTTGGGGAAACCATGAAGGCTCCATGATAATGTGGGTATTTATGCTCAGCGCCTGGATGGTTTCTGTCAGCCTTTTTGCCCAAACTCTGACCACGGAATTGAAAGCTGCTGTTCTCAGCGTACTGGGCATTATTGCTTTCGGTTTTCTGGCGTTTATTCTGTTTACCTCCAACCCTTTCGCACGAATCCTGCCAGTGCCGCCTGCGGAAGGTTCAGACTTGAATCCATTGTTGCAAGACATTGGTTTGATCTTGCATCCGCCAACACTGTATATGGGGTATGTTGGTTTTTCCGTAGCGTTTGCTTTTGCTGTCTCTGCGTTAATTACCGGACGTTTTGATGCCAGTTGGGTTCGTTGGTCGCGACCCTGGACCAACATTGCCTGGGCATTTCTGACTCTTGGGATTGCTCTGGGTTCATGGTGGGCCTATTACGAATTGGGCTGGGGTGGCTGGTGGTTCTGGGATCCGGTTGAAAATGCTTCTTTTATGCCATGGTTAATCGGTACGGCATTAATTCATTCTCAGGCTGTGACTGAGAAACGGAATTTGTTTAAAAGCTGGTCGGTATTGCTGGCAATATTCGCATTTTCGTTTAGCCTGTTAGGAACGTTTCTTGTTCGTTCTGGCGTTTTAACGAGTGTTCACGCCTTTACTTCCGACCCTAATCGAGGCTTGTTTATTCTTGGTATTCTGGGTCTCACTATTATTGGTAGCCTTATTCTGTATGCTATCAATGCGCATAAAATTAAAACCTCGGGGCAATTTAAACTGGCATCACGAGAGTCTTTTATTCTGATGAATAATATTCTATTAGTCGTGATCGCTTTTGCGGTTTTATTTGGAACATTGCTACCTCTTTTGGCTGACTTGTTTCATTGGCGAAAACTTTCTGTTGGCCCGCCATTCTTTAATGTCATTTTCAATATTCTGATGGTGGTTCTTTTGGCGCTGTTGGGTATTGGTCAATTGCTGCGTTGGAAAAAGCACAACCTTAAAAGCTGGTGGCCCTTCTTTATCGCTGCTGGTGCTGGCGCTATCGTGATTGCTCTGGTCTTGCCATGGACCTTGACCGGCCAGTTACACTGGCAGGTCTGGCTTGGACTTGCTCTTGTTTTTTGGGTGATTGGCAGTCTGGTTAAGGCGATTCTGGATCGAAGCCAGAACAACGCATCTATGATGTCGGCTATGCGTAAAGCGGGTCTCGGTTTTTGGGGAATGTGGTTGGCGCACTTAGGTCTGGTTATCTCTACAACCGGTGTTGTTCTGGTTGCCAATCTTGATATTGAACGAGACTTCCGTATGGCTGCAGGCGACTCGGTAGAAATGGATAATTATCGTTTTGTCTTCGATCAGGTTTCGCAGCAACAGGGGCCAAATTACACAGCGCAAAAAGGACATGTCTCAGTTTTCCGTGGTGATCGCGAAGTGGCTCAGGTTAATCCTGAAAAACGCTATTATCAGGTTAAGGGTTCCGTCATGACCGAGGCCGGTATCGGCGGAAATTTATTCCGCGATATCTATGTGTCCATGGCTGAACCTCTTAATGATGAACGAACGGTCTGGTCGATGCGATTGCAGGTTAAGCCCTTTGTCCGATGGTTATGGTTCGGCGCTATCCTGATGGCTGCAGGTGGTATTTTGAGTATTACAGACAAACGGTATCGAATGGCTGTGAAAGGGGGGCGGTCATGAAATTTAAACCGATGTTGATCTTGCCTTTGGTTGTAGTCGTGGCGTTGTTTTCAGTGTTTGGGTACGCACTGATGTCTGGCGTTAATCCCAAAGAAGTGCCTTCCGCGTTGACAGGATCCTTATTGCCCGAGTTCAAATTGGCCGATCTGGATGATACATCCGAGTTTCTGTCGCGCGAGGATATTACTGGCAAGCCTATGCTGGTAAATATATGGGCGACTTGGTGCAGTTCGTGTAAATACGAGCATCCGTTTTTAAATTCCCTGGCGGCGGATGGTATCCGAATTATTGGCGTAAATTACAAAGATGATCGCGATCTGGCGGCTAAATGGTTAAGTGAGTACACCGATCCGTACCAGATCAATGTCTTCGATCCAAATGGCGATCTTGGTTTTGATTTGGGTGTCACCGGAGCACCGGAAACCTTTTTTGTTGACTCCCAAGGCCATGTTCAATATCGATATCAGGGACCGATTACCAATGATTTATGGCAAAACAAATTGAAGGCGATCTTTGATGGTATGGTCTAAGCGAGCTCTCTTTTCACTGATGAGTTGTTGGATTTCTGTTGTTGCTGTTGCGGCGACAGAAGTACTTACTTTTGATAACGAGTCGTTTCGTGAGCGATATGCGAAATTAACATACGAGTTGAGGTGTCCGAAGTGTCAGAACCAGAATGTGGCTGACTCGCTGGCACCTATTTCAGAAGATATTCGCCACAAAACTTATGAAATGCTGCATCAGGGTTATAGTGACCAGGAAATTATTGATTTCATGGTTGCTCGGTACACCGAATTTGTCATTTAT
Source organism: Reinekea sp. (assembly GCA_037389025.1). Taxonomy (GTDB): domain Bacteria; phylum Pseudomonadota; class Gammaproteobacteria; order Pseudomonadales; family Natronospirillaceae; genus Reinekea. The sequence goes on along the minus strand of JARRJP010000012.1, from coordinate 65,748 downwards.
AAACCTCAGCTTTCCATTGTTACTATTTGGTTGTGGATTATACCCGCCGTTTTATTGCTGTTCGGGTTACTCCTTTTATGGCGCTTTACTCACAGTCAGCCTGCAGTAGAGGACATTACACTGACTGAAGAAGAAGAGCAGAGACTCAAAACGTTGCTGGAGGATAAGACGGAATGATGGGCCTTACGTTTTGGGTGTTGCCAGTTGTTGTTTTTTTACTGTTGGCCGTGCGTTACCGTCAAAAGCAGGTCAAGTCGCAGGGTTCAGTTGACACCGCTATTGAAATTCACAAAGCGCGACTGGCAGAGTTACAGGATCAGCATCAACAAGGTGGTCTGTCTGCGGAAGAATATGAGTCCTTTAAACTTGAAGAAGAAAAAGCACTGCTGGCTGATGCTGAGGTTTCGCAGCAGCAAAGAGATAGATCCGTGCAATTACCCTGGATTTGGGTGCCGCTGCTGACTGTAACTATTTTTGGTGCGGCCTTTCTGATCTATTACTTTGTCGGTGCAGCGGATGCCGTTAATGTTCGAACTCAGTTTACCCAACTACAGGCATCAGGATCTGACTTTAAGCCAGAACAAGTCACTGAAGCACTGGATAGTTACAAATCATTGCTGGAAAAAAATCCAACTGATATCGAAGGTTGGTTCCGTCTTGCACGTATGCAAATGGATATGCAAGAGCATGACTCTTCAATCGCCTCTTTCAATCATGTCTTGGTTGAGATCCGAAAAGTGGAGCATCAGGCGGAAGATGAAGCGGCCATTCTCAATTATATCGGACAGTCTCAAATGGCTCTGGGTCGTTATCCTGAGGCAATGGCATCTTTTGAAGAATCGTTGCAATACTATCAACTTGATGCAGCGTTGGGTTTTGCGGGTCGAATCGCTTTTGAACAGGGTGACTTTAAGAAATCCATTGACTATTGGAATCAGCTAATACTGCGTAATCAGGATGGTGATACCAGTGCTATCGATGATCTGATTGATCGAGCCAAGAAAGAATTGGCAGCTCAAGGTATTGATTACGAAGCTGAACAGCCATTACACATTATTGTGAATATTGAACTGCCCAGTGCCTGGGAAGGTTTGGCTGACGAAGCCGCTCTGTTTGTCTATGCTCGTCTCCCAGGGCAAAGAATGCCTTTGGCTGTTAAGCGCATGAAGGTTACTGGCAAAAACATGTCTGTCATGTTGAGTGATGCTGATGCTATGGGGCCGATGGGCGGCTTAACCGGTCAGGCTGAAGTTGAAGTCACAGCCAGAGTTTCTTTGACAGGCGTTGCCAATACACAGGCTGGTGACTGGAGTGGTGACTCTAAGGTGATCACTCTTGATCAAAAGGAAAATGAAGCAACAATCGTGATTGAGCAACCCTGATCGAGTATTTTACCGGCCGGTTGAGTATTTGCCGGCCGTATGGATTTGATCTGAAATACGATTTGGTTGAATGAAAACTGACCAATCTTTGTCGGTGATTGGAGAAGCGAGTTCAGGCTCGCTTTTATGAGCGTTAATAAAAACTGTTGTGCCAGTGACAATATTTTTTAATCTTTGGTTAACTTATTGAAATCAAAGTAAAAAACCAATATTTCCTCAAGGTTTCTTCCTAACAGGAATGAGGCTAGAATCGGGTGTTCATCGGAATGCAAGACTACGGCGAATGCGCTTAAAAAGTATTAAACTGGCAGGTTTCAAGTCATTTGTAGACCCTACAAGAATTCCTTTTCCAACTAATCTGTCGGCGATTGTCGGCCCAAATGGTTGTGGTAAATCCAATACCATTGATGCGGTACGTTGGGTAATGGGCGAGTCTTCTGCCAAGCACTTGCGCGGTGAATCAAAAACCGATGTTATCTTCAATGGCAGTAGCTCGCGCAAGCCAGTCGGTCAGTGCAGTGTTGAACTGGTATTTGATAATTCCGATCATACTTTGCGTGGCGAATTTGCTGCTTATAACGAAGTCTCCGTGCGTCGAAAGGTCACTCGTGAAGGCGATTCCAGCTATTACCTGAACGGTACCAAATGTCGTCGAAAGGATGTTACCGATCTGTTCCTGGGCACCGGCCTTGGGCCGCGTTCCTATGCCATTATCGAACAGGGTATGATTTCCCGTTTGATTGAATCCAAGCCTGAAGAACTGCGTATCTATGTCGAAGAAGCTGCTGGTATTTCGCGTTATAAGGAGCGTCGGCGCGAAACCGAAAACCGCATGCGGCGCACGCGCGAAAATCTGGAACGTCTGACCGACTTGCGCGAGGAACTGGAGCGGCAGTTGCAACACCTGCATCGTCAGGCCCAGTCGGCTGAAAAGTACAAAGCTTACAAACAGGAAGAGCGCCAGACCAAAGCGCAATTATCAGCGCTGCGCTGGAAGCGATTGCACAGCGAAGTCAGTCAGCAGGAACTGAAAATCTCCGAACTGGAAACCCAGTATGAAGCTTTGGTAACCCAGCAACGGCGCATCGAAACCGATGTGGAAGTATTGCGCGAGCAACACCATGAAGCTACTGAAGCCTTTAACCGGGTCCAGGAGCGTTACTACCAGTTGGGTAACGAGATCGCTCGTTTTGAGCAAACGATGCAACATCGTCAGGAACAGTCCGCTCAACTTCTGCAGGATATTCAGGAAGCCGAACGACAGTTGCAGGAAGCCAGTGGTGAACTGGAGACCGATTCTGATCGTATGGAAGAAAAGCGCGAACAATTGGAGATTCTGGAACCTGATTTGGAAGCCGCCGCTGAACGCGTTGAGATTGAGGCAGAAAAGCTCACCGAACTGGAAGAAAAGCAGGCCGGATGGCAAACCAAGTGGGATGCTTTCAACCAAAACGCGCAAGGGCCAAAGCAACAGGCTGAAGTCGCTCAGTCACGTATCCAGCATATTGAGCGAGTATTGGAACAGTTGCATCGCCGTCAGGAGAACCTGCATGGTGAACGACAGAAAATTGTGGACAATCCGGAATCTGAAAATCTTGAACGGCTGATCGAAGAGTCTGACCTGCTTGAAGAAAACAGCAGTGTTGTACAACAGCGTCTGGAAGAGTTAACCGAGCGGCTGCAACTGACTCGCGAGCAGGTTGAACAGAAGCGTTCATCGCTGGAGCAGGCTCGCAAAGAACTGCAACAGAAACAGGCCAGGCAGAATACTGTCCAGGCGCTGTTAAAGGCGACTTTGGGGGAAGAATCCAAAGGTGTACAGGACTGGTTGGCGAGCCATCAGATGCGCGAAGCCAAACGTCTGGCTGAGGACCTGCATGTCGACGCCGGTTGGGAGGCTGCGGTTGAAACGGTCCTTGGCGACTCGTTACAAGCCGTCAAAGTCGATTCCATCGATGCCATGCTGGAGCCTGTTAACCGGTTCAAAGATGGTGCGCTGACTTTGATCAGCCCTGGCAACAGCCAGCAGGTAAACGGGCAATCGCTACTGCATAAGGTTCGCTGTGATGTTTCCCTGCATGGCTGGCTGGCACCGATAAAAGCGGTGGATACGCTCGACCAGGCCATCGCGCTGCAAGCCAATCTCGCTCCTGGTGAATCCTGTATTACCAAAGATGGCATCTGGCTTGGCCCGAACTGGTTAAGAGTCAGGCGTGGTGAAGAGAGTCAGCATGGCGTGCTCAGCCTTCAGCAGGAACTGGAAGAACTTGAAGAGCTGACTGATGAGTTGGAAGTCAGCGAAGAAGACCTTGCGGTCAGCCTTGAAATGGCACAGATGCAACTCAAATCTGTTGAAGATGAACGTGAACAGGCGCAGAGCGAAAATAATCGTCTGGCGCGCGAACTAGCAGAAGTCAAAGCCGAATTGAGTGGTAAGCGGGTACAGGCTGAAGAGCTGAAAGCCCGTCGTCAGCGTCTGGAAAAAGATATCGCGGAAGTTGAAGCCCAGATGACGGAAGAGCGTGAAACGCTGGCAATGACCCGCGAGGAATTGCAGCAGGCACTGGATTCAATGGAAGAAGACGTCGATGAACGTGAAGCCTTGTTGGGTGAGCGTGAAGAATTGCGCATGGCCATTGATGATCAGAAAGACGTCGCGCGTCTATGTCGTGAGCAGGTGCATCAGAACCAGTTAAAACGCCAGCAGTTACAGGCGGAGGTTGATTCCTTCCAGACCGCACTGGAACGGGCTCAGCAGCAGAAAGCCCGCGCCAGTGAGCGGCTTGAAAAGCTGAAAGAGCAGTTGTCCGAGAAAGACGATCCTTCAGATGATATCCGCCTGGAGCTGGAAGAAAAACTGGAACAAAGACTGGACGTCGAAGAGCAGTTGTCGGAAAAACGAACTTTGGTCGAAGGTACAGACGCCAAAATGCGTGACCTTGATAAAGAACGCCATGATATCGATCAACAGGCTTCCACCGTCCGTTCATCGCTGGAGCAGGCCAAGATGTCCGCTCAGACCGTTGTTACGCGGCGCAGTACCTTACAGGAACAGATGCAGGAACAGAATTATGAGTTGCAGACCGTTCTGGATAACCTGCCGGAAGACGCTAGCGAAACCGAATGGGAAGAGGCTTTGGAACGTCTTGCGACCCGTATTCAACGGCTTGGCCCGATCAACCTGGCTGCCATTGAAGAATATCAGACCCAGAGCGAGCGCAAGCGCTATCTCGATGAACAGGACATTGACCTGCAAAAAGCGCTTGAAGTGCTTGAAAACGCGATTCGTAAAATTGACCGCGAAACCCGTACCCGGTTTAAAGAAACCTTCGATAAGGTGAATGGTGGTTTGCAGGAACTGTTTCCGAAAGTATTTGGCGGCGGCCACGCTTATCTGGATCTGACCAGTGAAGACCTGCTCGATACCGGTGTATCGATCATGGCGCGTCCGCCGGGCAAGAAAAACAGTACTATTCATCTGCTTTCCGGCGGTGAAAAGGCACTGACGGCAATTGCCCTGGTCTTCTCAATTTTTCGGTTGAATCCAGCACCGTTCTGTATGCTGGACGAAGTGGACGCACCATTGGATGATGCTAACGTTGGTCGTTACGCAAAACTGGTTGAAGCTATGTCCGAACACGTTCAATTTATCTACATTACTCACAATAAAGGGGCGATGGAAATGGCGAAACAGCTGATGGGTGTTACCATGAATGAACCAGGTGTTTCCCGTCTGGTTTCGGTTAACGTAGAAGAAGCCGCAGAACTGGCCGCCATGTAAGCAAAGGCAAAGTTATATGGAATTCCGTGAAATTATTATTGTACTCGGGTTGGTTGCCATCGGACTGATCGTCTGGGATGGCACCCGGCGTATGAAGCGTCCAGCCCAAAAAGAGAAAAATGAACCCTATATTGACCCGGAAGAAGCCGCCCGTCGAGCCCAGCTTGAGCGCGAGTTACCCAATGGCGGTGCTCGGGTGAGGGAAATGACTGTGGATGAAAAGGTGCAACTGAAATCCAAAATCAATTTCCGTGAGCGCGTGCCGATGTTGATGGAACGGGTTGAGGTTCAGCGAGACGACGAGTCGACAGAAGTTGAACCTCAGGTTCAGGCTGAACTGGATTTCAGTGCTGCGATGCGTGAACCAGATGATGAGGTCTACGAGCCATCCAGTGCTTCTGACGACCCTGCAACAGATGTCGAGACCAATCAGGAACCGCTGGACCTGGCTGTAGATCAGCCAGAGGTCGCAGATGATGAACCCTTAGATGATGTGGTTGAACAGGACATTCAGCCGGTCATTGACGAAATACCAAAGCAGGAACCGGAGCCGGTTGCACCTGCACCGACTAAGACGCCCCAAACCAAAGCCGAGCCAGAACCGCAACCTCAAGAAGATTATGATGTTGGCCCGGTGGAAGATCTGGTTATCATTCATGTCATGGCCAGTGATAATGAAGAACTTTCCGGCAGCAGGGTACTCGATCTATTGGTCACCGCCGGGCTGCGCCATGGCCCGATGGATATTTTTCATTATCGAAATCCAAAGGGTGTTACCGAATTCTCGCTTGTCAATTGTGTGCATCCCGGTACTTTCGATCCAGATGCCATGAATCAGCTCAATACACCCGGAGTGACGTTGTTTATGCAGCTGCCGACAGCGGCTGATGCAATGGAAGCGTTTGATCACATGTATGAGATGGCTGTTTTTCTGGCCAAGCATCTGGATGCGCGCATTCTTGATGAAGACCACAGTACTGTGACGCCGCAGCGAATTGAATACTATCGGGAAAAACTGCGCACCTTTGCCCGCGCTAAACTCCTTTCTCACTAATCTGTCCTGCCAGTCGCTGGGTATTTCAGCACTGGCAGGATGACTTGCTTGTCAGGATATTTTCATGTCTCAAAGTCATTATCAGTCGTTGATTAGTCTGATTACGCAGTACGATCACGAATACTATGTTTTGAATGAATCTTCCGTGCCGGATGCCGAATACGATCGTTTAATGGCCGAACTGAGGGCTATTGAAAGCGAGCACCCGGATTGGGTGTCGAGTGACTCTCCTACCCAGCGTGTCGCTGGAGCCCCTCAAGACGGCTTTGTAACCATCACCCATGCGATGCCGATGCTGTCGCTCGATAATGCCTTCAGTCCTGACGATTTACAGGCTTTCGTCAAACGTCTTCACGAACGCCTTAACAGTCAGGAGCCACTGGAGTTTGCTTGTGAACCAAAACTTGATGGCATCGCAGTCAGTTTGATGTATGAAGACGGCCTGCTGGTTCGCGGTGCAACGCGTGGTGATGGAACCACCGGTGAGGATATTACCGCCAATGTTCGAACCATTCACAGCATTCCACTGAAACTAAAAGGTGAAGGCTGGCCGCGTGTTCTGGAAGTGCGCGGCGAAATTTATATGCCTAAAGCCGGGTTTGAAAAAATGAATGCAGTGGCAATGGAAAAGGGCGAGAAAGTCTTCGTGAATCCGCGTAATGCGGCCTCCGGCAGTCTTCGTCAGCTTGATCCGCGCTTGACCGCACAGCGACCTTTGGAAATGTGCTGCTATTCCGTCGGTTATTTTGACGACGGCTCGATCCCGACGACGCAAAGCGAACTGATGGCTGCTTTTGGCCGTTGGGGACTGAAGATCAATGCCGAGCAAGACAGAGTCATTGGTTTTGACGGTATTCAGGACTACTACGAACGTCTTGAACAGAAACGCGATAGTCTGCCCTACGAGATCGATGGCATTGTTTACAAAGTGAACGATTTTAATCTGCAATCCCGTCTGGGTTTCGTCTCACGCGCTCCACGCTGGGCTATCGCCCGAAAATTTCCGGCACAGGAAGAAATTACGACTCTGCTCGGTGTTGAATTCCAGGTTGGTCGAACGGGTGCTTTAACACCGGTTGCTCGACTGGAGCCGGTTTTTGTCGGCGGTGTGACGGTCAGTAATGCAACTTTACACAACATGGATGAAATCGAACGACTGGATATTTATATCGGCGACAAAGTGATTATCCGCCGAGCAGGTGATGTGATACCCCAGGTCGTAAAAGCAATGGTTGAGCAGCGTGCAGACAATGCCGTCAGGATTGTCGCACCAACGCAATGCCCTCGCTGCGGTTCTGTTGTGGATCGTGTTGAAGGTGAAGCTGTCATGCGTTGTACAGGTGGCATCGTTTGTTCTGCTCAGCGCCGTGAAGCACTGCGCCATTTTGTTTCACGCAAAGCCATGGATATTGACGGCTTTGGTGAAAAAATTGTCGATGCTTTAGTTGAGGCCAATAAAATTCATTCAGCAAGCGATATTTTCGAACTAACGGCTGATGAAGTGGCAGCCTTGGAACGCATGGGCGAAAAGTCTGCTGATAATTTAATCAACGCCATCGAAAAAGCAAAAAACACCACCTTGCCACGCTTCCTGTTTGCGTTGGGTATTCGTGAGGTTGGTGAAACAACGGCGCGAAATCTGGCCATGCACTTTGGCAGCATTGAGAAAATTATGGTGGCAACGGAAGAACAGTTACTTGATGTCGAAGATGTCGGCCCTAAGGTCGCTGCTCATGTCGTTAATTATTTTGCCGAAGAACAGAATCGGGACGAAATCAAGCGGCTGATTTCATTGGGCATTGATTGGCCGGATGAACAATCCGCCGGAGAGGATAAACCGCTTGCCGGTCAAACCTGGGTTGTTACCGGTAAAATATCAGTAATGAGCCGCGATGAAGCTAAAGACTATTTGTTGTCACTTGGTGCCAAGGTCGCTGGCAGCGTATCGGCTAAAACGGCTCAGGTCGTGGCTGGCCCTGGTGCAGGCAGTAAGCTGAAAAAAGCTCAGGAGTTGGATATACCGGTCATGGATGAAGCCGAATTTGTCGAGTGGCTGCGTGAAAAGGGGTTATGGCAATGATAATTTGCAAACTGGAACGTGTGTTATTAGCTCGTTATGTAATACACTGGAAGTATAGTAATTATAGGGCGAATCGGGCGAACTAATGGATCAAGAATCAATCGTCTATGGCATCATCAGGGATGTCGTTTCATCCGACCTCAAGTTTCAGGTACGAAGCCGACGGATCAATTGTGACGCGTTGCTTGAACTCAATGAGGTCGATACCTTCCCATATCTTACCAGCAGTATGTTTTCCGTTCCTCAGGAAGAGCTGGAGCAGGGCACATACCAGACTCAGGTTATTCATTTTGCGGCCTCGTATCAGGCGGTTGAATATCACTGGGAGGCATGGGTGACCAAGTTTGAAGCGTTACTGAAACGTATGTACTGGATTTCAGCGACTGTCCATCTGGAAACTGAATTGTCCGGCAAACATACTTTTTCCTGGGAGAGTTCTGGTGCTTATCACTCACCCAGCGAAGATTTGACTGTTCACTGCGAATGGGAACAGGAACTGGCATTTCATATGCCAAAGACCATGCGGTAACTGCGTTGATCATTCCATTTGAATCACTGGAAAAGGAGACCTTGACGGCTGTTATTGAAGACTGGCTCAGCCGTCAGACTCAGGAAAGCGCACTTGATATGGCAGAGCATAGCGCAGCGGTTCAACAGGTGCGTGATGCTCTGAAACATAGTCGCTTGGTATTGACTTGGGATGATGAAAGCCAAACGCTTAATTTGCTGAATCCAGAGCAGATATAGACCTGAATCCGTGACTCCATCGTGGCACAGTGCGCAAGCCATTGATTCCTCTTTGCTTGCCAAAAATCGGGTGAACCTATGGGTGCACCTGCAATTTTTGAAAAACAAATAGAAATCAAGCTCTTACACCCTGCATCCACTCTAGAGTCACGGATTCAGAAACTTCTCACTTGAACATAAGTCGAACCCAAGTTAACCTGTTCGTGCGCTCAAGGGGTGCCATTAGGCTGAGATGCAGTAACGCAAACCCTTTGAACCTGATCCGACTAACATCGGCGTAGGGATGGGCAATGCTCCTCAGGGTTTTTTGGGACATCCATTAGTGCGAGAGTAATGGTTGTTAGCTGAAGCCTCTTTGCTCTTGCCTGAATGATTCCGCTAATTTCCTTTTGAATGCGATGACAGCTTTTGTATCCTGTCGTTTTATTGCATTTTGCATCTCTCTCCTATGCCTCACAAAATAAAGCGTGAGGAAATAAGAATTCACAACCAAAAGCAGCACCGGGTATCACCCGAACTCCATTTCCAGCCAGTCAAAAAATTTTTGTTGAATCGGCTGACAACTCTTCAATAAAAGTGCCCATGCGACAAATCAATCTGACTGATGGGACACATATTCATGTTTATGATACTTCTGGCCCATATACCGATCTGAGTACGCCGGTTGATGTACACAGTGGTATTGGCCTGGTGCGCAATCACTGGATAGAGCAACGAGAGGATACTGAACTCTATACCGCTCAGCCGGTTAAAGCGGAAGGCAATAACGAGCACCACGATGGATCCGGCTTCTCATTTTTTAACCCCGCGCTGCGACGCACGCCCCGCCGTGCTCGAAAAGACATGAATGTAACCCAACTGCATTATGCACGGCGTGGCATTATCACGGCTGAAATGGAATTTATTGCCATTCGTGAAAATCAGTCGCGTGCCGCACTGGTCAATGAATTTAATACCGATGAACGAGCCCAGCGTCTTGCCGCACAAACCACCGGGGATCTGAAACCGATCAGCGCAGAATTTGTTCGTCAGGAAGTTGCTGCCGGTCGCGCTATTATTCCTGCCAATATCAATCATCCTGAACTGGAGCCGATGATTATTGGTCGCAATTTTCTGGTTAAGGTCAACGCTAATATCGGTAACTCGGCCCTGACATCGAGCATTGAAGAGGAGGTGGAGAAACTGGTATGGGCGACGCGTTGGGGCGCCGATACAGTGATGGATCTGTCCACCGGTAAACAGATCCATGCAACGCGCGATTATATCATTCGTAATTCACCGGTACCGATAGGGACCGTGCCGATTTATCAAGCGCTGGAAAAAGTAAAGGGTGTCGCCGAAGACCTCAGTTGGGAGGTTTTCCGTGACACCTTGATTGAACAGGCCGAACAGGGAGTGGATTACTTCACTATTCACGCTGGAGTTCGTTTGCAGCATGTACATCTGGCGGCAGATCGGCTCACCGGTATTGTTTCCCGTGGCGGTTCGATCATGGCTAAATGGTGTATCGCTCATCATCAGGAGAACTTCCTGTACACTCATTTCGATGATATCTGCGCCATCATGAAGCAGTATGATGTCAGCTTCTCGCTTGGTGACGGGCTGCGCCCCGGCTCACTGGCGGATGCCAATGACGCGGCCCAGTTTGCGGAACTGGAAACGCTCGGTGAATTGACCCGTATCGCCTGGCAGCATGACGTTCAGGTGATGGTCGAGGGGCCGGGCCATATCCCGATGCATCTGATCAAAGCCAATATGGACAAACAGCTTGAATGCTGTGATGAGGCGCCATTTTATACTCTGGGACCGCTGACGACCGATATTGCCCCCGGCTATGACCACTTCACCTCCGGCATTGGCGCTGCCATGATCGGCTGGTACGGCTGTGCCATGCTCTGTTATGTCACCCCGAAGGAACATCTGGGCCTGCCCAATAAGGAGGATGTCAAAGAAGGTCTGCTGACTTATAAGATTGCTGCTCATGCCGCCGATGTCGCCAAAGGGCATCCAGGTGCCCGATACCGGGACGACATGCTATCCAAAGCGCGTTTTGAGTTTCGCTGGGAAGATCAGTTCAATCTTGGCCTCGACCCATTCCGTGCCCGTGCTTTTCACGATGAAACCCTGCCCAAGGATTCCGCCAAAGTTGCTCACTTCTGTTCCATGTGCGGACCCAAATTCTGTTCCATGAAAATCAGTCAGGAAGTGCAGGTTTATGCCGAGCAGATTCGTGCCCAGCAAGCCGGAATGGAACAGAAGTCACGTGAGTTCCGCTCGCATGGGGCATCGCTTTATATCCCGGTTGATGATCTGACTGAAGTGACGGAGGACTGAGCCATGAACATTGGTATTGTCGGTGCCGGTATCTGTGGCCGCGTGACGGCCCTGTATCTGGCAAGGGCGGGGCATCAGGTTGAGATATTTGAGCAGCGGGCTGAGCACCAGCAGGATATCACCAGCTATACTGCCGCAGGTATGTTGACCCCCTACGCAGAATTGGAATGTGCCCAGCCTGATTTGTTTGAAATGGGGCTGGCGTCACTGAGCCTTTGGTCTGAGTTAGCAGCATCCATGCGTGAAGATATAGCCTATCAGGCTGGTGGTACGCTGATGCTGGCTCATCCACAGGACAGAGCTGAATTACATCGACTGAGCGGCATCTTCCAGCGTACCGGGCTGCTCAGCTCTCCACAGGTGAGTTCGCTTGATCGTGAAGTGATCGCTCAACTTGAACCTGAACTGAGCGAGCGTTTTGATCAGGGCTTTTATCTGCATAACGAAGCGAGCGTTGATGCCGCAGAAACCATGCGAGTGTTGTTGAACGAGTTACAGCATTTGCAGGTACAAACGCACTTTGTGACTCCTGTGCAGCGTATCAGAGCCAATGAAATCGAACTGGAAAGTCGCAAACTGTCATTTGATTGCGTGATCGATTGTCGAGGTCTGCAGGCGCGCGATGTATTGCCAACTCTGCGCGGTGTTCGCGGTGAGTTGCTGGTGCTTGAGGCACCGGATGTCCAGATCAGCCATCTGATTCGTTTGCTGCATCCGCGTTATCGGCTTTATATCGCGCCGCAAACCAGGCAGCGTTATATCGTTGGTGCCTCGCAGATTGAAAGCGATGATCAACGTCCGATCAGCGCTCGTTCCACTCTGGAGTTACTTTCCGCCGCAGTTAGTCTGCACAGTGGTTTTGCTGAAGCCAGTATTATCGAAAGTCGTGTTCACTGCCGTCCAACCCTACCGGATAACGAGCCTCGTATCTTTGTTGAACCGGGTTTACTGCGCGTGAATGGTCTGTATCGGCATGGTTATTTGCTTTCGCCATTGGTTGCCAGTGAAGTCACTCGCTTGCTGTCAGGTGATGAAACTGGCAGCGGTACATTTCCTAATTTGATCGAGCGGACAGGGGAGGTGTGTAATGCAGTTGCTGGTTAACGGTTTGAATCAGCAGGTGACGGATGATGCACTGACACTTGCCGAGTGGTTGGCTGAGTCTGATGCTGAGGGCCGGTTTGCCATTGCTGTCAACGAAAGCTTTATTCCACGCCATCGCTATACAGCAACTCAGCTTCATGATGGTGACCGTATAGATATCGTTGTCGCGATGCAGGGAGGTTGAACATGTTGAATATCGCAGGAGAGCAGATCAACAGTCGGTTACTGCTGGGAACCGCACTGTACCCGTCACCGGCCCTGATGCAAAAGGCCATTCAGGCTTCAGGGACCGGGATCGTGACGGTTTCGCTGCGTCGTCAGCAGCCGCAGAATAATGCTGGCGACGGTTTTTGGCGCGAACTCAAGCCGCTTAATGTGCATCTGTTGCCGAATACGGCAGGTTGTTACAGCGTTAATGAAGCGGTGACAACCGCGCAAATGGCGCGTGAACTGTTCGATACGCACTGGATCAAGCTGGAGGTGATTGGCGATGATTATAACCTGCAGCCCAATCCCTTTGCGTTATTGGAAGCCGCTAAAGAGCTACTGACGCAGGGCTTTGAGGTTTTTCCGTATTGCACGGATGATCTGGTTCTGTGTGAGAAGCTTCATAGTGCCGGCTGTCAGGTTTTAATGCCATGGGGCGCGCCAATCGGCACCGGCCAGGGGCTACTCAATCCTTATGCGCTGAAAACGCTGCGCCATCGTTTGCCTGAGGCCACGTTGATTGTCGATGCCGGAATTGGTCGGCCATCCGATGCGTTGCTGGCAATGGAGCTGGGGATGGATGCCGTACTGCTGAATACCGCCGTGGCACAGGCTCAGGATCCGGTACGAATGGCTGAAGCCTTTAGATATGCGGTTCGCGCCGGAGAGCTGGCTTCAGCAGCCGGTATTATGCCGAAACGGGAATCGGCCAAACCCAGTACGCCAGTGGTTGGACAGCCATTCTGGAATGAATCATGGTGACCGAAATTCGTCCGGTCATTGCCGTGATTGGTGGCAGTGACAGCGCAGGGCTGGCCGGTATTCAGATGGATAGCCGTTGTGCTCAGGCGATGGGTGTCCATGCTGCGACGGTGATCAGCACGGTAACCGCGCAGAACAATGATGCCGTTTATCTGGCAGAGCCGGTGTCTGATCGTTGTTTTAACGAGCAGCTGCAAGCTATTCAGGCACTGCCTGTTCGTGCTATTAAGATTGGTGTGCTGGCGAATCATTGGCAGTTGATATTGTTGTGTGACTGGCTCAAGCAGGCTTCTGTGCCCGTTATCTGGGATCCGGTGCAGATCAGCACAAGTGGCGGTCTGCTGTCTGAGCTCGACAGCCACTTGCTGTTGGAATCGTTATTGCCGCTGGTGAGTCTGATAACGCCGAATCTTCTGGAGTTGCAATGTCTGACGGGGCAAGCCAATCCTGAGCAGGGTGGTGATGTTCTGATCCAGCGTGGTGTTGATGCCGTGCTGGTTAAAGGCGGCCATGGTGAAGGTTCAGACAGCACGGATTATTATCGCAGCCAGACAGAAACTTTCCATCTGAATAGTCTGAAACGGGACACCATGAACAGCCGTGGTACTGGTTGTGCACTGGCTACTGCCGTTTGCGCTGCTCTGGCGTTGGAGTATGAACTGTCTGATTCTGTTGTCATTGCCAAGGCCGCGATTAATCAAGGACTCCGCCACGGTTACAGCTTGGATCTTGCGCAGCGCGGCCCGATTCAGATCAGATCGTTTCCAGATGAGTTGCAAGACATGCCACTGCTGCGGTATGAGTCTGGTGTTGAGGCCGTACCTACTCCGTTCCCGGATTGTGGCACATTACCACTGGGGCTTTATCCGATTGTCGACCGTGCTGTCTGGCTGGAAAGACTGTTGCCGCTGCGTATTACCACGGTTCAATTACGAATCAAGGATCTGACTGGTGATGCGCTGCGAGCGGAAATCCATGCCGCGGTCAGCATCGCCCGTGATTACCAGTGTCGATTGTTTATCAATGATTATTGGCAACTGGCTATTGAATATGGTGCCTATGGTGTGCACTTGGGGCAGGAGGATTTGCATGACGCCAGTCTGGCGCAGATTCATGCGGCTGGTTTGCGCCTTGGCGTCAGTAGTCATTGTCATTACGAAGTGGCCCGAGCTTTGGCGATTCGGCCGAGCTATATTGCCTGCGGTCCGGTGTACCCGACCCGGACTAAACAGATGCCATGGCGGCCACTGGGTATTGATGGATTGCAATACTGGCAACGGCTGTTGCGTGACTATCCTGTCGTGGCGATTGGTGGTATCAATCAGCAGCGCATGGTGGATGTCCGCTCAACAGGTGTTAGTGGTATTGCAATGATTTCAGCGATTACACAGGCCGATGAACCTGAACGGGCTTGTTCTGAAATGTTAGACTTGACCTGAATCCGTGACTTCAAAGTGGATTCAGGGTGTAAGAGCCTGATTTCTCTTTGTTTTTCAAAAATCGCAGGTGCACCCATAGGTTCATTGAAATTTTTGGGAAGCAAAGAGGAATCAATGGCTTGCGCACTGCGCCGCTATGGAGTCACGGATTCAGGTAATATTTATAAACTGGTAGGAAAGCTCATGTTCTATCTGATATTGGTAGCCGTTGTCGTCATTGTACCGCTGGCTGCTTATACCATTTATTTGCTCAGGAAAGTGCGACAAATGGAGCAGGAAAAGGCGCAGGCGATCGAAATAAAACAGCAGCAAGATCAGCAGCGCGTTGATTACATCACTGAGAGTCTTCAGGCTATTTCGTTGAGTGTGATTGAGGAGAATCTGAATCTGTCCGAGGCCACCATTCGCTGCAAACATTTACTGGATGGTTTGTTTTTGCCGCAGGAGCATCGTCAGCGCTATGCGCTGTTGGACGAAGTCTTTGAGCAGATTCAGGGTTTTGCCACCCACAACGAGCGCCGTGATCTGCTACGCGATGAACGCCGCCGTCAGGATCAGGCAAGAGAGCTGATTGAGCAGCAGTATCAGGACAAACTGATTGCCCTGTTTACTGACTTGCGCGGCTTTCAAATGCCGCTTACTCGGTGATGCGTAAGCGGTAGGAAAGTTCGAATGTTTTATTGGGCGGCATTTTAAAAATCAGCCACTGGATATAGCGAATGGTATTGTCGTCGAGCTCCGTATCTTTGGGGAAAAAATCGCTGCCATTTCGGGATAATCGATACAGGCCTTGATCTTCATTAATGGTGATTGATTCGCGCAACATTTGAATTGGGCCGAGAGGCACGGTATTGGTCAATAGCAAATTTGTGGCTTCATAGTCACCGGTATTGACTGCGGTGACTACCAGTTCAATCAGGTCGCCGGGGTGAGCCTCACTGGCGACTATGCGACGGTAAGCTCCTGTATCGGTATCCCGGGTCAGTTTGTAAAACTGCTCTGAGACTTCAACAGTATTTTCCGTGACATTTTGTGGCGGCACTTTTACCCATTCAGGTTTTGGCGCCGCCGCCGCAGGTTTGCCATCCGTTGCGGGTGGCTCATCAATCAGGTCAGATTCAATCAGTGGACTGGCTGACTCGTCTATTGTGCCGGTGTCAATGATCAGATTGTCAGGTTCAGGCGCCATTTCCTGTTTAGCTTCAGGCTTTGCCGCAGCAGCAGGTTCGTTATCCATTGCGGGTGGCTCAGCAATCAGCTCAGGTTCAATCGGTGGACTGGTTGACTCGTCTACTGTGCCGGTGTCGATGATCAGATTGTCAGGTTCAGGCGCCATTTCCTGTTCATCAGGTACTGCCTTCGGCTCACTTGTCGGGCCTGCTGGCTCGGTGGTTATTTTCGGCCCCGATGGTTCTAACAGGGAGTCCAACTCCAGCATTTCCATATTTTCTGCATCAGCATCGGTAATGACAGTAATCTCATCTGCCTGACTGACACTGATACACAGTAAAATGGACACTATCGTTATGGTTAGAACCCTGGTGGTTTTAGAGAAATTCAATGGTACGACTCCCTTACTTCATTTGTGCTTGATGCGAGCATAGCAGAGACAGATTGCAATGTTGAACTGTGCACTTAGGTGAATATGACGCAATTCATTAAATACTGTCGACCTGTACCAGAGGTTCGAGGCGTTTTAGCAAATCCGTTATTGTCTCACTCATCAAAATAGCATCGGTTCTGGGGTCTTCAGAGTCTGCCGCTTTTTCTATCAGCGTGTCGAGAAACTTGATTCGTTTGATGTGCAGTTTTTCGTTGAGCACAAACTGACAGCGATCAGTCAGCGACAGCGCCATCTGGCGAATGCGCATTCCGGCTTCCAGAGAATGGGTGATTTCCGGTGCGGACAGATCCAGGTTTTTGTATTTGGCTTTTACTGTAGAGTCCTGCGCCAGCGTCAATTCCAGATCTGATTCGATCATAAAATCATCAGGCACCTGGGTGGCATCAATAAACCAGCTGGTCAGCAGCTCAGCGCCATTGGCTGATTTGGCAAACGGCAATACCGGCAGGCTGCCAAGCGCTTCACGCAATTGGGCAGTGAAATCATCGGCACTCTTCTCTGATGAGGCATTGATGACCAGCCACCTATTGCCAGGATCAATCCAGGCGGAAATGCGTCGGGTCTTATGAAAGGCTTTTGGCAGCAGTTGGGCACGCAGATCTTCTTTTAACTGTTCGCGCTCCTTGCGTCCAGGTCGTCGACCTTCAGCTTCTTCGATCTCATCAAGTTTTTCAGTCAAATAATCGTTCAGTACGCTGGCAGGAAGAATTTTTTCCTGTACCTGCGCGGTAATAAACAGTCGTCCCTGAACGTTTTCACACTGCAATTCACTGTCTTTAAACGATGGTACCCAGCCAAAGGTCGATTCCTGGAGCTGACTGATTGGTGTGAAGGCGTGCTTTTCAAGCGCCTGATGGATTTGCTCAGCGCTCAGATTGAGGGCTTCGGAGAATGTATAGAGCTGAACGTTTTTAAACCACATAAGAAACAAGGGCCACAGAAAATGAGCGGCGCATTTTAAGCGTCTCGGAGGTGAGATGTAAGAGGTGAGATGTAACGGGTTACCGAGCGGCTACTTCTTGCCTCTCACCTCATAGCTCAACTTGGGTTACCATGCCCGGCTTTACTGTTGTCTATGGAATAAGTCATGCTCAAAGAACAGCTCACAGTGACGCGAATTGTGTTGCTGCTGCTCAGTATTGCCACCTTGGCTGGAACCCTGTCCTGGTCATTGGCGACCCTGGCCTATGAAGCCGATGCCTTTCAGGCTGGGCAGTGGTGGCGGCCGTTTTCGGCTTGGATAACTCAATTGAATTTGCGTCACTGGATTTTGAATCAATGGGGTATTGTGGTGATGGTTATTCTGTTGCCAAAGCGGTTGAGCTGGTGGCAGTGGACGGGCTTCGTCGTGATGTGGCTGGTGACTAGTATGGCGCTGGCGATGTCGGATTACTCTAATTATGTCGGCCTGTCCGGCTTACTGTATGGCTGGTTGATCTGGTCGGCTTTCTTAAGCCCCTTCTATACCCGCTGGATCAAACTGATTTTTATTGGTGCGCTCAGTATTAAGGTGTTTTCTGAGAATGGTTGGTTGCCATTACCGCAAAGCGAATGGGTTGGTTCGTTTATTCAGGCTCGGGTGGCGCATGAATCTCATCTTTGGGGGTTGTTATCCGGTTTTCTGGTGATTGCCGTGACTGCGTCTGTTCAACGATTTCGATCAACGCCCGCGCGCCACGACTGATAGTCCGGCCTCTGTGGCGGATAATACCAAGGTCGCGGCGCAGTTGAACCCGGTCGATCTGTAAGGTTTGAAGTTCATCATCGATCAGGTTCTCTGGCAGCAGGCTCCAGCCTAGACCGTGACTGACCAGAGTTCGTATGGTTTCCAGGTAATTCACGCTGATCACCCGCTTGAGCGGGATATGGTGCTTGCTAAAGGTCTGTTCGATTATCTGGAATGTGGTGGTCTGGCGGTCCGGCAAAATCGCCGTCAGGTGCGCCAGCTCATTCAGTCTCAAGGTTCCCTTTTTCTGGCTCAGTGGATGGTCGCGGGCGACGACAAATTTCAACTCATCGCGCCAGATGACCTGCGAGGCCAGGTCGCGATGCAGGTTTTTCGGCACCGTAGTTAAGGCCAGTTCAAGCTCACGTTTCAACAGGCTTGCAACGGCCTGCTCGCTCTCCATAAAGCGCAGATCAAGCTGGGCCAGCGGGTTTTGCTCCGTAAAGCGCTTCAGAATCGGCCCTAAATAGTGCAGGCCGATGTGATGGCTGCTGGCCATGGAAAGCTGCCTGACCTCCTCAGTTGAGATCTGCCCGATGGTGGTTTGCAGGTCCTTGACCTCATCAACAATCTGTCGTGCCTTGGGCTTCAGTAGTTCACCAGCTTCGGTCAGATACACATCCCGGCCAATGCGATCAAACAGGGCCGCGTTCAATTGCTGCTCCAGGTTGGCAATACGCTTGGATACGGCCGGTTGGGTCAGAAATAGCTTATCCGCCGCGCGGCTGAATGAGCCATGTTCGGCTACCATCAAAAAGGCTTCCAGACTGTGAATATCCATAACGTATTCCTATATGGAATGAAATTGATAAAAATAATAAATTTGTATTATTGAAATGTCCATTTACAATTCCTGCCAGTCCAACTAATAAGACCTGAATTAACCGGAGCATGGAGCGAAGAGATGGCTCAAACCTTGTACGATAAATTGTGGGCGGCCCATGTGGTGACCGAACGCGAAGATGGCACCGCCTTGATCTATATTGATCGGCAGTTGCTGCATGAAGTGACTTCACCGCAGGCGTTCGAAGGCTTGCGTATCGCCGGGCGCAAGCCGTGGCGTCTGGATACCAACATCGCCACGCCCGACCATAACGTACCGACGACTCGTACTGAACGATCCAGCGGTATCGATGGTATTGCTGATGAAACCTCCAAAATCCAGGTGGCGACGCTGGACGATAACTGCTCCGCCTTTGGAGTCCGTGAATTCACCATGAATGATGTCAATCAGGGCATTGTTCATGTTGTCGGGCCTGAACAGGGCGCGACCTTACCGGGTATGACCATTGTCTGCGGTGACTCACATACCTCGACTCACGGTGCCATGGGTGCGCTGGCGTTTGGTATCGGGACCTCCGAAGTAGAGCATGTGCTGGCAACCCAGTGCCTGATTCAGCGTAAGATGAAAAACATGCGTATTGCCATCAAGGGTGATGTTCGTCCCGGCGTAACCGCCAAGGATATTGTGTTGTTTATCATCGGTAAGATCGGCACTGCTGGCGGCACGGGCTACGCCATTGAATTTGCAGGCTCTGCCATTCAGGCGCTCAGTATGGAAGGTCGCATGACTGTCTGTAATATGGCGATTGAAGCCGGTGCTCGTGCTGGCATGGTCGCTGTTGATCAGACCACGATCGATTACTTCAAAGACCGTCCGTTTGCGCCAACAGGTGCGTTGTGGGATCAGGCCGCCGACTATTGGACAAATCTGGTGTCCGATGCCGATGCGCACTTTGATGTCGATCATAGCTTCGATGCCGCCGATATTGAGCCGCAGGTTACCTGGGGAACCTCTCCTGAAATGGTGTTGGGGGTGAATTCAACTGTGCCAAACCCAGCCAATGAAACCAATGATGTTAAAAAAGCCGGAATCGAGCGAGCGTTGCAATATATGGGGTTGCAGGCGGATCAGAAAATTCGCGATATCTATCTGGATCGTGTCTTTATCGGCTCCTGCACTAACTCGCGTATTGAAGACCTGCGTGCTGCTGCCGTGGTCGCCCAAGGCAAGAAAGTCGCTGATTCTGTCAAGCAGGCACTGGTGGTGCCCGGCAGCGGTCTGGTCAAGCAACAGGCGGAAGCTGAAGGGCTCGATAAAATCTTTGTCGACGCCGGTTTTGAATGGCGTGAACCGGGTTGCTCCATGTGTCTGGCGATGAATGCCGATAAGTTAGGGCAGGGTGAGCATTGTGCTTCAACCTCGAATCGTAATTTTGAAGGCCGTCAGGGCTTTGGTGGTCGCACTCACCTGGTCAGCCCTGCCATGGCGGCGGCGGCGGCCATTGCCGGTCACTTTGTTGACATCTCGGAACTGTAAGGAGCGAACATGAAAGCATTAACGATTGTTGACGGTGTGGTCGCGCCGATGGATCGATCCAATGTCGATACCGACATGATCATCCCCAAGCAGTTTCTGAAGTCGATCAAGCGCAGTGGCTTTGGCCCAAATCTGTTTGATGAGTTGCGTTATCTCGACGAAGGTCATCCCGGTATGGATAACAGCCAACGTCCTCTGAATATGGAGTTCCCATTAAACCAGCCGCGTTATCAGGGTGCCTCCATACTGCTGTCACGGGAAAATTTTGGTTGTGGCTCATCGCGTGAGCACGCGCCGTGGGCATTGGAGGACTACGGCTTCCGTGTCGTGATTGCCAGCAGCTTTGCTGACATCTTCTACAACAACTGCTTTAAAAACGGCCTCTTGCCGATAGTAGTCGATGAGGCTCAAATCGCACAGTGGTTTAAACAGATGTACGCGCATGAAGGTTTTTCACTGAGGGTTGACTTGCCAAACCAGAAAATTATCGATGGGCAGGGCAATGAAGTCACCTTTGAGGTTGATGCTTTCCGAAAGCATTGCCTGGTCAACGGTCTTGATGACATCGGCCTGACCCTTCAGGATGCCGATAAAATCAAAGTCTATGAAGAACAGCGTGCCAGCATCCACCCGTGGGTGTTTGGCCAGATCAAGTAAGGAATAGTTATGTCTCGTAATGTATTGATTCTGCCCGGTGATGGTATTGGCCCTGAAATTGTGGCACAGGCCGAGCGAGTGCTGGATGCCGTAAACAGCCAGTTTGAATTGGGTGTTGAAAAAGATCATGCCCTGGTTGGCGGTTGCGCTATTGATGCCACAGGTGGGCCGCTGCCGGAAGAAACCTTGAGTAAAGCCCGGGCCAGTGACGCGGTGCTGCTAGGCGCGGTTGGTGGTCCGAAATGGGACACTTTGGAAATGGCGATTCGCCCGGAAAAAGGGCTGTTGGGGCTGCGTTCCAATCTGAATCTGTTTGGTAATCTGCGTCCGGCGATTCTGTATCCGCAACTGGCCGATGCCAGTTCGTTAAAGCCTGAGCTGGTGGCGGGGCTTGATTTACTGATCGTGCGTGAACTGACCGGCGGGATTTACTTTGGTCAACCGCGCGGCGTGCGTGTACTTGAAAACAGCGAGAAGCAGGGCTTTAACACCTATGTCTATTCGGAATCGGAAATTCGTCGCATTGGTCGTCAGGCATTTGAGGCGGCGCGCAAGCGTGGTGGGAAACTGTGCTCGGTTGATAAAGCCAACGTGCTTGAAGCCACTGTGCTATGGCGTGAAGTGATGACCGAACTGGCGGCGGACTATCCTGATGTCGAGCTGTCGCACATGTATGTTGATAATGCCGCCATGCAGTTGGTGCGCGCGCCAAAACAGTTTGACGTCATCGTCACCGGCAATATGTTTGGCGACATCCTGTCGGACTGTGCCGCTATGCTGACTGGCTCCATCGGTATGTTGCCATCGGCATCGCTGGATGAAAACGGCAAAGGCATGTATGAGCCGATTCACGG
Organism: Reinekea sp.; assembly: GCA_037389025.1. Classification (GTDB taxonomy): domain Bacteria; phylum Pseudomonadota; class Gammaproteobacteria; order Pseudomonadales; family Natronospirillaceae; genus Reinekea. The sequence continues at coordinate 43,677 of JARRJP010000012.1, read as the reverse complement.
CTCCGCACCGGATATTGCCGGGCAGGGCATTGCCAACCCGTTGGCGACAATTTTGTCCGTCGCCATGATGTTGCGCTATTCGCTGAATGCTGAGGTGGCGGCGTCGGCTATTGAGACTGCTGTTGGTCGGGTTTTGGATCAGGGGTTGCGCACTGCTGATATCTACTCCGAAGGCTGTAAAAAAGTGTCCACTGAACTGATGGGTGATGCGGTATTGGCCGCGTTGTCTGAGTAATAGAGGAAAGTAACATGAGTTTAAAAGTAGGTTTGGTCGGTTGGCGCGGCATGGTCGGTTCCGTGCTGATGCAACGCATGCAGGAAGAGAATGACTTTCACGGGATCGAGCCGATTTTCTTTACCACCAGTCAGCATGGTTTGCCAGCGCCGGATTACGGCCAGGGCGAATCGCTGCTGCAGGATGCCAAAAGGATTATACCTCTGAAGTTTATCAACCGCTGCGCAATTCCGGCTGGACCGGCTATTGGATTGATGCCGCATCAACACTGCGCATGGCGAACGATGCTGTCATTGTACTTGACCCGGTTAACCGCCAGTTGATTGATCAGTCAATCAAAGACGGCAGCAAAACCTTCGTTGGTGGTAACTGTACCGTCAGCCTGATGCTGATGGCGTTGCAGGGGTTGTTCAATGAGGACCTTATCGAATGGGTATCACCGATGACCTATCAGGCCGCTTCCGGTGCGGGTGCCAAAAATATGCGTGAGTTGATCGCGCAGATGGGGTCGGTGCATTCATCCGTGCAGTCGTTGCTTGATGATCCGTCCAGCGCGATTCTGGAAATCGATAAGCAGGTTGCCGACCATATCCGCTCAGAGGAGTATCCAACCTGTGAATTCGGCGCTCCGTTGGCGGGCAGTTTGATTCCGTGGATTGACAAACCAATGCCATCTGGTCAGTCCAAAGAAGAATGGAAGGCGCAGGTTGAAGCCAATAAGATTCTTGGTACTGGCGATCAGATCATTCCGATTGATGGCCTGTGTGTCCGTATTGGTGCCATGCGTTGTCATGCCCAGGCGTTGACCATCAAACTGAAAAAAGATTTGCCGGTGGAGACTATTGAACAGATTTTGGCCGATGCCAATGATTGGGTGAAAGTTATTCCCAATGATCGTGATTTGTCGATGTCTGACCTGACACCTGCTAAAGTAACTGGTACGATGTTCGTTCCCGTTGGTCGGTTGCGTAAGTTGGCAATGGGTGGTAAATATCTCAGTGCGTTTACGGTCGGTGATCAGCTTCTATGGGGCGCTGCCGAGCCGCTACGCCGGATGTTGGCAATTCTGAAAGGCGATTTGTAAAGAGAAATGATTGAAAGTTTTAACTGCTATGCTTTGCTTAATATTATTGCATTGTGATAAAAATTTCTTTGAAATTCAGAAACTTGTTAGGAAAGGTGAACCATAGTGTTCGCCTTTTTGCATTTTTATACCTGAAAATCATTGAATTGATACAAAGTTAAAGTGACCTTCTGTTGCTAAAAGTCCTTTTATAAATAATACTTAGGAGCAATTTTGAATGTTCTTTCTACGTTTTTGGAACGGTTGAATGAATGTCCTGACACTAAATGTGAACAGTGTCACAAACGGTGTTGAGATACTCTTTCAGACAGAGAGCAATTCCACTCCAATAAACTCTAATATCCACCATGATTGTTTGTCAGGTTGGAGAAAGGGATAAGGATTATGGTAAAGAAACAAGCGCTTGTCGCATTATTCGCTTTGATGTCGATCTTTGGTACTGCCTTTGGTCTGGGCCTTGGTGATATCGAAATTAAATCAAATTTGAACGACCCGCTTGAAGCAGAAATTAAACTGCTGCAATTGAATGGTCTGTCAGCTGGCGAAATTCTGCCAACTCTGGCGAGTAACGATGATTTTCGTCGTGCTGGTGTAGAGCGCAGTTTTTTCCTTTCCAACATCCAGTTCCGTACTGGTGAGAACGACTCTGGTGAGCTTGTTATTCGTTTGACGACGAAACAGGTGGTACAGGAACCCTTCCTTAATTTTCTGGTTGAGGTGAACTGGCCTGGTGGCCGGTTACTGAAAGAGTACACCGTACTGCTTGATCCTCCAGTCTTTGATACCGGTTTGACGGTGGATGCGTTGAATGTCACTCGTCCTCAGCCGTCTGTATCTCAGACTCAGACTTCTGTTGACCTGACAACATCGACCGTTGTTGATTCTGCAGACACGACTGACGTTGTTGTTCAGCCCGTAGCTAGTGTGCAATCTCGTGAAGACAATCTCCCAGCGGGTCAGTATCGTGTTCAGCGTAACGACACCTTGTGGGAAATTGCTCTGAAAGTACCGGGCCGCTCTGGTTATTCTCCACAGCAGGTCATGCTGGCAATTCAGGATCTTAACCCTGAAGCGTTCCTGAATGGCAACATTAACCGGGTGAAAGCGGGCAGTGTGCTGACCTTCCCTAGTGCTGCCCAGATTGGTTCACGCACGCTTGACGAGGCCATGGCCGAAGTTCAGGCGCAAAACCGTGGCTCAGCACCAAAACTGAGAGCGCCTGTTGATAATAATGATGCCTCTGAAGTACAGCTCTCTGCGACTGAAAATACATCATCTGCTTTACCTGGGCAGGAAGGTGAACGTAACCCGGATGGTTATCTTGAATTAACCTCTTCTGCTGATTCGCCCACCACAACCGCTTCCGGCGAAGTTTCAGCGACAGTTGATCAGTTGCAATCACAGTTGGCGGCAGCCGAAGAGCTGAATGATCAGTATCAGCGTGAACGTTCCGATCTGGAAAGTCAGGTGAACGACCTGCAGGAACAGGTCAAAATCATGGAGCGTTTGCTCGAAGTACAAAATGCTGACCTTGCCAATGTACAGCAGGCGATGGATACCGCTAATGATGTAACGAATCAACCAGCAGATATTCCAGCAGCAGATACTGGTACTCCAGCACCTGCGCAGACCATGGACACTCAACCGGCACAACCTGCACCGGTTCCGGCACCCGTGCCTCCTCCTCAGCCGCAACCGAAACCTGGTTTTATCGCCGGTGTAATTGGCTGGGTAACTGCCAGTGTAATTAATATGGCGATTGTAGGCGGTGTGGTCGTTCTGTTGATTCTGCTGATGGTTTTCATGCGTCGTCGAGATTCTGATGTTGAAGAATCATTGGAAGACTTGGATGAAGTAGAGCCGAGCTTTGAGCAATCAACAAAGCAGGACGAAGTCAGCATAAGCCTGGATGACGACCTGTTGTCTGCTTCCGATGATGATTTTTTTGATAACGAAGATTCTCTGCAGCCAGAAGCGCTTGATACGGTAGTTGAAGCTGAAATGTATATCGCCTATCAGAAATATGATCAGGCGGAAGAAAAATTGAAAGAAGCTTTGACTGCCTATCCAGATAGAACAGATATTGCTGTGAAGTTGCTTGATGTGTACTCCGAAACGGGTAACACGAGCGCCTTTAATAAGCTGGTATCTCGTTTGGATCTCAGCCCTGATCAGCAGGTTCAGGTTGCGGAGATGCGAGATAAATTGCCAGCAGTATCGGACTCTGTGGATGATGACATGTCTGCTGGTCTGTTGGGCGATGATCTGTCTTTGGATCTTGATTCCAGTACAGGCAGTGACGATGACTTGGGTTCTGATCTTGATTTCGATCTTGATCTCGACTTCGATATGGCAGCCGATGAACCAGCTGAAGAAAGTTCGTTGGATCTTGATTTGGACGACAGTTTGGACAGTCTTACAGAAGACGATTCTTCCTCTTCCGTTGGTGTTGATCTGGATCTCGACTTGGATGAAGAAGAGCTGTCGCCTAAGAATGAAACGAGTTCAGACCTCGATTTTTCGCTTGATCTGGATGATTTTGATACTGCAATGTCGGCAGCAGAACCAGAAACAAAATTGTCTTCAAATAGTGACGACGATCTGGATATCGGCCTTGATCTTGATGACGACTTGAGTTCTTTGACAGATCTTAATCTTGATGAAGATGAATCAGAGTCATTGTTGTCGTCTGATGAAAATTTTGGGCTGGAACTGGAGTCCGACTCAAATGAAAGCCCTGTACTGGAAGATTTGGATTTAGGCGATAGTGATCTGAGTCTGGATGTAGATGACGATTTGACCGACGATGCCCCGGGTCTGGGTGCCGATGTTGATTTGATTGAAAGTGCTCATGAAGAAGAATCTTTAGGTGCCGATGCCGATGTCGATTTTGATTTTGGTGATATGGAGCTTACCTCAGAATCTGAGCTTGAGCCGGTCGTAGATGAATTAACATCCATTGATCTGGATAGTGATTTAGACGATCTGGGTGAAGCGGCTGAGGCAGAGATGCTATTCGATGATCCATTACAGCAATTGGCTGCTTCACTGGACAGTGAAGCCGAGCTGGAGGAAGACGAGTTCGACTTCCTTTCTGGTAATGATGAAGCCAGTACCAAACTGGATCTGGCCCGTGCTTACATTGAAATGGAAGATAAAGACGGCGCTCGTGATATTCTGGAAGAAGTTGCCAGTGATGGTAATGATGATCAGAAAGCTCAGGCGCAGGAGCTACTCGCTCAGCTATAAGCAAACCGTCTGATTTTATGCAGAAAAGCCGCTATAGTGCGGCTTTTTTTATGGGCACGGAAACTACCTGTATTTTTTTCAACAAGAAGTTGTGTGTTTGGTAATGTCTGAAATTTTTTCTTTTGATCGTGAAACAGATCGTTTTCGGTTAGCTTTGGCTGTTGAATATAAAGGAACCTGCTATCGAGGCTGGCAGGTACAAAGAAGTGGTGTGCCGACTGTTCAGGCCGCACTTGAAAAAGCGATTGCCTGTGTTGCTAACGAACCAATAGCTTCCATTGTTGCAGGTCGCACTGATGCTGGTGTTCATGCAACAAATCAGATTGTACATTTTGATACTCAATCTGAACGCTCGGACTATGGCTGGAAAATGGGCATAAATGGGCAACTACCGGATGATATCAGCGTGCGTTGGGTCAAACCGGTCGGCCTGGATTTCCACGCCCGATTTTCAGCTCGTGAGCGGGTTTATAGATTTATTATTCATAACAATTGGGTTAAGTCTGCTTTGCTGTCAGAAACGACAACTTGGGAGCAATACGAGCTGGATGAACACAAAATGCAGCAGGCAGCCGATACTCTGATTGGCTGCCATGATTTCAGCTCATTTCGTGCGGCAGAATGTCAGGCTCATTCTCCTGTTCGCACCCTGCGTGAACTGACTGTTGAACGCTTCGATGAACTCATTGTCATTCAGGCCCGGGCTGATGGTTTTCTGCACCATATGGTGCGTAATCTGGTTGGGGTATTGTTGCCCATTGGCCGAGGTCGCAAACCGGTTTCCTGGGCACAGGATGTTCTGTCGTATAAAGATCGAAAATGCGGCGGTGTCACTGCCGGTGGCAGTGGTTTGTATTTTATAAAAGCATGTTACGATGTAGGTGATTTACCGGAATTATCGGCAGGGCCAGCATTTATCCAGCCACTTATTTCTCAGCTACCCAACCGCTTTGACAGGATTGATTAATGGCATTGCGAACCCGAATAAAAATGTGTGGCATGACTCGTATTGAGGATGTGCAAGCCGCAGAGGCCGCTGGTGCGGATGCTATCGGACTGGTTTTTTATCCTCCCAGCTCCCGGGCCGTCAGTATTGAACAGGCGCAACCATTGGCCGCCGCCAAAGGCCTGTTTATGCAATCAGTGGCGTTGGTTGTCGATGAAGACCCCGGGCTTATTCGAGAACTGCTGCAATCTGTCAACATTGATATCATCCAATTTCATGGCAACGAGTCAGCTGATTTCTGCCAGCAATTTGGCAAACCTTATATCAAAGCGCTCCGGGCCAGATCAGCTGAGGATATTCGTCAAGGTTTAACTGAACACGACCAGGCAACGGCTATAATGTTGGACGCTTATGTTAAAGGTGTCCCAGGTGGTACCGGGCAGGTGTTTGACTGGTCTCTGATACCCGAAGGACTGAATGATCGACTCGTGCTCGCCGGTGGTCTGACAGCGGATAATGTTGCCGAGGCCATCATGCAGATTCGCCCATACGCTGTTGACGTCAGTGGTGGTATCGAAGCAACCAAGGGGATTAAGAGTGCCGAGAAAATGCAGTGTTTTGCGCAGGAAGTGGCACGAGTGAACTGACGGTCGTTGAATATTCTTCATAAGTGTGTCCGCTGGGTACTTATAAAACTTGATCGGAACATCAGTAATAATAAGTGATATTCATTATTCAAATAATTATGGGGACAATATGAGCAGTTGGTTGGAAAAAATCGTACCGTCCATTATCCGGTCCGATTCAAAAAGCCGGTCAAACGTACCAGAAGGATTATGGAAAAAGTGTCCTAAATGTGCAGCTGTATTGTACCGACCGGAACTGGAAAAAAATCTTGATGTTTGTCCCAAGTGCGAGCATCACATGCGTGTTGGCGGGCGTCGTCGTATCGATCTGTTTCTGGATGCAGAACCCCGTGAAGAAATTGCCGTAGATGTAAAGCCGGAAGATCGCCTTAAGTTTAAAGACAGTAAGCGCTATAAAGATCGTCTGGTGGCTGCTCAGAAACAAACCGGTGAAAGCGATGCGTTGGTCGCAATGGAAGGTACGCTGGAAGGTTTACCTGTTGTTGTTGCCGCGTTTGACTTCCAGTTTATGGGTGGATCCATGGGCTCCGTCGTCGGTGAAAAGTTTGTCCGGGCGGCGACTATTGCACTGGAAAAAAATATTCCGTTCATCTGTTTTGCCACCTCAGGTGGTGCGCGAATGCAGGAAGCACTGTTCTCGTTGATGCAGATGGCAAAAACCAGTGCGGTTCTGGAAAAACTACGCAATCAGGGCACACCCTATATTTCAGTGATGTTGGATCCTTGTTTTGGTGGCGTATCGGCGTCGTTGGCGTTGCTCGGTGATGTGAATATTGCCGAACCCAATGCCTTGATTGGTTTTGCCGGCCCACGGGTGATTGAACAGACCGTTCGCGAAAAATTGCCTGAGGGGTTCCAGCGTAGTGAATTCCTGTTGGAAAAAGGTGCGATTGATATGATTGTTTCTCGCCATGAATTACGGCCTAAGCTGGCTGGTTTGCTGAAAAAATTTGTCAATGCGCCCATCAATTAGTTCGTCTTTATCCGAATGGCTTCAATACATCGAAGCCATTCATCTTTCTGAAATAGATCTTGGTCTGGAACGTTTACAACAGGTGTCAAGCCGTCTGTTTAGTGCACCGGTTGACAGCTTTGTTTATACCGTTGCCGGAACCAACGGCAAAGGCACCACTACCGCCGTCTTATCTGCGTTGTCGATGGCCGCAGGCTTACGGGTTGGCTGGTATAGCTCGCCTCATATCCATCGCTTTAATGAGCGTGTTCGTATCAATGGTATACCTGTTTCTGATCAGGCACTGGTAAAGGCGTTTAGTCGGGTTGAGCAGGCACGCGATGAGGTGTCTTTATCCTATTTTGAGTACACAACTCTGGCTGCTTTTCTGGTTTTTGCAGAACGAAACCTGGATGTCTGGGTACTTGAGGTTGGTCTGGGTGGTCGTTTGGATGCTGTCAATATCATTGATCCAGATATTTCGATTATCACCAGTATCGGAATGGATCATGAGGATTTTCTTGGTAATGACATCGACGGTATCGGCCAGGAAAAGGCCGGTATAGCCCGGCAGGGAGCGCCGCTCATTCTTGGAAAGGACGCAGATATCAAGGGTGTAATTGAGACTGCTGAAGCCGCATCGGCAATGATCCAGAGTTTTGGCGAAACTCATGGTGTGTCAGGTAATGAACTGTTCTGGCAGTCGCAACGGCTGATCATCGAGGATATTGCGATCCCGAAAATCAATGCCGCCTGTGCGCTGCAGGCTTTCGCTCAAGGGCCAGGGGATTTATTGCTTGGCCAGATTAGGTCGGTGCTGCAAAATCTGAAAATGTCTGGTCGTCTGCAGCGAGTCAGCATAGGCTCTTCCGAGGTTGTTCTTGATGTTGGTCATAATCCGCATGCCGGTGCTTATATCTGTTCGGAACTTGCAGGACGGCAGTACCATTTGATCATTGGAATGCTCAATAACAAAGATGTTGCCGGATTCGTTCGTGAGCTACAGCCTATCTGCCATTCACTATCGTTTGTGACACTGGATGTTACCAAGGGGAACAGCGCCGGGACAATGCAGGCTCTGTATCAGGACGTGGACTCTGAGACTTTTGCTTCTGTCGGGGAAGCTCTGGATGCGCTGAGTCATCGTTATCCCAGCGAAGACTTGTTTGTTGGTGGCTCTTTTTATACCGTTCAGCAGGCACTGGATTGGTTGGAGCATTCTCGTGGATCGTAATTTACAGCAGCGGCTGGTAGGCGTCTTTGTCATTATCGTCTTTATATTGTTGATCGCTCCTGTTCTGCTGGATGCCGAAGGGCGTGTGCCGGAAAAGATCACCAATATACCGCCGCAGCCAAAGCAACCGGATCTGTCATACATTCAGCCGGTCGAACCTTCCGAGCCGGTATTGGAACCGCTACCGCCCGCTGAGGATGTCGAATTTCGTATTGAAGCCAAACCCGAAGAAGTGAAGCCTGCACTGACTTCCAATCAAGAGCTCTGGAGTGTTCAGGTCGCCAGTTTCCGCGATTCAAATAAAGCAATTGCCTTCCGAGATAGGTTACGTGCTGCGGATTACGACGTCTATGTCCGAGAAAAAATACTCAGTGACGGTAGCCTGTTTACGCAGGTGTTTGTTGGGCCGGTCAAGTCAAAGACAGAGGCTGGCGAGTTAAAAACACAAATCAAATCAAAAATTGGCGAACAGGGACTGGTTGTTCATTATCGTGATCAGTAATCTGACCAAATGGTTGATTCTTGTGAAAAGCATTCACAAATCCCTTATTCCTGTTAGAATGCGCGCGTTTTCAAGGTCTATAGCATCATGATTTATATTGATTGGGCCATTCTGGTCATCCTCTTGGTTTCTTCATTGATCAGCATCCGCCGTGGTTTCACCAAAGAGGCTATGTCTCTGGCGTCCTGGATTGCTGCGTTAATTATTGCCCGAATTTTTAGCGATAACCTTGCTTCTCTATTATCCCGATGGCTGGCTGATGAAGCCCAGCGTTACACAGTCGCTTTCGTGATTTTGTTCATTTCAACGCTGATTGTTGGTGCCCTGGTGAATCATTTACTGGGTGAATTTGTTCGCATGACCGGCCTGAGTGGTACCGACCGGATATTGGGAGTGGTTTTCGGTTTATTACGTGGCGTCATTATTGTCGTCGCGCTGCTGGCGCTGGGGCAGGTGTTTGCGCTGGATCAGTTCTGGCAGGACTCAACATTGGTGCCATATTTTGAGCCCGTTATTCGTTGGACGGGTGAAAATATATACAGGGCGTCGGACGCCATTTTATCGGTTGGAGGAGAGTAAAGAGTATGTGTGGTATCGTCGGAATCAAGGGGCAGTCCCCCGTCAACCAACAGTTGTATGATGCCCTGACGGTCTTACAGCATCGAGGCCAGGACGCTGCCGGTATTGTTACTCATCACGCTGGAAAGTTTGTTTTGCGCAAATCCAATGGCCTGGTTCGCGATGTGTTTCGTACCCATCACATGCAGTCTCTGGTTGGAACCACCGGTATCGGCCATGTACGTTACCCAACGGCAGGCACCAGCAGCACTGCCGAAAGCCAGCCATTCTACGTCAATTCACCCTACGGTATCGTGCTTGCCCACAACGGCAATCTGACCAATTCCACCGAGCTGAGTGCTGAGTTGTACGAGTCCGATTTGCGCCATGTAAACACAACCTCAGACTCTGAAGTCTTATTGAACGTCTTTGCTCATGAACTTCAGCAGCAAGGCAAGTTGAAACCTGCTGCTGAAGATGTGTTTTCTGCTGTCAAAGGTGTTCATCGACGTTGTCGCGGTGCCTATGGTGTTATTGCTGTGATTAATGGCGTCGGTATGCTGGCGTTTCGTGATATCAATGGGATTCGCCCATTGGTCTACGGTCAGCGTACTCTGGAGGATGGCACTGTTGAATACATGGTAGCCTCAGAGAGCGTTGCCCTTGATGTTCTCGGTTTTGACATGATTGATGACGTCGCACCCGGTGAAGCCGTGTTTATCGACGAACAGGGCCGACTGCATGTTAAGCGATGTGCAGAACACACCCGCAAAACTCCGTGCATGTTCGAGTATGTCTACTTTGCCCGGCCGGACTCTATCATTGACGGCATCTCTGTATATAAGGCCCGCCTGAGAATGGGGGATTCCCTGGCAGATAAAATTCTTCGTGAACGGCCGGATCATGACATTGATGTCGTCATCCCGATCCCTGATACCAGCCGAACCTCGGCTCTGCAATTGGCAAATCGGCTCAATGTAAACTTCCGCGAAGGTTTTATGAAAAACCGCTACATTGGCCGTACCTTTATCATGCCGGGTCAGACTCAACGCAAAAAATCAGTGCGTCAAAAACTCAATGCTATTGGTCTGGAATTCAAAGGTAAAAATGTATTGCTGGTTGATGATTCCATTGTCCGTGGCACTACCTGTAATGAAATTATTGAGATGGCCAGGGATGCAGGTGCCAACAAGGTGTACTTTGCTTCAGCAGCCCCGGAAGTGAAATACCCGAACGTCTATGGCATTGATATGCCAGCTGCCAGGGAGTTGATAGCACACCAACGTTCCGTCGATGAAATTTGTTCTGCTATTGGCGCTGACTGGCTGGTATATCAGGACCTTGATGATCTTAAGAAAGCGACTCAGACCAAAAAATCCGATGTCCATGAGTTTGACTGTTCCGTTTTTGATGGCTGTTATATAACCGGTGACATTGATCAGTATTATCTGGATGAGCTCGAAGCCAGTCGTAATGATGAAAGCAAATCGAAAGTGGCTGTTAGTGACTCCTCGTTGGTCGATCTGCACAATGATGAAATGTAGTTATCACATAGTCATTATCACATAGTTGCCGCAATTCAAATTAGCAAGCTGCGCTAACGCAGCTTTTTTTATGGATACGGTAAATATCTATGTGGGAAGCGAACACTGGTATTTTCTATGTTATCGCTTTGCTATAACTAGTGTAGTGTCTTGAATAAAACCTGTATTAAGAAAGCGCCTCCAGAAGTTCACCGCGAGGTGCAGTTCGAAGGCAATGGCCCCTCCCTTGTTAAGAGCTGGAACGATGCGGTGGACTTCTGCAGAGCTTCTCGAAGAGTGGGCCGCCGTTTTTCCGAATAATACCTATGCCGCAACGTTAACCCGGTGGGTCATCTTAATAGGCGTTTTATTCAACCTGAATCCGTGACTCCTTCAGTGGATACAGGGTGTAAGAGCTTGATTTCTATTTGTTTTTCAAAAATTGCAGGTGCACCCCTGGGTTCACCCCAATTTGGGGGGAAGCAAAGAGGAATCAATGGCTTGGGCACTGCGCCGCTATGGAGTCACGGATTCAGGTTCAAGACACGACACTGGTTTATTAGCACCTTATCGATTCAACAGGTGCATTAGAAACTATAATCGTTAAACCACGGTCTATCCTTAACTGCAGAAAAATCAGAAAACATCAATTCGTATCAAGGATCAGCTAATAAATAATTGGAGTATTCATGGCGCAGATTTCCCAGATTTCAGATCACCTGATAAAAAGAGCCAGCGAGGTGGTTGCCGGAAAGGAAGAACAGATACGATTGATATGGGTGGCGTTGCTGTGCGGTGGTCATGTCTTGTTGGAAGACCTTCCCGGCGTTGGTAAAACGACGCTGGCGCAGACGCTTGGCAGTATACTTGGGCTTGACTATCAGCGAGTGCAGTTCACTGCCGATCTTCTGCCAGCTGACGTCATCGGTGCGCAGATTTTTGATCGTGACAAACAGGAATTTCGTTTTCATCGCGGCCCTGTATTCACACAGCTTTTACTTGCCGATGAATTGAACCGTGCCACACCCAAAGCTCAGTCCGCATTACTGGAAGCCATGGAAGAAGGGCAGGTGTCTATTGATGGTAAACCAGCAAAGCTGCCCGATCCTTTTTTTGTTATTGCAACACAGAACCCTCAGAGTCAGTCTGGTACTTACCCATTGCCCGAGTCGCAGCTTGACCGGTTTTTTCTGCGTCTAAGTCTTGGTTACCCTGATGAAGCAACAGAGCGGCAACTGTTGCTTGGTAAGGTTGGTCGCGCGCGTCTGGCTCAGGTAAAACCTCTGTTTTCAATCGATGATTTCAAAGCCATGCGTGGTCAGGTCAACAGGGTAAAACTTAATGAAGCCGTACTTGGTTATATCATGCGTCTGGTTCAGGCAACCCGTGATACCAGCCTATGCTCTCTTGGCCTGTCGCCGCGAGCCTCTCAGTCTCTGGCAATGGCAGCTCGGGCTTATGCTCTGACATCTGGACGGGACTATGTTATTCGAACCGAATCGTTAGTACAGCAGATTCTGAATTCTGTTGATGTATTGGGTAAGGCCTGAGGTGTTTTCCGCTATTCATCGCTGGGGCCGGAAACGCTATGAGGCGTGGATAGAAGGTCGCTTGCCACTGCAGGAATCGGTCACGCTGGACCACTCACGTATTGTTATTGTTCCGACCCGTCAGGGCTTGATGCTGCTGATCATTGCCATCAGTGTATTGCTGCTGGCAATAAATTTTGAAAGTGCACTGAACTATGCTCTGACTTTCTGGCTGATCGCCATGCTCTGGGTCGCAGTGTATATGACCTATGGTAATCTCAGCGGACTGAAAATCAGTGCTTTGGGGGGAACTCTGGTACAGACGGGCGATATCGCTGAAGTCAGACTCCGGCTTTCTTCTGCCAAAGAAACCAATCGCGGTACTCTGGAGGCCATTCACAGCGAATGGGGCGCGATCCAGGTGAATATGACAGGATCTGAAGCAGTGATCACTCTACCGCTGATGGCCTATAACCGAGGGCCGATTCGCCCACCACGATTCCGTCTCGAATCGCGTTTTCCCTTTGGTCTGGTTGTCGCCTGGTCACACCTTTTGATCGATTCCAAAGCCTGGGCCTATCCAGAGCCGATTCAAACCCCACGTCGTGGCGATACTGGCGACAGTGAGGATGATAAACAGCATATTGACGATCACTTCATTAAACAGGGTTCTGAAGATTTTCATTCTATCAAGCCGTATCAGCCAGGGGATTCCATTCGCAGGCTTCACTGGCCGGGTTTTTCACGTGACCAAATCATGGTTAAAACCTTCTCGGACTATCAGGCCAGTGATGAATGGATTGAATGGTCTCAGTTTGACGTTGCCGATGAGCTCAAACTGTCAGCCATCGCCTATTACAGTCAGGAGTATTTTCAGGACAGTAAGCCATTCGGTGTGCGAATGCCGGATGTTGAGCTGCCACCTGAAAAAGGAGTAGAGCATTTGCAGCGAGTGCGACGCGCCTTGGCGGAGTACGGTCATGGCCAATAATTATATCCGCCCCAGTCAGCGTGTTATACATGAGGCCGCGATCAAAACACTGCTGACTGTACAGTTCATTACTATTCTGCCATTTGTCGTATACATGCCACCATGGCTATTGGTTGTATTCGGTGTGGTTGTGTTATGGCGTTACCGGGTTCTGCACGGCGAGCTGCGTAAACCGCCTCGCCTTATGCTGTTGCTAGCGGTTGTCACCGGAATGGGTGGTTTGGTTATTTCAGGGTTGAACAGCTATTCACTCGACACTGCCGTTGCTTTTTGTCTGCTGGGTTATCTGTTGAAATCATTTGAAGTGTTACGCCGACGTGACGCAATCTTTCAAATTTATCTGGGCTTTTTCCTGACCGGCGTTTATCTGCTTTATCGGTTTGATCCCGTTGGCGCCCTAGTCATGGTATTACTGCTAATCAGTAACGTCATGGCGCTGCAGGCGGTTATTGCAGAGCAGTTTTTCAATTTCCGCTACGCTATTCGATCATCAATGGTGCTGGTCTTTATGGCTATTCCGGTTATGATCGCCGGTTACCTGTTTTTTCCCCGATTACCGCCGTTGTGGCATATACCAAATGAACAGCGGGGTGGCGTGACTGGAATGTCCGATGAGCTGTCTTTTGGTTCAGTCAGTGATCTGGCCCAGTCAAACGCACCTGCATTCAGGGTTCAGTTTGATGGTGCATTACCACCTCGTCAGCAATGGTACTGGCGCGGCATGACATTGTCCGAATTTGATGGACGAACCTGGAGTGTTCCCTATGGCAGAGCCTTCTCAAGGCGCAATATTGCTTTGCCGCAACCAGCTGAAAACACTACGTCATATCTGTACACCGTTGTCAGCGAAAAAACCGGTCGTCGCTGGCTTTACTTTCTCGATTGGCCGGTCAGCATTGTTGCCGATGATTCGGTAGTTCTGCCGGATGCACGCGCAGCAACGCAGTCACGGCTTAATAATATCTATCGCTATAATGCTCAGAGCGCCTCGCAGGTGATCTGGTCAGAACAGTCAACGATTTTGCAGTTAAACCGGCAGTTGCCGCGAACGGGCAATATGGCATTGCGGGACTGGGCGCTCGATCAACGTTCATTATTGAGTTCGGATGCGAAGTTTGCTGATTGGCTGATGCAATATATCAGCAGTGAACCCTTTTACTATACTTTGCGTCCGCCGCTATACCTCAGTGAGGATAATATCGAGTCGTTCTGGTTTGGCGACCGGCGTGGGTTCTGCGAGCATTACGCCAGTGCCATGGCCTTTATTCTGCGCTCGGTTGGTATTCCCGCCCGTATTGTGGGTGGTTATCTGGGCGGAACCTATGTTGCTTCCAATAATTACATTCAGGTCAGGCAGATGGAAGCACATGCCTGGGTAGAGGCCTGGATTGATGGTCGCTGGCAGCGTTACGACCCGACTGCGGCCGTGGCACCAGGACGTATTGAAAGCAATCTTGATGATTTACTGACCCGGACGCAACCATCCGAATTACCATTGGCAACCCGAGTGGGTCGCATCGGTATTTTAAATCGCATGAGTCTGTTGTGGGATTCAATTGAATACCGTTGGCAGGTCACCGTTCTGGATTACACCAATGACAGTGCCATTGGCTGGTTTGAATCGGTTTTTGGCAAAGTCTCTTCCTATAAACTGGCATTAGGTGTGCTGTCTATTCTGGCACTGGTCGCCTTAATAACAGCCCTGATGCTCGGGATGATAACCTTGCCGAAACGTTTACCGGAGCCGTACCGTAGCCTGCGTCAGATTGAGAAGCGCTATGGTATTCGGCAAACCGGGGAAACCCTGTCGCAATACTTTGCCAGACTAAGCCGCCAGTATCCGGAGGTGACACATTTTGACCAACTGTGCCAGCTTATTGAACAGCAGGTCTACACCGGTCAACCCGTTGACAAAGAACAGTTTCGCAAGACAGTTCGCCTGTTGAAATCAGTACATGTTGCTACAATGAAATTAAGATGACTTAAATTCAGAGGCTGCCTTGGACTCGAAGACAGAAAGGTTGAATGAACTGAAACAACACTTCGGGCGCCGTGTTCATGAGCAGGCTCGCAGTCTTGTGAACAGTTGGAGCCTTTTGGAAACTGTGCACTGGAATCTTGAATGGTATAATACCTTGCGTCAGTCATCTGAAAAGCTTGGCCGAATTGCGGCACGCTACGATTACGCACAGCTCAGTATTGCGGCAAACCATCTCCATACTAAATTAAAGGCAATTGAGGCTGGAAAAACTCCGCGCTCGTCTACGTTGGAAGAATTGAATGATCTGGTCAGCGAAATTGCCGAAGCCTGCTCACGCGTCAATGACAATATACCAATCAAACAGATCGCAGCATCACGCAAGCCGGTTTATCTCTGCGCTAATGATGAAGAACTGAAACAAACCCTGCAGCAACAGTTGGAACACTTCACCGTCTCTGTTTGGTCTTTTTCCAGCTTTCAGGAGTTGGAGCGTTCATTGTTTCGTCGCTTGCCGGCCGCATTGATTGTCGATATCAAATTCTGCGGTGATGGTATTTCCGGTGTACGTGTCATTCAGGAACAGATTCGCGCGCCGATTCCTGCCATCTTTTTTTCCCGTTCATCCCCAAGCATTGAACAGCGCCTTGCTGTGGTCAGAGCCAATGGCGTGGCAATATTGGAAGGGCAGGTGGATTTTGGTCGACTGGTGGAAATTCTAACCAGCCTGTTTTCGTTGCGTTCTGAACCTCCGTTCAGAGTGCTGGTGGTTGACGATTCCAAAACCCAGTCGCTGTTTGCAGAAAATGTATTGAACAGCGCCGGTATTTTTACCCGGTCTGTCAGCAAACCACTTGAAGTACTGGATGAAATGGCGGTATTTCGGCCCGATGCCATTTTAATGGACTTTTATATGCCCGATTGCGTCGGACCGGAACTGGCTCAGGTGATTCGCCAGCAATCGCGTTTTGATGCCATCCCGATTCTTTATTTGTCTTCTGAGTCCGATATTGAACGACAGTTGGATGCTGTGCGCCACGGCGGAGATGACTTTCTGACCAAACCGGTAACACCAAAAGTACTGATTGCAACTGTATTGAACCGTTGCCGTCGTTATCGTGGTCTGCGGGAACAGTTGATTCGAGACAGTTTGACTGGATTACTGGATCATAACAACACACTTGAAGCGCTTGGGGCAGCTATCGAGAGTATGCAGGCACAGGGGAAACCCCTGTCTTTCGTTATGATCGATATCGACCACTTCAAATCCATCAATGATACCTATGGTCACGCCATGGGTGATCGGGTTATTCATTCACTGGCTTTGTATTTGCGCCAGCGTTTCCGCCTTAGTGACTCAATCGGCCGTTACGGCGGGGAGGAATTTGCCGTCGTGTTGTCAGATGCGGATTCGGATCGTAGTGAGAAATTACTTGAAGAGGTGCGCTTAGGTTTTCAGGAACTGGTGCATCACTTCGGTGACCAGCAGATTCATGTTACCTTTAGTTGCGGTGTTGCGGGTATGTTGCCGGGCGACAATGCTTCAACGGTTGCTCAGCGCGCTGATACTGCACTGTATCAAGCCAAATCCGAAGGCCGCAACCGAGTGGTCGTCATCGGTTGACCTTCAAGATCACCAAAAAAACGGCAAAGATTTCTGGAATAAGTTTTCGTAACATAATTACAAACACACGCTAATTCTGATTTATTTTCTAACGACAGTTGTTGATTTTAACGATCAAGTGGTTAAAAAATTACATTCTAAATCGAACTGTTATTTCCTCTTCTAGTTTGACCAGTTTTTGCTGACAAACTGACTGGCTTTAGTGCAAAGAGCAACCTAGCATCGCCGCTCCAACACAAAAAACAAAGGTCATTAGCGACATGAACAGCACTTTGGTCCAGCAGACACTGAATCAGTGGCATCAAAAGGAAGAGACGGCGGAAATGATGATTCCGTTGATTGGTCGCCTGCATCGTAACAACGATGTTATTACTTCAATCTTCGGTCGCCAGATCATTAATCAATCCACGATCGGTTTGCTAAAAACCCATCGATTCGTCAAGCAGGTGGAGGGTAACGAACTGGCGCCGCAGGAATCGCTGGCCGTGCTCGAAGAATTGGTTAAATTAAATCTGGCACCGGGGCATATTGATGTTGGCAAGCTCGCGATCAAGTATAAACAGCGCGCCATTGGCACACCGCTGAACCATTTTCTAAAAGATGAACTGGTCGACCTGATCAATGGTTTCGACCCAAATAAAAAATATAATCAGCAACCACAGGATGTTGTATTGTATGGTTTTGGCCGCATCGGCCGGTTACTGGCGCGTATCCTGGTAGAAAAAGAATCCGGCTCCGGCCTGCGCCTGCGAGCCATTGTCGTTCGTCCCGGCAAAGCCAAAAATGATCTGGTAAAACGTGCCAGTCTGCTGCGTCGGGATTCCGTACATGGCAGCTTCGAGGGCACAATACAGGTCGATGAAACCAATAATTGCCTGATTGCCAACGGAACCTCGATTCAATTGATTCATGCTGACAGCCCGGAAAATGTTGACTACCAAAGCTATGGTATTTCCAATGCACTGGTGGTTGATAACACTGGCATCTGGCGTGATGAGGCAGGCCTGTCAAAACACCTTGCCGCCAACGGCGTTGCCAAAGTCCTGCTGACCGCTCCAGGTAAAGGTGAGATCAAGAATATTGTCTTCGGTGTCAATAATAACGACATCACTGACAAAGACCGTATCGTCTCTGCTGCCTCCTGCACCACCAACGCCATTACCCCGGTACTGAAAGTATTGAATGATCGCTTTGGTGTCACCAGCGGCCATGTCGAAACCGTACATTCCTACACCAACGACCAGAACCTGATTGATAACTATCATGCAGGTGAACGGCGAGGCCGCGCCGCCGCGTTGAATCTGGTGATTACCGAAACCGGTGCCGCCAAAGCTGTTGCCAAAGCCCTACCTGAACTGGCGGGCAAACTGACAGGCAGCGCCATTCGTGTACCAACGCCAAATGTCTCAATGGCGATTCTGAACCTGAACCTGACCACGGAAACCAGCAAGCAGGAACTGAACGAATTTATGCGTGAACAATCGCTCTATTCAGATCTCACCAAACAACTTGATTACACCAACTCGGTTGAAGTCGTCTCCAGCGATTTTGTCGGCAATCGCAAAACCGCCATCTTCGACAGCTCAGCGACCATCGTCAGCGACAACCGCGCCGTACTTTATGTCTGGTATGACAACGAAGCCGGCTATAGCGCGCAGGTGGTAAGGTTGATACAGCAGATGTCCGGTGTGCAGCATCAGGTTTATCCGCTACTTTAATCGTTCAGCCTGTACCCTGAATCCGTGACTCCATAGCGGCGCACTGCGCCGCTCTGGAGTCACGGATTCAGGTTCAGGATAAACTTAAAAGGGGACAGGCAATCAGGCCTGTCCCCTTTTAAACTCTTAGCGTCCTTTCACCTTCCTATCCAACCAAGGCTGGCAGCCCACCAACCCCATCGTTATAATCCGGCTCTTTTCCTCCTGACAAAGAGATCAACATGACCAAAATACGCACTCGTATTGCACCTTCTCCAACCGGAGACCCGCACGTAGGCACCGCATATATCGCCTTATTCAACAAAGTATTTGCGGAATCGCAGGGTGGTGAATTCATTTTGCGTATCGAAGACACCGACCAGTTACGCTCCACCGCCGAATCCGAACAGGCCATTCTGGATAGCCTGAAATGGCTCGGTCTGAACTGGGCCGAAGGCCCGGACATCGGTGGCCCGCATGCTCCGTATCGCCAATCGGACCGTCGTGACATCTATCAGCAACACATCCAACAATTGATCGATAACGGTCATGCCTTCCATTGTTTTTGTGGTGCCGAACGCCTTGATGAAGTACGCGAAAAGCAACGCCAAGCCGGTGAAGATATCGGTTACGATGGCCATTGTATGCACCTGTCAGCAGAAGAGGTTCAGGCCAAACTAGCCGCCGGTGAAGCCCACGTTGTGCGTATGAAAATTCCAGAGTCCGGCACTTGTGTGATCAAAGACGTACTGCGGGGTGACGTCGAGATCGAGTGGAAACAGATCGATATGCAGGTATTGATGAAGTCTGATGGTTTACCGACTTATCATCTCGCCAGCGTTGTCGATGATCATCTGATGGAAATCAGCCATATCATGCGTGGCGAGGAATGGATTTCCTCAACACCAAAACAGATCGCACTGTATCAATACTTTGGTTGGCAGCCACCGATCTATGTGCATTTACCGCTGCTGCGCAATGCCGATAAATCCAAGCTGAGTAAGCGTAAAAACCCGACTTCCGTCACCTATTACCGTGAGTTGGGCATTTTGCCGGAAGCATTGCTTAACTTCCTCGGCATGATGGGGTGGACCATGCCTAATGGTGAAGAAATTTTTAACCTGGACAATATGAAAGATGCTTTTGATGTCAGCCGTATATCCCTCGGTGGCCCGGTTTTCGATCAGGAAAAACTGAGCTGGTTAAACGGCAAATACCTGCGTGAAAAACATACTCCTGAGCAACTGCTGCAACGCCTGCTGGAATGGAAATTCAATGCAGACTTCGCTACCCAGTTGATGCCGTTGGCGCAGACCCGCGCAGAAACGCTGGGTGATATCGCGCCGTTACTGGCATTCTTTTTCCAGGGCAATCTGAATATCACTGAAAGCAGTTTTGCAGGCCTGAAGCTGGAGACAGAAGAGCTGAAGCGAGTGCTGCAATTAATTCTGTGGAAGCTGGAAACGCAGCGTCATTGGGAGAAGGACAATATCTTTGCAGATGTGAAGGCGGTTGCAGAACATAGCGGGTTTAAGCTGAAAGATGTCAATGCGCCGTTGTTTATTGCCATTACCGGGTCGTCGTCGTCGGTATCGGTGATGGATGCGATGGCGATTCTTGGTCCGGATATGACTCGGGGTCGGTTGCGTTTTGCGTTGGATGTTCTGGGTGGGCTGGGTAAGAAAAAGCTGAAGTCATTGGAGAAAGAATTCCAACAGATTGCTGCTTTTTTGGACTGATTCGTCAAGCAACGCTAACTTATTGAATTAATAGGATATTTCCCGAAAATAAATGTTGACAGGGCGGAGCCTACTCCATATTATGCACCGCACCTGTTTAGGGGCTATAGCTCAGCTGGGAGAGCGCCTGCATGGCATGCAGGAGGTCAGCGGTTCGATCCCGCTTAGCTCCACCATATTTTAAAAAGCCGCGTTTTCATAACGCGGCTTTTTTACGCCTGGTGTAGTGTCCTAAATAAAACCTGAATCCGTGACTCCATAGCGGCGCAGTGCGCAAGCCATTGATTCCTCTTTGCTTGCCAAAAATAGGGGTGAACCTATGGGTGCACCTGCAATTTTTGAAAAACAAATAGAAATCAAGCTCTTACACCCTGCATCCACTGAAGAAGTCACGGATTCAGGTTTACCTTTCGCTATGCAATAGACATGTGCTTCATGAAGACTATGAATTTTTTAAGACCATGAATTTTATTCTTATCCATTTTCTGTTGAGACAGAGCTTTTCAGTAAAAAGAAAAATGCCTTCATGCTTCTTTAAAATACTTTCCGGTAATTTCATTTCCAGTTTACGTAAAAGTATATCTGCAATGGTGCGTGGTCTTTTAAAGGATTTTCTCGCCTTTTAACGACTTTTCGCATGTCTGAAGCAGCGCAAATCAATTTTCAGGATTTTTATTTCCCTGACATATTCGGCGCTGGAATATCTCAGTGTTTTGCGAGCTTTTTTAGTCTGGTAGTAATTTTAATCGCCAGTCAGGCATCCGTTGGGTTGGTTATGTTTCTCTTCTGAACCATCGAATCAATATTTACTGTGGCTTATTCTTTAGCATCACCGTGTAAGGAAGCCGAGATTTTTAAAGTTTTATAAACGCCTTCTGTACCAATACGATTACCAAAACTAACCAATTAAATTGCGTGACAAGGTAGTGTATTTTAAAAAATTTTCAGGCCACCCAATGCTTGGCAATAAGGGTTTCGTTTCTACTGCCTGAATCCTTGACTCCTTCAGTGGATGCAGAGTGTAAGAGCTTGATTTCTATTTGTTGTTTAAAAATTGCAGGTGCCCCCATAGGTTCACCCCAATTTTTTGGAAGCAAAGAGGACTCAATGGCTTGCGCACTGCGCCGCTCTGGAGTCACGGATTCAGGTGCTGGTAAAATACCATAATTGGTTTAAAAATCGAGCATATAGCATACGAAACATTTTCATTTATTAATGAAAATTCTTCATTAAATTCCACCCAGGGAATGACACTGGAAAGTAAAATGAGTGGGTCTTGAGGATCAAACTGTTGTAAAAAAATCTTCACTGAAGAAATTAGTCTGATGGTATTGTTCAGCGGTTCTAAGCATGGAATGGCTTCAGTCATTCGACCAAGAATAAACATCAAATTACCAGTCTGTGGTCGAAATGACCATGGGGAATGGGCTTGAGGCCTTGATATTGTAGCTTTTGGGGACTTTTATTGTTCACAGCATCCACTCTGGAATCACGGATTCAGGTGAAAAAATGCAGCGATATTTTGAGTGGTATGGTGAAAGTTCCGGGTTAGATTTGCCAACTACTTCAAGTATTTTCCAGTGCCGCAACCTTCTCATTACAAGGCTGCTCTGTAAGCTTAAGAAATTCCTGAATCCGTGACTCCATCGCGGCGCAGTGCGCAACCCATTGATTCCTCTTTGCTTGCCAAAAATTGTGGTGAACCTATGGGTGCACCTGAAATTTTTGAACAACAAATAGAAATCAAGCTCTTACACTCTGCATTCACTGAAGAAGTCACGGATTCAGGTTGAAATTTTCGAGTTGGATTTGCCAACTACTTCAAATATTTTCCAATGCCGAAATTTTCTAATTACAAGGCTGCTCTGTAAGCTCAGGCAATTCTCAATTCTTCAATCCTATTTGCCGGATATTGGAAAGTTATGTCATCAATTAGAGTAGTGCATGCCATGCTGTGGAAGTCGCTGTCAGGCTTATTCATTCAATAGCGATTCAAAATTCAAACTCCTGATGAAAATGAAGAGGTGCGTTTGATCGAGAGGGTCGGTGCATTATGTTGTCGGTAGCAGACGAATGGATGAAAAGATAATCCAAAAAATCCATTTGACTCGTGTTTTGTTTCAGAGTGTGATTTTGTTCGAGGATTTGAACCAGACTAACCGGTTACCGTTGCCTTGCTCGCTTAATCCAATCGGCGTTCAGGTGTTTGGGTGTTTGATTTTTTGATTGTTTGTTGTTTTGGAGTTGTTTAGGAGAAGTATATGAAAATAAGAAAATATCGGAACGGAAAGTTGAAAAAAACAATCCTTAGCGGAGGTTTTTTTCTTCTTTCCAGCGTGGTTGCAATTCAGTCCGCTAGCGCAGCTAACTGCTCCGATCTTCCCTCCAGCGGAGAGCAATATTATATTGTTAATGAGGCTAGTGGCAAAGTCCTTGATGTCGCCGGTTACTCGAAGGAAGATGGCGCTAAAGTGCATCAGTGGAAAACCCTTTATTCGGATAACCAAAAATGGGTGGTCACTGATATAGGAAATGCCGTCTGGACTATTAGACCTGTTCACAGCGACAAATCACTGGACGTTTCCGGTTGGTCTAAGAATGACGGTGCAGCCATTCATCAATGGTCCTACACTGGTTATCTGAATCAACAATGGAAGATTCATGATGCAGGCAATTCTTTCAAAATAGCTTCTGCATTCTCTAAGTTATATCTTACGGTTAACGGTAAGGACAATGGATCAGGAGTTTACCAGTCGGCAGACAAATCCTCATCATCACAGCGCTGGTACTTTAATCCGGTAAGTGGCAATTGCGGCAGCGAAAGTGGTGATAACAATGATAAAAATGATGATAACAACTCCAGCGCCGCTGAAACATTTATGGGCAAATACACCCTGATGATCGGTTCCAAAATGGAAACCCAGGCGACGGCCACTTCGGCCCCATTCGATATGCGTTACCAGTATATTCACAGTAAAATGGCGCCTTATGACGCCTGCTACAAAAAATGCTACGACGGGTGTAGCAGTAATTACTGGTGGGGATGCTGGACAAACTGGAATCAATCCCCGTCGGGAGAGCAGGTTAAGATATATCTCGATGGCGCTGCATCAGCGACTTGGGATAATAAATCCCGCCCTCAGATCATGTCTATAACCTGGTATTCACTACGAGACCTGGGCGATATGGGTGGTTACGGTGACGGTCCGGGTGAAGTAGCGGTTATCAATAAGAAAGACTTACTTACAAAGTATATGAATGACTATCGCTTTTTCCTTAAACAGTTTGGTAATGCCACTGCCATGATTCACTTGGAGCCGGATTTCTGGGGATATGTTCATTCGATCAACCGGGATCCGCGTCAAGTTCCTGCAGTGGTAAGGGCATCCAACCCCACTGACTGTGCCCAGGAAGAGAACAATGCTGCTGGACTTGCTTCCTGCCTCATTTCAATGGCGAAAAAGTATGCACCTAACACCACCGTAGGCCTGGCTGTCTCTTGTTGGAACATTGCTATGGAAGGTGGTATTGACGAGTGTGTTGCGTTCAACAAAGCTCTCGGAGCAGGAAAGGGTGATTATATCGGCATTGGTGCCGCTGATCGTGACGCTGCCTGGGCAGAAATCAAGAGAAAGAATTCCACATATTGGTGGGATGACGCAGCCTTCTGGCGCTTCCTGAAATATGCCAAAACAACGTCCGAAAAAATCAACAATAAGCCTATTGTTGTATGGCAAATTCCACTCGGAAACGCGGCTCAGAACAACACCAATAACCATTGGAAGGATAACAAGGTGCAATATTTCTTCGATAATATATATAGCGTAGCGGATGCTCATATTGCCGCTCTATTGTTCGGAGATGGTCATGGTGAGCAGACCAATATTAAAACCGACGGTGGCTATTTGGCCAGAAGAACGCTTGAGTATTACAAGAAAGGTGGAGCAGCACTGAAATAATATGGGAAATTTCCTTCAAGGGTTGGCCTGTCGTGAAGTTCTTTTTTGATTGGTCTAAGCCTTGCAGGATGTGATACAGGAGGCAAGGGTTCAGCAGATGTTCCTTGCCTCCTGTGAACAGTAGTACTTCAGGGGCGTCGATATTTATTTATCGGCGAGCCCTTACTTCTTCAAATCCATAGACGCGTAAGTCGCCCTTGCAAAAATCACACACCTATTGACTTTATTTTTGGCTTGCATAAACTGCAGCGCATCAATTCACAACTGATTCCGAAAGTCGGTGATCAGTACCAAACAGGAGTTCTCACTATGCTTTACCAAATCGTTATCCATAGCAAATAGCCTTTTGAGAACAATCACTCGGAAGGCAAATAAAGCGCCTTTCGAGTTAGGAAAACCCTAACCGAGAAATCAGTTAGGGTTTTTTATTGCTTATAAAATATCCTCGATTGGCGATAAGTTTTCAGGCACCGCGTAAGCTGTGCCAAAGGATTTTTTATGCCAATTAAAATAGAACTGAACAAAAACGAACCCAATGGGTTCAAACCCGTGAAAATCTATACCCGTGACATTGATCATGGTGCGATGACACAGCTTAAGAACATTGCACAATTACCGATTATCCACTCGCATATAGCGGCAATGCCCGATGTTCATCGTGGTATTGGTGCGACAGTAGGCTCGGTTATTCCAACGCTTGGAGCCATTATTCCGGCGGCAGTTGGTGTGGATATTGGTTGCGGAATGATGGCGGCAAAACTGTCGATAAATTCCTCCCAGTTACCAGACAACCTGAAGGCAATGCGCTTGGCAATTGAGCGAGCTGTGCCAGTTGGGCAGCGTGCGCATAAGACCATTTCCATTCGCGAATCGGTCTGCAAGCAAATACAGGCCAGAGTGGATGTACTGTTTGAACGACATCCAAGTCTGTTGAAAATGATGAAGCATCCGCTGACTGTATGGGCAAAGCAGATGGCAACCCTGGGCAGTGGAAATCATTTTATTGAGCTGTGTATTGATGAGCAAAAGCAGGTCTGGATTATGTTGCACAGTGGCAGCAGGGGGCTGGGCAATGCTATCGGCAGGCATTTTATCCAGTTGGCAAAAAATGATATGCAGCGTCATATTCATAATTTGCCGGATAAGGATCTGGCTTATTTCAGCGAAGGCAGTGAACACTTTGCCGACTATATGGTGGCATTGGAACTGGCCCAGGAATATGCCCGTTTGAATCGTGAAGAGATGATGAAACTGATATTACGTGCCATCGCTCCATTTCTGCCGAAGTTCAATGTGCTCGATCAGGCGATTAACTGTCATCACAACTATGTCAGTCAGGAAACGCACTTCGGTGCAGACGTACTGGTAACCCGTAAGGGCGCCATTCGTGCTGACGCTGGTCGGCTGGGAATTATTCCAGGCAGTATGGGAGCCAAATCATTTATCGTAACAGGTAAGGGCGAAGCCCAGTCGTTCTGCTCCTGTTCACATGGCGCAGGTCGGGTCATGAGTCGCACCGCAGCCCGTCATGCGTTTCGTCGTGCAGACCTTGAGGCACAGACCAAAGGGGTTGAGTGTCGTAAAGACACTGGTGTTATAGATGAAATTCCGGCGGCCTATAAGGATATAGATCAGGTTATGGAGAACCAGTCGGATTTAGTAGAAATTGTGCACACCCTGAAACAGGTCATGTGCATCAAAGGATAAAACAGGATGTGATTCATGGATAAACAACAATTGGAAGAAATTCTGGCCTGTCTGGATCAACGTAAATGGCTGCTGCATTTTTACCCGGATTGCTACGCGGTTTTTCTGCTGGAGCAATGGTTAAAACAACGTGGATCGGCAACGGTGCGGGATATAAAAGCCTCGCCCTTTGCCAAACTCTTGAATAAACCAATCCTTAAGGGGTTGATTGCAACACAGCCGGTGTTGGACTGTAAATCACTGGACCAGGTTTGGCCGACAACGGTTGAACCGCTGGTGGTGACCCTGGGACGGTGGGCTTTTAATCAGACCTCGCGTCCCGGTTTTAATCTGGTATTGCAGGTTAACCTGAACAACCGCTGGAATTATGCATTGCAACGCATGTTGTCGATGTCAGCCAACCAGATTTTTGATTGTGGCCACCCGATTAATACTGACCGGGAAACGACATTGGGCTGGGTGCGCTTGGATCTGGATTTTGATACCAACGAAATTCTGATCGAAGAAGTGCAATCTGACCTTGTCCGCTGGTTGAGGCAGATACGGTTGTCCGCTGAAGCCGCCCAGAAACGCGGCGATGAACAGTTCCGATTCTATAGCCATTCCATCGAAACCCAGCCAGTCATTGAGGGTTGGTATTATTTCGATTCGATGGTAATGAATCAGTGGCAGGAAGCCCTGTTATGGTCTGCGCTATGGTTTTGTGAACATGAACTGGGTATCGATAATATCTATTACCATACCTTTGATACCGGCGTATTACTGAAAGGGATTAATTACACAAAACCGCCGCGGTCACTTTATACCGATTTACCGAAAAAATTCTGCTTTGAACTGACGGATAATCCACCTCAGTTTATCGCAGAGGACAAGCGAGCCAAAAGACGGACGCAATGGTCATGCCTGTCATCCTATTATGAGAAAGGGTGGAGTACATGAAACACCGAAATCGTCAGAACGACGAAAAGAAAAGAAAGAAACCGAACGATTAGTAGGGGAGTGGCGTAGCCGCTCCCTTTTTTGTCTGATTCCTGAATCCGTCACACCGTCTCTTTGATATTCGTGTCTCGAACTTCATTCGCTTTCTCCAGGATGTCTTCCAGCGTTTTTCCATTATGAATATTTTCTTCCGTTCTCAGTCACTTCAGTGCTTTCGTAGCCTTTCCACGCTTTTTGATATGGCGAAAAAACCTTCGGTCGACTCTCCATGATTTGACTTATTTAATATGGGTTCGACGCAATTGAATACCGTACTTCTTCGCCAGCTTGAGTAATACCTGAATCCGTGATTCCATAGCGGCGCAGTGCGCAAGCCATTGATTCCTATTTGCTTCCCAAAAATTGGGGTGACCCTATGGGTGCACCTGCAATTTTTGAAGAACAAATAGAAATTAAGCTCTTACACCCTGCATCCAATGAAGGAGTCACGGATTCAGCTAATAGACCAATAATTTTTATGGCAAGTTTTGCATCTGTTAGGTAAGTAATTTTTTTCTCATCTTCGTCCAGTTGACCAAAAGCGGGTTGATCAGGCGTTGGTCACTCGAAGAAAGTCCTTCAGAGTCAACGGAACCTCACATAGTTTATTTTGACAGAGATATCGTCGGGGTAGATTTTCAGCACCACAGAGAGCATCAGACAGGCTCATCGGCCGGGGAATCGCGCACAAGATGTGGGGCGATTGAATATATGTTCATTAGGAGTATTAAACATGGATAGGATTAACCCATATCCTTACAATATTTACCACTACTACAGTCACACTCATCAAGACGACGGTCAACACCCCGTCCAGCCTGAGGCTGGGCAAACATCCACAGGAGTGATGCCAGGTGAAACGTCGGGGAATCACCCAGCGTCGATACCGTCCTCACCTGGGTCGGACTGGCAATACATATTGCAATCCCCCCCTCCATTTACATTGGAGGAGATTATCCTTCCTCAGCCCATGGTTGGGCAAACGTCCTCTGGAGTCTTGGCGAATGAAACGTCGGGGTGGTTCGCTGCACCAGATCAGCCGTACCTCAATTCCAACTCGCCAGCACAGATACCCTCCTCGTCCGGGCCGGAAGGGGAATACATACTGAGATCTCCACTGCCAATCTCAGCGACGGAAATCATCCAGAACGATGCGCCGCAGGAACCGACCAATCCCCGACCTGTGCGCCGCAAGGCCCGAAAGGGGATGCCCCCAGCCAAGGAGCGATTTCTGGCAGGCCTGGAGGCCTTCGCACAGGGCGTTTCAATAGCAAATTGTTCCTCAGAGCTTCCATTCTCAGATTACATTAAGACCGATGGCACCCTGGTTAAATATGGAGTACCTCTGCTTAAGCAGCTTACGGCAGCGGAAAAAACGAAGCTCAATAACGCAATTATCGCCCGTCAGGAAGCCAAACGTGACCGGAAGGATGACAAAAGTACTACTCAGGAAAGACTCCTGGCAGCCCTTGATCTGTATGCGCAGGGCGTTAAGTTGGCACAGTGCTCTAAAACCATCAAATTAAAAAACTACCTAACCGACAATGGCTATCTGCATACACAGGGAACTGAGGTGTACAACAGTCTGCTACCTGAGGACAAGGCCCGGGTCGATAAAGCGTTGATCGACCGTAATAATTTTTATTATGACCCGTTGAATAGTAAAGACACGACCAAACGATTCCTGGAAGGCCTTGATAATTATGCGAGTGGCAAGCCATTGAAAGATTGTTCTGCAACCCTCGAATTTAAGACCTATGTAACCGACGAGGGTCGTATGCATAAAACTGGGCGAAATTTGTACAACCGTATGTCACCAGAGGATCAGGGGCGGGTCAATCGAGCGTTAATCGCCCGGCTTAGGTTTCATTCTGAGCAGGTAGCAGATAACGACACGACTGTAGAACGCTTCCTGGCAAGTCTTGACAACTATGAAGGTGGTATCCCGTTGAGAGGATGTGCTCAGGATATCCGTCTTTACCAATATCTCACCGAGGCTGGTGATTTTCAGCGACATGGGCAATCTATATACAATAGGCTGAGGCCGGATGACAGGATGCGGGTTGATGAGGCATTGACCGCCCGAAAAGAAAAATTCAGTCAACTTGCCGCCAAGGATGTGGACGCATTCATGAACACGCTTAAACCGTACGCCGACGGTCTGAGCCTTGATGACTGCGGAAATCACTCTGGTTTGAAGAAGAGAAAGGCAAATGCGTACCTCACCCCAGAAGGGGGGCTCACGCCCAAGGGCGAACTACTGATCAGAAACCTGCAACCAAGCCAATTGAATGAAGTGCAGGATGCGATCGCGAAAAGGCAGTGGCGCACAGAATCAAATACCTCTGCACCCGAATCGTCGCAGCAACAGCCCGAAATGCCCTCATCAATACCAGGAATAAACCCGGCCGCGATGGCCGCCCCCACGCAAATGGGAATGACGCAGACAGAAACAATGACGCAAACGGAAGCCATGTGGGCCACGGTTTGGCAGTTGACTGGTCAGGCCGGGCCAGGCCCTTCGGCGTCAACAGAACCTCACATAGCTTGTTTTGATCGAGACATCGCCGGGGCAGATTTTCAGTATCAGGACTAATGCCACAGAGAGCACCAGATCGTTTCATTGGTCTGGTGAATCATGCACGAAGGTGAGGTATATGAAAAATCGAAATCGTCAGAACGATGCAGAGAAAAGAAAGCAAACGATTAGTAGGGGAGTGGCGTAGCCGCTCCCTTTATTTTTGGCTTGAATGAAAATATTTAGCGGTTTTGGGCTGCACCTACTGATGAGGCGACTTTAAAAGCAAAATAACCCAGCATCATTTCAAGATAAGCAGAGTATCTCCAGAGTAGTTCTGGCAATTGAACACCGATCTTTTCGCCCCATAGGTCTAATCCGGTGAAGCTACCGATCAGGTCAGCCAGACCGAAAGCGAAGAGAATGCCACCAATGGCAAAAAGTATAAATTTCATAGTAAGTTTCCTTTAAAACTATATCTTCCATGCCTGCATTATTGTATCGATTCGATTTATGAATGCAGACGTTTATAATCGGATATTTCAATAAGCAAAGTGAAATAATCGATGATCGCTAATTCGAATAACCAGATGTGGTGATCAAACAACGGGTCAAATTTTTCAGTTCGCTGATTGGCGAAATTTCCAAGCGCCGAATGTAACATTTTTGTGATTTATTTAGAACTGTATTTTTTCGAGAACTTTGGTTTTGTTAAACGTGATTTGTAAAATGATTAGGTTTGATTTCCTGATTCTAACGGAAGCCATGTTGCGGTCCTTGTTATTATTACCTGAATCCGTGACTCCAGAGCGGCGCAATCCGCAAGCCATTGATTCCTTTTTGCTTCCCAAAAATTGGGGTGAACCTATGGGTGTACCTGCAATTTTTGAAAAACAAATAGAAATCAAGCTCTTACATTGTGCATCCACTGAAGGCGTCACGGATTCAGGTATTAGTTAAAGAGGTGAAAAAGCTTCACATATCTCATCCACTCTAAACATTCAACAAAAAAACGTCTTAGTAAGAAACTAACTCAAGCTGAAATTTCAGTTTTAACCACAGCAGGAAATCAATATCGGCAACCTGAAACGAATCATTTTCATCAACCGTTACGTCGCCCGATTCGATCAGCGCATTCACTGCCCGGTAGCTGCGTTGTTTGGAAATATTATAAAGTTTCTGACTTTCTGCGGTGTAAAGATTAATGCCGCCCAATTCAACCACCATACGCAGTACTTTTTTGTCCGCTTCTGAGAAAGCACCGAAGATCATAGTAAACTCGGCATCCTTACTCATAATAATCTGCTTAACACATTTCTGAACCGATTCGCTGTTGAGCGCATCACCATAGGCATACAGCCAGTAACAGGTTTGCAAAATCAATTTGGTCTGGCCGTGAGAGAGTTGATATAGCGACTCAAATGCATCCGCCTCAAAGGTTGCACCAAGGCGTTGCTCACAGTATTCCCTGAGTATGTTCAGTTCAATGCCTTTCACACTGACCGAGGTTGCCATGCCGTAAAGCGGAGCAGAGCGATCAACAAACAACGAACTGAGAATACTTTTGCGTGACCCGGAGAAGATAAACGAGACTCGTGACAGGCGTTGCATATAGGAGCGAAAAACCGCATCAACACGCTTATCTTTCACTTTAACCACTTCCTGAAACTCATCAAGCGCGATCACCATACGGGCATTATTTTTTTCGCATAAGGCCTCGGCTCCCATCAGAGCATCTTCGATCAATTCATTAAAATCGCGGTCATCCACCACCGGCATAAAACGAATGGACCCGGTAGCGGTGGTCTGAGCTTCCATTCTGGCCCGCTTGATCACCGACGAAAACTCTTTCAAACGACGTTCAATGTTAAATGGCAGAGCCTCCAGAACCGCTTTGTAAATGACGACCGCCACATCCTGACTGTCCACGCAAGAGAACAGATCGACAAAGGCAGTATAAAATTTATCGGGCAGGGCGCGGAAAACATGCTCAATCAGGCTGGTTTTGCCGTAACGGCGATCCCCGTAAAGCACGATATTTTTGGAATCATGAATCAACTGCGACATCAGATTCAGCTCCTGAACCCGGCCACAGAAGTTGTCGGAACTGGGTAATGATTCGTAGTGGAATGGATTTGCCATCGAAATCTCCAGGTAAATTTATTTGCTTACCATTAGTATGTCACTACAGTATCTATGGGTCTATTACTTTTGGTATTCAAATTTGGTTACTTATTGGCAATTGTGAGCCCATAACTAATGCACGCACTAATTCTACCCTTTCAAAATGTCGGCTGTTATCATGCCGATCTTGAATCAGGTGCTGACGTTACCTATCGTCAGTTAAACGGGAAGTACGGTATAACCCCGTCGCTGCCCCCGCATCGGTTTCAGGGTTTGTCATCAGAATCGACAGGCCCTGAGTTGCTTACAAAGCCACTGGTAGCTTTTGCCGGGAAGGTGTAAGCGCAGGCTGCTTTTTTATCAGCCTCTTTTGGAGCCCGAATACCGGCCTAAATTGTAGGTGCACCCATAGGTTCATTGAAATTTTTGGGAAGCAAAGAGGAATCAATGGCTTGCGCACTGCGCCGCTATGGAGTCACGGATTCAGGTTAAAAACATCACGGCACGGTGGGTGCCAGAGGTTTTCCATGTTTGCACCAGGCAGAATCAAGCGTTTTTTCCTGCGGTTCGTTTTGAGCGAGCTGTCTTTATCAGTACCTTTGTTCTCGATGAATCTTTCTTCATTGCATCTGGATTCAGGCTAGTATTTAACCTGAATTAACCTGCCATTCAGTCCGAAACCCTTAATGATTTAAAAGACTCTGCCATCCAGTTAACGCAAATCAGAGTCATGGGAGAGCCCATTGAACCACGCTGAGACTCATTACCCCTTCACTGCTTATCCTTTCACTGCAGTATTGGGACAAACTGACTTTAAACTGGCTTTGTTGTTGGCAGCGGTTAATCCGCTGACCGGCGGTGTTTTGATCAGCGGCCCACGCGGCAGTGCCAAATCAACACTGGCCAAAGGCCTGGCCGAATTGCTGCCAGGTGAGAATCATCAGCCGCAACCCTTTGTCACGTTGCCATTAGGTGCCAGCGAAGAAATGCTGATCGGTACATTGAATCTGCAACAGGTAATGGATGAACAACAGGTGAGTTTTCAACCTGGTCTGTTGGCCAAAGCCAACGGCGGTGTGCTTTATATAGATGAAATCAATTTGCTGCCGGATAATCTGGTGGATCAGTTGCTCGATGTTGCCGCCAGCGGTATCAACCATGTTGAACGCGATGGCATCAGTCACCAGCACCAGGCGCAGTTTGTTCTGCTTGGCACCATGAACCCGGATGAAGGTGAATTGCGCCCACAGTTGATGGATCGCTTTGGACTCTCCGTTGAACTGAATAATAATTTTACCATTGACGAACGAGTGGAAATTGTTCAGCGCCGTGAAGAATTTGATTGTGATATGCAACTGTTTCGCGAACGTTACTACGCTGATCAGGCACAACTAAAAAAGCGTATCAATGCTGCCAGAATGCATTTACCCACGGTGCAATGCGCGCCACAATTCCGCCGCGTCATTGCCGAGCGCGCGCAGCAGGCACAGGTCGATGGGCTCCGGGCCGATATCGTCTGGTTGCAGGCTGCCCGTGCCTACACAGCGCTGGCAGGACGGGATATGGTTACTGAAGACGATATTTCCGCCGTTGAACATTTTGTGTTGAATCATCGTCGCCAACAGCATACACCACCCAAGCCACCATTAGAGCAACAGCAAAACCCGCCGCCATTCAAACGGCCGGAGAATAGTAAGAATGTGTCCGACGGTGACTGGGGGGCAATGGACCCGATCAAACAAAACACTACAAATATCGATAAAATTAAATTTGTCGATACAGAAGTAACAACAAAAAATAAAACCTTGGCATCAACTCAATACGCAAAAAATAATTTACCGGGGCATGCGAATGGTTACGGCTTGGGGAAAAGAGAGGGGCATAAACTGAATTGGTTTGGCACATTACTCGCCAATGTCGGACAGTGGCCATTGCAGAATCTGATCTTCAAACTCAAACCCCAGGCCAGACAAAAGGTAAATACCCTATTGCTCGACACCTCCGGCTCGGTACTGGCAGACAATTGTTTTGCTCAAGCCAAAGGAGTTGTTCTGCAGATTGCCCAAAAGGCTTATCTGAAACGCGAACAGATCTGTCTAAAAATAATGCCGACACTGCTTTTAACAATTACATCATTACTGATGGCCGAGTTAAAAATCTACCCTACACTGAGCAATTAATAGGGCAGACTATGGTTGTTGACATAGAAATCTCGCCGGTAAAGCGCGGTAAAGCGCAGCAGATTGCAGAAACCTTAAATGCCGACTATCTGACCCTGATGGCCTGAAAAAGAGAAAAGACAAACCACGATGACAGACCGCAAACACCAAGAACGCATGGCCGCTAAAAAAGCCGTGATGGACGCCAAAATTGCTCGTGCCACCGAGGAGCGTGGTGTACTGATTTTATTAAAAGGCAATGGCAAGGGTAAAAGCAGTTCAGCCTTTGGCACGATGGCGCGTTCCGTTGGTCATGGCAAAAAATGCGCCGTAATTCAATTTATCAAAGGCCGCACCGAAACCGGCGAGTATCGATTATTTAAAGACCATCCGCAGATCGACTGGCATGTTATGGGGCATGGTTTTACCTGGGAAACTCAGGATAAACAGCAGGATGTTGAAGCCGCTCAAAAAGCCTGGGCCCTGGCGCAAACGCTATTGAGTGATGCCAGTTACGATATGCTGGTCTTTGATGAAATGAGCTATATGTTCAAATACGGCTATCTGGATGTTGAACCGGTCGTTGCCGCACTGAAGCAACGCCCGGTCATGCAGAACGTTATTATCACGGGTCGGACAATGGCGCTGCCGTTACAGGACATTGCCGATACTATTTCCGTCGTCCAGGAAGAACGCCACGCTTTTCAACTCGGCGTAAAAGCACAACCAGGCATCGAATACTGATGAACAGCACCTTCTGCAAAGCCGTTTTTTTATCGGCACCGGCTTCCGGGCAGGGCAAAACAACCGTTACCGCCGCACTTGCCCGGTTATTGACCCGGCACGGGAAAACGGTACGGATTTTTAAAACCGGTCCTGATTATCTCGACCCGCAGGTGTTGGAACAGGCGTCCGGCCAGCCGGTGCAACAACTGGATATGTGGATGGCTGGTGAGGACTGGTGTCAGCATCAGTTTTATCAGGCTGCTACCGTGGCTGACATTATTCTGGTTGAAGGCGCAATGGGGCTGTTTGATGGCACACCGTCCAGCGCGGATCTTGCCGCTCGTTTTCAGATTCCCGTTGCATTGATTATGGATGTAAAAGGCATGGCACAAACGGTTGGCGCGCTTGCCACAGGCCTTGCCAATTATCGGGATGATTGCCGCGTTATTGGTTTGGTGGCCAATAACTGCGCATCGGAACGGCATCGGTTGTTAATCGAGGAATCGCTGCCTGAATCATTACCATTAATCACAACCTTGGCGCGCTCGGAACAGATCGCTTTACCCGAACGTCATTTAGGTCTGGTGCAGGCCAGCGAAGTGCGCGATGAACTGGAAATCCGTTTTGAAGCGGCTGCCGATAGCTTGGATGAAAAGCGCGTTCTGGCCTGGGTCGATCAACTGATTGAAGTGGCGTTTCAACCGGCAGAAATTGCCAGGGTCGAACAATCACTGAACGGCAAAACAATCGCCATTGCCAAAGATGAAGCCTTCAGTTTTATTTACGATTCCAATCTGCAACTGCTGAGTGATATGGGCGCAACGCTGAAGTTTTTTTCGCCTCTGCACGATCAGCAATTACCGGAGGCGGATGCTTTGTGGTTACCAGGTGGTTATCCGGAATTGCACGCACAGGCATTGGCACAGAATCAAGCAATGCTGCAACAGATTCGTCACTTTCATCAGCACAAAAAACCGATGCTTGCCGAATGCGGTGGCTTTTTATATTGCCTGCAAAGTCTGACCGATCTGCAAGACCAAACCTATCCGATGCTGGGGCTGTTAACCGGATCTGGTGCCATGCGTGGTAAGCGTGGTTGTCAGGGAATGCAGACTGCACCGTTGCCGGAAGGGCATGTGCGCGGTCATGCCCATCATCGGGCCAGAAGTGATGTTACCGAATCACCTTTGGCGCACGCTATTCGCCAGCGTCATCCTGCACCGGGTGAAGCGGTTTATCGGCAAGGTTCCTTGACCGCTGGCTTTCTGCATCTGTTTTTTCCATCCAATCCGGAAGCGATTGCAGCTTTATTTTCCGGCATCCATTTATCCGATTCTTCCTTAACGTTTGCAAGCGAGATCAATCATGTTAACTGAAGCGTTTCCTACTTTGATTATTGGTTTTAGTCTGGGCTTGATGCACGCACTCGATGCCGACCATGTGATGGCTGTTTCCGTACTGAGTGCTCAGAAATGCGGTTTCAAACGAACCCTGTTGCACTGCGCCAACTGGGCGCTAGGTCACAGTGGCGTGTTGATGGTCACTGGTGTGTTGTTATTTGGCCTGGGTGTCGCGTTGCCGGAATCCATTCAGCACCTTGCTGAAATGGGTGTTGGCCTGCTGTTGGTTGTCTTAGGTGGCTTATTTATTATGCAGATTCGAAAAAATAAATTGCAATTAGTGACTCACCGTCATGGCGATGTAGCTCATACCCATTGGCAGGATGGTAACGATGCCCACGACAAAAGTGATCTTCATAAACCGGTCTTTGTCGGCATTCTGCACGGACTTGCCGGCAGTGCACCGGCGTTAGCGTTAATTCCCGCTGTTGCCAGTGGCCAGCTTTATTACGCTATTTTTTATCTGCTGCTGTTTTCGGTTGGTGTGATGTTGTCCATGCTGGTGTTTGGTTTGAGTTTTGCGCATCTGCAAAAATTCCTTAACCAACGCTATCAGCAGGCCTTTCAAATCAGTCGTTATCTGCTGGCATTGGCCTCCATCGGCTTAGGCGGTTTCTGGTTTTTCAGCGCGCTGTAAATGATGTGGCCGGAAAGTTCTGAACAGGCTCAGCCATTACGCACCGGGTTTACAACAGGAACCTGTGCTACCGCCTGTTCAGTGGCTTGCGTCAGCAGTTTATTCACTCAGCAGTTGCCAGCGCAGGTCAGCGTGACATTGCCAAAAGGCAAGACCGTTGAACTGACTGTCAATGCTGAAATTATCTCTACGCAAAGCGCACGTGCCAGCACAATTAAAGATGCAGGAGACGATCCTGACATTACTCATGGTGCCAAAATCTGGGTTGAGCTGACACTGACAACAAATCCAGGTGTCTATTTTATCGCAGGAGAGGGAGTAGGTTCGGTAACCAAAGCCGGGCTGCTGCTTGATGTGGGCGAACCGGCGATTAATCCCGTGCCACGAAAAATGATCAGTGAAAATCTGCAAAAAGTTGCCCAAAATTATCGGTATGGCGGTGGTTTTAAAGTCACTATTGGTGTTGAAAACGGTGCGGCATTGGCATTAAAAACCATGAATCCCCGTCTGGGTATTATTGGTGGCTTATCTATACTCGGCACCAGCGGTATCGTTCGTCCATACTCTTGTGCCGCCTGGATTGCATCAATTTATCAGACCATTGATGTTGCTCACGCCAACGCTGTAAATCATCTTGCCGCAACCACAGGCAGTACCAGCGAAAAAACCGTTAAGAATCATTATGCGATGCCGGATTCCTCATTAATTGAAATGGGTGACTTTGTTGGTGCATTGCTAAAGCACTTAAAAAAAGTAGCGGTCCCTGCACTGACCATCTGCGGTGGTTTTGGAAAAATTACCAAACTGGCCAATAACGCGATGGACTTACACAGCCGGGTATCTCAAATCGATTTCCAGCATCTTAGTGATATAGCAGCCAGCATCGGTGCCAGTCGTGAATTGCAACAGCAAATTCAGCAAGCCAATACCAGTATCGAAGCACTGAGCCTGTGTCAGGCACAGCATATTCCACTTGGCGATGCTATATGCCAGAGTGCCTTGACGGTTTGCCTGAGCCGACTTGATAATACCGAACTTGAAATTATTGCCGTCGACCGGCGTGGCAATCGGGTTGGTCGTGCTGCCAGTCAACGGTTTGAGGAAGTCTTGTGACGTTACTGGTTTTAGGGGGAACCTCACAGGCAGTTCGGATCAGTCAGGCGTTGAATCAGGCCGATATCCAACTGATTTACAGTATTGCCGGTCTGGTTCGGAAACCGACTTTATCCTGCATGATTATCAGTGGTGGTTTCAGTCAGTATGGTGGCCTGAACTCATTTATTGGCAATTACGGCATTACGGCGATTCTTGATGCGACCCATCCTTATGCAGTCAACATCAGCCAAAACGCAGTAGCAGCGGCACAACAGAATAAAATTCCCTACTGGCAATTGCATCGACCTGCTTGGTTGCCACAAGCCGATGATCATTGGTCTTTTTATCAAGACTGGGATGAACTGATACAGGCATTACGCCCTAAGCAGCGCCTGTTTATTACGACCGGCCAGCTTGAGCAAAAGCTGTTGCAAAAGCTGGTAGCTCAATCGCAGCAGCTTTATTTTCGCACCGCTGTTGAACCGGGTTATACGATT
This sequence comes from Reinekea sp., assembly GCA_037389025.1. Lineage (GTDB taxonomy): Bacteria > Pseudomonadota > Gammaproteobacteria > Pseudomonadales > Natronospirillaceae > Reinekea. The sequence goes on along the minus strand of JARRJP010000012.1, from coordinate 5,389 downwards.
CCTGAAGCTGCCGTATGGATTAATCAGATCGGCCCATTTAACGAAGCCCAGGAACTCAATTTTTTAACGCAACATCGAATTAATGCACTGATTAGCAAAAACAGCGGCGGTGACGCCACTGTCGCTAAATTAACGGCCGCCAGAAAACTAGGGATTGAAGTGTTCTTTCTTCAGCGACCTGAATTACCAGAGGCGGATAAACGTTTTACCAATGTGCTGCACTGCATTGAATTTATCACTCAGCAATATTGTGACCGTAGTAGAGACTAGATTTTTATGCCTTTTCATTACGAAAAAGATCCAAAACTAATCGAGCAGGAAAGTTTTCGCCGCATTCGCAGCCTGACACAACTTGATGCCTTTGATCGTGACCAGCAACAGATTGTTATGCGCATAGTACACAGCCTGGGTATTCCTGAGCTGGCGCATCAAGTGCGTTTTAGCCGTCACGCCTGTCAGTCCGGTATGGCCGCACTGGCGGATAAAGCGGCGATTTTATGTGATGTTGAGATGGTCAAGCAGGGTATTACCAAACGTATGATCACAGATGAGCCATTGTGCTACCTGAATCATCCAGATACCGCAAAAATTGCTCAGCAAAATGGCGAAACCCGTTCAATGGCTGCACTGGAATTATGGCGAAATCACCTAGCCGGTGCGGTCGTTATTATCGGCAATGCACCAACGGCGTTGTTTAAATTACTGGAGATGCTGGGGCAGGGCGCTGATAAACCGGCACTGATAATTGGTATGCCAGTTGGTTTCGTTGGTGCCGCAGAATCCAAAGCAGCACTATGGCAGCATCACGAAACACTGGGCGTACAGTGCATTACATTGATGGGCCGTGAAGGTGGTAGCGCTGTTGCCTCAGCAAGCTGTAATGCCTTATTGCGCTGTAATCGTGGAGAGTATTACTGACTATGGCCGCGTTACAGATTCATGTTATTGGCCTTGGTGTTGAAGTCCCGGCGCAGCTATCCGACAAGATTATTGCTTTATTGAAAACCGCTGAGCAGGTCATTGGTTGGCAACGTCACCAGGATATGATTGCGCCCCTGTTACAGCAAGTTGCCTTTCAGTGCGTTAACAAACTGACCGATGTCGATAAACTGATCAATGAATACCCGCAATCGGTTTTGGATCAGCAAGCGCCCATTCATTTATGTATTTTGGCGTCAGGCGATCCATTGTTTTTTGGTATCGGCAAATGGTTGCAGCGTTATGCACAACAGCATCAATTGATTTATTACCCCGCAGTCAGCAGTGTGCAGGCCGCCTGTCACCGGCAGGGAATATCGATGCAGGATATTTCCGTGATCAGCCTTCATGGTCGGCCAGTACAGAGTTTACGTCGGCAATTAAAGAAAAACCGCACCCTGGCGGTTTTAACCGATCAATACAGCACACCCAGCATTCTGGCGCGGGAATGTATTCAGGCCGGGTTTGATCAATCACGAATTACAGTGCATGAAAATCTGGGTTACGCCGATGAACAATCCCAGTGTTATCCCGTCGCTGAACTGGTTAATCGCGATCAGAATTTTTCTGCACTGCATGTTAGCCTGATAGAAGTAAAGGGCGATGGACAGTTCAGCATTGAATTTCCAGGCATTCCTGATGCGTTTTTTGAAACTGGCACTACGCCGGGTAAGGGTATGATCAGCAAGCGCGAAGTGCGGTTATCGATTCTTTCCTTTATGCAACCGAGCAATGGTGATGTTATCTGGGATATCGGTGCCGGTTGCGGTGGTGTAGCCATTGAACTGAGTTACTGGAATTCAAACACACAGGTTTTTGCTGTTGAATATCATCCTCAGCGGCTGAGCTGTTTAAAACAGAATCGGGAGCGGTTCGGTGTACTCAATAACCTGAATATTATTGAAGGCAAAGCACCGGAATCACTGACCGGTTTGCCTGCACCCAATAAAGTATTTATTGGTGGTAATGATGGTGAACTGTCACGGCTGCTTGATCTGGCCTGGTCGAGCTTGCCGATTGGTGGCCTGCTGGTTGCCAGTGGCGTAATTGATTCCACCAAGCAGGCGTTGACCGCGTTCTGCGAAACCAAAGTACAGCAACAGCAGGCCCAGGTTGAGAGCCTTGAACTGGGTGTCAAGCGAGGCGCGGTTCAGGATGGCTCGCTCAGCTATGCAAGCAAGTTGCCGGTCGAAATTTTTAAACTGATTAAAACCCGAAGTGAACCAACACTATGACAGGAAAATTTATCGGTGTCGGCGTAGGCCCAGGTGATCCTGAATTAATCACACTGAAAGCGGCACGCTGCATCGAGCAGGCAGATATCATCAGTTATATCGCTAATGAACAGGGTTATTCGCAGGGTAGGGCGATTGCATCCGGTTTGTTGGCCGCGCCTGAAGTAACGGAAGAGTTGCCGGTCATTATCAATATGTTCAGCGGACGTGACCATGCCAATAACGCCTATGATCAAGCCGCGACCAGGATACAGCAGGCCGTTTCTGCCGGAAAAAAAGTGGTATTTCTCTGCGAGGGTGATCCATTATTTTTTGGCTCCTTTGGTTATCTGCTGGAGCGCCTAAGTACGGTTATTTCCTGCCAGGTGGTGCCTGGTATTTCTTCAGTCAACGCTGCCGCCTCTGCATTGCAGATACCCTTAACACTGTTGCGCGAATCCTTTGCTGTCGTTTCTGGCCGCCACGACGAAGCAACGCTGGTCGATGTTTTGAACCGACATGACACCGTAGTGATTATGAAAGCCGGGCGTCAGCGCCAAACTATTCTTAAAGCCATTGCCAGAGCCGGGCGCAATGACGACGCTCACTATCTGGAAAATATCAGTCGCGCTGACGAATATATTGAAACTCCTATAAACGGGTTAGCAGAAGAATCCGGCCCCTATTTTTCTATGTTTGTCGTAATTCGAAAGCAGAGGGATCGTTCCTGATGAACCGACCGATCCGTATTTTTTCGCTGACTCCGGCAGGTAATGCGCTTGGCGAAAAACTCTATCGACAGTTGACGATCAGCCATTCGGCAGATGTACAGCATCATGCCAGCGCCAAACCCTTTGCGGCTACGTTACAACAGTCGTTTATTGATGGTGCGGGTTTGATTCTGATCTGCGCTACGGGAATTGCTGTACGTACCCTGGCGCCGGTATTGAACAATAAAAAAATTGATCCACCGGTTCTGGTGCTGGATGATGCCGGACAATTTGTTATTCCTCTGTTATCCGGGCATGAAGGCGGCGCGAATCAATGGGCAGAATCGATTGCAAGGTCATTGAATGCGCAACTGGTGATGACAACCGCCAGAGATTATTTATCACCTGTTTACAGCGTAGGCATGGGTTGCGAACGCGGCTGTCCAGAAAACCATCTGTATGAACTATTGCTCAGCACAGTTGAAACAGCCGGGCTCACACTTGTAGACATCAGCAGTATTAGCAGCATTGATATAAAAGCTGATGAGGTTGGCCTGCAACAACTGGCGGCACGATTAAAGCTACCGTATCAAACCTATAGTAAGCAGCAGTTGTTAACCGTTGATCACCTACTCAGTACGCGCTCGGAATATGTTTTCAATACTGTTGGTGTTTATGGTGTTGCCGAGTCGGCTGCACTCTATGCGGTGAATGATCTGAATGAAGCAGCACCGGAACTGGTGCAACCTAAACTGAAAACCAATAAAGCCACTTGCGCCATTGCCCGACAATTTCGCGATGGCCGCGTAATAAAACAAAAGAGTAGTTAAATTTATGACAACACTTTATCTGGTCAGTACCGGACCGGGTGATCAGGACCTTATTGCACCCAAAGCCATCAACGCCATTAAAGCCAGCACCGAACTGGTTGCCTATGGCCTGTATCTGGACTTACTGGGCGATGTTTGCCACGGAAAAAATCATCATGACTTGCCGTTGGGTGAAGAAATTGGTCGCGCTCGTCTCGCACTTGATCTCACCGCATCCGGAAAAACCACTGCCTTGATCTCCAGTGGCGATATCGGCATTTATGCAATGGCAACACTGGTCTTTGAACTGCTTGATCAGCAATTAAAAGGGCAGCAACAAAACCCGGGCTGGCTCGATGTTGATATTGAAGTGGTGCCTGGGATTTCCGCGATGCAGGCTGGTGCCAGCCGTGTCGGCGCCATGCTGGGGCATGATTTCTGCACCATTTCCCTATCTGATCTGCTGACACCGTGGCAAAGCATTGAAAAACGAATTCATGCCTGCGGCCAGGGCGACTTTGTTGTTTCGTTCTACAACCCGCGCTCAAAAAAACGCGATTGGCAAATCAATAAAGCGCGCGACATTCTGCTGCAATACCGGCCCGCACAAACGCCGGTTTTAATTGGCCGCCAACTGACACGCAGCGATGAGAAAATCCATATTACCACTCTGGATAAACTACATTCCGATGATGTTGATATGTTTACGCTGGTCTCTGTCGGCAACAGCGAATCGCGCCATATTATCAATGGCAATCAGCAATGGGTTTATACCCCAAGAGGTTACAGTAAAAAATTATGACCGTTTATTTTATTGGCGCAGGCCCAGGTGACCCGGAACTGATAACCGTAAAAGCGCAGCGGCTGATTAATCAGTGCCCGATTATTTTATATGCCGGCTCCCTGGTGCCACGGGAAATATTTCGTGATGTCGAAACCAGTGCTGAACAGATTATCGATACCGCCTCGCTCGATCTCAAGGCCATTATCGACCATATTCAGACAGCACATCAGGCCGGAAAAGATGTTGCCCGTGTGCATTCGGGTGACCCGTCACTTTACGGAGCGATTGGCGAACAGATTCGGCAACTGGAACAACTCGACATCCCTTACCAGATTATTCCCGGCGTAACCGCAACCTCAGCATCAGCGGCCTGGCTTGGCAAAGAGCTGACACTGTCTGGTATTTCCCAGACCATTATCATGACCCGATACGAAGGTAAAACCCCGTTTCCAGAGCGCGAACGGCTACCGGCACTGGCCGCCAGTGGTGCTACACTTGCTATTCATCTTGGTGTTACCCGCATTCATAAAATTGTTGAAGAACTGATTCCTCATTACGGTGAAGACTGCCCGATTGCTGTCTGTTACCGAACATCCTGGCCGGATCAGGATTGGGTGACGGGTACACTTAAAGACATCGTCGCCAAAGTCAGAGAAAAGAAATTCACCCGTACCTCGTTGATTCTGGTTGGGCACGTTCTGGGTGATGCCGAGTTTCAGGATTCGTATTTGTATGATCAGAATCAGGCGCATGTTTACCGGCCCAAGGTGAAGCCTGAAGTAGCGAGGACGGTGGAGTATTCTTCGGCTCATCCGAGGGTGGAAAGGTAGTTTTTTTGATTGAGTTTTGGAGTTAGTGTGAAAGTAATCGATGAATATTGAACATAAATTTTGT
>JARRJP010000011.1:0-100483 GCA_037389025.1 Reinekea sp. | reverse complement strand
CCAAAAAGGTCACTTGCAGGCAAGTTCCTACGAAAATCGAGTTGCGGGCTTCCTTCAACTAGAAAAATCGTACAAAAACGAACTCCGAAACTTGAGTTAGTATTTGCCAGAGATCATGCCTGTTACGCAATATTTGAGCGGTTTTATTATACTTAGAAGCGAATCAGTATAGAAAATATTCCATTATCGTTTGGTGATGTCATTGATCAGGGTGGAGCTCGTCTGCACGAAATAAAGTGATCGTGATTTGTGCATATTTTTCAATTAAAACATAAAAATTCTGACTCGTGACCATTAAATAAAGGGCAGACTTAAGAGGTCATTGAGTATTTTCGGAAATATTCAGAGAAGTAACACGTTAATTATCAGAGTCACGAATTCAGGAATCAGTAAATTATCCTCAACCAAATACAACATAAACCCAGAAAAGATGTTGAAAGGCTAGCACCGAATTTTCATTACACAAGAACAATAAAAAAATAACGAAATACCTAGTTCGGTGTCCTAAATAAAATGCATATTAAGATGACCTTCCGGTTTAAAGTGGCGGTATAGGTATTACCTGAATCCGTGACTCCAAAGTGGATGCAGGGTGTAAGAGCTTGATTTCTATTTGTTTTTCAAAAATTTCAGGGCACTCATAGGTTCACCCCAATTTTTGGGAAGCAAATAGGAATCAATGGCTTGCGCACTGCGCCGCGATGGAGTTACGGATTCAGGTTCAATCAACCGAACTATTGACTTATTTCACAGCAGCCTGCTCTTGCCCATTCATCATCTGCAAGGCCTGGTCACGAATCTCATCCCACGCCGACTTAATCTGCAGCAACAAATTATTTACTTCATCAAGCATATCCAGGCTGTTACGCACGTTGGCCTCAAATAAGCGACGTATCATGTAGTCATAAAGTTTCTCAAGGTTATAGGCAAGTTCACCGGCATCAAAGTTCAGGCTTTCTTGCAATCCGCCGATAATGCTGATCGCAGAATTAATCTGATTACTTTTCTTGTCATATTCCTTGCGTTCGATATGGCCTTTTGCGGCAGCTATTCGAGCAGCAGCGCCTTCAAACAAAAGCTGGATGAGTCGATGTGGATCTGCATCGACGATCGATGTCTGGGTACCAACTGACTGATACTCTTTGATGCCCTGTGCGTACATGACATTACCTCTGGAAAAAGATTAGTTTGACCACCTCTACGGTTCACAGAAGGTATCGGCAGACCCGGCAATTATTTTAGTGCTTTCTGAACATCCTGCCTGCTTTCTCTGTAAAGATGTGCTTCCGCCATTGAACAGACACTCTCAGTCTCGCCGCTAAGGCGTGCAAAATCTGACCTCAGGCACTCTGGCACAGCCGTTGCTCAATAGGATTAGAAACCAACAAACCCTGGGTAAAGACGGAAGCAATTTTCCGCTTTACCGGTCAGGCCGGCAAATATTACCGGATGAAAGGTGGCATTATGGCTGAAGCATTAAACCTGAACACACAGACTGAACTCGAATCGGAGATAACCGATGAGTCGGTATTACGCTATATCGATGCGTTAAAGAAGTCAGCGTTAAAGCATTACGATCTGAGCCTGGATAGAAAAACACGCAATGAACAAACAGTGGTTCATCGTGGCATGGCAAAAAAACAGGCCAGCCTGCTTTGCCATTATCCAGAACAGAGGGTTACGGCACTGAACCTGCTGGCGCGTATTGCCCTTGATGAAGGATTTTATTCGCTGGCTCAGTACTATCTGAAGGATGCGCTGAAACTTGACGCGGATGATGCCGGTTGTTGGTATTCGCTCGGTCATACGTATCTGGCGCTAAAAGATGCCAGCAACGCGCTCGACTGTTTTACCCGGTCAATAGACATTTCTCCAAGCGAGACACGATCTATGGTTGCCATTGCCTACACACTGGCGCAGATGGGCCGAGTGGTTGATGCCTTTCAGATGTACCGTCAACTGATTAAGATCCATCCCAATGACCGACCGGTTCAGGAAAAACTCTTCGAAGTAGTTTCAAATATTCGCGCAGATTATTATCAGCCAGATCTCGAAAAAGAGGTTACTGACTGGTTGGATATTGGCGAAGTCAATCACCAGGCGCTGGCACCGCTGGCAATGTCATTACTAAAACACAAATACCGAATAGACGATGATGATGCTGTGATTGACATTCAGGATCTTGCCAACGATCCATTACTGCTTAAAGCGCTGGGCAAGATGTATTTTACCGATAACAGCATTGAACAATTCACTCGCCAATTACGTAAACAGGTACTGATGAATTGCGTTGCCGTAGAATACAGGGACAAGCCACTGCTGAACTTGGCTGGTCAGCTTGCTGTTCATGCCGAACATAATGAACATATCTATCTATACGATGATGATGAAAAAAGTATTGTCGATGCCTTACGTAAACTGATTAGTGAATCGGTTGCACGCACGCCAAAACTGGCCCGAGACATAGCACATCTGATCACACTCTACAGCATGTACGAGCCTATTGCTCCGTTGCTTAAAACCTGCACGACACATTCACTGTCAGAATTACTAATGCCCGACTATGCGCGAGATGTTTTTCATTACGCCGTTGTTGAATATCGCAATGAAATGAAAATTGCCCGACATATTCGAGAGCTTGGCGAAATTCATAATCCAACGTCGATAAAAGTAAAGCAGCAATATGAGGAAAATCCTTACCCTCGTTGGCTACACCTGAACTACAACACGCCGACAAACTATGGCCGGGCACTGGAAAATGAACTACAGGGTTTTCGCGCACCTGAGTTCTTTAACATGGGCACGATCAAGGTGTTGATTGCAGGAGCAGGAACCGGCAAACATGCACTGCATGTCGCTCGTTATTTTCGCAACGTTGAAGTGCTCGCGATTGATTTGAGCAAGCAAGCATTGGCCTATGCACAACGTCAGGCGACTCGTTACGGCATTCGTAATATTCGTTTCCTGTGCGCCGACATTTTGCAGTTACAGGCACTGGATGAGAAATTTCATGTGATCGAGTGCTCCGGCGTTTTACATCATATGAAATCGCCGGAAGACGGATTAAAAACGCTAAAAACACTACTCAAGCCACAGGGTTTGATTAAACTGGGACTGTATAGCTATCAGGCCAGAACGGTGGTACGGCAGATTCGAAGAATGATTGCCGAATTCGACCTGCCCTGCAATCTGAGCGGTATTCGCACTGTGCGACAATCAATACTGGAAGGTAAAATGCCGTATGATTTCTCCGGCATTCTGTCGAGCCCGGATTTTTATTCATCCAGTGGCTGTCGGGATCTGCTGTTCCATGTTCAGGAATCGCAATACGAACCCAAAGAACTGCAACAGTGGATGGCGACCGAAGACCTTAATTTTCTGGGCTTCATCTTGTCGTCAGCGACGCGCGCCGGTTATCGCAATCTTTATCCAGAAGATACTCGTATGACGAACCTGGATAACTGGCAGATATATGAGCAGCAACATCCTGCGGCATTCGCGACCATGTTTCAGTTCTATGTACAAACAAAAGAGGCAGATAAGACAGGCCTGAATCCGTGACTTCTTCAGGGGATGCAGGGGGTATGAGCTTAATTTCCATTTGGTTTTCAAATAGGAATCAATGGCTGGCGCACTGCGCCGCTATGGAGTCACGGATTCAGGACAAAGTAAACCATCGCTAAGAGAGGGGAGACGAGCGTTTTCCATAAAAAAAGAAGCCTGGCGAAAAGGCAGCAAGCTATTTCCATCAGGCGCTTATTTGTTTTTTGAATCAATAGGTCGGCAGCGGTGTATTCTTGAACAGCTCTTCAAGTTCATGTCGGCTGGTACAAGCCATCGCCTCTTCAATTACCGACTTGGTAAGATGTGGCGCAAAGCGTTCAATAAATCGATATTGGAACCCTCTCAGGAAAGTACCCTTACGCATTCCAATTTTAGTAATACTGGCTTCAAACAGATGACTGGCATCAATACTGACCAGATCTCGATCCATTTCAGGATCAATTGCCATATGTGCCAGTATTCCAACACCGAGACCAAGACGAACGTAGGTTTTGATCACATCGGCATCCGTTGCAGTAAACACTACTTTGGGTTTCAGATCACGTTCAAGAAAAGCCTCGTCCAACTTGGATCGACCAGTAAAACCAAAGACATAAGTGACAATCGGGAAGCTGGTAACATCTTCCAGAGTAATCGAACTCTTATTCGCCAGCGGATGATCCTTTGGTACAACAATAGAACGATTCCAGCGATAACAGGGCATCATGATCAGATCACTGAAATGATCCATACCTTCGGTGGCAATTGCCATATCGACTGTTCCATCTGATGCCATCTCAGCAATCTGCATTGGAGTGCCCTGATGCATATGCAGTGAGACATCAGGGAAGTCGCTGATAAAGCCTTCAATCACATTCGGCAATGCATAACGCGCCTGAGTATGGGTCGTTGCGATGCTCAGACTGCCGCTTTTATCATTGCTGAATTCCTGTGCGATCTGTTTGATGGAATCGACTTTGCGCAATATTTCACCAGCAACTTTCAATACGGCTTCGCCGGCCGGAGTAATTCTGGTCAGATGTTTTCCCGAGCGGGCAAAGATCTCAATCCCCAGTTCGTCTTCGAGCAATCGTATCTGCTTGCTGATTCCAGGTTGTGAGGTGTACAACACTTGCGCGGTTGCAGACACATTGAGATCGTGATGAGCTACTTCCCAAATATACTTGAGTTGTTGAAGCTTCATGAAGATTTTCCTTGCCTGTTGTATTGATTGGTTACTTTGTTTAAGTCGTCAGAAACCAGCCAGGCTGTACGCCTCTGCCCTGCCAAGCCCTGTTCTCACTGATTCTAACCAACTCGCTGAATCAATCTATCAAAAAGTTATATCAGTATTATTAACTATTCTTTTTAGAAATAGCTAATAACAGCTAGATTTAGCGACAACACTAATTTATGCCTTTTTTAAACGTATGGAAATCCTTTTCTTAATAATGACAGGTGCACTGATCGGTTTGATCGTTGGCATCACCGGCGTTGGTGGTGGTGCTTTAATGACTCCTGCACTATTGCTGTTCGGATTCCCCGCGCACATCGCCATTGGCACTGATCTTTGGTTTGCCGCTCTGACCAAATCTGGAGGCATGTATGCCCATCACAGAAAGGGCCATGTGAACTGGCAAATCGCACTGTCACTGTCCTGCGGCAGTCTGCCGGGTGCCATCATAACCGGCCTGGTATTGGCATTCTGGTTTCAGTCTCCAGAGCACTATGCCTCTATCCTCCAGACGGCTCTTGGTGCCATGCTGATACTTACGTCGACTGTATTACTATTCCGCAAATATCTGAGTCGGCTTTATTCCGGCTCTGGCATGCCAACCGATATTCTGTTGCCGAAAAGCCGTATACAACTCACGCTTACCGGCTTTGTGCTGGGAGTACTGGTAACACTGAGTTCAGTTGGCGCAGGAGCCATTGGCACTGCAGTGTTGATGATTCTGTTCCCAACCCTGCTGCCGAAGAACATCGTCGGTACTGATATTGCCCATGCAGTACCACTGACTATCGTCGCCGGGCTGGTGCATTTATACCTTAACAATGTCAACTTCATGCTACTAATATCGTTGCTGTGCGGTTCATTGCCTGCAATCTATTTTGGTACCGCATTATCGTCAAAAGTTCCGGCCAAGCTACTGCAACCGATACTGGCGACCACCCTGATGCTACTTGGCTTGAAGTATGCGTTATTCTGACCTGAATCCAGAGTGGATTCAGGGATTCAGGGATTCAGGGATTCAGGGATTCAGGGATTCAGGGATTCAGGGATTCAGGGATTCAGGGTATTGTTAACGACTCCTACATAAACCTGCCAATATTCGCCATCACTTGCCAAAAAATGAAAAGCCGGACAAACCCTTAATTCTCGACTCAAGAATCATGCGGTTAACTGCGGAAATGTCGCAACGAATATAAATCGGATCACGCTCCTTGCTTTTGATAGTCAGATTCACAAAGATCGTATGTACCTTCAGGTCGTTGTTATAGCGCGAGGAGCGTTGATCAAACTTCGACAACAGCAGATTCCTGCCGAATTCAGACAGAGCCCTTTGTCGGCACACTTCTATCGCCACCTGTTGGCTAACTTCTGCTCGCCCCTGCGGCACGTCACCATGGCCGGTAATGTGATCCCACAGCGTAATACGATATCCCCCCTGAGCAGCAACATATTCATCAATCGCTATTCCCATGGAAATTACAAACGCAAGAACAACCGTCGTGGGCCAGACAATCCGCTGAAAGACGACCTTCTTCATTCATCACCTGTAAACATTATTTTACGCATTGTAATTCTATATTTACTACCTTATTATCGGAAGTTCACGCAAATACTGACAGATAAGCATTTACAATGATTCAGATTGAAAACCTAAACATTGATAGCCAGGAACTATTAATCACCCCGGCTGAGCTAAAAAAAGAGATACCTGTTACCAAAGCGGCTGAGTTAACCATAGCAAATGGCCGCGCCGCTGTGAGAGATATTTTGGATCGAAAAGACAATCGCATAATTGTTGTCATCGGTCCCTGCTCTATTCACGACACTGAAGCCGCCCTGGACTATGCCCGTCGCCTGAAAAAACTCAGCGATGAAGTTTCAGATACGCTGTTGATAATCATGCGAGTGTATTTCGAGAAGCCACGCACAACCACCGGATGGAAAGGCCTGATTAATGATCCTTACCTGAACGATACCTTCAAAATTCAGGATGGCTTGCATATCGGTCGCAAACTGTTGATGGATATCGCAGAAATCGGATTGCCAACGGCAACTGAAGCTCTTGATCCAATTTCACCACAATATATACAAGACCTGATTAGCTGGTCTGCCATTGGCGCACGGACAACTGAAAGTCAGACTCACCGGGAAATGGCCAGCGGTCTTTCATCCGCTGTTGGCTTCAAGAATGGTACGGATGGCAGTTTGGGAGTTGCTATTAATGCGCTGAAGAGCGTGTCATCGCCACACAATTTTCTGGGTATTGACCAGCAGGGCCAGGTCGTCATCATTTCCACCAAAGGTAACCGCTATGGTCATGTGGTGCTGCGTGGTGGTGATGGGAAGCCGAATTACGATTCTGTTTCAGTTGCTCTGTGCGAAGAACAACTTACTGCAGCAAAACTGATACCGAACATCATGGTTGACTGCTCACACGCTAACTCCAATAAAGACCACGCGCTACAGCCACTGGTTGCCGATAACATCGCCAATCAGATTTCTGAGGGTAATCAGTCCATTATCGGGGTTATGATCGAAAGTAATATTGAAGAAGGCAGTCAAAGCATTCCAAATAACCTGTCTGATCTGGTTTACGGAAAATCAGTGACTGACAAGTGCATCTCGTGGCCAACCACCGAGACAATGCTTAGATCCATGCGCGACAAAATTAAAGAAATGATGCAACAAAGGTCTTCTTGATTCGTTTCGTCTGAGGGATACTTATCTTAATGATGGTATTCCTCACTGATGACGAACCGCAAAAAAACCGGGTGTTGTCAGACGCGACAAATGGAGCAAACAGGCTTTTATGTTTTTTTCTTTCTTTCTCATTTTTACTGGCGCGGCCATCTTTGCCACGATCGCGCTCTATACCCGGCAACCCCTTCTCATCGCTTACATTTTTCTTGGAATGCTCACAGGCCCATTTGGGCTTGGTATTCTTGAGGACACCCATCTTCTGGCTGACATCGCGGAAATTGGCATTATTTTTCTGCTGTTTCTGCTCGGTCTGGACATGCAACTTTCCAACCTGATCTCAACATTGCGAAAAAGCATGCTGGTGGGTGTTATTAGTTGTCTGGTTTTTGCGATGCTCGGCTTCGCCGTCATTGCCAGTTGGGGCTTTGCCAAATCAGAAGCCGTTATTGTCGGCCTGTGCCTGATGTTTTCCAGCACGATTATCGGCATCAAGTTGCTGCCAACCACAGTACTGCATCATCGCCACGCTGGAGAATTGATGGTGGGTATCCTGCTGATACAGGATTTTATTGCCATTCTGGTTTTGCTGGCTCTGGAGGGTTTGGGCAAGCCAGATACCAGTGTGTGGATTTTCATTCAACCATTGGCCTTGTTACCGGTATTGGTGGCCGGAACACTGGGCGCGGTTAAATTTATAATTTTGCCATTGCTGGGCAAGTTCGACCGCTTTCACGAATACATCTTTCTGCTTACCATCGGTTGGTGCCTGGGTGTTGGCGAGCTGGCAAAACTGATGGGACTATCACATGAAATCGGCGCGTTTATCGCCGGAATCAGCCTGGCCAGCAGCCCAATTTCGCAGTTTATTGCGTTGAACCTGAAACCGCTGCGTGATTTTTTTCTAATCCTGTTTTTCTTTACTCTCGGTGCGCAATTGAATATCAGTGTCTTGCCGGAGGTTATATTGCCAACACTGGTCTTAACCGCACTGGTTCTGCTTGGTAAACCTGTGGTGTTCAGATTTCTGTTACACCGCCTTAGTGAAAGTAATCGCCTCGCTTGGGATATCGGCTTTCGTCTCGGCCAGATTTCGGAGTTTTCATTACTGGTAACGTTTCTGGCAGGCGGCTCAGGAATTATGTCTGACAAGGCATCTGTTCTGGTTCAGTCAACTGCCATCGCCACTTTTGCCATTTCCAGTTACATCATTGTATTCAACTTTCAGAATCCGATTGCAGTTTCTGATCGGCTACGACGAGACTGATTCAAAAATCGCCACCGGCAATTGCTCAACGGATAATTGCCGGGTAGCGGCCTGCCGTCTCAATGCTTTCTGAGCACGGCGCTCATGTTGACGACTGCTGCACAGCCAGAGAATATTGTCGGCCTGTTGCAGCAATTCAGTTTTTGCCTGTTGCCTGACGGCCTGATTACGGCGGCCTAACCAACCGCATTCCAACAGTATTTCCCTGAATAATTCCACAGACTCCGCTTCGCTGCCGACACCGTTCACCCAAGTTTTACCCAGCAGGCGGAAATACTTTAATAACCGATAACCTGGTATCCAGTATTTTCGACTGGTCACCAATGTTTCAGCATCAATAAAAATAAACTGCTGAATATGCTGTAATGCCGGTATGACCCGCTGCACCATCTGTGCACCATAACCACAAGCAACAATGGTGCAGGCTACAGTGGAGCGCTCCTGTATAAACTCAGTTACCGCAAGCAAATCATGCTCAGCCATAATCTGCAGGCGGTTACGACGATAATCACGGTTCATCTTTGATGAACCGTGCGCTCGCCAATCCATCAGCCAAACAGAATAGCCCTGCTCAACCAATTTCGACACCATCTGTTGATATGGCCCACCATCCATCCACTGCCAGTGAGATTGAAAAATGCTATGAACGAACAGAATCTGCTGAGCATCTTCAACCCTGGGAGTTTTGTGCAGATGCAACAGCGCAATTTCGACTGTTTTATCCTGACACCGATTCGGCTTAAGTGAATATAAATCCTGATAGGCCCCATTACATATTTCGGCAGAGACAAGTTCTACAGGAAAAAGCTGACTACTACTTTTCAATGAAAGTTCCTTTACAGAGTGAGCTGGCTGTATATAATCCCAGATACTGTACAAAATAACAGGCAAGGTTATGGAAAAACTCACTGCACGGCAACAACAGGTTTTAGACGTTATCAAAGAGCACATTGACGAAACCGGCTACCCACCTACCCGAGCTGAAATCGCCAAAACACTTGGGTTTAAATCGCCAAACGCGGCGGAAGAGCACATCAAGGCGTTGGCGCGCAAAGAATATATCGAAATTGTGCAGGGTGCCAGTCGCGGTATACGCTTACCTGAATCCGAGTCCGGCCTGCCAGTCGTTGGTCGCGTTGCTGCAGGCTCTCCGATCCTTGCTGAGGAACAGATTGCCGAATATGTGGATTTACCAAAAGGTCTTTTCCATCCGGCTGCGGATTTCATGCTGCAGGTTCAGGGACTCAGTATGAAGGACATCGGCATACTGGAAGATGACCTGATTGCCGTCCATAAAACAGATCGGGTAAGAAATGGTGATATAATCGTTGCCCGAGTTGGCGATGATGTCACGGTAAAGCTTGATTTCTATTTGTTTTTCAAAAATTGCAGGTGCACCCGTAGGTTCACCCCAATTTTTGGGAAGCAAAGAGGAATCAATGGCTTGCGCACTGCGCCACTCTGGAGTCACGGATTCAGGGATTGATCAATAGCAATTACAACCAGTTAATATCTTTACCTGATTTTTTAGCCAACAACTCCAAAAATTGCTCATGGGCCTGCTGCTCCGCTTCTGTCAGCGATACGGTGATCAGATCTCCTCTACCAGAAATCCCGGACAAATCAATCGATACCGATTCCTGCTGATCATCGTCATCATCCAATATCAAAGCTGTCTGACCGCCCGTAAGCATCAGATAGACATCAGCGAGGATCTCCGAGTCAAGCAAAGCACCGTGTAAAGTTCGATGTGAATTATCAATATTATAGCGCTTACACAAAGCATCTAATGAAACTTTGGAGCCTGGATGTTTTTCTCGCGCAACTTTCAAGGTGTCCAACACACCGCAAACAGATTCCAGTGGCTGAAAGGATTCGTTATTTTCCTTGGCAAAGCGTCTGAATTCTTCATTCAGAAAGCCCATATCGAACGCAGCGTTATGAATGACCAACTCAGCGCCTTCCAGCCAGACCCAAAGCTCTTCGGCGATATCCCGGAATTTGGGACTGTCTTTAACTCTCTCGTTATCAATACCGTGGACTGCAATAACCTCTTCGGGAATATCCCGCTCAGGATTGATGTAGTAATGAAAATGCCGCCCGGTCAATTTACGACCAACCATTTCCACACAGCCCACTTCAACAATCCGATCACCCTTATTCGGATTCAGGCCCGTCGTTTCAGTATCCAGTACCACTTGTCTCATTTGCGTTCCAATTCATCCATTGCTTCGTTTGCCAACTGATCCGCCAGCTCGTTAAATTCGTTTCCAGCATGACCTTTCACCCAATGCCAGCGTACTGTGTGATTCTCAATTAACCTGTCCAGCGCCTGCCATAAATCCTGATTTTTCACCGGTTTTTTCGCCGATGTCTTCCAGCCATTGCGCTTCCAGTTGGCAATCCAGCTGGAGATGCCTTGCTGAACGTATTTGGAATCTGTGTACAAATCCACTTCGATTGAACGCTTCAAAGCAGTCAACCCTTCAATGGCGGCTTTCAACTCCATTCGATTGTTGGTTGTATCCTGCTCACTGCCTTTAAGCAGTTTTTTATGTCCACCATAAATGAGAACAGCACCCCATCCTCCCGGGCCGGGGTTACCACGGCAACCACCATCAGTATAAAGTGTTACATTGGTCATTATTAAATCCGATTCTTTGTATTTACCGAAACAACGCTATCCAGAAAGCCCAGCGCATGCTTTTTCTCAGTCAGAGGCAATTTTCCACCAACCAACTTGTAACCCACCAACAGATAGACACCACCAGTGAACGGCAGGATTCGACGCTGTATTCGATACCCATAAGCACTGCGCCTTAGCCACCCTGGTCGGGTCATTGGTGGAATAAAAATATGTTTTTCCTGTCGCTCTACTTCAAAATCCAGCAAATTCATCCAATCCTCAACCCGGCCTGCACGGATAAAACGGGAATTCCAGACACCCAAACCACCTTTACGGCTCTGCATCAATGCGCGCAGCCCCCATGAACTGAATGGATTAAAACCAATGATGATCATCAAACCACCTGGTTTCAGCACCGTCGCCGCCTCACGCACGGCCTGATAGGGATTTTCGCAGACGTCCAATGTATGATGCATCAGCAACATATCCAGACTTTCAGGTACAAAGGGTAAGTTCTCAGGGCGGGCACATACTACCGGGCACAGAGCACGATTTTCCAATTGAGAAACAATGACACCGGAACCAAATAATCGCTTTTCAAAGAGCGTTTCGTGAAAACCACTGTCTAATTGCACCATCGCTGAACCAAAACGACCGGAAATAGCACGCGATACCAGCTCCCGCTCATGAGAAATCAACTCCATACCCAGTGGAGAACGATACCAGTCAGACAACAGAGCTTCCTGGCGTCGTATATCTCCAGGCCCATGTCGATAAAGTTGTTTGAATCGTCGACCTAACCGTTTTACCACGAAAACCACCTACTGGTTCCGAATAAGGAACCTTCTTTACTGAACTAAGGGATATATGACCTTGCCTGAGCCTTAATTGCAAAGCTAGAATTATCGCTTATTAAACAAAACCTCACAATTCACCTAATGCAAACTTCATGATTAGACGATTACCTTATTCAAGCCTGTTTGTCAGCCTGATTTTATCCGGTTGCAGCCTTGTCCCAGTCAGCATTGCGCCTACAGAGTTAGCACAGAATACCTCCATTGAGCAGCCGAGAAACAGCGGTATGCCCCTGCCTGGTACTCAGACACTGACCAGATCACCAGCTAATGAACTCCTGGCTGCTATGGCTCGACAACAAAATGCACAAAACTGGTACACTCAAATCGTAGACGCCAAATACCAATGGTATCTACCTTTGGACATGACCAAACCTGACCCTTATACCCGATACCCTGAAGATCTTTATCAGGTTATCAGGCGCAATATGACCTTTGACTTGAGTATCGAAGACAAGAGAATTGAGCAACAGCTTAAGTGGTATGCGTCACATCCAAGCTACCTCAACAGGGTAAGCAACCGCGCTTCTCGCTACATGTATTACATTGTGGAGCAGATTCAAGAACGCGAGATGCCGATCGAACTGGCGCTACTGCCTATTGTTGAGAGCGCTTTCGACCCGTTCGCCTATTCCCATGGACGCGCATCCGGTATGTGGCAGTTCATTCCCGGCACAGGCCGCATGTATGGCTTAAAGCAGAACTGGTGGTACGACGGGCGCCGTGATGTTGTTGAGTCCACCCGCGCTGCGCTTGATTACCTGAATCAGCTAAATCGAATGTTTGATGGCGACTGGCTGTTAGCACTGGCGGCTTACAACTCTGGTCCTGGCACCGTACTGAGAGCCCAGAAGCGCAATCGGCGGGCGGGCAAACAAACCGATTTCTGGCACCTCAATCTACCCAAGGAAACCGAAGCCTACGTTCCCAAAATATTTGCTCTTGCAAAGCTGTTTCATTCGCCAGATAAATACGGCATCACCCTACCCTATGTTTCACCTGAACCTTTCTTTGCCATTGTCGATACTGAGGGTCAGATTGATCTTGCCCAGGCAGCGGCGCTTGCCGATATGGACCTCAGCGACCTTTATCTGCTGAACCCTGGCTACAACAAATGGGCAACAGACCCGAATGGTCCGCACAAATTATTGGTCTTCCGCGACAAAGAAGCCATCTTTAAGGAAAACATTTCCAACCTGCCGGCCCAGAAACGCCTGACCTGGGAACGTTATACCATCGAAAGTGGTGATTCCTTGCTGACTATCGCCAAGGCTTTTGATGTCACCGTTGATGTTATCCGTGACGTTAATAGTATCAAAGGCAATTTCATCCGGGCGGGCGATACATTACTGATTCCCAAAGCCAGCAAAAACGATAACTACTACTCAATGTCAGCTGAAAATCGACTCAAGATTAAACAAAGCTCCTTGTCTGGCAGTAATCGCAATCGTGTGGATTACACTGTAAAGTCTGGTGATACATTTTGGGACTTGTCACGCAAGTTCAAAGTCAGTGTGCAATCCATCGCCCGCTGGAACAATATGGCACCTAGTGATGTCCTGCGGCCAGGCCAGAAATTGGCGATTTGGGTTTCATCTAACTCAAAAGTAGTGGCTACTGCAGACACCAGTAACGGTGTCGTCAGAAAAGTGGGCTATGTAGTACGAAAAGGTGATTCACTTTACCGTATCGCTGATAAATTCAACTTAAGGGTCAGTGATATAAAAAGGTGGAATACGTTTTCGAGTAAATATCTGCAACCGGGTGATCATCTGACACTCTATGTTGATGTCACTCGAATACAGTAACCTGAATCCGTGACTTCTTCAGTGGATTCAGGAGTAAGCTAAAAAAACACAGAGGCCGCAATTGCGGCCTTTTATTTCGGGACAATCAAGGCAAACGTCTGGCAAAAATCCGATTCTCAATCGCACTGAACGCAGCGCCGGTAACACCTTTAATCCGTTCTTCAATAGATTTCTGTGGCACCCATTGGACGCGATATACCTGAGCAGAGTCACACAGCTCCATCACATAGGCATCACTGGTCTTGATTTCATCGACCAGTTTCAATTCCAAAGCATCTTCGGCCAGCCAGAAGTCACCTTCTGATACTTCATCAATATTTAACTCTTCACGATGTAGCTTCACCAGGCCTTTAAAGCGTTGATGAATAGAGTTGAGATCGGAAAGATGTTTCTGCCGACCTTCTTCAGTGTTCTTACCCATCAGCGTTAACGGTGCTTTATGCTTGCCAGCGGTTAGCACATCAACATCTACATCGAAACGCTTCAGAAACCGATGAACGTTGGGAATCTGCGAAACCACACCGATAGAACCGACAATGCTAAATGGTGCAGCAAGAATCCGATCGGCAACACAGGCCATCATGTAACCACCACTGGCCGCAACCTGATCAACACAGGCCGTCAGCTTAAGTCCAGCATCCTTCAGACGTTGTAACTGCGATGATGCCAGACCATAGCCAGAAACGGCACCGCCAGGGCTTTCCAGTACAACAACAACCTCTTCACCTTTGTTAGCAACAGTCAGAATCGCATTAACTTCCTGTTTCAGATGAGTAACCTGGGAAGCCTGGATATCACCTTTAAAACGGATGACATAAGCTTTGGCTCTCTCAGATGTGTCTTTTTCCTCTGACTTACGAGCCTGTTTCAGTTCCTTCTGCGCTTTCTTGAAGTCTTTTTTGCCAAAAATCTCATGCTGCATCTGAGTACGAATGTGCTCCAGAGTCTGGTTTAGCCTGGTAATGGCCAACTTTCCGCTGGAGGCGTCATGGCCTCCTCGCGATGCCCTAAACAGCGCTCCGATGATCGCTAACACAACAAACAGTACCGTGATAGCTTTGAGTAAAAATAGGAAATAATCAGACCACAAAATAAGGTTCTCCTTAAAATTTGAACGTTTGTTTCAAACAAATGTTTGATTTTTATAAAATCTGCACCCTACAATGCTATCAGGCACTAGATGCTGTCAATCCTGATAAATTGCAATAGAGGACAATTAGTAATGAACAATATTGCTGAAGCTTTCAGCCAAATCGAATCGCGTTTCAATGCAAGTGCAGCGGCAGGTCTGGATGTTGTATTTCAATTTACTGTCGATGATGACTCTCATCATCTGATCGTTAAAGACAGTGCCTGCCAGCTGCTTGCTGGTACTCACGGTGACCCAAGTGTGACGTTGATTATGGATGGCGACACTTTCCAGGAAATCGTTGATGGCGATATCAATGGCATGCAGGCTTTTATGGCCGGACGTTTGCGCACCGAAGGCGATATGATGCTGGCGACTCGTTTATCTGATTTGTTCTCTCTATAAACTCAAAAAAGCCAGGATGTATCGCATCCTGGATTTTTATTTTTTTGACGCACTTCACACATGCAGAGCATTCAATGAGTGAATCGCAAGCTTCAAAATATCTTGATTTTCAATGCCACTTAATAAGCCTTCCAGATAAAACTCCAGACTGCTGAGCGCATCGGCAAACAACTCCAATTGCGACGCTTCAATCAAACTGCCCTTCTCTAAGAGTTCACGCTCGATATAGGTTATCGCACGCGACACGATATCGGCTGCGATATTGCCACCTAGAAAAATAAGTGCCCCACGAACACCTTCCAGCGTACTGGAAACATTCGTCAGATGAAGTTTATCGCCATTGGAATCCATATATGCAGATATCGCTCTTTTCGCCAGAGCCAGTCCATTCTCGGATTCATCGATCAAAACAAAGCGTGCTTCATAAACCTGAGCTTTAAAGGCTTTATTATCCCCTTCACTGTCAAGTTGAGACTGCCCTTGTAACAGGCGCGACAACGCACTTTCAACATAAAGCACAGAATTCGCAATGTTCAGCAACTCTTCCTGCGTTGGTGCCGCGTTATCAGCCCAATTACTGATAATAGAAGCCTGATTTTTCAGCACATTCGCCGGACTGTGTAAACCGAGCATAACGTAGACATCCGCGACTTTGGCAAGCCGACCATGCAAATCTTTTGACGAGAATGAGCCACCTCGAGCCACCTGATCAACCTGATCCTTAATGCCGTTGATATCCTCCTTTAGCGCCTCAGCAACACTGACCAGCACACCACGACCTGGGCTGAACAGAACTTGGCGCTGCTCGTCGAGAGTATGTTCACTGTACTTCAGCTCTGGAAGCTTGTAGAAACGAGCCACTTTTTTGGCGTTCAAACTGTCGCTGTGATTCAAGGCAATAAGATATAAAAATTCTTTAAGCAACACCGAAGACGAGGGTCGTTTGAGAGATTCAGGAGCATTGACAATGAGCACCCGTAACTCTTTTTCGAGCTGGGAAAACAGGCGTTTTCGACTTGGGGTAACAGTCGCATCCATTTGAACCATGGCATCAAGTGCTGCCGAGGCTACCCACCACAACGGCGCACAAGGTGCATTGCCTAATACCTGATCGACACGATGTAATGCAAGACTCATATAACGCATGGACGGACCATTACGTTTACCCCGAATCAGATGCACCAAACCAGCCTGATACATGTGACGAAATTTTTTAAGTTTGATTAATGATGCACGGGTAATACGAACCGGCGTTTTCAGCGGCGGTTTACCGGGTTTGAAAGAAAACTCAAAAAAGTGGGAATCCCCCCAAATTGGAGCTTTTCTGGCACGTCTTAAGCTGTTAACCGCAGGCAGCAAGACCGATGGAATCGCTTTATTTTGCAGACTGACAAGTTCCAGATAACGACTGAGAATAACCAGAACTTGACTACTGGCGTCAAGAATGGCTTTCAATAAATCCATAGCGGAGCCAGGGTCAGCAGGGATAGCGTTCAGGGCCGCGATCATTTCATAACAAACACTGACAGCTCCTGGCTCTTCAAGTATCTGAAAAATACCCCTGAGTTGGCCTACGTAATCCAGGACCTGCTCCAAATAATTCAGGTCTGAAACGTCTTCACTGAAACTTTCTAATGCTGACTGCGCCTGTTGGATTGTCGCATCCAACTCTCCTTTAATAGCCTCGGCTGAGAATAATGCACTCATCTGCTACCTGAACCCTATTGTTAAAGACGACTGGTGTTCCAATCGGCATCCAGTATGTCGTGTTACTGATAAAATCCGCCAACACGAATAGTCACAAAAATTACTCATATAATAGTGATTAAAAATCGTTATATACCAACATACTGTCAATAGTGCGGGCTGTCCAGAGGTCAAAAATTATAGATTCCTAAATACGTAATGATTCCACACAAAACCTGCACTTTTCTGCACTTTTTAGCGAGTTCGTTTTAGCCTGACAGGAAAACAGTTATAATTCGGACTTATCTAAACGAATAAATCAGTTATGTCAAAGCCGTTTCAACACATTTTCTCAGTTGCCCCCATGATGGATTGGACTACATCAGAATGTCGACAATTTCACCGCCTACTATCCAATCATGCGCTATTGTATACTGAAATGGTCACCACCGGTGCGATTATCCACGGCCAAAAAGAACGCTTTCTCAACTATCACAACAGCGAACACCCGCTCGCTCTGCAGTTGGGAGGCCATGATCCGGCAGATCTCAGTCATTGCGCCAAGCTAGCGGGCGATTTTGGTTATGATGAGGTTAACCTTAATGTCGGTTGCCCCAGTGACAGGGTTCAAAACGGAATGATCGGCGCTGTACTGATGGGCCATGCAAATCTGGTCACTGAATGCTTCAAAGCCATGGCTGACCAAACCGATATTCCAGTAACGGTAAAACATCGGATCGGCATAGACGACCTGGACAGCTATGAGTTTTTGCGCGATTTCGTCGGTAGCGTGGCCAAAGAAGGCTGCCAAACCTTTATCGTTCACGCGCGTAAGGCCATACTGTCGGGTTTAAGCCCAAAAGAAAACCGTGAAATCCCCCCGCTCGACTATGACCGTGTCATTCGCCTGAAACAAGACTTCCCTGACCTGAATATTGTCATCAATGGCGGAATAAAAACGCACGAACAGGCCATACAGCTGCTTGATCAGGGGTTGGATGGCGTAATGCTAGGCCGGGAAGCGTATCAGAATCCGCTAATTCTAACCGACGTGGATAGCCTATATTATGGAGAAGAACCACCAGTGCAGAATGAAACACACCTGAAGCAGGTGCTGTCAGATTGGGTACGCACGTCAATGCACGATGGCATTCCATTGAAATATCTGGCACGTCACATGCTCGGCTTGTTTCCAGGACGGCGAGGCGCCAAGCAGTATCGTCGTTATTTGAGCGAGAACATGCACTCAGGTGAGGTCAGTACAGATACCTTTGAACAGGCACTGGGGTATATCGGTTAAAATCAGCCCAAATAATGTTGATTCTCGTTTTGAGAATCAATTTCTCACTATAAACTCAACCTAAAGGTCAATAAAAGAAACCTCAATGAATCAATTGGAGCAACTCAAACAATACACAACCATTGTTGCAGACACTGGAGACCTAGCTTCCATTGCGGAATACAAACCAGAGGATGCGACAACCAACCCTTCTTTGGTACTGAAAGCGGTACAAAGTGGGCAATTTGACTCCCAAATTAAAGCAATTGCCGACAAAAAACTATCGCTTGCAGATACAATGGATGAAATATCCGTCAACGTCGGTAATGAAATACTGCAGCTGGTCCCCGGGTATGTTTCAACGGAAGTAGATGCCCGTTTATCATTTGACCAGAAAAAAACCGAAGAAAAAGCCCGAAAACTAATTGGCCTATATGAAGTGCTGGGCTGGTCTCGTGAACGAATTCTGATCAAAGTAGCCAGCACCTGGGAGGGTATTCGCGCTGCTGAAACGCTGGAAAAGGAAGGGATCCGCTGCAACCTTACGTTGCTATTCGGTATGGGCCAAGCAATGGCCTGCGCCGATGCTGGCGTTACCCTGATTTCCCCTTTTGTAGGTCGAATTCTGGATTGGTATAAAGCCAGTACAGGGGAGCAGTACACTGCTGAAACCGACCCGGGTGTTCTCAGCGTCAAGCAAATTTATCAGCACTATAAACAGCATGGCTACGGAACCATTGTTATGGGCGCCAGTTTCCGGAATAAAGAGGAGATCCTCGCTCTGTCTGGCTGTGATCGTCTGACTATAGCCCCAGCCCTCCTGCAAGAGCTGCAACAGTCAGATGAAGCGTTTTCAGAAGCGCTTGTCTTTGATGATGAAACCCAGGCGAAACCTGAAGCCTTGTCTGAAAGCAATTTCCGTTTTGATCTGAACCAGAACGCAATGGCAACAGAAAAGCTGGCTGAGGGCATTCGCGGCTTTGTTGCAGACCAGATCAAGTTGGAAGCGTTGTTAAAGACCAAATACGCTTGATTCGTCATGTCAGTGGACGAGCTTTTTGCTCGTTCACGACTGTCTGCCCACCTCGCTCCCTTCCCGATTCGTGTTGCCATTGTCCACCGAACCGCCTATAGTTTGCTGCAACGATCTGTAGATAACGGTATAAATGGAAGAACAACTCTTCATTAAATTTGAAAAACTACGCAGCGCAACGCTGAAATTCACTCGTAGCATAGAAACTGAAGCGACTCCTATCTGGCTTGCTGGCTGGCATTCAGAGCACTCGAACAGTTTGGAAAGTTTGCTGATGGATGTCTGGTATCACGAAGATCAGGATGGACGTGAAACCAGGATCTACCCAGGACTGGTCGGTTTAAGCCGGGCTCAGGTGACCTACGCCAATGAGATCAACCTGCTCAAGGATGAATTTCGCGATCTGATCCAGAAAATCAAGACGGATCAGAATGCAGAATGGCGTGAAATTCAGGGACGTCTTGCCAAGCGTTATCGTTTCGTCAATGAAGCTTTGTCTAGAGAAGGGCTGAACCGTTTGCATTTGAAACAGGTATTTCGCCATATCCCGCTATTATTAAAGCGTCCGGCGAAGGTGGGTTTCAGTTGGTATACCAGTGGTCGATCAATTAAAAAAATCTCCAAAAAAGAAGCTCTGGATCTGCTGCATAAACTGAATATGGAATCCGCCCATATTAAAATCCAACTTCAACGCCTAGCGAGTATTCAAAACAGCGAACCATTAGCACGGGTTCAAAAACAAGCTCCAGTACTGCGTGCCAATGCGGTTTTTGCTGACAATAAAAGGCGCTCACTGAATGTATCCTTGCCATTAATGTTCCCCAATGAAGGCAAGCAAACACTGCCGGAATTTAATGTACCTCCAACCCTACCACCTAACGAGCGACAAAGGCTGGTTCGCAATGACATTAAAATAGAAGACGAACCTTTTTTACCCTCAATACGAGTTCATCAGTACCGAGGTGTCAAAAAGAATTCTTTTTATTGAGACCTGAATCCGTGACTCGATAGCGGCGCAGTGCGCAAGTCATTGATTCCTCTTTGCTTCCCAAAAATTGGGGTAAACCTATGGGTGCCCTGCAATTTTTGAAAAACAAATAGAAATCACGCTCTTACACACTGCATCCACGGAAGAAGTCACGGATTCAGGTGAGATTCAAAAAATACGATTAATACCGTTTAAGGCTGCTACACGATAAGCTTCAGCCATGGTCGGGTAGTTGAAAGTATGCTCCAGGAAGTAGCGGATGGAATTACCACCATCTTTCTGCGACATAATGGCTTGGCCGATGTGCAGAATTTCCGCAGCTTGATCACCAAAACAATGAATACCTAGAAGTTCGGTTGTTTCGCGGTGAAACAAAAGCTTTAAAACACCGGCATCTTCACCGGTAATTTGAGCTCGCGCAGTATCTTTGAAATAAGCCTTGCCAACTTCATATGGAATTTTTGCAGCCGTCAATTCACGCTCACTCCGACCAATAGACGAAATTTCCGGAATAGTGTAAATACCAGTAGGAACATTATTGATTTGGCGATAAGTTCCATTGCTGGAAATCACACCAGAAACGGCACGCCCCTGATCATAAGCCGCACTGGCTAGGCTGGGCCAACCGATCACATCACCCGCAGCGTAGATATTTTCAACTGAGGTGCGGTAGGTTTCATTAACTTCGAGCTGCCCCCGAGAATTGGCGTTGAGACCAATAGCATCAAGATTTAAACGGTCTGTATTTCCTGTGCGCCCATTAGCCCACATAAATGCTTCGCATTTGATTTTCTTTCCCGACTCAAGTGTCAGGACAGCACAGTCTTGCTTACCTTCAACCGATACAAAAGACTCGTTATGACGAATGAGAACGCCGTGACCACGCAAGTGATAGCTCAAGGCATCAGAAATCTCATCATCCATGAAAGCCAACAAACGTTCACCTGGGTTAATCAAATCCACCTTTGCACCCAGACCATTAAAAATCGATGCGTATTCGCAACCAATCACACCAGCACCATAAATCACTATATTACGAGGCGTGTTATCGAGGTTCAGAATGGTATCGCTGTCAAAGATCCGTGCATGGGAAAAGTCGATTTCGGGTGGCCGGTAAGGCCTGGAGCCAGTTGCAATCACCACGTCTTTAGCAGTCAGTACATCTACCTGACCGTCACCGAGTTCAACATGCAGTGTATTGGCATCAACAAAACTGGCTTCGCCCGTGTAAAGATCAACCCGATTCCGGGCATAAAAACGAGCTCGCATGGCAACCTGTTTGTCGATCACCTTTTGTGCGGTATCAAAAACCTGGGAGTAAGACAGCCATTTCTGTTCAGACATATGACGAAACATCGGATTACGGTTAAATTGCATCACCTGATGCACCGCATGACGCAATGCCTTGGAGGGAATTGTTCCCTGATGCGTACAATTACCCCCCACTTCACGCCGTTGATCAATTACGGCAACACTCAATCCCGACTTTGTTCCATTCATCGCAGCGCTTTCACCTGCCGGGCCGCTACCAATTACTACCAGATCATATTTATGCGCGGTCATTACTCACCCGAAAGAAATTTATTGTTATTTACTGTTGTGAAGCATCATAAGCCAGTTCCGCCACAGCTTTTTTAGCTGCAGCCTTGGTTTCTTTTTCACATTTATTCTTATCGCCACCACAGACATCACATTCAGATTCCATGCCTATAGCAGCCATACCACCGCACGAGCCGGTAATTGGCTTGCGACCAAAAATAACGCCTACCGCCATTCCTGCGACAACAATCATCATAAAACCAAATACCACTAAAAAGGTTGATAACATGTTTGCCTCCTATTCATTGATGAAACTGCCAAAACGCTCGGTAAATGCGGCCGTTTGCGCTGTCTTGAGTTCATTTTCTTCTCGATAGATCAGAAAAACAGCTACGTTTAATGATTCTGCCAATGTTAACGCATTATCGACGCCAAGCACGTTAAACGCCGTTGCATAAGCATCAGCTTCCATACAGGAATCCATAACGACGGTGACTGAGGCCAGATTATGCTCAACCGGATAACCTGTCTTCGGATCAATAGTATGACTGAAACGCTTACCATCCATTTCGAAGTAGTTTCGATAGTCGCCACTGGTGGCCATAGCTCCGTCACTGACTTTGACAATTCGAAATGGGGATCGTTCATCAACGACAGGTTTCTCTATCGCTATCGACCATGCTTCGTTTTCCGGTTTCTGCCCGGAAAAACGCATTTCACCACCCACCTCAACCAGATAATTATCAAACCCTTTGGATTCAATATAGTCTGCCACACTATCCACGGCATAACCTTTGGCAATGGCGGATAAATCCAGTTGCCGTGGAGCAGATTTGCTCAAGGTATTTTGCTCAATGTTGACCGACACTTCAGACCAGCCAATTAATGCTAACCCGCCCTTGATAGCTTCAGCGGAGGGAATCTCGCTGTTGCGAGCTGTTGGCCCAAATCCCCACAAATCAACCAGAGGCTCAATAGTAGGATCGAAGGCACCACCGGTTCTGGATGCAACCGCCAAGGCTTTTTGCATGACCTGCGCTGTTTTCGGACTGACTTTCAGCGACTCGCCAGGTGCCACTGCACCGAACTTGGATATATCGGATGTAGGAAGATAGGTGGACATGCGAGCATCAATATCAGACAACACACCTTCGACACCTAATTGCAACGTTCGAGCCTCATTCAATGAGGATACCACTTTGATCGAATAACTGGTGCCCATTGCATAGCCATATATGGCTTGCACTTCCGGTTTGGCAGAAAAAGAACAGCCCGAAAGCAGGCCTGCAACAAAGCAGACCAGCATGACGGGCTTAATGAAAGACTTAACCATATATGCTTAATTATCAACCGAAATCATCAAGCATGATGTTTTCGCGCTCTACACCAAGATCTTCCAACATCTTGATCACAGCAGCGTTCATCATCGGCGGACCACACATATAGAATTCGCAGTCCTCTGGCGCTTCATGATCCTTCAGATAATTTTCATAGAGCACGTTATGAATAAAGCCGGTGTAACCGCTCCAGTTGTCTTCCGGTAACGGATCGGATAAGGCCAGATGCCACTGGAAGTTGTCATTCTCTTTTGCAAGCTGATCATATTCTTCCTGATAGAAGGCTTCACGCAGTGAACGGGCACCATACCAGAAACTGATTTTACGCTTGGAGTTCAAACGCTTGAGTTGATCGAAAATATGCGAACGCATCGGCGCCATACCGGCACCGCCACCAATAAAGACCATTTCAGAATCAGTATCCTTGGCAAAGAATTCACCGAATGGACCATAAACATCAATAGTATCGCCCGGTTTCAGGCTGAAGACGTAAGAAGACATTTGCCCCGGCGGATGCTTGGTACCTGGAGGTGGTGAAGCAATACGAATATTGAACTTCACAATGCCCTTCTCTTCTGGGTAATTAGCCATTGAATAGGCGCGAATCACGGGGGCAGTTACCTTTGAGGTATACTGCCAGACGTTAAATTTGTCCCAGTCCGAGTGATATTCTTTATCAATATTAAAATCCTTGTAATGAACTTCATGCGGTGGGCATTCAAGCTGGACGTAACCACCGGCGCGGAAATCGACATTTTCACCTTCAGGCAGGCGCAAGGTCAATTCCTTAATAAAGGTTGCCACATTCGGATTGGATTCTACCGTACAGGTCCATTTTTTAACGCCGAAGAATTCAGGATCGACCTCAATCTTCATATTTTGTTTAACAGACACTTGGCAAGACAGACGCCAGCCTTCACCTAACTCCCCCTTGGTAAAGTGAGGCTCTTCCGTTGGCAGTGCAGAACCACCGCCTTCATGCACTTTACATTTACACTGAGCGCAGGTACCGCCACCGCCACAGGCTGATGACAGAAATACCCCTTTGTTTGCCAGAGTTTGCAACAGTTTGCCACCAGCGGCGACAGACATGCTTTTTTCAGGATCATCATTTATTTCAATTGTCACGTTGCCACTGTTCACCAGTTTAGCTCTGGCGGACAAAATAACCGCCACCAAAACCAACACGATGACCGTAAACAGGACAACGCCCAAGATAATTTCAGTACTCATCTTTCGCTATTCCTTCTGTTTACAGCGAAACGCCGGAGAATGACATAAAGCCCAATGACATCAACCCCACCGTAATAAAGGTAATGCCCAGACCACGCAAACCGGCAGGCACGTCGCTGTACTTCAGCTTTTCACGAACTCCGGCCAGAGCCAGAATCGCCAATGCCCACCCGGCACCGGAACCAATGCCATAAACCACGCTTTCGGAGAAATTGTAGTCACGCTCAACCATAAACAGAGAACCACCCATAATGGCACAGTTCACGGTAATCAACGGCAGGAACACACCCAATGCGTTGTACAAGGCAGGGAAGTACTTATCGAGCACCATTTCAAGAATCTGAACGATGGCGGCAATAACACCGATATAGCTCAGATAACCCAGAAAGCTCAGGTCAGCATCCGGAAAACCGGCCCATGACAATGCACCTTCTTTCAGGACATAAGTAAACAGCAGATTATTCACTGGCACAGTGACGGCCTGAACCACGATAACCGCGATACCAAGACCAATCGCGGCCTGCATCTTCTTGGACAGTGCCAGAAACGTACACATCCCCAGGAAAAATGACAGCGCCATGTTTTCAATAAAGATGGAACGAACCAGCAGACTGATTAAACCTTCCATTACATGGCCTCCTTGTTAACGTTGGCAGCAATTTTGAAATCAGCTGATTCCACCTGATCTTTACGGAAGGTCCGTAATACCCAGATAAAGCCACCGATAAGGAAGAACGCACTTGGCGGCAACAGCAGCAAACCATTCGGTATGTACCAGCCACCATCACTAACCAGTGGCAGAATTTCGAAACCAAACAGCTTACCGGAGCCAAGCAACTCTCGAACCGTACCAATAGAAAACAACACCAAGCTGTAACCAAGGCCATTACCAATACCATCCAGGAAACTTGGAATCGGTGGATTGGACATCGCGTAAGCTTCAGCACGACCCATCACAATACAGTTGGTGATGATCAAGCCAACAAATACGGATAGCTGCTTGGAGATCTCGTAAGCGTATGCTTTGAGAATCTGATCTACTACGATTACCAGAGAGGCAATAATGGTCATCTGCACGATAATCCGGATGTTGCCTGGAATATAGTTGCGTATAAGTGAGATAAAAAAGTTGGAAAATGCTGTCACCAATGTCAGTGCAATCGCCATAACAGCAGTTACTTTAAGGCTTGTTGTGACAGCCAGCGCCGAACAGATCCCCAGGATCTGAAAGGCAATCGGGTTATTAGCCAGAACTGGCTCTAACAGGACTTTGCGTGTCTCGGACATATCATGCATCTCCCGCTTTCAAGTTATCAAGAAAAGGCCGGAAGCCATTTTTACCCATCCAGAAGTGCACCAGGTTGTTTACACCCTTGGTGGTCAAGGACGCACCGGACAAACCATCAACCTGATAAGGGCTGGAAGTATCAGCTTTACCACCTTTAGTTACCACTATGGCCAGATCACCGGAATCGTCATTGATTTTTTTGCCCAGCCATTGACCTTTCCATTTCGGATTATCGACTTCGCCACCCAGCCCAGGTGTTTCACTGTGTGAGTAGAAGCCCAGACCAACAACCGTATTCAAGTCACCCTCCAAGGCAATAAAGCCCCAAAGCGTAGACCACAGGCCATAACCACGGATAGGCAGAACGATTGTCTGCAGATCCCCGCTGGTATCACGCACAATATAAACCTCAGTATAATTTTCCCGGCGCTTGATACTGGCGATGTCTTCGGATGCTGGCAGTTTTTCGCTAAGAGCCGGATCAGTCGTTGCCTTGACCGGATCAAAGGTTTCAACATCAAACTCATCAGAAAATTTGCCGGTTTCAAGGTTCACCAGACGGGTTTCAACCTGCTTAAACTGTTCCTCAACTGTCTTACCTTCTTCATTAAGTCCAGCCGCCGCAAGAATACTGCTTTTGAAGTTACGTTCTTTGTTAGCAACCTGAACCGGACGCAAAGATACCGCCGCTGTAGCAACGATGATCGCGCAAACCAGACAAACCGCGAACGCAACGGTAAAGATATAACTAATGGAATCCTTATTCTTAGCCACGAGCCAACCTCCGCTTAATGTTTCGTTGCGTTACGAAGTAATCAATTGTCGGTGCGAAAATATTACCGAACAAAATTGCCAGCATAATCCCTTCTGGGAAGGCCGGATTCACTACGCGAATCAGCACGGTCATCAGACCAACCAACGCACCAAACCATATTTTCCCGGTATTGGTCATCGATGCAGAAACGGGGTCAGTCGCCATGAACATCATGCCGAAGGCAAAACCGCCAATGACTAGATGCCAGTGCCAAGGCAGGTTGAACATAGGGTTAGTCTCGGAACCGATCGCATTAAACAGGATAGTGGTTGCAATCAGACCAATCATAACGCCCAGAACAATGCGCCATTGCACAATGCCCATCACCATTAGAATCAACCCTCCGATCAGAATCATCAAAGTTGACACTTCACCAACAGAGCCCTGCTGGATACCGAGGAATGCATGCATCCAGGTCAGATCACCAAGCATACCGTTAACCAGCCCCTCACTAGCAGCATGGCTCAAAGCCGTTGCCCCAGAGAAGCCATCAACAGCTGTCCATACGGCGTCACCAGACATTGATGCAGGATATGCAAAATACAGGAAAGCACGACCGGTCAGCGCCGGGTTAAGGAAGTTTTTACCCGTACCTCCGAAAACCTCTTTACCAATAACAACGCCAAAAGAAATACCCAACGCAACCGCCCAAAGAGGGACAGTTGGTGGACAAATCAGTGCAAACAGGATTGAGGTAACGAAGAAACCTTCATTCACTTCATGGCCACGAATTGATGCAAACAGAATTTCCCAAGCAATACCAACTGCAAAGGTAACAATGTAGATCGGCAGAAAGTAAACAGCACCGTAAACGAAGTTATCCCATAAGCTAGCCGGATTATTTCCCGCCAACAAAGCGATAATCCATTCACGCCAGCCATCGCCCATTATGCCAGCACCAGCTGCAATGGCTGTATTGGCTTGATAACCGAGGTTCCACATGCCCCAGAGCATCGCAGGGAACACGAAAAACCAAACCGCAATCATGATGCGTTTCAAATCCATCCCATCGCGAACGTGCGCATTGTGATGAGTTTTAATGTTGACTTTATAAAGTGCTGTATCAATCGCTTCGTAAAACGGATACAACTTATTCAACTTGCCACCCTTTTCAAAGTTCGGGGCGATATTATCCAGAAAAGCTCTTAAACCCATGCTTATCCCTCCGCCTCGATTTTGGTCAGGTTATTACGCAGAATTGGACCGTATTCATACTTACCAGCACAAACAAAAGTACACAGTGCCAAGTCTTCTTCGTCCAGTTCCAAAGCACCCAACTGTTCAGCAGATTCAATATCACCAACGACCAGGGCACGCAGCAATTGAGTTGGCAGGATATCCAGCGGCATAACTTTCTCAAACTGCCCTATTGGCATCATACCGCGCTCAGAACCGTTCTGATTGGTTGTAAAAGCAAATTTTTTGCCCTTAAAGAACTTTGACACAAACATGTTCATCGCCGAGAAGTAATTAAAACCCGGTCGCAGGTAATGAAACATAGGACGGGTGTTATCATTCGCCAGAACACTGACCTGCACGTGGAATCGACCGAGAAACTCAGTAACTTCAAAGCCGCCGCGACCACCAAAGACAGAACCTGAGATCAATCGATTACTGCCATTGAGTAGTTCATCCCGGGTCAGATCCTGCAACGAAGCCCCTTGGACAGTTCTCACCAAACGCGGTTCTTTCACCTGAGGACCGGCAACAGAAACGACTCGTTTATTATCAATCTGACCACTGGAAAACAGATTGGCAATAGCAATGACATCCTGATAACCAATGGTCCAAACGGTTTTGTTAACTGATACAGAGTCAAGAAAATGAATGTGCGTGCCCGGATTACCCGCTGGATGTACACCAGCAAACTCTTCTACAGTAACACCGTCTGCTGTCGGTACGTCAGTTCCAGCAGCTTTACACAACCATACCTTGCCGTCAGTCAGCTTGGTCAGCAAAGACAAACCGGCAGCGAACGAAGCTTTCTGTTCAGCAATAACAACAGCGGGATCAGCGGCCAGAGGATTGGTATCAATCGCCTGAACAAAAATAGCTGCTGGACGAGAGCCAACCACAGGAGTCTTTGAAAAAGGACGCGTGCGGAAAGCCTGCCATAAACCGGTTTCAACCAGGTGCGCTGCAATCTGCTCTCCAGTCAGCTCACGTTGTTCCTGGTCAGTGTATTTGGTAAATTCAACCGCATCATCACCCTGCAATTCAATCACTATGGATTGAAAGACCCGGCGAGGGCCTCGGTTGATGTTCTTGATAACACCGGATGCTGGTGCTGTGTAGATTACGCCTTCATTCTTCTTATCAGAAAAAACAGGCTGGCCCTTCTTGACGGTCTCCCCCTCACGAACCAACATGGTTGGTTTCATGCCGTGGTAGTCATAACCGATCAAAGCCACCGTTTTGACAGGGCGGCCTTCCGAAATCTCCTGACGCGGTGCGCCAGTGATCGGCAAATCCAACCCTTTCTTGATGGTTATCATATTTTATTATCCGTAGACTAAATACAAGCTGATCAGTTCATTACTGAGCCAGCTTTTTTTAGTTTGCCAATAAAGAGTTTCAGGCGATTTTCCATCTGTCCAAATATTAAACAAATGAAAAACACCTCCCAAAAAATCGCGAGCTAGTATAAAGATCCGTGATTTAGTTGACCAGAAAGGAATAACATATAGACACGTACTTTTGGATGATCTTGGCCTTTTTATTGCGTTTCAAAGTATAGACTTTCAAATTTAAAGCACAAATTTGAATCATTCATTACTACGCAGTAGACAGTGATTTCTATTCCTTCGTGCTCTATTATGCCCAGCCAATATGCCGTCACATTATTTATTGCGAATGAGATTCTTACCTTTTACTGCTCCCAGTCAGCCCGAAGATAAAAAAACGCTCTCCAACCTAATCGGCAGTGCCAAAGCGCTGGCTATCGCCGAATTGATGGAAAGCTCACCAGGAACTGCTCTAATCATTGTCGATTCCCCGGCTGATCTGGAAACCCTGGCAACAGATCTTTCCGCATTCCGGCACAATAGCAATTGGAAAATCCTTACATTCCCTGATTGGGAAACGCTGCCTTACGATAATTTTTCACCGCATGAGGACATCATCTCCGAACGGCTCGCGGTGCTTAACCAGCTAAAAGACGCCCCCAATGCGGTGGTACTGGCAACCGCTGCCAACCTATGCCATCGATTGGCACCCGTCAGTGTCATTCAAGGCGGCTCATTTGACTGGCATATCGGTCAAACACTCAATATCAACAGTCAACGTCAACAATTGGAAAAGGCTGGCTATCGCGCCACTGACAATGTTTATGAGCACGGCGAATACACAGTACGCGGCTCATTGCTCGATGTTTATCCGATGGGATCCGAATTACCGGTTCGAGTCGAACTGTTTGATGATGAAATCGAGTCAATACGCTGGTTCGACCCGGAAACACAGAGAACGACCGAAAAAATAGACAGCATAAAATTATTACCCGGACGCGAGTTACCATTGAATGAAGAAGGGATCAATCGGTTTCGAAAAAATTTTCGTGATCGCTTTGACACCGATTTTGCCAAAAATACACTTTACAAAGATGTTTCTGAAGGTATTCCAAGTCCCGGGGTCGAGTATTATTTGCCACTTTTTTACGCTGAAACCTCCAGTTTTTTTGATTATTTACCCGACAACGCCCTGTGCATTTATCTGGATGGCCTGTCCGACGATATTGACCGCTATTGGCAGGAGATTCGCGAACGTCATGAAAATCGCCGACACGATATTCATAACCCGATTCTCGAACCTGCTGAACTGTTTTTACCGAAAGATCAATTTTTTTCTGAACTGAACCAACATCCTCGGTTGATTCTCAATAAAACCAGCACAGAAAAAAATGATCTGCACCTAAGCAGGCCTGAAGCCTATCCAATTGATCATAGAGCCACCGAGCCACTGAATCGGCTGGATTGCTTCCTGAAAGAAACTGAGCACCGGATTCTGTTTTGCGCAGAATCCTCAGGTCGACGCGAAGCGCTTCGCGAATTACTGAAGCGAATTTCAGTTAAACCGACAGATTGCAGCAGTATTCATGCTTTTTTCGAAAACAGCGATATAAAAATTGGGCTGACAACGGCTCCCATTTCAACCGGCCTGGTACTGGATGACTTCAAACTGACACTAGTCAGCGAGTCACAATTATTTGGTGAATATGTTGCTCAGCGCCGTCGCCGTCATAAAACAACCGGGGCTGACAACAATGACCAGGTGATTAAAAGCCTGACAGAACTCAGACCCGGAGCACCCGTTGTACATCTGGATCATGGTATTGGCCGTTATCTTGGTCTTGAAATGCTGGAGGTTGATGAACATTCTCAAGAGTTCCTCATGCTGGAATACGCAGAGGGCAGCAAGCTCTATGTACCGGTTTCCAACCTGCATCTTATCAGCCGTTACTCTGGTGCCGATGTCGATTATGCCCCAATGCACAAGCTGGGCAATGACCGTTGGGTTAAAACCAAGCGTAAGGCCGCTGAAAAAATTCGCGATACTGCGGCTGAACTACTCGATATTTATGCTCGACGTGAAGCTCAGGTTGGTCACAACTTCAAGTTTGATCAATCAGATTACCAGACCTTTGCTGCGGACTTCGGCTTTGAAGAGACTGAAGACCAGATGACAGCCATTGAAAATGTCATTCACGACATGAAACAGAATCGTCCCATGGATCGCTTGATCTGCGGCGATGTTGGTTTTGGTAAAACCGAGGTGGCATTACGAGCAGCATTCATTGCAGCCATAACCGGCAAGCAGGTTGCCCTGCTGGTACCGACGACATTGCTCGCTCAACAGCACTTTGAAACATTTCAGGACCGCTTCGCTGATTGGCCGATTAAAGTCGACGTACTGAGCCGTTTTAACAGTACAAAGAAAACCAATTCTATTCTCGAAAGCCTGACTGAGGGTAAAATCGACATTATCATCGGGACCCACAAACTGATTCAGAAAGATGTTAAGTTCAAAGATCTCGGTCTGCTGATTATTGATGAAGAACATCGCTTCGGAGTTGCTCAGAAAGAAAAAATCAAAGCCCTGCGTGCCAACGTCGATATTCTCGCACTAACGGCAACGCCAATCCCGCGAACCATGAATATGTCCATGTCTGGCGTGCGTGATCTCAGCATCATCGCGACTCCACCAGCAAGACGACTATCAGTCAAAACCTTTGTCAGAGAGAAGGAAGACGCGCTGACAAAAGAGGCCATCCTGCGCGAAATACTGCGCGGCGGGCAAGTGTACTTTCTGCACAATGAAATCAGCACCATTGAAAAAACCCAGTCATTTCTAGCAGACCTGGTGCCGGAGGCACGCGTAGTTGTCGCCCACGGACAAATGCCGGAACGACAGCTCGAACACATTATGAGTGATTTTTATCACAAGCGCTTCAACGTCCTGCTCTGTACAACCATTATCGAAACCGGCATTGATGTTCCGAGCGCCAATACCATTATCATTGAACGAGCCGACAAGTTTGGCCTGGCCCAACTGCATCAGCTGCGCGGTCGCGTGGGTCGCTCACACCATCAGGCCTAT
This sequence comes from Reinekea sp., assembly GCA_037389025.1. Lineage (GTDB taxonomy): Bacteria > Pseudomonadota > Gammaproteobacteria > Pseudomonadales > Natronospirillaceae > Reinekea. The sequence continues at coordinate 68,131 of JARRJP010000011.1, read as the reverse complement.
GCTTACCTGCTGACACCTAGTTGGAATTCCCTGACCAAAGACGCTCAGAAGCGGTTGGAAGCAATCGCCGAATCGCAGCATCTGGGGGCGGGCTTCACCTTGGCAACGCACGATCTTGAAATTCGTGGTGCGGGTGAATTGCTTGGTGAGGAACAAAGCGGCCATATTGAAGGCATCGGCTTTGCGCTCTATATGGATCTGCTCAATAAAGCCGTTGCATCTCTGAAAAAAGGGGAATCCCTATCATTGGAAGATCTGGAAAGACAGGGTGCTGATGTCAACCTCCGAATCCCCGCCATCATTCCAGGGGATTATATACAGGACGTAAATACACGATTGTCAGTATACAAACGCATTGCAACGGTGAAAGATAAGGACGAAATGCAGGAGCTGCAGGTCGAAATGATCGATCGTTTTGGCCTGTTACCAGAGCCAGTTAAAAACCTTTGTCGACAAACCTTACTTAGACTGTCACTGGAAAAAACAGGTATTGAACGGGTCGATATGAACGCAAAGTATGGCACTATGGATTTTGGTCGCCATACCACTGTCGATCCGATTAAAATTGTCCAGATGGTGCAGACACAACCGCACCATTACGCATTAAATAAAGGCACGCAATTGCGGTTCACCTTTCAGACCGAGACGGCAGAACAACGATTTGCAACCATTGAAACCATACTGGCGAAGCTTACTGAATCCGTATCATGAAAAATCTACTTAGAATAAGCCTTATACTGACCCTGTTTACTGCTACTGCCCATGCGGAAGATCGCTGGTTTCAGGTCGAAGTGCTTGTCTTTAAAAATCCGCCACTGGAGATAGACAACCCTGAACTTTGGCCTGAGTACACCCATATCGAGCAACCGGCAGAGTATTTACAATTAGGCATTCAGGAAATGCCCGAGGATGGGGCCGAGGCTTCTGCGGAGGTGAACGATTTCGACCCAACTGCTGAAATCACCGTCCAGAATGCTGAGTCGTTAAATCCATTTGTGCGATTATCAGCAACTGAACACAGACTGAGCCGGGAGCGTAAAACTCTTGAAAGCACAGCCAATTACAGCATCCTGTTTCATGAGGCATGGAACGAACCAGTACCGGGGCGCGACGACGTAATTCCAATCCATATCAGCGGTGGCGAACAATTTGGCCGACAATCTGAACTGCAAGGATTCATCAGCCTTTATGTTGAGCGTTATTTACACTTCTCGACTGACCTGACTTTGGTTAAATACCGAAAAAGTCGTGATCCATTCAGTTTTGCTGCGGAAGCAAATTCAGATATGCCTGCGTTACAGACCTTGAACAGCTTCGGCGGCCTGTCACTAATCAACACTGACTCCTTAACAAGCAATCAGATTGCCCGAGAATCTAACAATTTCTACATCGCAACGGAAAGTGCACAACTGAAAGAAAGCCGACGGATGCGTTCAAGACATATTCACTACCTCGACAATCCAAAGTTCGGAGTCATCATTCTGATTACACCGATTAATATTACTCAGTAATCACCGACCCATAAAAAAAGCCACTGTATGTGGCTTTTACATTCAATGTTTCGAAATAACAGCCTATTTGCCGTAATAGTCTTTCACAAGCTGCTCAATAATGCGACGCACGCGCACAATGCCCGTTGCAAGGTTATCTTCAATCTCTTTAAGTGTGATAGCACCGGAGCCCTTACCTGCTGCGGGATTAACAACCAATGAAAGACTGGCGTAATTCAGTTTTAACTCACGCGCTAAAGAAGCCTCTGGCATTCCAGTCATCCCGACGATATCACACCCCTCATTTTCCATACGGAATATCTCTGCGACAGTTTCAAGGCGAGGCCCCTGGGTAACACCGTATACACCACCATCTATCAACTTCTCGTCAACCTTGGCTGCGGCCTGGGCAATCATTTTCCGTAATAATTCAGTGTAGGGATGAGAAAAATCAATATGAGATACAGGTGCAAACTGCCCATCAAAGACAGAGGCTTCACGACCAAAGGTATAGTCAATAATCTGTTTAGGAAGAACCAGCGCGCCCGGCTTCATATTTTTACTGATGCCACCAACCGCATTCACAGCCAACACATCAGTACCGTAGAGATTCTGTAATGCCCAAAGATTTGCACGATAGTTAACCAAATGCGGCGGAATACGGTGCGGGTGCCCATGCCTGGAGATAAACAGAACACGTAAGCCATCCAGTTCACCTTCCAGCACAGGTGCAGATGGGATACCAAAGGGGGTTTGGACATCGTGAGCTTTGGAAATAGTCAGACCCGGTAGTTCAGTTAAACCGGTGCCGCCGATAATGGCCAGAGTTCCTGTCATGATTGCCTCGTAGTTTGGTTTGTTCTTATGGAATCGGATCAACAGACTGCTTGGATTCTCATCACCGCCAACCCGGCGCTTTAAACCGATGCGGATCTTGCTTGCACAATTCGTTGTGATACAGGTCTGAAATAGCACGCAATAGTATGGCGTCCCCTAGAGGATTCGAACCTCTGACCTACTCCTTAGGAGGGAGTCGCGCTATCCAACTGTGCCAAGGGGACTTACGATTTGCTATAACAACCTGAATAGGCGGAGATTGTAACCATCACAATTCGACAAGAAAAGAGTCTTCTATTATTCAAGCCGCTTTTTCCCATATATACTTCATGGTTTTCACTTCAACAGAAATTTATATGGCCGCTTTTGATATAGACCAGCTCGCTGATTGGTTAGAAGATGAACAACGCGCTGAAGAATGCATGGACATTCACGCTTTTCACGGCATGCTGACTGCTTTGAGCATTTGTGGTGAACCCATCAGCGACGAATGGTTGGCCGACGCTATCGATCAGTCACTTAATGACCTACCGGAAGAAGAAGCCATTGCATTTGCCAATGCCAGTGTGGCGTTATTCAAAGATATTGCCGAGGAATTGTATTCGGATGCGGATGTCACCGTCACCTTTGAACCAACGGCACAATTTGATGGCTCGGATATGCAAGCCTGGTGTCAGGGTTTTATGGAAGTTGTATTCAAGATTCCTGATGCTTGGGAACATAAGGACGAAGAGCAGCTATCACTGTTATTGTTGCCAATTGAAGCCGCCTCGGGACTTTTTGAAGACGAAGCGGACTTCAAACAGTTATATCGTCAACCTAAATTATTAAAACAGATGTTTGATGATATACCCGAGCTGCTAACAGATCTTTATCTGCTGCTAAACGCACCGGGCAAGTGATGCCTGGATACAAATGGGCGGCGAACATCAGCTCTGCCTATTTGCCATTCCCCCCCATACAATCTGGCGACTGTGGAATCTCACCTGGCCATTCTTCTGGCGTGTATAAATGCAATGCCAGTGCATGAACAGGCCCTGCCAGCTCATCCTTCAACGCGCCATATATCTGCTGATGGCGCTTAACCAGCCGTGTGCCGATAAACTGATCACTAACCATAACCACCTTAAAATGCGTCTCACTGTTTTCAGGAACTGAGTGCATGTGGCTTTCGTTAAACACTTGCAAATAAATCGGGTTTAATGCGGACAATTTGTTCTCTATGGAATTTTGAATAGTCATCTGGCTGGCTACATTTATATGCTTGCATAAAGTAAACTTAAACTCGCTCTATATTTCAATAGCAATTGGTAAAAGAGGATTTCATGGCGAACCGCGCTCAAGAACTGATCAAAGCATTCCATGAAGAAGAAATCCGTAAAGAAAGTGAAATTACATTTAGCGATTTTATGGTTCGTTTGAATTCAGCGGATATCGCCATGCCAGTGTGGTGTCTCAAATAAAACGCATAATACAAGTTTTATTCAAGACACTAGAACCTGAATCCGTGACTCCATAGCAGCGCAGTGCGCAAGCCATTGATTCCTCTTTGCTTCCCCAAAATCGGGGTGAACCTATGGGTGCACCTGCAATTTTTGAAAAACAAATAGAAATCAAGTTCTTACACCCTGCATCCACTTTGGAGTCACGGATTCAGGCTCAAATCATCCCTTATGCAACTGCTCATCTCTTGCAGTTTCAAGATAGGTTAACTGCAAGAGTTCAGCATCCTCTGCCGCCCGATGATGACTCAAACCACGCTTCTTGCGAATGAGCCCCTTATGCTGATCCCAATGCTCTAACTGGTATTGGGACAAAATCTTGGGCAGCGTCTCAAGCCTAAACAACATATTTCTGCCAGCCACATAAAACAGCAGGCTTAGCCAACCCGAGTCAAAGCCCCAGCCGTCACTGTATAATACCTGCCCTTCAAACAATTCATTCAGCTCATCAACAATGGCAACCGCCTCGCTACCCTGTTCTGCGAGCTGTTCACGGGAAATCCCATGTAAGGCCTGGGCCTGTTCCTGCCAGTGCGTCCAGTTACTCTGCGGTTTTATTAGCCAGGAGTATATATCTCCAGTTTCAGCTGCAACGCCAATTTCTATCGGAAAACTCCCCTGACCAAAAAAAAAATTGCCCAGCTTGAGCTGGGCAACTATTACTTTGGGTTCACTTTTAATGCTCTCAAGTGCCTTGCTCGAATTTTTCTTTAATTAAATTCGATGTCAGCAGTTGCGGCAATATTTCCGGTACCAAGCTGCCAGCCGGGTAATAAGCATAAAGAGGGACACCCTGTCGATTGAAGTCTGATATCAGCGCATCAACCTCCGGGGAAGGTTGAGTCCAATCGGCCCTGACCAGAACGATGTCGTTCCTCCTAACCAACTCTTCAAACCCGTCACCAGACAATGCAATACGCTCGTTAGCTTTACATGTAATACACCAGGCGGCGGTAACATCAACAAACACGCCCTTACCCTGTGCCAAAGACTCTGAAACCAGTTCGGAGGTGTATGGTTGCCATAAGGATTCCTCCTGACGTTGATCCAGTACGACGACAATGGCAGCAACCAGTAGCGCATAACGAACACCACCTTTTGCAAACTTGAATGTTCGTGTTTTAGCTGTTCGACTGCTCAATGCAGGCCACATGGCGATGGCGAGCAGTATCAAGCCGAGGCCAACCTTCATTAATGCAGGCGTACCTTGAATTTCAACCAATACACCAACCAGCCACAATACGGTTGCAAACAATGGGAAAGCCATTAGCTGGCGAAAGGTGGTCATCCACGCACCAGGTTTTGGCATCCACTTCACCAACGCAGGAATAAAACTGAATAACAGGATTGGTAAAGCTAAACCAAACCCCATGGCAGCAAAAATCAACAGGCTGACATAAGCGGGCTGTAATAACGCAAACCCTATCGCGGATCCCATAAATGGAGCAGTACAGGGTGTCGCGACAACGGTCGCCAACACTCCAGTAAAAAATGACCCGGTCATGCCGCTTTTCTGAGTCAACTCCTGCCCTATCCCCATCATGCCTTGACCGAACTCGATATAACCATACATGGTTAACGACATGACGAAAAACAGCAAAATTAACCCGGCGACAAAATAGGGGGATTGTAACTGAAAGCCCCAGCCTACCCATTCACCAAAGTTACGCAGCAGCAGCAATACACCGGCAACAGCAATGAAGCTGCCTACCACACCAACAGTGTAGGCCAATCCATGCAGGCGGGCATGACTATGATCCTGGCCGGATTGGGCCAACTGCATAGCTTTGAGGGACAATACCGGGAATACGCATGGCATCAGGTTCAGGATCAAACCACCAACGATGGCAAACAATATTGCGCTGATCACAGTCAAGTCATTCAGTTGCTGGTCAACAACACTACTGTCGTCAAAATCAATCAAGTCTGTAGAGTCCAGATCCTGGGACAGACTGGTTGGTGCAGAATCAACCAACACTTCAACGCCATTCATATCAAACAACTTCTTCTGAGGCGCATAACACAGACCGGCTTCGGCACAGCCCTGATAAACAACCTGCACCATACCGGCTTCATTGAGTACTTGATGCCGGACTTGCATGGTATGATGGAAAACCGCCATATCTTCATCGAAGTTAGGGTCGTATTTCAGTTCGACGTTGTCGCTAAACAATGCATCAGACAGCATGGCGCCCTCTTTAACATTCGCCTTATAACGATCCCGATACAGGTAGTAGCCATCAGTAATGTCAAAATCCATTAACAACTCACTACCAACCCGCTGAACATCAACCTGAAAGGCTTCCTCAACGGGCAAAAAGTCATCCGCAAATACTGGTAATGCCACCAGTAACATCAGCGCTAACCAAACTTTTTTCATTCAATAACCTCTATTGATCCATACGGTTTCAATTGTTGATCAATGGCTAGATAGGGCATCCCCATCTCATTAAGCCAATTTACCCCATCTGCACCCTTTAACATGGCGACCGTCGAAATTGTTCCCGCTAAAAGACAGTTATTTGCCAGAACGGTTACTGACACCAATCCATCAGTTGCCGGAAAGCCGGTATCCGGTCTGAGAATGTGGCAGTATCTACGACCTTGACATTCAACATATCGTTCATAGTCTCCGCTCCCGGCAACAGCCCCCTGCCCCACCTGGATTGTTGCAAACGCTCCAGAACGTCTGGGATGACGAACTGCGACAGACCAGTTCTGTGAATTTTCAGGGCTACCGCTAACAACAATATCACCCGCCAGATTAATTAATCCTGAAATTCCGTTCTTTTGCAAAATGGCTTTCGCGCGGTCAGCGGCAAACTCTTTGACTACACCACCAAGATCCAACGCCATATTTTCCGGCATTTGCACAGCGGTGCCATCCCACTTTACCTTTTGCCAACCAAGTCGATGCTTTAAAATATCGATCTGTTCACGATCGGGAATCTGCTGTGAAGAAAAGTCCCAGGCCTCTCTTAAGACGCCAACAGTTGGATCAAACAAACCTTCGCTGGACTCATATACCTGACGAATATAATTCAGTATCCCTTGGGTTTCTTTGTCCAGCGGAACGCCATTAAGTTCCCCGCGATTCATTCTGGACAGTAAGCTGTCAGATCGAAAACGACTGTACTTACTTTCTAAACGTCGAACTTCCTGTTCGATTTCCCGGCAGACCTGCGTCGCCTGCCCTGACTTATCGGTAATCAAAGTGAGCCGACAAGGCCCACCCATTGCCTTAAACAGGAAGGTACCCGGCTTTTCAATCAAAAACGATAGTCCAGGCCAGTCGTAAGCCGCCAATAAGATGGCAACCCCGGAATTTCATCATCAAAGTTAAAACCCAACTTAGGATTGGTCATGTATCGTTCAAATGCGCTGACCACTGAAAAATTTTTGATATCAGCTTTGGTTCTAAACTTCAATGCAAGCGCGCCATAATGTGATAACCGGGGATCACTGGAGTAATACTCCGTAGTATCGGCTGTGTATACCCAGCCACTGGCATCGTTGAGATCCGGCACCTCATAGAAGTAAGCCGCTGTTTGTTGGTAATAGCGAAGTCCGGGAATAAACTGAAAATCAATATTGTGACGGGTAAAGAACGTCCAGCCTGGTGCGTAATTCTGAAAGTAATCCAAATCCAGGGTATTGGAGAGCACATCCCAGGTATCCACATAGAGTCGATAATCCAGATGAACAGCAGAGTTCAGATTCGGTAGAAACCTGCGACCACCGAGAGACAAAGTACCCGCAAGCCGCGAAGATGGTCGAATATCACAAGGAACATCCTCGGCAATTGCTTCTACAGAGCCAACACAATTACGGTATGGGTCAGACAGGTAGCCATCTTTGTAGGTAACAGCAACCGATGCCTGTACTACAGTGTTCATGTTAATAATCTGCCCAATCCCCTCAAATGCTGATATCTGCCACTTGGATCCGTCAATAGCACCAAAAGAAGCGGGATTTGTGGTCACTAGTTCAGCCAGTTCAGCATCAGAAAGGTCATTACCGTTGGTCACATTACCATTGCTATCCACAACTGTGGGGTTCAACCAATCATGACCGTAACTGACTCCGCCACTGAAAGTAGTCATCTGATCGTTAATTTGAAAAGAACCGTCAGTCGCCGCATTGATCGCGGTATAATCACGTTCTTTAGAAAAATAGAGTGCTGTTCCTGCTTCTGACTTGGAACTATATCTGCGCGCATTGGCAGATACATCAAACCGGGTCTCTTCAGAGGCTCCAGCAAAATGGGTATATACGTCCTCTTCACTGTCAGGAATATAGCTATAGACAGGAGAAGCGCCCGCCATCGTTTCTAAACTGGTTTCAACACCGACTGACCAATGCTCAGCCAATGGGTAGAGCAAATGAAACTGATGCACATTAATGTTGTAACGCTCCTGCGCACCACCGGAATCATCTCGCGACTGAGGACTGTCGTCTTCTGAGTATTTTGTATAGCGATAGGAGGCTTCTGCGTCTGCAGGCGCGGCGGCTTGGGCTGTCGCCACCATGCCAGGAATAGCAATGGCCGCCTTGGCCAGTTTTCTGAACTTATCTGACATAAGGTCACCTGTCCCTAGTTACAGCCACAGCCGCCACCGGCAGCACTACCACCGCCAGAAGAAGCTTCTTTTGCAAAATAGATGTGACCATCTAAGGTCGATTCCAGTGCGTCAGGACTCCAGCTCATTTCAGGTTTAGCCAGTGCTCCTCTCTGCCAGGGGCTGACTGTTGTACAGCCCGTGGCAGCCAAGGCAATTGCAATCATCAATACATATTTCGTCATTTCTATTCCAGTTACTGCTACTGCTCGCGAATGGTTATCCCAACATCGGCATGTCTTCAGCGTCGATTGGAAATTCCAGCGAATACTCATGGTTCTGAATACCGGCAAACTTGCGCAGTGCCAAGTGCAGGTGAGAAGCGGTCATTAAAGTGCCACCACTACTGACCGCCTGTAAGTTGCTCGTATTTACATTTCGAGCTTCAACCAAGCCGTTAGTTGCCTGCACTGAAGTACCGCCGCTGACACCATTACCAAACAACAGGTAGCTGGTCACCGCCCAGTGATCTTTGCCGTCGCCGTCGTTGTACCAGGGGGTTCGGCCGAAATCTGATCCGACCACTATAGTAGTCTGGTTCAGAACACCGTAGGCTTCCAGTGCGCGGAACAAAAAATGCAAATCGACCAGTACACGACGAATCCTTGGATAGTGATTGTTGTCATGATCACCATGAGTATCAAAACCACCGAAACCAACCTGCATTGAAGACGCCATACCGGTTGAGAAGCCAGCAGCACCAACTCGCATATGACGCTGAGTACCACTGTTCGCTGCTTTCAAAACTTCTTCAGCAAGCGTTCCGGGTTCCGGCTGATTAATAACATTAGCGGTGTCAGTGAACTGAGATCCTTGTGCCCGAACCAGATAGAGCTGATCCTGATACTGTCGTCTCAATGGCAGATTCTCCTGCTGCGCCTGCAGCCTCTCTCGTGCTGCATTGGCCCGATCCAGAAAAGGACGAAATGAACTGGTCATATGTTGGTTAAGATCAGCATCTCTGTCCCGAGTCGGGTCAGCGAGAATATCAAAGATATCCGCATCAGCCGCAGAAGACCTGGCCACCAGGCCGGCAGATTCATTGTTGCCTGAGCCATCAGTCATCCAGGCCAGAGGGCGATCAGCCCCTTTTACAGCGGAATAAAGTGCACTGAAATCAGGATATCCCATCGCCATGGAACCAGTGTCAGCATACTGGGTACCAGTGGAATGCGAGTTGGTGCGGTTATCAACGCCGTTCAAAACACGCATCAGATCCGCGTATAGGCACACAAATGCGTCATAAACAAAATAGTTACCACTTGGATTACCGCCAGACACTGCATTATCCAGATTTCGGTCAGTCAGTTCAGAGGTAATATCATTCAGATCAACCGTCATCGAACTGTTGCCGTTACTGGCCATACTTTCCAGAATACGCTTGGCATTGGCTTGGATTTCCGCTGCGGTTTTGGATACCTTCCAGTCAAAAGTAGCGTCCGACTCGGCAGTAAGCGTTTCTGAACCGGCATCATAATCGCCACTGAGGATCTTCTGAATATGACGGGTAGTCAGCCCCTCATTGGCGGCACCATCATCCAGTTCTCCGTTTGGTCCACTGCGGTTAAAGGTCCCCAGATAAGGCGCATAGGCCATCTCTGACGAAATAGAGGCCGAACCGGTGTAGATATCGGCCGCTTTTCGAATGGCAGATGCTGGATAACGGTTAACGGGACTACCGGCATTACGAACTGAGCCAGCATCAATTCCCAGGTTAGCGCCAACATTGCCCCGCAACTGGTTCCCCTTAGGGTTGCAAAAGGTTGTTGGCTCCCAGCCACCACCGAGGTGAGCATACACAAAATATTTACCAACAGGGGCCAGCTCTGCTGCACTGGCTTTACTGGACAACGTAGTCGGGGCAACCAGAACCATGCCTGAAGCACCAACGTTTTTTAGAAACTCTCTGCGATTCATTGGTCAACTCCTGCAAATCAGCTATAGACAAAACGGTAGTCATTGAGCAAAAACACCATAACGGCATACCAGGCTTCGCGCACAGTACGGTTACCACCAGTGCTGCACCGAGTATCAACATCGGCCAGCAAAACATCGATGAACAGCTGAAAAGCGATATCCACTTCGGGGCTGTCCGAATGGACTTCTTTGTGCAGGACAGCCAGATACAGGTAAGCGATGTTAGAGCGTATCGCACTGATTTGAGCCGTACGCGCTGACGCTGAATCAGCAGTCAGGTCTGTAGAGTCATCAACATACTTGAACAACAAACGTTCTTCTCGGGATAAATCAAAATCGCGGCGCACCATATCGCACGATTCTTCAACAGCCATGCGTTCAAGACCGGCCGCAATAATGCCACCAACAGAATCTACATCTTCCGGCTTATCCGATGAGTTCTTACCACCGAGGAAACTACGCGAATTAAGGCGACGCAAATCCTGAGTATTATTGATTCCGGCAGAAACACCCCAACCACCAGAATTAAGTGCGCGCAGCTTCTGATTCAATAACTCAGGCGGCAGGTATCGCACAGATCCAATATGACCATAATCATCTTCCAGAATGTGGGAGGTTATGGTTTCTGCACGATAGTAGGCACTCTTGGTTATGGCATAAATCAAGGCTTTAATGTTGTAGTTTGAGGCAACAAATTCTGACGCCACATTGGAAATCAAGCGTGCTTGTTCCGCATAGGCCTGGCGATATTCTTCTGGAGACTCAAGGCTCGGCTCTCCTAAAATTTCCTGCCCGGTCATACCTTTAACAATAATCTGGGCAATACCACGAGAGTATGCCGGGTCCGCAGCAATCTGCTCACCTAACCATTGCAACTCACGGTTATTATAGTTTCCGGTAATACCTCCTGTCGTATTGATCTGAGCAGTACTTAAACCCCAGCCAATGGAGTCATCATGTATTTCCATCAGATCTGCATTACGCACATCATACAGGCCGTTCAATTTGTAATCTTCAAACGCTTTTGCAACCGGATCCATGATGGTATGACATACCATACAATCCGGATTCGAGTTGGTTGGGTCAGTGACACCAACGCTGTTACCAAAATCTTCAAAATCAAGCAGGCTCGCATCGCGATTACCTTCAATAGCCAGCAAATCTTTGGCGGCAAAGAACCAATACACCATTCGAGCACGATGTCGATGCAGGTTGGTTTCGGTAGCGGTATATTTCTGCAGGAAAATTTCGTCAGTGATGACACCAGAATGTGGTACACCCTGGAACTGTGGAGTCCCACTTTCATCGTTATAGTACAACTGCACTGGCTTGATATCCCGAGGATCATAAGGGAAATCACGCATAATGTAGTTTTCACTCAAATCGCCAGTTCTGACTGGATTGTTATAAAGACTGATAACGTCAAGGTAGGCATCAAGCTCTGCACGATTATCCCATTTTTTCCAAACAGGATTTTCAACAATGGCTGCTGCGCCATTGCCAAGCAGGTGATCCGGGTCAATCACCTTAGCATTAGGGCCATTCTCACCATTGTTAAAGGCCTCAAATGAAAAGCGGTTTGCAACAGAATACTTGCCAGACACAAATTCACGGAAGTCACGATTATTACGGGCCAGATACTCAACCATCAACAATGGTTTACGAGCCATCGCTTCGCGAGTGAAGTAAGCCAGATAGGTATTGGAAACGCTGTTACCTTTCTCAGCATTAACGGCTTCAGTAAAATCATTCTGCCATTCGATACTTGGAAACGCAGAATAGCTATTACCGTTATCGAGCCTGCCGTTTGGATTAATTTTCAACCGGAAAGTGTTGCTATACAAGCTGTCAATATCACGCAGACCAAAGCTTTGCGGTTGGTTTTCGTCCCGATAGGCATCGGTCAGCAAGGAGTCATTGAAAATATCTTTGAGACGCTCATAGAAATAGTCAGTTTCCATGTAGCTGTAAATAACTTCTTTTTCTCCTGAAAGGTTGCCGGTAAAACGACTGACCTCAGATTCTGTCGGCAAACGACCTGCCAATTCAAGGGCGAGCTTATACACTGATTCCTTCGGCGTCATGCTACTGACCCCAGGTAAGGATCGTTGGACTTTACCGCTGGCCGATTCATTGAACGCAGCGATAACGTATTCAGCTACGTCACTAGCCTTGCTGCCCTTCAGCGGATTACTCGCCGTTGGCATATCACGCTCAATCTTCTTAATAAGTGAGTCTTGACTGCCGCAGGTTGCACAGGCAATCAAAGCACCACCTGAACCACCTTCGCCACTGGGGCCATGGCAGGAAGCGCACTGTTCATTATACAGTTCACGACCATTTTCATTGATGGTAGCACTACGATCACCATCACCTTCAAATTGCTGATTACAGCCAGTCAGTACTATTAGCAAGACCAGCGCTGAGATTTTAAGCAGAACAGCGCGGATATCCGTAATTCTCATCATGCTCTCTCCAATACCCTCTGTTAATTTGGTTTGAGGTATATGTCTAAGAAACATAACGTAAATAGTCTCATTAGAAACGGGCATTTATCGCAGAACTAAACTTTATTTTCAGACTGAGATTGACATCACGGACATTTGGTTTTGTACTGAATAGGGCATGACAAATATTGTCACAGATGATCAATAGATTGACCATTTTTCAACCATAGCGATTTACATGCCAGAAAAAATCAATACCAACCAGCTTCGTCAAATACTGATCGAGATCGCTCAAACGCGAAAAACAATTGACTACAGAACCCTGGCAAATCATCTTGGTTTTCTGCCGCCCAATACAATCAGCAAAACAACTACCCTGCTGGAAGCTTGCCAGGAAGATGATGCGTTGTTGAATCAACCACAGTTAGCCAGTGTTGTAATACAAAAAACCGGTGCCCCCTACCCTCGCCCTGGTTTTTTTCAGAAGCTGACTGAACTTGGGGTTTATCATGGCGATGATAGAGGTAGCGCAGCACAGATGTGGCACCAGAATGAGTTGGAAAAAGTTTACGATTACTATTGTTAGTGTTACGAAATTCCCTGAGTTCTCACGACAGCCTGAATCCATGACTTCAGAGTGGATGCAGTGCGCCGCTATAGAGTCACGGATTCAGGTACAAACTGACATTACCAACTAAGCCAACGCAGCACTAAAGCGCCATAGAGAAATACGCTCCAGGCCATTTGGCACCAGAGTAAAAACAGCGGTAATGCAGAAAAAATTCCATAGACAAGAGACCAGTTTGGCAACGAAATATACAACCAGGCAAAAATACCCTTCAAAGCATAAAATGCCAGCGTAACTCCCAGCGACACGATTAAATTACGACCAAGCTTAATATGCCCTCGACTGGCAAGCTGATAAACAATAACCAACAACAACCACAGCACGGGAATAGATACATTATTCAAACCCGGCAGCAGATGCAGCAGTCCGGTACCGAGAAAAATCTGCAATAAAATAAAAAGCGTCATCACCATCGAAACAACCACCAGCAACGATGGCATTACCCAAAGATAATGCAGCCAGCGGCGTCGGCTGCGTCCCTTTTCCACTTGAAAGACGGTGTGCAACGCACGATCAACCTGGTTCACCAGAAAGAAAAGCGATACCAGCAACATAACAATGGAAATCGGTTGTAGCTGGCCAGCATCCTGAACCCAATCCTGGGCCCGTGTGCGCCATACCAACGCTTGCTCGGGCACCAAAGAGGACATCATCAGCTCAAACTGCTCAGAAAGTTGCGTCTGGATAGACGGGATCTGCGCCAAAAACAAAGCGGTACCACTGGCAATCGGAACCAGCGTAAAGAGTGTGGTCAACGTCAGTAACGACGCCATTTGCCCGATGTGACCACTGGTGACCGTTTCAGATTTCAGAAAATTACTAACTTTTCCTGTAATCCCATACAATGTCGCCTTCATTCCGCCAGTTACTCAAGGTATTAACATGACCATCACTTTATATCATAACCCTCGCTGCTCAAAGTCTCGTCAGGCAAAGGAGTTATTAGATAAAAAGGGGCTTGATTTCACAGTGCGTGAGTACTTGAAAGAACCACTCAATGCCAAAGAGCTGCAGACCCTAGTCAGCCTGCTTAACATTCCAGCACATGATCTGCTACGTAATAAAGAACCTGAGTATCAAGAAGCAGGATTATCCAAAGACAGCAGCGATGAAGACATTATTAATGCAATGGTTAATACGCCCAAGTTAATGGAGCGGCCAGTATTGGTTACCGAGAAAGGCGCACGCATTGGTCGTCCAACTGAGCTGCTGGAGGAAATTCTCTAGTGCTAAATGTATTAGTGCTTTATTACAGTCGTTATGGCAGCGTCAAAGCATTAGCCGAAGAGCTTGCCGCGGGTATTGAAACCGTCAGTGGTGTTGAAGCAACCTTGCGCACTGTTCCTGCGGTATCACCAGCATTTGATCCAGACCAGGAAGACATTCCCGCAACCGGTCCGCTTTATTGCACTGTTGAAGAATTCGCCAACGCTTCTGCGGTCGCCCTTGGCTCGCCAACACGATTCGGCAATATGGCTGCCGCATTGAAATACTTTCTGGAACAGACAACGACCAGCTGGGTGAATGGCGCCATGATTGGCAAACCGGCGACAGTGTTTACCAGCACAACCACACCACACGGAGGGCAGGAATCAACATTACTGTCGATGATGACGCCACTGTTACATCACGGTATGTTAATTACTGGAGTGCCGTTTTCAGAACCCGCGTTGCATGGACACCATAACGGAGGAACACCTTACGGCGTTTCTCACATCGCTGGCAGTGACCATCAACCGCTGACCACGGATATCGAAAAACTGGCGCGTAGCCAAGGGAAACGACTTGCCGAATACGCTTTGAGACTTGCAAATGCCTGACAAAAAAATCAATGTTAATCGAAAATTGCAACTGCACTTTTTTCTGCTGATCGCCGCTGGACTGATTGCACCATTTATTTCCGGGCCGGAATTGACAAACCTGCCAACAGGTCAAGCCATTGCCACTCGAATCAGTATTGGCTTCCTAAACTGCTTTCTATTGCTATTTTTTATTCCAACAGTCATGCGACCAACACCACGAAACATGAGTTGGTTTGGTTTCTTCTTACTGGCCTATCTGGTCTGGTCGATCTTGAGACTGTTCTCACCAACCGGCTGGGTGGGTGGTATCGTTATCACGGCTTTTAACCTGAGTACATTCCTATATGTGGTGCGTTGGTTAAGGCCATTTAAAGTGCAATCCAAGAAGAACAAAAGTTGAATAATCCCAGGCAATGTCATCGATTAGCATTCGACACTATAATGAAAAAGATACCCTGACCTTGTGGGATATCTTCTTTAATACTGTGCGCAATATTAATACCTGAATCCGTGACTCCATAGCGGATTCAGGTTACAAGACTACTCATGGCACCTAACGAACTACGAGCGCAAGCATAAGACAGCCACTACTCCGAAAACATCTTACGCCGCACCATCTTTCGGTAATCCCCTGGCGACATTCCATTATGCTTTTTGAATGTACGTGAAAAATAGCCAGAACTGGCAAAACCGGTCGTCAATGCAATGTCAGTGGCAGTTAAGTTGGATTCGCGTAATAAATCCTGCGCCTGCTCAATTCGAATACGTACCAGATATTGAATCGGCGATTCACCAGTGGCTTTCAGAAACCGGCGTCGCAATTGCCGCTCCGACTGGCCAGCAATATCCGCCATCTGCTGAATAGTGATGGATTCGGAGAAGTGAGAGCGCACCCAGCTTTGCACCAGACTGACCAGCTCATCATCATGAATTTTTCCGCCAGGCTCATAGTACGGAGTGGTGAAGTTTCGTTTCAGCTCATGCATAAACTGCCGCTCAACCAACGCTAATGCTTCATCACCGAATTGTCGCTCAATAAAATACAATACCAGCTCGGTTTGGGCGTTGATGGAACCTGCGCAATAAATACCATCCTGATGGGTTATAAAATGCCCTGTTTGAAAGTTCACTCGGGCAAAGCGTTTGCGAAAACGCTCAAGAAAATACCAGTGAGTTGTCGCAACCTTTTCATCCAAAAGCCCTGACAGTGCAACAACACCAACGCCAGACCCTGTTGCTACAATACGCGCTCCTTGAGCATACTGATTTTTCAGCCACTGCCGTAACCGGTCTTGTTTGATCATACTGGACCAGGGCGATCCCCACATAGGCGGTAAAAAAATCCATTCAAACAGATCATGCTCCTGGTAGGCATGAGCGGCATACAGTGTCACCCCTCCCGTCATTTCCACCGGGCCTGACTGCTCGGCAACAAAGTTGACAGACAGCGGCACAGCAGGGCCGTGACCAACCAGACTGGCCGCATTGAACATTTCTGCTGGAACGGTCACCCCAGTTGCTAATGCCTGCGGGTATAGAACGAAAGCAATTTTCATACGGCCGTATTATTCACAAAGTTGTCCGATTAATTACAACAGTATTCAATGAAAATCGTAATATTGCCAGCACAATTCATTTTCATGGAAATGCCGAATGAAAAAGCTACCAGTCATTACCGGCTTCGGCGGAATCAACGCAGCAGGTCGAAGCTCAATGCACCATGGCCACAAAAGAATGGTTGCTGATGCACTATCCGACCAGGCAATGGCAAGTACATGGCAAGATCTGGCAACATTAATGGGCATTGATCTGACCCTGCCCGACGCAAAAGAGCACATTCTGAACGGCACACTGATAAGAAAAATTGAAACGGCTCAGCACTTTGATCCAAATGCCATCGAGTCAGCAAAAAAAGCGCACCTAAAACTCAGCGATCCAATCCGCTTTGAACTGAAAAAGAATCAATTACCGGAAACCATTCCCAGCCACTGGCAGGTTACGCAGATTGATAAACGTACCGTGTCAGTTACCATCAACGATGCACTGGAGGCAATATTTCCGGACCATTACAAAGGCAAAGTATCGTCTGCGGGGCAACTGCCAAGCGGTTTTGATCCTGGTAACTATTATAATTCTGCAAATCACCCTCGTGGCTTGCAGATGGCCGTTTACGGTGCCTCCGATGCAATTCGCTCACTGGGTATAGAGTGGCCTGAAATCCTCAAACACATTTCACCGGATGCCATCTCAGTTTATGCCGGTTCATCAATCAGCCAGCTCGATCAATATGGTCTGCGCGGCCTTTATCAGGCCGGTTATAACGGTAAACGCACAACCTCCAAAATGATGCCACTGACTTTCCCGGAAATGACTGCCGACTTTATCAACAGCTACATGATCAACAGCGTTGGTAATACCGGCTCCAATGCAGGAGCCTGTGCAACGTTCCTGTACAACCTGCGCCAGGGAATCAATGACATTCAATCAGGTCAGTGCCGGGTTGCTATCGTAGGCAATGCTGAAGCACCGCTACAACCGGAAATCATGGAAGGCTTTCGAGTCATGGGCGCCCTGGCTGAAGATGAACAACTTTGCGCCCTTGACAATTCTGAGCAAGCGGATAACCGACGCGCCTGTCGTCCATTTTCCTCCAATGCCGGTTTTACCATGGCTGAGTCAGCTCAATTTCTGATCTTAATGGATGACGAACTGGCACTCACTCTGGGGGCAACGGTATTTGGCTCGGTGGCCGATGTTTTTGTCAATGCCGATGCCAACAAGAAATCCATTTCCGGCCCAGGTATTGGAAACTACATCACCATGGCAAAAACCGCTTCACTTGCCAAAGGTATTCTGGGCGATGATATCAATAAGACCTTTGTCATGGCGCATGGTACCGGAACACCACAAAACCGCGTCACTGAATCTCACATTATTAACGAAGTAGCCAAACAGTTTGGTGTAGAAAAATGGGCGGTATCCGCGATTAAATCTTATCTGGGTCACTCACTTGGGCCTGCGGCAGCCGATCAGATTACTAGCGCTCTGGGGGTCTGGAATACCGGGCTTATTCCGGGTATTAACAGCATAGATCACATCGCCGAGGATGTTCATCAATCACATCTGAATATTCTGCTTAATCACCAGGAAGTTTCAGATCCAATGCTCGGCACGATCATAAATTCCAAAGGCTTTGGCGGCAACAACGCCAGCGCCCTGATCCTATCTCCAGAAAAAACCCGACAATTGATGGCACAACGTCACGGCAATGCCACATTCAATGCCTATCAGGATAGGAACCAGAATGTACTTGCAGCTCAACAGCAATACGATGCAAAAACCTGTCAATCCGGACTCGAAGTGATCTATTCCTTCGGTCAGGCGGTTATGACTGATGATGATATTGAAATGAATGAACAGCGAATCCGCTTATCGGAATTTGCCAATGAAATTCAGTTGGCGTCCGGCAACCCATTTCTTGATTGAGCAAACACAAATAAGGCTTTGGCTGAATATCAGACAAAGCCTACAGCCCCAACACCTGCTTCAGAAACGGAATCGTTATCTTGCGCTTTTCCGCTAATGATGCCGCGTCAATCTGGTCAAACGTCGCCACCAACTCACGCATATTTCGGTTATGTCGATTAATCAGAAATTCCGCCACCTCAGGCGTGATGACAAGTCCGCGTTTGCGCCCTTTCCAAATCACCCAATCAGTACGCTGCTCATCGTCCATCTGCACCAGATTCAGGGTCAGGCCTGAACTGAGCCGAGACTTTAAATCAGCCAAAGACAGACCCAGATGTAATGGACTGCAACTACCACCAACAAGAATCATCCGTCCACTGTCACGCATCCGGTTATAGAAATGGAATATTGCTTCCTGCCAGTGCGCATGGCCGATCAAGGCATCAATATCATCAAGCGCAACAGCGTCCATTTCATCAAGCCCCTCCAAAGCTTCCGGGCCGTAATCGATACACTCGCCTAAGGGCAAATAGATTGCATTCAATGTCTGACTTTGCAGATCATGAACCGCAGCTTGAAGTAGATGACTGATACCAACACCACTCGCGCCCCAAAGATAAATCAGATGATCATCCAAACGCACTAACGCTTGACGCAAAGTGCCAACGGCGATGGCATTGTTAGCAGGCAAATAGTCTTCAAATACAGCGTCTTCACGAAAAGAGATATGCAAAGGAAGCTGGCGGGAGACCACTTTACTCATTAAATATTGCCTTAAAATTACTGGAACAGGAAAGCAATACGCCAACCTGCAGACTATCATTCAGTTTGAATTAATTCAGCGAAACCTGGATTCAACTACTGCGGATCAGAATCACCAGAGTCGCTACCATATAGGGTGGATTTACGATAATTCAGATGCACGCGACGCATCATCACGTTAATGACCGCCGCTGCCGGTAACGCCAGCAGAATACCGACAAAACCAAACACCTGCCCTCCAGCCAAGACTGCAAAAATCACAGCAACCGGATGCAAACCAATTCGGTCACCGACCAGTTTGGGGGTTAGTACAGTTCCTTCAAGGGTCTGACCGATACCAAACACGATCAATACCAAAACCAGATGCAACATATCACCAAACTGAGCAAAGGCCGCGAACAGACCAGCGCCAATTCCGACAATGGCACCAAGATAGGGCACAATAGAGGCGAGGCCTGCCAACAGACCAACCAATAAGCCAAGATCCAGGCCAATAACCATAAGACCAACGGCATAGATCACCGCCTGTGCCAACATCACCAACAGTTGACCACGAAAGAAGGCCCCCAACGTTTCATGACATTCATGGGCTAATTCACCCACGGTGTTAATGTAGTATCGAGGAACCAACTCACTGATTTTACCAACCAGAATGTCCCAGTCGCGCAGCAGATAAAAAGTCACCACCGGAATCAACACCAGATTACCAATGGCACCGGCAATAGCAAGACCAGATGAGGTTACATTGGAAATCACATTTTTGACCACGTTGCCCGTTGCGCCCCAGTCCACCTTCTTGCTTAAATCCGACCAATCCAGTTGAAACAGTTCCAGCCCAAAACGACTTTCCATATAGGGAACAGCAACCGTCTTCACCCATTCCAGCCCTTTGGGAATCAGGCTAACCAATACATCAATCTGATGTACCAGAGCCGGAATCAGCAGCAGTGCTATCAGCGTAAGAACCAGAATCAGAATCAGGAAAGTCACCACCACGCCCCAAGTGCGCGATAACTTGCGCGCCTCCAGTCTGTCTACTAGAGGGTCCCCCATATAGGCGAGCAGAATGGCCGTCAAAAAAGGGCCAAGTATGGGCGACAGCACCACTAGCAACCAGCCTGTCAATACAATACAGGCGAGAACAAGCCACTTTTGAGAGTCTGTCATCTGCATATACATATATCCTTAAATCAGTGCTGCCATTGATAGCGCAACACGTTATCCAGTTGGGCTTCCAGAGTGGCTTCCTGAACCGGAATCAGCTTGTCATCCAGTGCGATGACATCGGCAAGCTGAGTCAGATCGCCACTCAGCTCAATAGCAAAGGCCGCACCTTCGCTACTGTACTGACTCAAAGTCACGCTGGTGATCAGGTTAATGGATTTCAGGTAGCTTTCCAGTGCAGCGAAATCTTTCAGGCTGGCAACATCCGAAACCTGAATGGTCAACGCACCGAGCAACTGAGGATCCAGCAGCAACGCATACTGTTCAGACAAGCGGGTAGAGATAAAATCAATCCCCTGACTGACCACATCGTCTATTGAGCCCTGTACTGGTGGCATCCGCACGCGTTCGTTCTTGAACAGAACCATCCAATCAGCCTGAACCTGATCGTTACCTACATCACTGAGCCGTCCTGTCAGGATGGCATCAGGCTGATAACGCTCTGCACCAGCGTCAATGTCAGTAGAAAACAAACCATAGACGCTGGTGAAATTGAATGCGAGAGAATCTTCCAGATCCATAATCGGTAATTGGTACGGAACGCCTCTCTGGTCGGCATAACGTTTAACAGCCTCAGCCAAATCGCTTTCTTCACCATCGGCAAGAATATGATCAGCGCTCTGCAGACGATCTGCGAGCACGATTAGAATATCCGGTCGCTTAGCGCTCCAAACCGGCAAGTGATTCCGTACCAGAAGGCTATCCACAGAGCGCTTATCGAACTCCAGAATCATTTTCTTGGTTGGCACACTTTCGCCCAGCACATTGGTAAACAACTGGTCACTGGACTCGAATCGGAATGTAGCCAGGTAAGCAGCGCCTTTACCCAACGCTTCGATAATCTGCTCATTATCCAAGACCTGACGAACACCTGAAACCCGAACCAGAAGCTGTTTAAACGCCTGGCGAATCGCCTGATCCTGCTCCTTTTGCGTAGCATTCCGGCTCACAATCATGGACTCGTTGTATAGGTTCATTTCCGTTGCGGCAAACACAATGGAGACTAAAGAAATGCCCAAGATGAGCAGATTAAGGACTATTTTTTTCAAAGTACAAGCAACGTACACTGCCGGTTTCCTCTGGCTGGTGAGTCAAAATAACGCATAACGACCAAGGTGCTATTGTGACAGAGCGTTATAAAAAATACAGCGATCCGATGAATATGTTCGTTTCCGGCAAAAAATTGACCGATCAGACATGCTGATCTAACAAAACGACCCTGTTACAATCCGCGCGCCCTGCCCCGGGCCAACTAAATACCTGAATCCATGACTTCTTCAGTGGATGCAGGGTGTAAGAGCTTGATTTCTATTTGTTGTTCAAAAATTGCAGGTTCACCCCAATTTTTGGGAAACAAATAGGGATCAATGACTTGCGCACTGCGCCGCTATGGAGTCACGGATTCAGGGAGTAAACAAAACTGCCCCTTCCCGGATACTGACTGAACTGGAGTCTCGAATGACTGAGCCAACTAAGCCTTCCCTGAGTTATAAAGATGCTGGCGTTGATATTGATGCTGGAAACGACCTGGTTGAACGCATCAAAGGAACGGTAAAGGCCACACGCCGTCCGGAGGTAATGAGCAGTATTGGCGGTTTCGGTGCATTGTGTCGCATTCCGGAAGGTTATAAGAAGCCGGTTCTTGTTTCCGGAACAGATGGTGTCGGCACCAAGCTCAGACTGGCAATGGATCTGAACAAACACGATACCATCGGTATCGATCTGGTCGCGATGTGTGTCAACGACCTTATTGTATTGGGTGCTGAACCCCTGTATTTCCTCGACTACTACGCCACCGGCAAATTGAATGTTGATATTGCCAGCGCTGTTGTTGCTGGCATCGGCGAGGGCTGCCGACAGGCAAACTGTGCACTGGTTGGTGGTGAAACGGCTGAAATGCCAGGTATGTATGAAGATGAAGATTACGACCTGGCCGGCTTCTGCACCGGCATCGTTGAGGAAGACGCCATTATTGATGGCGCCAAAGTGAGCGAAGGCGACAAGGTGATCGGCCTGCCCTCATCCGGGCCACACTCCAATGGCTACTCGCTGATTCGGAAGGTTCTGGAAGTGTCTGGTACGGACACAACCACGCCACTCGGAGACAAAACCCTGGCCGATGCTCTGCTGGAGCCGACTCGTATCTATGTCAAGTCAATGCTGGAATTGTTGAAAACCCAACCAGTTAATGCAATCTCTCACATTACCGGTGGCGGATTCTGGGAAAACCTGCCACGTGTTCTACCGCAACATCTGGCAATCCATATCGATACCAGTCGATGGCAGCGACCAGAAGTATTCAATTGGCTGCAACAGGCAGGCAATATCTCAGACACAGAAATGCTGCGCACGTTTAACTGTGGCATCGGTCTCGTGTTGGTTGTACCAGAAGCCGCTGAAACGGCAATCCTTGCAACCTTGGAAAGCCTGGGAGAGAGACCGGTCAGTATAGGCGTCATCAAAACGCGTGATTCGCAGCCGGTTATCATCGACGGAATCAAATAACAGCATGAAGAACATTGTGGTTTTGATCAGTGGTGGTGGCAGTAATTTACAAGCTATTATCGATCAGTGCGCTGACGGCAGGATCAACGGCAAAATTGCTGCGGTGATCTCCAACCGGCCAGATGCTTATGGCTTGCAGAGAGCAATCAAGGCCGGTATTGAAACGGAAGTGGTCGATCATACGACGTTTGCAGATCGCACCGGTTTTGATGCACTTTTGCTGCAACGCATTGAGCACTATCAGCCTGATCTGGTTGTTCTGGCAGGCTTTATGCGTATCCTGACGGACGATTTTGTCCGTCATTTTCTCGGCCGGATGATCAATATCCATCCATCCCTGCTACCAAAATACAAAGGCCTGAACACGCATCAGCGAGCCATTGAGACAGGTGATAAAGAAGCCGGTGCCACAGTGCATTTTGTATCTCCCGAGCTTGATGGAGGCCCCTTAATTGCCCACAGTACGGTATCTATCGAACGCAAAGATGATGCTCTTAGCTTAAGTAAAAAAGTTCTGGCAAAAGAGCATCAACTCTATCCGGAAGTCATTCGATGGTTCTGCGCCGGGAACTTAACCTATGCTGAAGGTTTACCTCGATTAAATGGCGAAACACTTCAGTTTCCAGTGAAAGTCTAAGATACTAGTACCAAATAATTCCTGTTCTTGAGTATGCTCCCGATGACAAAACGATTGATGATCAGTATCTGCTGTCTGTTTCTGATGGTTACCACAGCACTGGCTGACGAATTAAGCAGCTATCGGGCCGACATTACGGCAACACGCTATGGCGCTATCGACATTCGCGCTGATGGTTCGACATCATTTTCCATCAATGGGGATAAGTGGCAGATTGAGACAAAAGTTCGTGGCGGCGGACTGAAATCTGAAGAATCATCCAAAGGCTTTGTTGAAAACGGGATTTTCAAACCAGAGAGTTATCACAAGCTAACCAAGTTTCTATTCATCAAAGAAAATGTTGATTGGGACTTTGACTGGAACGCCAAAAAGGTCAAAGGCAAAGTCAAGAAAGACAAATACGAGTATTCACTGGGAGATTCACTGCACGATCCGATCAGTTTTCAACCAGCAATTCGGCTTGCCGTTGCAAACGGTGAAACCAGTCTGAACTATGAGTATCCTGATTTGGGTCGCCAAGGATTTTGACTTTATTCCCGTAAGATTCGCCAGCTATAAAGATAATAAAATGAAAGACGATATCATTGTTAACCGATTATGGATTGCCGACCAGGAAGTTAACTTCGATAACCCCTGAACCATTCACAGAGTGAGAGTCCCATGAAAGTCGCTGTTTTCAGTAGTAAACCTTACGACCAGACTCACCTCAGTCAAGTCAACCAAAACCAGCATGAATTGACCTTTTTTGAGGCTCACCTCGACGAACAAACCGCTGTATTGACTCAAGGGTTTGATGCGGTCTGCTGCTTTGTTAACGATACCCTGTCAGCCGCAGTGCTCAATACTTTGGCAAAAAACAAAATAAAGTTGATCGCTTTGCGCTGTGCCGGCTTTAACAACGTTGATTTGGCCAGTGCCGAAACACTGGGCATTACGGTTACCCGTGTTCCTGAATATTCTCCCTATGCCGTTGCTGAACATGCCGTTGCATTGGCCATGGCACTCAACCGAAACTTACACCGTGCTCATAACCGAGTCCGAGAAAATGATTACTCGTTGCATGGCCTGCTTGGTTTTGACATGCATGGAAAAACCGTAGGTGTTATCGGCACCGGAAAAATCGGTTTTGCTTTTATTCGCATCATGCTGGGTTTTGGTTGTCGAGTGATCTGTCATGATCCCTACCCCAACCCGGACGTTGAAGCCACGGAAGTACAGTATGTGGAGCTGGAACAACTCTGGGCGCAAAGTGATATTATTTCATTGCATTGTCCCCTACTCGCATCCACACGCCATATTGTCAATGAGGACAGCCTGCAGCGAATGAAATCGGGCGTGATGTTACTGAATACCAGTCGCGGCGCACTCATTAACACCCGAGCGGTTATTGAAGCGCTAAAAACCGGTAAGATTGGTTACCTGGGCCTGGATGTGTACGAGGAAGAAGCCGACCTTTTCTTTGAAGACAATTCGAATGAAATTCTTTATGACGATCAATTTGCTCGTCTGTTGACCTTTAAAAATGTCATGATTACAGGGCATCAGGCATTTTTTACACAGGAAGCACTCAGCGCAATTGCAACAGTGACACTGAAAAATATCGAAGGGTTTGCCAACAGCGATTTAACCGAAGTTTGTATAGTGAAGCCACACAACTGAAGTCGTAAATTTGCTTTTCAAGAAATATTGCTACCAAATCTGAGAAACCTATTAATTTCAAAAAACAAGCCCGGCAGCGAAGCGAGCCGGGCTCTGATTAATCAGGATTAAAAAAATGGTCGCAACTGTTTATTTTATTGCCCATTCAGGTCAATGGTTAACAAATTTCAATGAACCTATGGGTGCACCTGCAATTTTTGGAAAGCAAACAGAAATCAAGCTCTCACCCCCTGCATCCACTTTGAAGTCACGGATTCAGGTATAATAAGCCCAAATACGAATTTCAAACAGATTTCTTATAATACTGACAATACCATTCAACAACTCGATTCACGCCATCCTGAATATTGGTTGACGGTTGATATCCGGTTGCCAGTTGCAGCAGACTAGTATCAGCATATGTAACAGGCACATCACCAGGCTGCATATCCATAAATAACTTCTCAGCAGTTTTGCCCGATGCATTTTCAATAGCCTGAATAAAATCCATTAACTGCACTGGACTGGA
Source organism: Reinekea sp. (assembly GCA_037389025.1). Classification (GTDB taxonomy): domain Bacteria; phylum Pseudomonadota; class Gammaproteobacteria; order Pseudomonadales; family Natronospirillaceae; genus Reinekea. Next base: position 42,126 of record JARRJP010000011.1, on the reverse strand, counting down.
GTTACCAATGTTCAATACCTGATATGGCGCACTGCTGTCTGCTGGCGTATTTTTTTCAGGTCGCTCCGTTTTCTGTGGAACTGCTTGCGAACTTTTAATAACGCCATCAACAATTTCATCAATATAGGTGAAATCGCGTGCCATATTGCCGTGATTAAAAACCTTAATCGGGCGGTCGTTCATAATGGCATCAGTAAAAAGGAACGGTGCCATATCCGGTCGGCCCCAGGGGCCATAAACAGTAAAGAAGCGCAGACCCGTCGTTGGGATCTCATAAAGGTGGGAGTAAGCATGAGCCATCACTTCGTTAGATTTCTTTGTTGCTGCGTACAACGAAACAGGGTGGTCAACCGGATGGTGCTCAGAGAAGGGCTGTTGTTCATTTTCTCCATAGACAGAACTGGATGATGCATAAATAAGGTGCTGAACTTTTTGTTGCCTGGCCAGTTCCAGTATATTGCCGAAACCGACCAGGTTAGAATCGATATAAGCATACGGATTTTCAATCGAATAGCGTACACCCGCCTGCGCTGCCAGATGAAATATCTGGTCAAACTGGTACTGCTGTGCAAGCGCAGTCATAGCCTCTCGATCTTCAACACCCATTTGGATAAAAGTAAAACCTGCTTTACCATCCAAACGCGCTAGACGATCGCGCTTCAACTGAACATCATAATAATCATTCAGATTATCGATGCCGACAACCTCATGCCCCATATCAATCAACTTAATGGCCAATTCATTACCAATGAAACCAGCTGCCCCCGTAACCAACAATTTCATTTTGTTTTGCCTCTTATTAAACCCAAAGTTCATACGCAACACACCATGTCAGATGCCCATAAGATAAAAGAACCTGTTAACACTAATCACTGCCAAACAGGTCACGGGTATAGACCTTGTCTGCGACATCGTCCAGTTCGCCTGAGCGTCGATTTGCAACGATAACATCAGACATCTGTTTGAATGCAGATAAGTCATTAATGACTTTGGAATGAAAAAACTCACCGTCTGCCAAAACCGGCTCATAAATAACCACTTCAATCCCTTTTGCTTTCAGCCGCTTCATAATTCCTTGAATGGCAGAAGCACGAAAGTTATCTGAACCACTTTTCATAACCAATCGATAGATACCAACAACTTCCGGATTACGACGCAGAATTGAATCCGCAATGAAATCTTTACGCGTTGTGTTTGCCTCCACAATGCCAGCAATAATATTGTTCGGAACTTTTTTAAAATTGGCGAGCAATTGCTTGGTATCCTTTGGCAGGCAATAGCCACCATAACCAAAGCTGGGATTGTTATAGTGATGACCAATTCGAGGATCAAGACCAACACCTTCAATAATCTGACGACTGTCCAGGTCATGAGTCTCTGCATAGGTATCCAACTCATTAAAATAAGCCACACGCATTGCCAGATAGGTATTGGAAAAAAGCTTAACAGCTTCGGCTTCGGTACTGTCCGTAAATAGCACAGGCACATCTTCTTTAACTGCACCTTCAGTCAGCAAGCCAGCAAAAACGCCAGCCCGTTCGCTACGCTCACCAACAATGATGCGGCTTGGATGGAGGTTGTCATACAGGGCGCGACCTTCGCGCAGAAACTCTGGCGAAAAAATAATATTGTCGGTCTTGAAACGCTCTTTGACTGATCGGGTATAACCCACCGGCACCGTTGACTTAATAACCATCACCGCCTTTGGATTAATGTCGATAACCTGCTTGATGACTGCCTCAACACTGCTGGTATTGAAATAATTGGTTTCAGGATCGTAATCCGTCGGCGTGGCAATGATGACAAATTCAGCATCAGCGTAAGCGAATTCAGCATCCAATGTTGCCGTAAAATGGATATTCTTATTGGTCAGAAAATCAACAATTTCGACATCTTCAATCGGAGAAGTTCTGTTATTCAACATATTTACTTTTTCGGCAATGATATCGACAGCAACAACATCATGGTTTTGAGCCAGCAACATGGCATTGGACAGTCCAACATAGCCGGTTCCAGCAATAGCAATCTTCATTTAACTCCAATCCTCTTTATGATTAATCCGGGTTCTCAGGCGTTCTTGCTCAACCGTGACTCCTTCGCCCAAAAGCCATATATCGGTAAACGACATGGTACCCGGTTACAAGATTAAAACCGCCGCCGATAATATCACCTGAATCCGTGACGCCATAGCGGCGCAGTGCGCAAGCCATTGATTCCTCTTTGCTTTCCAAAAATTGGGGTGAACCTATGGGTGCACCTGCAATTTTTGAAAAACAAATAGAAATCAGGCCCTTACACCCTGCCTCCACTGAAGGAGTCACGGATTCAGGTATCAGTTTTTAACAGTTTTCGGGGATCTAGTAGTGTCTCAAATAAAACGCATATTAGGATGGCCCGCCGGTTTAAAGTGGCGGCACAGGTACATTCGGAAATCAAGGTGGGCCTTGAGTTATGGGCAGGCAACCCAATAAAGCTAGCAATTCTTTGCTCTGGACTGTGCTATGCAAGACATTAAACACCTTATCGCTGTTGCCTCAGGTAAAGGAGGCGTTGGGAAATCAACAACTGCGGTCAATATCGCTCTGGCGCTCAAGGCACAAGGAAACAGCGTTGGCTTGTTGGATGCCGATATCTACGGTCCGTCAGTTGGACTGATGCTGGGTGTCGCCGAAGCCACCAGACCTGCCGTCATCAACGAAAATCGCTTTGAACCGGTCGAAGCCATAGGTATAAAGACTATGTCTATGGCCTATCTGGTGACGGACAAGACACCGATGGTTTGGCGAGGTCCAATGGCTTCCGGTGCGTTACAGCAGATACTGACCCAGACGGCCTGGGGAGCATTGGACTATCTGATTGTTGATATGCCACCGGGCACTGGAGATATCCAGTTGACTCTGGCACAAAAGGCCAACCTGTCCGGTGCCGTGATTGTCACCACACCACAGGATATTGCACTACTCGACGCCCGAAAGGGCATCGAAATGTTTACTAAAGTGAACGTCCCTGTGCTGGGTATTGTTGAAAACATGGCAGTGCATGTGTGTTCCAACTGTGGGCACGAAGAGCATATATTCGGAGCTTCGGGCGGTGAAAAGCTGGCCGATCAATACGGTGTCAACCTGCTTGGCAGTCTACCACTGGATATCGACATCCGAACCAGTATGGATGAAGGACAGCCGATCATTGTCTCAGCACCACAATCAACCCCGGCAAAGCGGTATCACAGGATTGTTGATAATATAAAACAGGCGCTCGCCAACACACCGGATGATCAAGGCCCGGAAATCAGCTTCGACTAAACCTTTGACCAAACAAAAAAAGCCTCACCAACATCGGGTAAGGCTTTTGCCGTAATAGCGCTTGACGCACCTCAAACAGGCAGGAGATGCAGTCCACTTACTTCTTATCGACACGTCCATATCGGTCAGTAAATCGGACGATATCATCCTCGCCAAGATAGGACCCCGTCTGCACTTCAATCAATTCAAGCGGGATTTTTCCTGGATTCTCCAACGCATGAACTTCCCCTAACGGGATATAGACAGACTCATTCTCAGCCAGCAATTGCTCATGCCCACCAATGGTGACCTTGGCGGTACCTGACACCACAATCCAATGTTCTGCCCGATGATGATGCATCTGCACAGAAAGTTTTTCGCCTGGCTTAACCTGAATATTCTTTACCTGATGACGTACGCCATAATCGATAGTCTCGTAATTCCCCCAAGGGCGATAGGCCTTGGTATGAATTTCGTGCTCGGTTCGACCTGCAGCCTTTAGCTGATTGACGATATGCTTAACATCCTGGGCACGATCACGCGGTACAACAACAACGGCATCTTTGGTTTCAACGATGGCCAGATTATCAACTCCAACCGCAGCCACCAGGCGACTCTCAGAACGAATAAAATTACCGTGCGCCTCATAAGCCATTACATCACCCTGGTGAACGTTACCGTCTTCATCTTTATCGTTCAGCTCATAAAGCGCCGCCCAGGCGCCGATGTCGCTCCAGTCACCGGTATAGGGTACGACCATCGCCTTATCGGTTTTTTCCATAATGGCGTAATCAATAGAATCAGATGGCGACTCGGCAAATGCACCAGCATCAATACGAATAAAATCCAAATCTCCAGAACGACCGTCAAACGCCTTCGTGACTGCTGCAAATATTTCCGGCTGCAATTTCTTCAACTCATCCAGATAGGTTTGCGCAGCAACCACAAACATGCCACTGTTCCAATAAAATCCACCCTCTGCCAAATACTGCTCAGCGGTGACCTGATCCGGTTTTTCTTTAAAGGCTTTAACCGCGCTGACCTCATTTTTTGTCTCAGCCTGAATATAACCATACCCAGTTTCCGGATAACCCGGTTGCACGCCAAAGGTAACAATCTTTCCGGTCTTGGCCTGCTCAACAGCCTGCTCCAACGCTTCACGATACAGCTCTACATTTTTAATAACGTGATCCGCAGGCAAAACAACCAATATCGCCTGCAAATCACGCTGCAGCGCCTGAAACGCAGCCAAGGCAATTGCCGGTGCGGTATTACGACCTTCCGGTTCAAGAATAATATCCGATGTCAAGCCAAGATCGTTCAACTGCTGAGCAATCAAAAACCGATGCTCATCATTGCAGACCACTATAGGATTGGCGGTCATACCGCTGCGAACACAACGGTCTGCAGTCTGCTGGATCAGACTCCGTGCTGGATCCACCAGATTGATACACTGCTTAGGGAATAACTCCCTCGACATTGGCCACAAACGACTTCCAACACCTCCGGCCAGCAACACAGGAATGATCACTCTTAAGCTCCTTATTAATACAAATAAAATTGATACAAACAAAAATGGCGGTCATTGTCTGGCTTTAAACCCTTTCATGCAACCAATGCTGGTCAAGAATAGCGATTTCGGTAGAATTGACGCTTCGGGTTCAAAACCCTCACTTACGGCATAAGCCTCTGGCCTGCCATCATTATCAACACAGGAAACCACAACCGTATGTCTGCTAATCGCAAAATACTCGTTACTTCTGCCCTGCCCTATGCCAATGGACAAATCCATCTCGGGCATATGATGGAACATATTCAGACTGACATCTGGGTACGCTTCCAGCAAAGCATGGGACATCAGTGCGTATATGTTTGCGCAGACGACACGCATGGCACCGCCGTCATGTTGCGGGCAGAAAAAGAAGGTCTGTCTCCTGAAGACTGGATCGGCCAGATGAATGCCGATCACAAAGCTGATTTTGAAGGTTTTCTGATCAGCCATGATAATTACTACAGCACCCATTCACAGGAGAACAAAGCGTTATCCGAGCTGATCTACAGTCGACTGAAAGAAAATGGTCATATCAAAGTCAAAACCATTCGTCAGCTATTTGATCCGGAAAAGAATATTTTCCTGGCCGATCGCTTTGTCAAAGGCACCTGCCCTAAATGTAAAGCCGAGGATCAATATGGTGACGCCTGTGAAGTGTGTAGTGCAACCTATGAACCTAACGAACTGATCAACCCGAAATCCGCCTACAGCGGTGCAACCCCAGTTGAAAAAGAATCGGAGCATTACTTCTTCGACCTGCCGCAATTCCAGGAAATGCTGCAGCAATGGACCCGTTCAGGCACTTTGCAGGACAGCGTTGCCAACAAACTGGCTGAGTGGCTTGATGCAGGCCTCCAAGCCTGGGATATCTCCCGCGATGCACCCTACTTCGGTTTTGAAATTCCCGGTGCCGAGGGTAAATACTTTTACGTCTGGCTCGATGCCCCTATTGGCTATATGGCATCATTCCAGAATCTTTGTGAGCGCACAGAAGGGTTGGAGTTCGACGATTTCTGGGCCAAAGACAGCGATGCCGAACTTTATCACTTCATCGGCAAAGACATTATTAACTTCCATGCCCTGTTTTGGCCTGCCATGCTGAGCAGCGCCAACTTCAGAACACCAAATGGTGTTTTTGCACACGGCTACATCACCGTCAATGGTGAAAAAATGTCCAAGTCGCGTGGCACATTCATTATGGCCAAAACCTATTTGAAGCACCTGAACCCAGAGTACCTGCGCTATTACTATGCAGCCAAGTTGGGCTCGGGTGTTGAAGATATCGACCTGAATCTTACAGATTTTATTCAGCGGGTAAATTCCGATCTGGTCAACAAATTCGTCAACATTGCCAGTCGATGTGCCAACTTTGTAAAAAAGGCCGGAGGACAATTATCCAACACCGTGACCGAACCTGAACTGCTGGACAGCGTGCTTTCGGCAAAGTCTCGTATTGCAGAACTCTATGAGGCTCGCGAATACAGCAAAGCTGTTCGCGAAATCATGGCACTGGTTGATAAAGCCAACGAATACATTCAGGCCAAAGAACCCTGGAAGCTGGCAAAAGATGAAACCAAAGCACAGGAAGTCTTGGATATCTGCTCGCTGGGCATCCATCTGTTCCGGGCGCTGGCGATTTACCTGGGACCCATCCTTCCTGGCTTGAATGAAAAAGTCAGACAATTCCTGAACGTAGAGTCATTAAACTTTACCGATCTGGAAAACACCCTGACTGATCACTCAATAAACAAGTTCAAACCGCTGCTGACGAGAATTGACTCCAAACAGATAGATATGCTGCTGGAAGAAAGCAAAGAAGACGCGTTGCGTGAGAGTGGTCAACAACCCCCGGAAAAAACCGCACCGGCAGAGAAGACAAAACCAGCCAAAAACAACAGTAACAGTGACCATATTGAGTTTGCTGATTTCGCCAAAGTAGATCTACGCATCGCCAAAGTAGTCAAAGCCGATCATGTAGAAGGTGCGGATAAATTACTGCAGCTACAATTGGATGTTGGTAATGGCGAAATCCGTCAGGTCTTTTCTGGCATCAAGAGTCATTATCAACCGGAAGACCTTCTCGGTAAAAACCTGGTTATCGTATATAACCTGGCACCAAGAAAAATGCGCTTTGGACTATCCGAAGGCATGGTACTGGCCGCCGGCGAAGGTAAGGACCTATGGGTGATGGAAGGCAATACGGATATCCCCCCAGGCACCAAAATAAGCTAACCCCAACCTGAATCCGTGACTCTTCAGTGGATGCAGGGTGTAAGAGCTTGATTTCCATTTGTTTTTCAAAAATTGCAGGTGCGCCCATAGGTTCCCCCCAATTTTTGGCAAGCAAAGAGGAATCAATGGCTTGCGCACTGCGCCGCGATGGAGTCACGGATTCAGGACAATAATAACTGAGCGCCGTCTTCAGGCCCACAAGCTAACATTTTACACCTCCCTCTTCTAAGCTGAGCTGAGCTGAGCTGAGCTGAGCTGACGAGTTTGATTTAAATCATCAGTTATTCCAAATAGAGATAAAAATCAAACCAATTGAACCTTGTTAGCTATAATCAAACGCATGATAATACCGACCGAATTTTTATACCTTTTAAACAATGAACGAATATATTCTTTTGCTGATCGGCACTGTTCTGGTAAATAATTTCGTCCTGGTTCAATTCCTTGGCTTGTGTCCATTTATGGGGGTTTCCAATAAACTGGAATATGCTGTCGGCATGTCGGCTGCGACCACTTTCGTTCTAACCGTTTCCTCTGTTGCTACCTATGTTGTTCACAGCCTCATTCTGGCGCCGTTAGGATTGGCATTTCTGAAAACCATCACCTTTATTCTGATCATTGCTTTTGTGGTGCAGTTTACCGAGATGGTTATTCGCAAAACCAGTCCGCTACTGTATCGCGTATTGGGCATTTTCCTGCCGCTCATTACAACAAACTGTGCGGTGCTGGGTGTATCACTACTGAACATCAGCAAGCAGAACAATCTGATTGAAAGCTTCCTTTATGGCTTTGGTGCGGCCGTTGGTTTTTCTCTGGTTCTGGTACTGTTTTCTGCAATGAGGGAACGCATTAACCTGGCCGATGTTCCAGTGCCTTTTCAAGGACCCGCCATTGGTTTGATCGCAACCGGAATTATTTCGTTAGCCTTTATGGGCTTCTCTGGCCTGGTGGCAGTGTAGCGATGATTACAGCAACAATAACCCTTTTACTGATTGCCACCGTTTGCGGCGCCATCCTCGGTTTTGCGGCAATTCGCTTTAAACCGGACGGCGACCCACTGGTTGATCAGATCGATGCCATTCTACCGCAAACACAATGCGGTCAATGTGGTCATCCTGGCTGCCGACCTTATGCCGAAGGTATCGCAGATGGAGAACCAATCAACAAATGTCCACCGGGCGGAGAAGCGACCATTCAGGCGCTGGCCGACCTGCTGGATGTTGAGCCGATGCCACTTGATGCTGAACATGGGGAAGAAAAAGGCAAACAGGTTGCCGTAATCCGTGAACAGGAATGCATTGGTTGTACAAAATGCATTCAGGCTTGCCCGGTGGATGCTATCCTGGGCGCTGCCAAGCAGATGCATACCGTCATTGAAGCTGAATGTACTGGTTGCGATTTATGCGTTGAGCCCTGTCCAGTCGATTGTATTGATATGGTATTGGTCCAATCGACTATCCGTACCTGGTACACAGACAAACCCACGTCACTTATTGAACTTATCGCCACAGACCGTAATCCATTGAACAATACAAAAGAGAACGCTGCATGAGTGCGCAACCCATAACCATTGCCCGCTCAAAAGTATGGAACCTGCCCGGCGGCATTCATCCGGCTGAGCATAAAGCGGAATCCAACAAGACTCCTATTGAGGCAATTCCTTTGCCATCAACACTGTGGTTACCACTGTCGATGCACCTCGGCGCACCAGCACTGCCCTGTGTCAAAGTCGGTGATACTGTCTTAAAGGGCGAACTAATAGCCAAAGCTGAGAGCGGTATTTCTGCCAATATTCATGCACCAACATCCGGTCGTATAAGCGCAATTGAGAACCATGCGTTCGCGCACGAATCTGGCTTCAAGCAACCAGCGCTGTGTCTGGAAGTGGATGGACTGGAGGCCTGGCGAGTGCAAAACCCGTGGGCTGACTGGAAAAATCATCAAATCAGTGACATTGTGCAACGCATTCGGGATGGCGGCGTTACCGGCATGGGCGGTGCTGGCTTTCCAACTGACATAAAATATCGCAACAAACATGCGCCAATTCATACCTTGCTGATCAATGCTGCCGAGTGCGAACCCTATATCACCGCCGATGATCGACTCATACGCGAAAAGGCTGATGAGATTCTGCAAGGCGCCGAAATCTGCCAGCATTTATTGGGTGCTGACAACATTCTGATCGGTATTGAAGACAACAAACCCGAAGCCATCAGCGCATTTGAAACTGCGGCACAACAGCTTGGTATTAAAATCGTACTTGCTGTGGTTCCAACTAAATATCCGTCAGGTGGCGAAAAGCAACTGATTCAACTGACCCTTGGTGTCGAAGTCCCCAAGAAAGGCTTGCCCAGCGATGTTGGAGTTGTCTGCCAAAACGTCGGAACATTGCGACAGGTTTACCGCTCTGTTGTGCTGGATGAACCATTGATCAGCCGGATAACCACGGTGACCGGCAAAGCAGTCTCCAAACCGGGCAACTACGAAGTGTTGATCGGCACTTCTATTGAAACAGTTTTGAATCACGCCAGTGCTCACCTGAAAAAAGCTGATCGTGTCATCATGGGCGGTCCTATGATGGGCTTTGCCCTGCCTGACATCACTGCACCAGTGATAAAAACGACCAACTGTTTGCTGGCAGCAACCAAAAAAGAACTGCCTGCCCCGATCATCGATAACCCCTGTATTCGTTGCGGTTTATGTGAGCAAGCCTGCCCCGTTGATCTGTTGCCACAACAATTATTGTGGTCATCTAAAAACCGACATCTGGAATATGCCGAACTGCACAGTATCCAAGACTGTATTGAGTGCGGTGCCTGCGCTTATGTCTGCCCTAGCCGTATCCCACTGGTTCATTATTTCCGTTATACCAAAGGCGAACTGCGCCAGGAAGAAAAAGACCTGCAGGAATCAGAGCGGGCACGTAAGCGGTTTGAAAACCGCCAGGCCCGTATTGAGCGTGAAAAGCAGGAGAAAGAAGAGCGCAGAAAAGCGCGTGCAGAAGCGGCAGCCAAAGCCCTGGCAGAGAAAAAATCCAACACCGATGGAAGCTCAGAAGCAGGCAAAGACGACCCGATAAAAGCGGCATTGGAAAGAGCGGCAGCGAAAAAACAGGCCAAGACTACAACAGTCGAAACCCAGACACCGGAGGAACTGAAGGAATTGGTCGAAAAAGCCAAGGCTAAGTTCGAGAAGGCACAACAGAAACTAAAAGATGCCGAAGCCAATAACCCGGCCATGGTTGCAGCTCTGAGCAAAGCGGCTGGCAAGCTGGAAGAAAAATATCTGACAGCGGATAAAACCTATCAGGCCGCACTCAATAAACAGGACAAGTCATCATCATGATTTCAATCTCCTCACCTCACCTGACGGGCAAACAATCCGTTTCCCGAGTGATGTTTACTGTCTCGGCCGCTCTGATCCCCGGTATGATCTGCCAATGGTATTTTTTTGGCTGGGGCTCATTGATTAATGTAACACTCGCGGTCACTAGCGCACTCATTCTGGAAGCAGGCTTATTAAAAGCTCGTGCCCGTCCGGTTGGATTTTTTCTAAAAGATGGCTCCATTATTGTTACCGCATTGTTATTGGGCATTGCCCTACCGCCGCTGGTCCCCTGGTGGATCACTGTGCTGGGGAGCGCACTGGCAGTCATTTTTGGCAAGCACCTGTTTGGTGGCCTTGGCCAGAATCCATTCAACCCGGCCATGGTGGCTTATGCTCTGTTATTAGTATCCTTGCCGGTATTGATGACAACGCGCTGGGTTAATGTAGAGCACCCCACCAACCTTATCGACAGCCTACACATTATCTTTGCTCACGCAGGCGACGCGATCGATGGCTTTACCGGCGCCACACCACTGGATCACTACAAACTCAACATTGCGCAATCGACGGCCGAAGTGCTGCAAACAAACCCCATTTATAGTTCTTTTGGCGCTGTTGGCTGGACGCCCGTCAATCTGGCTTTTTTAGCCGGTGGAATCATCCTGCTCGCAATGCGTATAATCACCTGGCATATTCCACTGACATTATTGTTGACTCTGGCCCTGAGCAGCATCTTATTCGGTGCCGATGCGGATACCCATGTACCACTGACACTGCACTTACTGTCTGGTTCAACCATGCTGGCCGCCTTTTTTATTGCAACCGATCCGGTTTCTGCCGCGACCAGTAACAAAGGCAAACTTTTTTATGGTGCAGGCATCGGACTACTGATGTATCTGATTCGTACCTGGGGTAATTACCCTGATGCCACCGCCTTTGCCGTTCTGCTAATGAACTTTGCAGCACCGTTAATTGATCACTATACCCGTCCTCGTGTCTACGGTCATAGCAAAGCAGTTTCAGGTTATAAACATGACAAAAAATAACGACACTATTACCATCAGTGAATCCATTCGCAAATCAGCCATCGGGTTAGCCATTTTTGCGTTTTTTACTGCTGGCATTATCAGCGTAACCCAATATCTAACCAAAGAGACGATCAGCAGCAATGAGAAAAACTTTGAAGCACGATTGTTACTGTCCCTGTTACCTGACGGTTATGGCGCCGAACAGATTCTGAATAACGCACAACGGTTTTCAGATTTTAAACTGACATCGTTGGATCTGTTAAATGTTGAGGATTCGGAAGTTTTCTATCAGTTAAAGGATGATCAAGGCCGCGTCGAAACCCTACTACTGCCAGCCGTCGCTCCAGAAGGTTATACCGAGGCAATTCGGCTGGTCATTGGCATTTCAACACAGGATGGGCACATTATTGGTGCCCGAGTCACCAAGCATAAGGAAACTCCGGGCCTGGGTGACCGAATAGAGATTACCAAATCGGACTGGATGTTAGGCTTCAATGACAAATCATTGCAGAACCCGCAGCCTGAGAACTGGAAAGTAAAAAAAGATGGCGGCGACTTTGACCAGATGACCGGTGCCACCATCACACCAAGAGCAGTCGTCAAAGCCATTAAACAGGCACTTGAATTCTTTGAGCAGAACAAAGCTGCACTGACCAATTCCTGAGAGACTGAAAACTATGCTGGATACCTACAAACCCCTGATTAAAAACGGACTGTGGAAAAACAACGCAGCACTGGTGCAACTGTTAGGCTTGTGCCCCATGCTGGCGGTCACCGGCACAGTCGTCAACGCACTGGGACTGGGCCTTGCTACCATGGTCGTTCTGGTTGGTTCCAACCTCGCCGTGTCACTGATTCGCAACTATGTATCCGAAGCCATTCGCCTGCCGGCACTGGTTATGATTATTGCCTCCTTCACGACTTGCGCTGAACTATTGATGCAAGCCTACACCTACGAACTGTATCAGGTACTGGGTATTTTCATTCCATTGATTGTGACTAACTGTACCATTCTCGGCCGTGCAGAATCCTTTGCCTTGCGTAATCCGGTCCTGCCCGCTCTGGCTGACGGTTTTTTTATGTCGCTGGGCTTTCTGTCGGTGCTGCTGTTGCTTGGCGCCATGCGCGAAATCATCGGTCAGGGGACACTGTTTTCCAACATGCATCTGATTTTCGGAGAGGCTGCACGCAACTGGGAAATCAACCTTTTTCCAAACTACCCGAACTTCCTGTTTGCCGTCTTGCCGCCGGGAGCATTTGTAGGGCTTGGATTATTGATTGCCGCAAAAAATTTCCTGGATGATCAAATAAAACAACGACAAGTAGTCGTTGAAGAAGAAACACAAAAGGGCAGCAAACGCGTTCGAGTAACAGGGAATGTTGGCTAACCAAAATGAATAAAGATATTCGCACCGAAATATTCACGCGCCTGCGCAACAACAATCCCAACCCGAAAACAGAACTGAATTATTCAACCCCCTTTGAATTATTGGTTGCTGTTGTACTGTCGGCACAGGCAACTGACAAAAGGGTCAACAAAGCCACTGACAAACTGTTTCGTGTTGCGAATACACCCGAAGCCATTTATGCGCTCAAAGTGGCTGGCCTGAAAGAATATATAAAAACAATCGGACTGTTCAATGCCAAGGCTGAAAACGTACACAAGCTGTGTAAAATTCTGATTGATGAACACAACTCTGAAGTTCCTAAGACCCGTGAAGCACTTGAAGCGTTGCCTGGCGTTGGTCGAAAAACAGCCAACGTTGTATTGAATACGGCCTTTGGTCAGCCAACGATGGCAGTAGACACCCACATTTTCCGAGTCAGCAACCGCACGCGAATCGCACCTGGAAAAAATGTCCTTGAAGTAGAAAAACGGTTATTAAGAGTCATCCCAAAAGAGTTCTTACTCGATGCTCACCACTGGCTGATTTTGCATGGGCGCTACACCTGCGTGGCGCGAAAGCCCAAATGCGGAGCCTGTATGATCGAAGATTTGTGCGAGTATAGAGAAAAGAATCTGGATTGAATCTGGTGGATATTGTTCGAGCAAAACGAATACACACAAATCGTCACTAACAAAGTTCAGGCATGAATTTTAAGTGCCATTGACTCGCCTTCACGGGTCAACTGCCAGCGACCCTGCCCGTCAAAATCAATCAGATTCAAGGCACGGAAACGCAGCTTTAATTCATCAATTGAGTTTTGATGGACCTTAATGTCCGAAACAGCATGGCACCCATCCCAATTGGACTGAACATTATTCAGAATCTGACGATGCAGCTTGTTTGCCAAGGTGACCTGAATTCGAGTTTCAATGACCGGAGCCAACAGTGTTGGAGCCAAAAAATCGAAAGTATTTTTCAAGGTCAGATCAAGTTGCCCTTCCACTTGCTTGAGCCGCCCTTCCCGGAAAGCATTACACTGAAAAAACATCTGCCAGGGGCGTTTGTCTGCTTCCAACTTGGATTCAACATTTTCAGAATGGGATGAGCGTAGTTTATGGGTCAACTGAGAAATCTGTTCTTTCAACTGGCGAACAACATTCTGATCTGAAAATTCAATTACAGTTTTTTCTTTGGCTCTTACCCAACCAGCGGCGGGTTGGGTCTCAAAAGCATGTTCCAATGCTCGCTCGGTGGCATCTCGAAGACTATCGGAATCCTTCCAGTAATAACAGAAGCCAACTGTCAGCTGTTTAACCAGACCATCAAGACGCTTTTTATCAAACTCATCCTGCTTTTTCGGGGCTGGCCCGTTGTAAACAAGACTGATAATAGGCTTTCGCAAAGCCTTAGCCCTTGCATATAACGAATGGAGACTGCTTACCCCCTGATCTGAAAGAGCCCCATACTCAGTGCCGACAAGCAGCAAAACGTAATCGGCTTCTGCCACACAACGAGAGTTTAACTTATAGATATAGTTAGCCGGAATAGCAGGAATTGGCAAACCCACAGGAATACCATGCTGCCCAACAACGGCCTCAAATAAAATCTTCCGTTCTTCTTCCATGTGTCGTTCCAAGGAAACGACCATTACCATCATCCGACTTTCTACCATGGAGCCCTTTCGCTTATCATTTTGTACTGCACAAGCAATATTAGACAAAGTCTAACATAGTACAATTATGCCGACTATCAGACCAGCCTTCCCCTGACTGGCTCGACTTAAAACCAAGAGCCAATCTACCTACCGCTTTACCTGTGAAAAATCAGGAACAGGATAATTCATATCTTCTAATAAATTGACCAATTCCAATATAATCATCGCCGTCAGTCCCCAAATATGACGACCCTGATAATAAAAATGAGGCACCATAAAACTCATACCATGACGCTCAATCGGTTGGAGTTCTGGTTTGTTTTCGACGAAAAATCGCCAGGGTACCGTAAAGATTTCATGAATCTCATCAGGATTACCGAAACCTCCGTCAATATCCTGCGTCACCGCAACAACAGGGTACACCAACACACCATCTTTGGAGAATACTGTTGAAAGCTCGCCCACAACGTCGAATCGCTCCGCCGCCAGGGCCACTTCCTCAAACGTTTCCCGCAATGCTGTGTCGATAACATTCAAGTCATCCGGTTCATACATCCCCCCAGGAAAAGAAACCTGGCCGGGATGGCTACTCAAATGCGACGCCCTGACGGTTAACAGAATAGAAGGTTCCGGATGTATAACAACAGGAACAAGAACCGCAGCATAAGGTTGAGTCTGCTCAATAATTCCCGGTTTAAAACCGATAAATCGCCGTTTCAGTCGGGATTCAATATCAAAAAAATCATTCATGCTTTAAGAATGGCATAAGTTCACAGTAAAAAAATTACTTTTTGCCTGAATCCGTGACTTCAGAATGGATGCAGGGTGTAAGAGCTTGATTTCCATTTGTTTTTCAAAAATAGCAGGCACACCCATAGGTTCCAGTTTTTGGGAAGCAAAGAGGCATCAATATCTTGCGCACTGCGCCGCTATGAAGCCACGGATTCAGGAGACAGACAAAAGCCTCTCAGTTTCCTCAACAAACGCTTCCTGATACTCTGAAGCTCCATTTGTTTACCAGACTATCCATGAAATTTTGCAGCAATTGTGGTCACTCCGTAAATATCGAAATTCCCGCAGATGATAACCGACCTCGGCATGTCTGCCCGGCTTGTCAAACGATTCACTATCAGAATCCGCGTTTAATCACCGGCACCTTGCCGATCGCACCGGACGGTCGCATCCTGCTGTGCAAACGCAATATAGAGCCAAGGAAAGACTTCTGGACACTTCCGGCCGGTTTTATGGAAAACGGTGAAACCACGCTCGAAGGTGCACTGCGTGAAACCCTGGAGGAAGCCGCGTTAACGCCTGAATCACCGAGGCTGATCAGCATTATAAGCCTGCCCAAATGGAATCAGGTACACCTGTTTTACCAAGTAAGCATGGTCGACTATCAATATTCAACGACACCAGAAAGCAATGCTGTTGAGCTGTTTTCAAAAGACGATATTCCCTGGCAGGAACTGGCATTTCTAACCGTCGATAAAACCTTAAAGCATTATTTCAACTGCCTTGAACAAGGCTTTTCTGTTTTGAATGACGATATTCACCCGTAAAATCATGCTATCCACTACCGCTTCACAGAGGAAATGGAGGGTTGAACTCTACCTGAATCCGTGACTCCTTCAGTGGATGCAGAGTGTAAGTGCTTGGTTTCTATTTGTTTTTCAAAAATTGCAGGTGCAGCCATAGGTTCACCCCAATTTTTGGGAAGCAAAGAGGCATCAATGGCTTGCGCACTGTGCCGCTATGGAGTCACGGATTCAGGTCGAATAACCGATAACAAATTAGTGCCTGTCCGGGAACGCCTCATTGCACCAGCCCAAATTAAAAGTCTATTTTTAGAATACGCAAACTAACATTATGCCGACAGAAAGCATCATATTAATACACTTTAACGTCAGACTAAAAATAGATTTTTTATTTGGGCGGGAGCCAAATCAATAGCCTGACAAATGAAGGAGCCATTTCGTCAAAACCGGTCAGAAAGGCGGTTGACTGTTTTCATCCCTGGTTGAAGAAGGTCCTGAATCCGTGGCTTCAGAGTGGATGCAGGGAAGATTCAGCCACTTGACTGAGCCACTCAGACTCAACATAACCCATCACTCCTGCTACGGTTAACCACAAACCATCAAGCGGAATTTCATTTATCCGTGAATATGCCGCTAAACTGTTTAATACTCTGGTTTGGAAAGTTTGCTGAACCAATAATGATCGACTCTCCATCATGTGCAACTGATTAACGGGACTCTATGGATACGACCACGACCCTATTTGCCGTCATTGGTATCTCCGCGATGGCCTTCATGATCGTGGGGATGTTAATCAGCCAAAGCCGCTACAAAGCACTGGAGGCAAAAAACAATCAGATCCGAATGTTGAATCTGCAGCAGCGACGATTAAATAACCTGTTGCGATCGTTGCCATCCAGTTATCTTTCCAATGAGTTGAGAGATTTCCTCTACCAGGCCATTCAGCAAAACCTGAAATCTCAAATTCAGCTCCTGCCAGAAAAAAGCACTCTGTTAAAAGATGACTATCAGCACATTTCCGAAGAACGAGAGCGTGTCCGGCAAAACCCGCCCACTGTTACCAAAGAGCTGCTGACTGCCGACCAGGCCAGTGTCTATCGCGGCCTGCTAAAGTCACTATACGAGTTTATCCGCCGTAACTATGAAACCGGACGATTGAAAAAAGAACATGCCGAAAAAATGATCAAACAAGTGGAAATAAAGCTGGTTGAAACCGCGCTGGACTTTTTCATCCTTACAGCACGGGAACTCCTGTTACAGAATAAGTTCCGACAGACTCATAATGCCTACCAGAGAGCACTCGATGCCATCGAAAACTCGCCTTATACCGCACAGTTCAAACAGGAAAGCATGAGAATTCGCGCAGAAATGAACAAGGTCACTGATGAATGGCGATCCCGCCGCGATGCACAAAGTAGGGCCAGTGGCGAAAAACTTGCCAATCAGATGGAAGATATGGTTGAGGAACAGGAAAGCTGGAAGAAAAAACAAACTTATGATTGAACCGGAGACCAGATCGTCTCCGATTTAAGCGGCATAGCTGAGAAATCACGGACTCAGAGGTTATTTCCGTTCATTACGCGGTTGCAGGGTAAAACTCAGCGGCTCAGCCAGATTCAACACCACTTCACTACTACCGGCGACCAGAAAGTGCTCGCAACCGGAGTCACATTCGCCGAAGCCATCAAAATTGCCATGAGGTATCGTTTCCAAAACCTCCTGTTTCGGCCCCACGCAAACCATCTTACCCGGCTCAAAGTGTGTGGTTCCGTCGGTCAAAACAACTTTGACTGACCACAAACACTGGGACATCACTTCCAGATCACCAGTCGCTGACGCCGGTATTGATGGTTTAACAGTAATCATGCCTTCACCACTCAAGGACTGATCAAACAACGTGGTGCCCATCAGAGAATCAGATTGCACGGTATAGAGCGCTTCAGCTGAAAAAGTTGCTACCGAAACCACCATGCCTGCACACAAGGCAACCTTGTGAATAAAACTCATTCGCACTCTCCATTCAGGTAAATTGGTAATTAATTTATCGCATTTTTATGATACCAAAGCTTGGCCGGTCAGGTCACAGAGTTTATCGTTTACAGCATGATTCCTTCAGTTCAGGCCGTGTCGCTTAGCTCCGTGCCTAGCATTACGAAGCAGCAGCCCGCCCCTTTCCACTTACCTTCAATGTCAGGGGTTACATTACTGACCGGTGTCTGTATCCTATCTCTAACTTGAGAATAATTTTTATCGTCCAATGAAAATACGCTTTTTACTGTTCCTGCTTATCACCGCAGCTATCGTTGTTGCATTAGTCATGGTTGAACGGGACAGAAAAAATCCATGGGATTCAGATGTATTCTTTGGTTGGAACAGGTCAACAACAATAACATACCGTTTAGCTGATACTGGCGACAGTCAACGACATCGATCCTGAAACGTCTCCGGTGGGCTAAACTTTTTTACTGAAGAAAATTCGCAAAAGGTTTAAAAGTGCGGAAAAATAAAACAACGTGAACACAACATTTAAGTATAGAGCGGCTATTATTACTAAATGTTACCTGAATCCGTGACTTCTTCAGTGGATGCAGGGTGTAAGAGCTTGATTTCTATTTGTTTTTCAAAATTGCAGGTACACCCCTATTTTTGGGAAGCAAACAGGAATCAATGGCTTGTGCACTGCGCCGCTATAGCGTCACAGATTCAGGTGTTATTGAGTGTTCTGGTTCGTGTCAGGATTTGGCAACAAGCAAATGCGAAAGGATATTTTTAGCCTGGAAAAGCATATTGAAAGTCAATTTCAGAGGTTATGAAGCTACCAGAATCAAAACACCGCTGTAAGGTGTATTGAACAATAAAAATGTTGATGTCGATCTGCGTACTATTACGGTACGCTGCGATAAATAAAACCTACAATCCTGAAAACATTAAGGAACCAACATGTCCGGAATACTTTCGATGATTCTGGCCGGTGGTGAGGGGACCCGCCTGGCACCCTTAACCTCGGTACGAGCCAAACCCGCCGTCCCCTTCGGCGGTAACTACCGGATTATCGATTTCGTTCTAAACAACTTTGTTAACTCTGACCTGCTGCAGATCTTTGTATTAACACAATTCAAATCCCACTCCCTGAACAAGCACATGAGTCGGCGCTGGCAGATTTCCGGTTTGACCAATCGCTTTATCGATACTATTCCAGCACAGATGCAGATGGGCAAGCACTGGTATCAGGGCACCGCAGATGCCATTTATCAGAACATTTCTCTGGTGGAAGGGCTTGACCCAGAAGTGGTCTGCGTTTTCGGCGGCGACCACATCTACAAGATGGATGTTCGCCAGATGATTGAGTTCCATCGCAGCTACCGGGGCGCAAAACTGACTGTTGCGGCAATTCCGGTTCCTGTGAGTCAGGCAGATCAGTTCGGCATCATCGAAGTTGATGAAAATAACCGTATGATCGGCTTCAAGGAAAAACCTAAAGCCGATGTCAAAACCATACCCGGCCGCCCGGATTATGTCTTAGCGTCAATGGGTAACTACGTATTCACTGCCAGCACCCTGGTTGAGTCATTAAAAGCCGATGCTGAAGAACGTGATTCGTTACATGATTTCGGCCACAACATCATCCCCAAACTGTATCCAACCGGGGACGTTTACGTTTATGACTTCTCTACCAATCACATTCGTGGCGAACCCGATGGCACCAACGGCTACTGGCGTGATGTAGGTACAATCGATTCACTATACGAAGCCAACATGGATCTTCTTGAAGTTGTACCACCGATTGACCTGTACAACCGCCACTGGCCAATGCGCAGCTATCACCCTGCCGTACCGCCAGCAAAATTCGTTCATGATCAGGAAAACCGTAAAGGTCAGGCCATCGGCTCAATTGTCTCCGCAGGATCAATTGTTTCCGGCAGCGGTGTCTATCACTCCATTCTCGGTTATAACACTCATATCCACAGTCATGCACATATCGAGGACTGTGTTCTGCTCGGTAATATTGATGTCGGTCGCAGTAGCCGGATAACCAAGGCAATCATTGATAAAGATGTTTCTATTGCGCCAGGCACCGTTATCGGTGAAAACATGGAGCAGGACAAAGAGCGCTTCCATGTATCACCAAATGGCATTGTTGTAATCCCGAAAGGAGCCCGCGTCGGGTTTGACTGAGAGTTTTCATGAACATACTTTTTATTGCCTCCGAGATTGATGGACTAATCAAAACCGGAGGCTTGGCTGACGTTGCCTATGCGTTACCCAAAGCACTTATTGCCGCTGGACACGATGTGCGCATAATAATGCCCGCCTACGGTGATCTGCGTGCTACCTGGCAATACTGGCCTTCAACTTTTTTTACCACTCAAATCAGTTATTTCAATTCAGAGCTGGTCGCCGCTCGCACCGGTATACATGATGGCGTTCTGCCGATTATCGCCATTGAGCATGGCAAAAGTTTCGACCGCCCTCGCCTGTACGATGACGGCTGCTACGCCTATGAAGACAACCCCTATCGCTTTGCCATTCTCAGCAAAGCGGCATTGGACTGGTGCAAGATAAATGACTGGAAACCGGATATTGTTCAAGCCAATGACTGGCAGTCAGCGCTGGCCTGTTTTTATCTGTCCGAACATCTAAAGGATGATTCCTTTTTTCGCAATACCCGTACAGTTCTGTCCATTCACAACGGCGCCTACCAGATGCAGTGTCCGGCTCACTGGCGTGATCAGGTCGGAATCAATGAGCGTTTTTTTACACCTTACGACTTCGAAGACCATGGTCAGCTGAACATACTTAAAGGAGGTATTGGTTTTGCTGATGCCGTCGTTACTGTCAGCCCTGGTTATGCATCAGAACTGGTCACCCCGACTGGCGGCCACGGCCTCGACTTTAAATATCGCTCTACCGCCCTGCCCTTAATTGGCATTCTCAACGGCTGCGACTATGACCAATGGAATCCTGAAACTGATCCCTGGCTGCCGGAAAACTACTCCAGTGTTGACGAACCAGGCAAAGCAGTCTGCAAGGCGCAGCTGCAGCAGGAGCTTGAACTTGAGAGTAATCCGAGCGCACCGCTGCTCGCCAGCGTCTGCCGACTGGTAGAACAAAAAGGTATCCATCTGTTGGTTCCCGTGCTACTAGAGCTAATGAAAGACCACGACTGCCAGGTCGCCATACTCGGCTCCGGTGAAGAAAATCTGGCCAACCAGCTGAATTATATCCAACAGCAATACCCGCACCGGTTCCGATTTATCAATGGCTATAACGTTGGCCTGTCGCATCGCATCGAAGCAGGTGCCGACGCATTTCTGATGCCATCGATCTTTGAACCATGTGGCCTGAATCAGATCTACAGCCTACGATACGGCACCGTACCGCTGGTTCGCGAAGTTGGTGGCCTTCAGGATACAGTCGTGCGACTCAGTCAATCAGAACGCAACCTGAAAACAGCAACCGGCTTTATGTTTTCAGACTTGAACGAACAGGCATTATTGAATGAAACCGTGCGTTTACTGACAGTTTATCGCGACAAACCAGCACAGTGGAAAGTAATGCAGCGTAATGGCATGGGCAAACGCTTCAGTTGGAAGAAATCCGCAGTGAAGTATTTAGAGCTGTATAGGTCGATAATGGAAAGACCCAAGTATCAGCATCCGTTAGTTTAACCCTGAATCCGCGACTCCTTCAGTGGATACAGAGTGTAAGAGCTTGATTTCTATTTGTTTTTCAAAAATTGCAGGTGCACCCATAGGTTCACCCCAATTTTTGGGAAGCAAAGAGGAATCAATGGATTTGTTTTTCAAAAATTGCAGGTGCACCCATAGGTTCATTGAAATTTTTGGGAAGCAAATAGGAATCAATGGCTTGCGCACTGCGCCGCTATGGAGTCGCGGATTCAGGTTAAATCCGTCACACCCTCGGTCACCAGTCATAAACCAGTTTTGATCATCACCTAAAGCTCACCAAACCTTATGGTCGTCCGTCTACTATTCAGAATCACCCTGCTTTCTGTGAATTCCAAGCACTTTTCGGGATGGATTTGTGACACGCAAAAGTGGTCGATGCACGGGCCTGCCACGACACAATAGAACGGTTCGAAGGTGAAATCTCTTCCGATCATGAAGCGCACGCAATTGACACTAAAGTAAGATGGAGCTCACAAACCTGACGACATCCCCATTGAAAAAAACAAGACAAATCATAGATTCATTACGCAACCTTTAGATCGGGTTAACAAAAACATACATTCGAAATTGATTTCTTACAGCGTCCCATTACCGTATCCAATGTGCATACATAATTCACTGTATGTGCAATAAAGACCCTCTGATCTTGTATTCAATATCCGAGAGTCAACGAGCTGATACAAACAGCCGTTTGTACAAGAAAAGTCGAGATTATTTTGCAGTACTCCTGCTTAATTTTCTTTATTAAAACTCCGTATGTGATGTTAACTCGTATGCTCATACACAAGGTTTTCGCTCAAAAAATAATTATTAATGGATGTAACCTTTATGAAAAAAACTACTTTAGCATTGGCCATATCATTGGGTGTCGCAGCAGGTTCAGTGTACGCTGGAAGCGCTGGTGAATTCCCTTCCTTCAATGCGCCAACCACTCGTTTAATCATTCAAACTGAACAGACGGTTGCGGCACCAAACGTGTTGAATTTTACAGCCAAACTGTCCTCTCAAGCCGATACAACCATGGACTTTGTTCGCTCCATGGCAATTGATAACAGCTATGTTTATCAAGTCCCGAAGTATAAGAATGACGTTGAGCTGAAGATGCTGATCAATCAGCTGAAGTCCATGCCTGGTGTGGTTTCAGTAGAAGAAGATGTCATGCTGCACCCAATGGCTGTGGATGACCCGTACTACAATAGGCAGTGGCATTATTTCGAGTCAACCGGCGGCCTGAATCTTCCGCCCGCCTGGGATAAATCCACAGGGGAAGGCGTTATCGTTGCGGTTTTGGATACCGGTATCACCTACCATGAAGATTTGAATGCAAACCTTCTTAACGGTGGTTACGACTTTATTTCCGATTCATCCATGGGCAATGATGGTAATGCTCGCGACAATGATCCTTCCGATCCAGGTGACTGGATATTGGCAAACGAATGTGGCAACAACAATAAGGCAGCTAACTCAACCTGGCACGGCACTCACGTTGCAGGCACCATTGCTGCAGTGACAAACAACGGTATCGGCGTTGCCGGTGTCGCTTACGACGCCAAAATCCTACCGGTACGGGTATTGGGCAAATGTGGTGGTTCATTGTCTGATATTGCAGACGCGATCGTCTGGGCATCCGGCGGTTTCGTCAATGGCGCACCCACTAATCCATACCCTGCTGATGTTATCAACATGAGTATCGGTGGTGCATCCAGCTGTGTAAAAGCCTTTCAGGATTCAGTCAACACGGCCGTTGCCAACGGAACAACCATTGTTGTTGCCGCCGGTAATGAAAACAAGGCTGCCACCACGTCAATACCTGCGAACTGTGACAATGTCATCACTGTTGCCGCGAATGATCGCGAAGGTGGCCGTGCAGTCTACTCCAACTACGGCTCTGCGGTTGATGTGACAGCACCGGGTGGTGAAGTCAAACCAACAGGATCCAATGGTGTTCTATCGACGCTGAACACCGGCAGCTCAAGCCCAGATTCAGACGCCTATGCTTACTATCAGGGCACCAGTATGGCAACACCGCACGTTGCCGGTGTCGTTGCACTGATGAAGAGTGTTGCTCCAAATACCACTCCGGCAGAAATCGAGTCAATACTGGAAAACACTGCACGTCCGCTTCCGGGTGGCTGCTCTGAGGGTTGTGGTGCCGGTATCGTCGATGCCGACGCAGCGGTGTCTGCTCTTGTAAATAATCAAACACCAGAACCACAGCCACAACCAGAACCAGAACCACAACCAAAACCAGAACCAAAACCAGAACCAAAACCAATTGATAATTCCGGGTCTTTCAGCAGAAACAACATAAGTGCAATGCCATTCCTTTGGAATTACTATCGCATTTCAATTCCGGCTGGTACTAAAACACTGGATGTGGATATCCGTGGTGGTTATGGGGATGCGGATCTATACGTCAGAAGAGGGATTAATCCAATACCTGTAGCCTTCGACTGCCGCCCATACCTGAACGGAAACAATGAGCATTGTACCATCTCAAACCCAGGTGCTGGTAATTGGTTCATTGGCGTATATGGTTATAAAGGTTACAATGGTGTCAACTTGCTGGCCACTTGGAAATAAACACCTAGTAACGGTTTTCACATAAAACGATAAGCCCGAACCACTTCTTCGGGCTTTTTATTACTCGAATCTGAATCCGTGGCTCATTCAGTGGATGCAGGATGTAAGAACTTGATGTCTATTTGTTTTTCAAAAATTGCAGGTGCAGCCATAGGTTCACCCCAATTTTTGGGAAGCAAAGAGGGATCAATGGCTTGCGCACTGCGCCACTGAGGGAGTCACGGATTCAGGTCTTACTCAAGCATTTACTCAGACACCTAGCACTTATTCAGACAGACACTCACCATAAAAAACTCACCATAAAAAAAGCACTTACTCAGACACCCACCACAAAGTACATCCATAAAAAGCGCTAAATTATCCATACTATGTGCAAGGCGAAATATTTTTTAAAAAATTTCGGAACCAACCTGATTTTTGCAGCACCTATACAATAACCCTGTTCTGAAAAGGCAATAGCCTGTTTTCAGATCAAGAGGTCAAATAAAAATAAAAAATATCAGGTATTAACATGACCCCGACACAAGAAAAGGCCAATCGGCTAATTCAGCATTTTGCTGAGCGTATTAATAATTATTTTACCCTGGATAACGGAGTCTGTGCGCTGTATGACACAGATGGACAAGAGGCTGTCATCATTGAGGCCCCGCAACATAGTGACAATGTTCTTCTGTACTGCACATTACAGTCCATGCCCCTGGAAATTACCCGCGAGTCTCTTTCCAAATTACTGATGCTGAATTTTGAAGTCAGTGCGATGCAAGGTTGTTGGGTCGCCATGGATGAAGATTATCGGTTGCGCCTGTGTTATCTGTATTCGATGGTTCACATTGATGAGAATCATTTCAGCGATACATTGACCGGTTTTATCGAGCAGGTAAAAGATGTTCGTGCACTTATTCCGGAGTTTATAGAGCAAGCAGCAGTGTCTTGATTTTACTGGACTGAGGGTCTTTTTCATGTCAGTCGACATTCGTCGATGAAGAATGCCCCTGATTTGATTTTTTACCAGTAAATCAAAACGTGCCTTGTACCTGAATCCGTGACTCCATAACGGCGCAGTACGCAAGCTATTGATTCCGCTTTTCAGTGGCACTCTTCGTTGCACCTCTAAATTCAATACCAATAACAACACCGACACAAGGTAACGCCAGGCACCGATGATACTGGTACGGAAACAAACACTACCGAATCCGAAACCGGTTCAATCTCTCATCAGGATTATTACCTGAATCCGTGACTCCATAGTGGCGCAGTACGCAAGCCAATGATCCCTCTTTGCTTTTCAAAAATTGGGGTTGAACCTATGGGTGCGCCTGCAGTTTTTGAAAAACAAATAGAAATCAAACTCTAACACCCTGCACCCACTCTGAAGTCACGGATTCAGGTTCAAGACACTACACAAAACGCTCTTCAGCATTCAACCGTCTCCGTTTCAACCAGTTAATTATCTCTCAGGCGGCTCAGCATATCGTTCAGTTCTTCCAGTAATGCTGGATCAGGTCGTCCAACAGCCAGAACTTCCAGTTTTGCCAGAAAATCCCGTTTTCTTTCTGGGTTCAGGTCATAGGAGGCATTTAAGGTACGTTTGATCTGATCAATGTCTCTGCGCACTGCGGCATTGGTCCGTCGCAGCGGCGTCTGTGTTTCAATTTTTATTGAAGACAAATCCGAGCCTGATAATTTTTCAATGCCCCTTACCAGCATGTTCCACGGTGTATTTCGGCCAATTTTCTCTCGTGTAATACTCCGACCTCTCAGTTCGGATAGGTTGATTTCATTGAGACGGCTCATGGTTTCTTTCGTGCTGTCCCAGTTCACGTCTGTATGCCTGACCAGCATGGCAGACTCTTTCATCCGTCCGGCAAATGCCTGCGCAAACAGCGGGCCGGATGTCAGGATTGCCGGGCCTTCGAATTCCACCGGAGAGCCGTCATCGGTCATGCCGCGAGTCAGCTCAGCACGCATTTTGTCCAGCTCAGCCATCAGTGTATCCAGAGCCTCAAGGCCTTTTTCAATATCCGGTTTAGTATCGGTATTCAAAACGGATTCGCGCATGGTGCGGGTGAAGTTGTCGATATGTTTCTGACTGAGAAGCCGGTAACTTTCTACAAGGCTGTCCCCTTTATCTCTGAACGCTTCCGGTTCGCGACCCAGCGCCAGCGCAATATTGTCCAGCTCACCTGCAATGTATAACTGGTGTGCGCACCGTTTCGATGTTCCCCAGATACTGTCGTCAAACGAGGCCAGTGTATTCAGCAGGTTCCTGCCATGTTCCAGTATCTGGTTTTTGTCATAAACGAATGACACCTGACCTGCTTTGGTATCCGTCCCCAGGCTGGCCGTCCGGACACGAGTGACTGCCGGTACCGGCAATACTTTCGCACGATTACCGACATGGGCCTGGGTAACATTCAGGCCGGTAATCCGGAAATTGGAAAGGTCGTTCGCACAGGCTTTCATCTGTCGTTCACGGGCTTCTTTGTTTTCAGGCAGTTGCTTGAGTACCTCGGGTTTCAATTCCATGCTGACCAAAACCGGCTTGTTCATATTAAGGCCCGATTTACCCTGCTGGTGCAGTAACGTATCAAGTGCTTGTTGCAGTCCCGGAATATTGCGCCGCAATTTACGATCTTCATCCACGGCATTTAACAACGTGCCTGAGCGGCTCACGGTCAGCTCAACATTGATATTGATCGGTGCACCGTTGACATCTGAATACATCTCCACTTTTCGGGAGATCGGGGCCAGACGGTCAAAACTTTTTCCGATAACCCCACCAGGCAATATCGAAGGGACACCAAATCGACCGTTAACGCCGGTATGGCATTCATTCAGTGCAATCGGTGATGGGGCTTTCAGCGCGTCAGTTTCTAATACGTTAGCCTGGACAAAGTTAAAACGGGCATCCTGCAAACCAAAATTCTGACGAGTTGTGCTTTGCGAAACCATGCCTGAGCTGCTGGTCGTTTCGGTTTTCCGCTTTTTGTCTCCGAAGTTCATGATCACTTCCGGTACGAATGCCGTTAATGGTTTGGCGTTCGGGAGCAACAAGGCCGATGCTTTATTGCCCTCACCCTCACCCTCACTATCACTCTCTCCCTCTTCATGTGCGTCACAATTCGGCATTTCCAAACCACTAGCCAATACACCAACGTTGCCAACGGAGAAGTTCCAGTCACGCCCATATGAGTGGGAAGATTTCACTTCTTCGGAATGACGCATCAGATCAAAAATATCCGCCGTGCCGGACATGATGGACGTTACCGCATCCGCAATGTTGCCCTCTCCATTGTCCTTGAGAGTAAAGGCAATACTGTCTTCTTTACTACGACTGTATTTGCCTTTAATCGCAATTTCCCAGCCTTGAAAGATCCACGATTTATGGGTTCTCTGAGCGTCATCTGAGTCTACTCCTTCGGGCAGATTAACGTTACCAACACCGGTTCGGAAACCGAGCTGTCCAAAGCCGCCGCTGGATTTTTTAACCTCAAAAATCATGCCGTCTTCCGTTTTCGACATATTCAACTCGACACCTTTTAACTTTCCAACATCCAGAATCGGAATCAGCCAGCTTACCGCGACGCTATCCGCCATAACTTTAAATGGGCCGGACCAGACAAATCGGAAAGTATCAGTATTCAAGCCGTTGATGGCAGATTTGCCAAGCTTGAAACTTTCACCCGGATTCATGGTATTGACCATACGCCGGAACAATTCGGCTGAGTCGGCCACGGCCGAGCTTTTACTACTGTCTCGACCAGGCGTACCCAATGCCGGTGCGTACTTGTCCGTAATGCGGCCAAGCATATCGTTATCCTGCCGGAAGATTGCCTGCAAACTTTCGAACGCCTTGGCGGCATTGCCCAGAGGGTCGGTTTTTGCGATTCCTGAGCGAGCAATCAAGTGTGGCAATGAATCGCTTTCCTGAGTGGTTCGTGCATTTAAAACCAGTTCTTGGTAGCTTTCCATCCCTGAGGCCGGTATCAGTTGCTTAACGGTATCCGCCAGAATCGCATAATCCGCCACCATTTCCCCGATGAGTCCGCGTTTGTAGGGGGTGTCGGTATTGATAAATATGTTGTCTTTAAGTAACTGATCAAGGCGTTTAACAACAGAGTCCTGTTTGCCATAAATCGCAGTACGCACCTCCTTCACCTGGCTCAGCAAATTCTGGGGACTGTTGACAGATACCTCATTGGGCATCTTTGTGAGTACTTTGCGTGTTTTACGATCATTGGCATCCAGAATCAGCCCATCCAACAGTTTTCCTGAACGTTTGGTGATGTGGCTACCGATACCTCTCTCCAAAATTTCCAGGGCCTCAGGCATTTTTTGTATAGGCTGAAGCTCGGCTGCTTTTTGGTCGGTCAACATTTTGGAATAGGTATCCAGCTGCTTGTTGTAAAGCACCATCGGATTGCCTTGCTGTTTCTTCGCATATTCGAAGTGCCAAAGGTTCTTATAGGTTGTAGGCAAATCCTCGGTGAAGATTTTTTTCAGCGCATGTCCGGGATGTTTCAGCATGTTGATAACCCCTTTCCTTTCCGGTGTCCGGGCAGAACCCGTCGCGCCGAAGAAA
This sequence comes from Reinekea sp., assembly GCA_037389025.1. GTDB lineage: Bacteria > Pseudomonadota > Gammaproteobacteria > Pseudomonadales > Natronospirillaceae > Reinekea. The sequence goes on along the minus strand of JARRJP010000011.1, from coordinate 13,274 downwards.
GTCAGCAACTCCCAGGAATTGGTCGCATGCAGCGCTTTGTGCAACCGTCTGAATAACGGCTCGGATAAGGTATCGAATGGCACCGGCTCCCAAGATTCATCGTTCCCGGATTGATCAGGATGACCGGCCCGAAACAGTTGTCCCTGTACGTCGCGAACAGCCACGTCACCATCGGGCAGGGTTTCCAGCCCATCCAAACGACCAGACAACCCCTCTATTCTCTGCCAAGCGGAATTATCACCCTTTACCAGTTTTGCGGCATCGGCTTTCCAGACCCCATTTTGTTCATCCATAACCCAGACCGAACCTCTGGAGTCCACGGCAATACCACGCGGAACCCTACTTGCCAACGCAGAGGGCAGCTCAACAGGGTGATCCGTTGCATCGGCCGAACGCGTATAACGATGGTTCACTTCGCCCTGAGAATTTACAGTAAACAGTGAAGTGCCGCCTTTGGTAAAAGCCATATCACGCAGGTCACTGCCAACTGGAATGCATAGTCTGTCTGTCTGTCTCATCGGCGACATGCCATTTAAATCCAATCTCATCAATAAAGCGGATGAATCGTTTGCTTTTGTCAGTGCATACAAATGGCCGTCCGGCCCGATTTTTATATCGGCAATGTTATCGATATGGGTCGATACCAATTCGTCAGTTGCCGGATCGTACCGATGCAGTTTTCCACCACCTGGAGGCAACAGATAAAAGATACCGTTCGGCCCGGCCACCTTGCGGCTAACCTGCACCGCCATATCCACAACGGTTTTAGGCGTTACCGTCTGATCTGCTTCTGAACGAACCGGATTCCGAAGTGCACTGAACTTCAGCCGATCTTTCAGTTTGGACAAGTCTCGCTTCAGTCTTGATTTTTGGGGTATGCTTTCATCAAAAAATCTTGCGATGTTTTTTGCGCTGAGTCCTGAACCTCACTGCTATTGGATAACCGAGAATTTTCTGATGCCTGTGACTCTGAAATTCTTCCACTGCCTGCTTTCGATATGCCTGAAAACCGACCGCTCCTATTGGCCAGCATTTCTTCCAGCGTCTCTCTCTGTTGCGATGACTCTGGTGCCTTATCGCTGCTGGTATCCGAGACGCCTAAAAACCGATCACTACTGGATGCATGGGATACTAAAAAAGATCTTGCTGTCAGTGACTCTGAAATTTCTCCACTGCGTACTCCCGACATTGCACTAATATCTGAAAACCGATCGCTTCTCTTGGCCAGCATTTCTTCCAGCGTCTCTCGACGTTGCGATGGTTGTTGCGATGGTTGTTGCGATGATTCAGGTGCCTTACCGCCGTTGGCATCAGGAAACCGAAAGCCGTCAGCCGCCAATAGATCTCTCAGCGTCCGTCGTTGTTGTGATGTTTGTTGTGATGTTTGTTGTGATGATTCAGGTGCCTTACCGCCGTTGGCATCAGGAAATCGAAAGCCGTCAGCAGCCAACAGATCTCTCAGTGTCTGTCGTCGTTGTGATGGCTGTTGTGGTGGCGGTTGCGATGATCCAGGAGACTTGCCACTGTCGGTATCCGAGGCTTCTGGAAACCGACAGCCATCAGCGGCCAACAGATCTCTCAGCGACTGTCGTTGTTGCGATGATTGTTGCGATGATCCAGGAGCCTTACCTTTGTCAGTGCCTGCATCATGACCAGTCGCCGGTGTTCTTTTTGATGACTCTGGAGTCTTTTCGTTGCGGGCTTCTGCCTTCGACTTTTTGCGGCCGATTGTAAAAAGATCACTCAGTTTTCTGCCGATGGAAAAATGTTTGGTTCTATGGTTTCTCACTTGTGTAAGTGGATCGCACGAGTTCATTAATCGTCCGTCTTCAGCCAAAGCTGAAACTGTCCCCTGCTCTCCTTGTACACCGTGTCTTTGACACAACCCTGACGATTCCTGAGAAGGGGATGCCTGAATTTCTTGTATTTGTTTTGATTGGGATAGTCGAATTTCCAAGGGGTTGAGCCTCTGTTTCGTGTCTGTGATTTATTCTGACAAATAATTTTTATAGTAGGTCAGATTTGTCCTTTACCCATTAAGTGAGCAATAGGCATCAAATGGTTTTATCAAGTCTGTAATCTTTTATATTACTCTCATATTTCGCATCTGTATTCCGGTTGGAAATATCAGTGTAGTAAGAAATCCAGCTTTCAACAGGTTGATTAACCACTTACTCAGACACCTACCATAAAACGATCTTCACATTGCTCAATTCTATCTCTGTTTTAAAGTGAGTGTCTATTTTAAGTCCTATTTTAAATCCCCTGCGGGCAACCCTTTTAAGGTAGTATATCTCCACGTCACCAACAAATAGATAGTTTTAACTGCATTTAAGAGAACTGGTTGAAATCACAAATATTCGGGTTTAGTGGGTACTTTTCTTAAACCCAATTAGCTTTAGAGCCGCGAAAACACTGCACTTTCAGCTTTTTCCTAACATTAGACTGAACTCGTGACTCCAGCGTGGATGCAAGGGGTAAGAGCTTGATTTCTATTTATTGTCCAAAAATTGCAGGTGCACCCCGATTTTGGAGAAGCAAATAGGAATCAATACCTTGCACACTACGCCGCGATGGAGTCATGGATTCAGGTTTAGAGCTGGCTATTTTTTCACCTTAAAGGGCAGGCCCTCTGCGGGCAATGTGCTCGGACATACGCTAGGCTTTTCGCAGAGTAAGTGGAATGCCTGAATCCGTGACTCCAAAGTGGATGCAGGGTGGAAGAGCTTGATTTCTATTTGCTTTTCAAAAATTGCAGATGCACCCATAGGTTCACCCCAATTTTTGGGAAGCAAAGAGGAATCAATGGCTTGCGCACTGCGCCGCGATGGATTCAGGGAATGGTCAAGCGATCATAACGCGAAGAGATCGTCGTTAAGCAACCGGCTTCCCCCGTTTAGAGGAACATAAAGCCAGCCCGGATCCGGTGAAAACACAAGCGGCAGCATTGGAAGAAATTGTGATAAGCGCTTACTCAGACATCCACCATGAAATACCATTAAAAATTTTCATTAAATTCAAACACCCACCATTAAATACCATTAAATTCAAACACCCACCATTAAATACAGACACCCACCATTAAATACAGACACCCACCATTAAATACAGGCACCCACCATTAAATACAGCGTCTGTTTTAAGCCTTGGTGTCCGGTGTTTTTTCCGGTACGGGTGTATCCGGTTCTGGTACGGGTATATCCAGATTCTGAGGTTCCTGCAATAAATCCCGCAGGGTGATTCTGGATGGCCGGTTCTCATTTTGGCTTCTGGTGTCCGATATTTTTGGTTCCTGTACGGGAGTGCTTTGTACCGGTGAGCGAGATTTTGTCCGATTCGGGCCACGCGGGTGTAAGCCGACATCCAGTAGAAACCGGGTGCCGGTATTAAAGGCAGAATCGACTTGCCATTTAGCATAGCGAAACTCTTCGACTACGCTTCTTTTTACAGCACTGGATGGTTTGGACTGAAACTGTTGAAATTCAAAAAAGATGTCTTTTGATCGGCCCAGATTCTCTTCACTGGGGTCTGCTCGGTATTCCGCCATTATCTGTCTGAACTGCTCGGCAAAGTCCTGCATTTTTGCTTTTCCGCTTTGGGTATCGGCATGCTGCTCAATGAGTTGAGACAGAACCTGCTTACCTTTCTGACGGTCAGAGCTGAAGTTGCTGGAATCCTGCAATCGGGGTTTGTTCGAGTTGAGGATTTTATTCAACGCCGTTTCGGCTTGCCTTCGCTCCGTAGAGGTTTCCGAAAGTTTTTCGATCAGCGACTGCAGTGTTTTCCGGGAGCGGTCGTAATCACTTTCGGCATTGAGACCCTTGAACAATCTGGTCAGCGTTTCTATCGCATCCTTCACCTGTCGATTCTGTTTATTGGTTACGGGGCCGCTTAATTGAGCAAGCGCCTTTTCAGCTTTTTCAAGTTTAGAAGTGGGCTTCTCTATGTTATAGCGCCCTTTACCAATGCCTAATGTTGATAACACACTGCTGGTCGGAACCGGCTCTTTCACTTGTTTCCAGGGAATAGAATAAATAGCGCCATTCAAAACATCTATTGCACTGTTTTTTTCCTTTGCACTGGCATCCGAACGGGTAAGAACATCCAACGCATTCATCGCTTGTATTTGATCGCTCATTCGGCCATTGCCGTTGTATACTAAATCCAATGAATGACGGGCGCGATCAAGCTCACTGTCCTGTGCGCCGTCAATCAGTTCATTCAGATAAAAACTGGCTTCCTTGGAAACATTGGATTCCGAATCCCCCAGTTTTTTGAAAATTTCTGAAAACTCTGGTTTATGCGTTTCATAAAATTGGTCCCTACCCTGAGGATGCACAGCCTTGTTAGAAAGTTTTCGGTTCAGTATGAGCAGAACATAGGAAAGGCTATCTGTACCGAGGGTCTGGTTAAGCATATGGGTTTTGGCATGCTCATACCTTAGGTCGCCGCCCAGATTCATGCCCGGCGTGATCGGCCCTTCGCCAACAAGGCTAACACTTTGCTTGGGGGACCGGGTGTTTCGGGTTAAGCGGATTTTAAGATCTTTGTCACCTTCATATTCTGGATAAGAAACATATTCTGGTGAGTATTGTCGCACCAGATGGGTCCGGGTTTCACTGGCTGTCACACTGGACGTGCCATTGCCTAACACACTGGAAACCCCATCGGGGACATCGATATTTCTCCCCAGCCGCGCAGCCAGTTCAGAAACTGCATATGTAGCCCCAACCGGATCAACGGTCCCGGTTACAGCCAGTTTGTTGTTCACATATTCCCCCTGGCGCAGGCGGTTTGCATGGATCCGACTCAGCCGCTCCTGGGAAACACTCACTCTTCCTCTCTGCCCCATGAGGGATACTTCAGTGCTGGCCTTGACGGTATTGGAATGATCCTGCTGGGTCTCGCTGAGCTTGATATTCGCAGCGTCAGACAGCCGGAGTTTATCGTAATGAATATCCGGCTTGGCAAGAAGTTCTGCGGTATTTTTAACCAGTTTACAGGCTTCATCGGCATGGTATCCGCCCGGTGGCAAAGCGTTGAGCGTCAACAGAGCATGAGAAGCGGACATGACCTGCAACAGGTTATGTCGGCCAATGGCATGCCATTTATTTTCCAGACGATGCTTTTCATTGCGCAGATTCTTTTTTTCAGTCAGGTTTTGCGCCAGTCTGGCACGCTCCCGAAATCTCACTCCATCCAGATCCTTAACAACGGAAAAATAGCGTTGCAAGTCGTCTTTCATATCCTGAAGTTTTTCTGTGGCAGCCTGTTGCCTCTTCGGTGTACCTTCGGCTGTATGAGCCAATGAATCGGAGGCGTGTTTCATCAGTATGGCCGGAAGTTCTTTCAGGTATTTCGGATCGCGCAATACTGCATTGGTAAACGTCAGGTTTTCAAGTAAATGATAGTCTAACGCCCTACGCTTGTATGACAGTTCAACTTTGCCCCCAGTAATGCCTTTCAGGTTTGCTTTAACGCTCCCTCCAATCGAGGCGGTAATGTAGGTGGATCGACCGGTCAATTCAGGTTTCCGATCCGGCGGTGGCGCAGAAACCTTTGCGTGCTCAAGGCCTAATACATCTTTCAGCAGTTCATTTAACCGTTGCCGGTTATTGGTTGCATGCTGCTGATCGACTTTGAGATCCGCCAGTTCTGATGAGGACGGAAAGCGCTTATGGCGAATGGCATTGACCGCCTGCGCCACGTTATTACTCCAGGTGCCAGTTTTCAGAATACCTTTGTATTCATCCCGGTTACCATATGACCAGCGTTGATCGTGACCGTATTTTTCGACCAGATCTTCAATTGTGGAGAAGCGTTTCAGCTTAACGTCATGACGAACCGTTCGTACTTTACCTGAGAACTTTGCACTGGATATGACCGGAATATCCCCCCCAAATTCAGCACGGGTTTGTCCCTTGCGTATGGTGTGATTATATAAGTACACCGTACCTTCAGGATTCGCAGTAAGCTCTGCCTGTTTGCCCAGGCCAAGTGTCTGCCGGATAGAAATCGCCAGTGGTTTAAGTTTGAATTTACCGATCCGTATGCCGGGCATACCCGCTTCCAGCGATACGCTGGCGGAGACGGTATCTGACATTGATGTTTCCGGGTTCCGATATGGGGCCAGTTTGTTCAGCAGAGATTCTTTTACCTCCTCAGCTTTCATCTGCGACCAAGCGGCTTTCAGATGCAGCCCCAGCAGACCGGCCAACTCTCGCGTTTCACCCTTTGGTAACCGTTCAGCGATAGCTTCAAATGCGCGGGAAATCTTTGCGGCGTCTTCAATCGAAAGAATGGTTTTCGGATCAATACTGACGGTATCCGGATCAATGCGATACTTTTCCAGTAACGCCGTGACATGAGTCGTCAACATCTGGCTGGCACTGACATAGGCGTCCAGCCGACTTTTCCTTGAACCGGGAAAACACCAGCCACTATTAAACTGAGACTCAGCAGCACGGCATTTTTCATGCAAATGGTTTTGCATCGCCTGAGCAATCTCGCTGACATCTGCGGCAAGCACACGACGAAAAGCCGGTGCATTGTCAGACTTAGATGATGGTGCGGTCAGGCTAAGAATCCGTGGCTCGCGAACAGTCTCTTGTGTGCTTGATATTTCTGAGGATTTAGGATCGGATATGACAGCTGTGATTCTGCCTTGATGACTGCTCGCTGGGTTTATTCTCATTACAATAGCCTCACTTTTATACGCTATAAAATGGCTCTTGTCTGAATGTACCGGCTTTTTATGACAAAATGACGAACCTCTGGTTGAGATGAACAGAAAAAGAATACCACGATAACTGAGAATGATTTTTCCAAACTTAGGAGGGTGTTCAAAATTCGTTGTCAACTAAACATCACAACACCAACATATACTCTCAAGAAATGATGCGGTTTTCTGAAACCTGAATCCGTAATTCCTCCGTAATTCCAGAGCGGCGCAGTGCGCAAGCCATTACCGCCGCCTAAAATCGCGCCAGTAATAAAATACTTGTTACGTAATAAACGCAACAGCATAGCACCTGTTTTAATGGCTCATGGCTCGACCGGTACAAAAAAGTGCAGACGGTGAACAGGATGGCATTACACCAGTACTGCTACAGCGTGAGGTTTGAGTGAGTTACGCCAGGGTGGCGTAAGCTCACGATTTATTCAACTAGCCTTCTAAAGTAAGTCCTGAATCCATGACTCCTTCAGTGGATGCAGAGTGTAAGAGCTTGATTTCTATTTGCTTTTCAAAAATTACAGGTGCACCCATAGGTTCACCCCAATTTTTTGGGAAGCAAAGAGGAATCAATGGCTTGCGCACTGCGCCGCTATGGAGTCACGGATTCAGGTATACCTAATGCAATCGCACTGTATGCGCCGACAATTGCCACAGGTTCATTCATCACAGGTAATAAGGTTACCTTGTGACGAAAAACATCGGTAAACCCGCTGCCAGAATGGTGTAACACCAAGCGACACTCTTCACGCAAACTGCCCGGTTTAACGGGCAGTTTGCTATTTATAAGTGTATCCGTCGCTTGGTTACTTGACCCTACCGAGAGTTACCCATCCCAGAAGCAGCACAACCAGACCAATACCGGCAAAAATAGCTGGCTGGTCATAGGACATCATGACATCTGCCCCAAAAGTGTTGCTTACGGTAGTGATCAAGCCACCCAATGCCTGATCCGTATTTCCAACCTGCTGATTATGATCCCAGGCCTGATACAGTCCGTATCCGCCATAACCTGCCAATCCGAGCCCTGCCGTAATCAAGAGAAACGACAATACTTTTGCCTGTAAACTGTTCATGATTCGTTTTTTCCTTTGTCATTATCTTTATTGGATCAATTATGACCCGAAAGGAATCTGAATAACCATATTCTCCATTTTTAAGAACATGAAATTCTTTAGAGAATCAGACAGGCATGAGAATCATCATTTACCCACGCAATAAGTGCACTTAATCAATGTGCGCCATCAATAACAAAGGTATATTGCCCTGCTTGCCATAAAATAATAGATGGAATTAGATCGCCCTCAATAAAACACCTTGAAAGGGCTGATCCCTGGATCTACCCCACATGCTCCACACCCAGTTCAACCAAAAAGGTCACTTGCAGGCAAGTTCCTACGAAAATCGAGTTGCGGGCTTCCTTCAACTAGAAAAATCGTACAAAAACGAACTCCGAAACTTGAGTTTTGTACAGTGCTACTCATTTCCTTCTTGAGTGCCTGTCCTATTAGTCTTTTTGTGTAAAATGGAGCTATGCGACATACACAAAAACGGCCTTAGCAGTATTTGTCCGGTTCAGCGTATTGTCAGCATTTTTTCTGGTTGTAATTTTTATTAATAAAACCGAATAATGTTTTAAATGGCTTAAGCTCTTCAACCGTGTAGTTCGTTTTCGATTTAAATTCGCTGAGTATTTTGGCCTTAAGTAAGCTTTTTGCTGATTTTCTGATCTTGCTATCCTGAGCATTTAGTTGCATTACTAAGTCTGAGTTATTTGCGTACACTGCTGAAACAATTCTTTCTGGAATTAAACCTTCCACACACTCCTTCCCGGGCTTGTTTGCTCCGATAGAAAAATAGTCTTCAGCCTCTTTTAGGCTCAACTGATTCATTATTTTAACTATTTCGTATTTTGCATCTAAATCGAAAGAAATAAGGATGTTTTTAAACTTCCCTAATATAAACTTAAGTAAAACAGTATTCTTAAGAGCATCTTTTCCATCATATGGCACAATATCCAGCTCTTCAGGAACAGTAAAACCATCCAAGCCTAGCGAATTGATATGCTCTATATACTCTTTATCCGACATTCCCTCGACGAGGAAAACAAAATCACCATCTTGATCCAGTACTCTTCTCCATGCTTCAAATTCTGTATTATCTAAACCTAAAATTTCACTGAATGGGTGCATCCAGTCATCTTCTGAAAGATCTACAACTTCAGTACACATTAATTTTTTTCGAACTACCTTACGATCTAGCAAGATGTTCGATTTATAATTTGTTTGGCACAGCATATATGGACTATGAGTTGTAACAACTGTTTGTATTTTTAGTTCATTAGCCAGATCTCTGAGTACACGTCCAAACTCCGCTTGAGCAGATGGGTGTAAAAAGCTTTCGGGCTCTTCAATAAGGACTATCGGAGTAATCCTGTTTTCGTCAAGCTCGTTTGACCCTATTCTATTTGCTTGAAGTATCGAAACCATAATCTGCGTTCGATTCCTAGTTCCACTCCCCCAATCATTTAGCGGAACTTCAACATTCTTATCCTTTAGATTTATACCAAATGGCATCGTTCCAGAAAAATAACCCTCGGGAATAGTAAACTCGACTTCGTACTTATCTTCTAAATGGCCTAAGAGTTCTGACAACTCGGTTTTATGATTTTTAGCAATTTTTTGAATTTTAGTTCTTATTTTTTTCTGTTCGGCAGCAAACTGATCCTTTTCGCTATCAGAAAACATCATCTCATGAAACATTCTTCCTCGAGATGCTATTACTCCGAGTTCGTTTTCTGCAGAATTGTGCATAAAAGCCAAGTTCGAGGAAAGTAGTTTTTTAAGAACCTCATTAGAATCAAATGATTTAAGTTCATCATCGCCAACGAAGACCTTACAATGGGTTTCCCCCTCCTTATCGTGTGAAACCTCAACTTTAAGAGAAAACTCTGTAGTTTCGATTTCTTTTTCATAAAATTTTTCAATAAAGATAAACAACCCTGGATCGGCTACTTTTGATACCGATAATAGATATGTAAAGATAATATTATCATCCGTTTTACTCCATTGGGTTTTATCTTCAGAATATGTAATGTCGTCATTTTCCCGAAACGCGAAAAAATGCTTTGTATTGTCGCGAAACACGTCACGAATGACTTTCATGAGCGACGTTTTACCAGCATTGTTTTGCCCGCTAATTGCAGAATAATAGCCATCGAAATCTACGACGACATTTTCCAATGTTCTATAATTCAAGACTTTGACTTGTTCTATTTTCATATATCTCTTTCACTTCCCTATTGGCTGGAGATTGGAGTGCTAACGCTTTGAATAAGCTGACAATTTGGAGCGGCAGCGGAAAATTGGTCGGCTTCATTTACTTGTTAGATTGTTGGCCTTCCTGGACCGAAGTTATAGCGTCCAAACTCCAGGTGTTGCCTTTCCTTTGTAACTGACCGGACGCTACCAACTCCCTTCCCTCGGAATGTGCTTTTAAAGCCCCCAAATAGGAGTCAGAACCAAGTGCCAAACGGACTTCAATCAGGCCATGATCTGAATGATCGACCTTAATAGCTACTGTCCGTCTAGCACTCCCCTCAGAGGGGTTCGCAACACAATGTAAATTAACTACTCGCCCAGATATTTGCTGCGCTGTTGGCTCGACAATCTTCAATTTTTTGGATGCATAGCTGAGCATGCTAACTTGAGCTTTTTCTACAGTTACGCTGCGGAACGAAACGACCTCCTTAGACGGTTCTAATATGGTGGCCCAATCGATGTCTACACCAAAATTTAGCTCTCCATCAAGACCAATTTGAACTAATGCATCGCACATACGAGCATTTAGTGCTCTTTCGTAGGAGGAAATCAGAATATCAGGATCATCATTACGAACCGCACTATCGAGAGCCACGAGGCCCCTAGCTATCCGTTCAACAATACGTCTATTTACTGGAAGCTCAAATAGGTCTCGATCCTCTTGTTCTTTAATAATTGCACTAGATACTTCAAATCCAAAGCTTCCTCGGAAAGTATGACAAAATTCAAAGTCCCCAAGATACTCTTGAGCGGCTGGTAAGGGCTGTTCAAAGTGAGGAAGGCTTTTTATTTCAGAGCAGCCAGAATATAAAAAAAGATTTCTAATTGCCTTAATATGCTTAGAAGCGTCATCAATAGGCAACGAGCTGACAGAATCAGGGACTTGAAGTCGCAGCTTCACTGAATCAGCATTTTCAACCATCAATCCTGAAAGTATTTCAGATACTGGCTTATCTTCAATCTGAGAAAGAGCTTCTATCGATTGTTGAATACGCTCTCTGAAATCGATAAATGATTCGCTGCCTGGCAGGATAAGCTCCAGCGATTGATCCGAATCCACATCGAGCTTGAAAAGCTGCCATTTTTCGCCGTTGGTTGCATATTGCTTCCAACCCTTTCTATGAAGGTAGTTTTTTAGATCAAACAACCTGACTCGATCTATATTATCCAAAATATTATTGCCCGAGCGAATCATAAGAGTGCTCCCACGAGTAGCTTTTCTTTAAGGCCCAGCAATGATTCTGGTGTAAGCAATTGATCTCTAGGTATTCTAATTCGCTTCGAGCTTGAGTTGGGAGATTCAGGCCCTTCGACGAAGTAATAGTAACAACATTTTTTTATGGTCAACTCGTCTTCACACGCGGCCATCCACAAAGATTTATCATATGGTAGACAGCACAAAACCAGAGCACATGGCAAAGCTGACTGGCCCCGCCTGAAAACAAGTCGATTGAATGCATCGGCTTCCATATCGTAGACAACATAGTCATCTTCCAGAGACCAATTTACGCTTGCTTTAAGCTGCAGAGAAAGAAATGCGCCCATATCGATACGCTTGTTTCCATAGGAAGTGATATTGCGAACTTCAAGATCAATACCAAAGTCCTTTGAAATCGAATTCGGCACAAAGCCAGACCGAGCGACAATCGCACTGACGTAGGACTCGCTAATTAGCTCTTCAATGGTCTGAACTGGGAGCATGGACACAAACTTCCTTTTTTAAAATCTAACAGTTTTATTCTACATCACCTGACAAAATATCCAGAAGACGCTTATCCCTGAGCAATTTAATACCACCCAGCCTCCTCAGACCCATCAAACTTAGCACACCGCCACCCCCTGTCAATTTCACCCACCGGATATTCCGTCACGCGACGCAGTATCCAGAAAAAGTGGTCGTCTACAGGCCGCTAAATTCATAGCGTTACAGAATATTCATGATATTTAACCAGTCGGACAAGTATCAGGTTTTCAGCCTATCTTGCCGGATACTGCATCTCCAGACCGAATATCCGGCGAATATCTGGATACTGAGTCGCAAAAGCACGATGATTTGTTATGTTATTCACAAACAAACAACGCCATTCTATAGATTCTGTTCATGCACACAGTACTTTGTGAATAAATTCTTACATCGACGTGTAAAATGCAAATAATCGATACCCGGAAAACGATTAACCCCAAATCCCCTGTTTCTCTGATCAATTTAAGTTATTCATTCGCTACAAAGGCCTTTCCTGTTCAACCAAAAAAACTATTGCACGTGGGTTCGACGATTCATTCGCTTCAGTCAATATAAATACAGAATGGGCGTCTGGGTAAACTGCACTGTACGCGAACTAACGAACTGAAACTGGGAAGTCAGCATGCAGTACCAACTGTTTAAAACCAGCCAATACTTACGAGGTTGGATTAATTATTTTGGTATCGCCAACTGCTATCAATTGTGTTGCGATCTGGATCAATGGACGCGACGGCACGTGCGAATAGCGTATTGGAGAACTAAGAACTAATAGGACAGGCACTCAAGAACACCCCATAGGTTCATTGAAATTTCTGGGAAGCAAAGAGGGACAATGGTTTGCGCACTGCGCCACTATGGAGTGGCGCATTCAAAACATTGGTTCAGTTGGTCTTCAGTTAATGTACGTCTGATCAGACTAAAAATAGACTTCTCATTTGGGTGAAATAGAAGCCAACTTTCCGAACCACTTTTCTGCACCTTTCTGGACAGGCACTAATTCGAGTAGCAGGCTACTGAGTAGCCGCTGGTGAATATTCATTATTTATTTTTCCGCTGTTTTACGACCACTACTCAAAACCAATCCCGATACCGAAAAACACAAAACTTCCGCAACAAACCCGGCTTCATCGAACCGCAGTTCTCTCGCTGCTGTGTATTGCAGCGTTTTCCTTTTTTATACTCTTCGTAATAGTGGGGTGAACAACTGAGCAGGTCATCCTCATAAACTTCCACACTGACTGGCCGCTGCGCAATATCGTAAAAATTGGTGATATCGCTTAGGCGGGGGTTTGCCAAGCTCAAAATAATCCGATGGATATTAGGTAAAGCCGCCAATGGTGATATATCCGTAACGTCATGATATGAAAGATTGATATATTCAAGAGAAGTCAGGTTTTTCAGCATGCTGATATCGGTGATGGCTGGCACGGAATGGTATAAATCCAGCTTTTTCAGTCCGGTTAAATACCTGAGCTGT